>NZ_JBIFFV010000007.1:0-223490 GCF_043557345.1 Sulfitobacter sp. 1A12157
TCCCACATCGACAACCCGACGTTGACAAGACATCATACCATATGATGCTGCGCCGCATCCGAGGTCGGCTTTGAGCCGATTCCGTTGAAAAACTATTTGCTGCAACTGCAAACTTCTAAAATGTGGGGAGCTGTTCTCCGATGAGCCAATAGAGACCCGGTGTGACGTTGAAATTTCCATACTTTGGAATTTAGTTTTGCCGAAATCGGCTTCAGCGCGCTGCAGGAGGGTTTTTCAACACAATCAGCCCAAAGCGCCTGATGTTGCGCGATTCACCAGCGACGGCTTCAGCAATGAATATTAGCTGTTGCCAATCGATAAATTCAAGGAGTTGTACGGGTTGCGGGCATCAGTTTGTGCATTCGAGGTGTCACGCCTTTCCAATTTCCCGCCATCGCGGTTCTAAGGAAACCAACTTGCACAGCCCGGTTCACGATTTGGTAGTCAGTTCAACCACGCCAGATAGATTGCCATGGCAATCCATACCACGACAATCTGTGCCACCATGGCAATAATCAGAAACTTTGTCCGGTTGTAGTCCTTTTTTACATCGATCTTTTTCATTGGTGAATACTCCAGTTTGCAGGACCGTGCTGTCTTTTACATATGTGGAGCTGAACCGAATACAAGCGACAAGAATGCAATGCTGCCATGCCCGATTCGTCCTGCAAAGCCGGCCTCAGTGCTCGATGCAGCTAATGGCAGGAACGAGCCCTTTTTGAACGCTGCTGCACTGTCCGCAGGTGACCGGTGGTCGTCGAAAGCCGACATTGGTTGAAGCAAGGGAGGGAGCACTTAAGTGCTGCCCAGAAAGCAGCGCAAGAATTCGAGGCGGGGCGCGAATAGACGCCCCGCACAAAGGCCTTATCCGATGGCTGTGGCTACCGCCGAGGCGAGTGGCGTTGTCGGGCGCCCGATCAGCGTGGAAAGCTGCGTTCCTTCATCAAACAACGCGCCCTTAGACGCCTCGACGTCACAATGGGCAAGGAACCCAGCCAGTTCGGCAGGTAGGCCCGCGCCGGTGAGCGCTGCCGCATAGTTGGGCTCAGTCATATTGACATAAGGGATGTCCCTGCCCGCCTGGGCAGACAGCGTCGCGGCCAGATCAGTCAGGGTATAGCTGTCGTCACCGGAAAGCTCGTAGGTCTTGCCTTGAAGGCTCGTGTCCAGCAGGACAGCCGCAGCAGCGGCGGCGTAGTCCTGCCGCGTGGCTGAAGATATCCGGCCATCCCCGGCGGCACCGATCAATGCGTTGTGTTCCAGTGCCGCGGGCAGCCCCATGGTGTAGTTTTCCGTGTACCAACCGTTGCGCAGAACGGTATGGCCGATGCCAGAAGCGGCCAGAAGTTTTTCTGTCTCCACATGTTCCAGCGCAAGGCCCAGCGTGCTGTTCGGTGCGTTCAGCAGGCTCGTATAGACAATATGCTTCACACCCGCAGCTTTGGCGGCTTCTATTACCGCTGCATGTTGAGTAACGCGGCGACCGATATCGCTGCCCGAGATCAGCAGCAGCGTCTCGACGCCTTCCAAAGACGCGGCGAGCGTTTCAGGGGCGTCGTAATCGAAAGCACGGACAGGCACGCCCAGATCGGCGGCCTTATCGGGATTGCGAGCCAAAGCAACGAGGCCCTCGGGCGCGCTTTTGGTTTTCAGGGTCTCGACAACAAGGCGGCCAAGCTGGCCGGTGGCGCCGGTCACTGCAATTGTCATGGCAGATCTCTCCATTCTTCTTTCCATGCGCCACAGCTAGGCCCTTTACTTACAAAAGGTAAGTACATACATTTTTGTTAGTATAAACTTTTGAGGTCGCCATGCCGAAACTCAGTGACGACATTCGTTCGGGCAAATTGATCGGGAACCTGCAAGCGCAGCAATGCCCTTCGCGCATTATCCTCAAGCATGTCACGGGCCGCTGGGCTGTTCTGACGCTGATTGCGCTTCAGGGAAGGACGATCCGCTTTGCTGCGCTCAGGCGGACGATCGGCGGGGTCAGCGACCGGATGCTGACACAGACGCTTCAAACATTGGAAGCCGATGGCTTTTTGCATCGGCAGGACTTCAAGGTCGTGCCGCCCCATGTTGAATACTGCCTGACCCCGATGGGCGAAGAGGTCGCACAACATGTGCGCGTGCTCGCAGACTGGATCGAAGACAACACCAGCAACATCCTGTCGACGCGGGAAGAGATCGCGGCAGAATAGTCGGACGCTATGGAGATCAAACCGGCGGCAATCATATGCGCCGTAAATGATAGCGCCGCCTCTGCTGATTTTCGCGGCTGTCGCAACCCGCAAAAAGCGGCCGTTTAGATCAGAATTACCAATGGCAGCTTTGTCCGCGTAGCAGCCCTCCACCCAGAGCGCGGCGAAGGTCTGGTTTCCGCCCTTTCTCTCGGAAGTGGAAGGCAGTCGTTCACGGGCCCAGACCAGACCTTCGTCAGGGAGGTTTTCGCTGCGTCGCAACTTACCCGAAGGTGCCATTCATGTCGGTGCTGTTGACCCGACCAGGATTGCCTCTCATGGCTCGTCAAGACATGGCGTGAACATCCTCAGCAGCGAAGTCGATGAGGGTTCGTATCTTTCGAGGTAAGGTCCGACCTTCGAGATAAACGACGGTAACCGGTCCCCCATCCATGTCGAAATCCTCGAGCAATGGAACGAGGCGGCCAGTGTCCAGGATGTCGGCGGTCGCGAACCGCGGCGCATAGGCGATCCCCATGCCGGCCGAGGCCAACTCGATTGCCGCCCGGGCCGAGTTGACATGGAACCGGCCCCGCACCTGGGCGACGATCGCGGTGCCGTCTTTGCTAAACGTCCACCGATGCGGTTGGCGCCGGTTGGTATCGATAATGCAGGCGTGCTGAGAGAGATCATCCGGTGTTCTCGGTGCCCCGTGCTCATTCACGTAGTCTGGATGCGCAACCAGTGAGCTGTGAAACGTGCCGAGCTTGCGCGTCTTGAGTGACAGCGTCTCCGACACACCCATCCGGAACGCCAGATCGATGCCGTCGGCGGCCAAGTCGACGTAGCGATCGTCCAACCTGAGGTCGAAAGTCAGGTCCGGGTGCGCTTCGGCGAACCGGGCCAACATGCCGGCCACGTAGACTTCGCCGAAGGTCACAGGCGCCGAGACCCGGATGATCCCGCTCAGGCCGCGCGACCCCTCTGACACAGACCCCAGCAGAGCATCGAGCTCATCGAGGACGGCTGGCGCCCGCGCGAGGAGATCCTCGCCGGCTGGCGTCAGCCCCACCTTCCGGGTCGTTCTCTGGAGCAGCCGCGCGCCGAGGCGCGCCTCCAGTTCGGCCACGTATTTCGAGGTCAGGCGGTTCGAGACCCCCAGTTGCTCGGCCCCTGCGGTGAAGGAACCGGTCCGTGCGGTGGCCACGAAAGCCTTGAGTTCGTCGACAATATCCATGAGCGCCCTTTTGAGAATAAATTCGCGATAGTCACTCCATAACATCGTTATTTTATGGAATATGGGAAAGCCTTACTTTCGCTTTAGTGATCAACAGGCCGCCGCAGGGCGGCAAAGCGAAGGAGAATGCCATGCGTATCGCAGTTATCGGCAACGGAAATGTCGGCTCAGGGCTCTCGCGGATTCTGGGCGAGGCCGGCCACGAAGTGACAACCATCGGCCGCAACGACGCTCTCTCTACCGCCGTCGCCAAGGCGGAGGTGGTAGTCGTCGCCACGCCCTACGGGGCCATCGCGGATCTTGCCGGCAAGGCCGACTTCAGCGGCAAGACCGTCATCGACGTCTCGAACCCGGTGACCGAGGACTTCTCCGGCCTTCAAGTCGGGCACAAGACCTCGGCGGCCGAAGAGATCGCCTCCAGCCTGTCCGGCGCGACGGTGGTGAAGGCGTTCAAAACGGTCTTCGCCCAGAACTACGGCACGGGCCTCAAGGTCAATGGCCAGCCCATCCAGACCTTCGTCGCTGGCGATGACGAGGCCGCGCGCGAGACGGTCAAGGCGCTGGCCGCCGAGATCGGCCTCGAGCCGGTCGATGCCGGCCCGCTCGCCAACGCCCGCTACCTCGAGCCCATCGGCTTCCTCAACATCCAGTTCGGCTACGTCTTCGGTCACGGCACCGGGATCGCGCCGCGCTGGCAGTTTTCCTGACATCCCCAACCCCACGGAGCATCTGACATGACCACGCAGACCCATACCGACTACGCCGCCGCCGCCCTTCGCATCTCGACCGGCGTCCTGTTCCTCGCCCATGGCTGGATGAAGGTGAGCGCCTTTACCATCCCCGGCACCGTCGCCTTCTTCGAAGGCCTCGGCCTGCCCGGCGTGCTCGCCTACTTCACGATCTTCGCAGAGCTGGCGGGCGGTATCGCCCTGATCCTCGGTCTCGGCACACGCCTCGTCTCGATCGCGCTGATCCCTGTCCTCCTGGGCGCGACATGGGCGCATTCCGGTTTCGGCTGGAGCTTCTCGAACGAAGGCGGCGGCTGGGAATACCCGCTGTTCTGGGCGGTCGTGCAAGGCGTCGTCGCCGTCCTGGGACGCGGAGCCTTCGCGCTGCGCGTGCCGCAACTCGACCAACGCCTCGGCCAGTTCGCCTGACCTCCCTTGCTGGCCGCGGGTCACCTCCCGCGGCCGCACTCTTTCACAAGGAGACCTGCAATGACCACCGTCGACCACTTCTTCGACATGACGACCGCGCCGATGCGTATCGGGGCGGTCCGGCTCAAGGTGCGGGACCTCGATGCGGTCTCCACTTTCTACCAGATGGCGCTGGGGCTCAGCCCGGTCGCGACCAGCGAGCATCGCGTCACCCTCGGCACCGGCGACACGCCGTTTCTGGAGCTTCAGGGCGACCCAGGCCTTTCCCCACTCGACCCGCGGCAGGCCGGGCTCTTTCATACCGCCTTCCTGATGCCGACCCGATCCGACCTGGCCCGCTGGGTCGCTCACATCGCCGAGGCGGGTGTGCCGCTTCACGGTGCCTCGGATCATATCGTCAGCGAGGCGCTCTATCTCGCCGATCCCGAGGGCAACGGCATCGAGGTCTATACGGACCGCCCGGTCTCGGCCTGGCACGGCGAGGACGGCGAGATCCGGATGAGCACCGACTCGCTGGATCTCCAGGGTCTGCTGCAAAGCGCCGCAGGCACCAAATGGTCGGGTTTCCCCGAGAACGGCAGCATCGGCCATGTCCACCTTCAGGTGGGCGACACGGGCGAAGCCGACCGCTTCTACCGCGACGTGCTCGGCCTCGATATCGCGGCGCGCTATCCTGGGGCCAGCTTCTACGGCAGCGGCGGCTACCACCACCAGCTTGCCGGCAATATCTGGAACAGCCGCCGGGCCAGCAAACGCCCCGAGGGTATGGCAGGTCTCGATGCCATCGAGATTGTTGTCCGTGATGCGGCGGACATTGCCTCCATCGCTGGCCGGGTTGAAAGCGCCGGGCTTGAAAGCATCAAGAATGCCAACGGCCTGACCGTTCGCGATCCCTGGGGCACCGCAATCACGCTCAAGAATTAAGGAGACGATCATGCTTCGAGACGGGAAATGGGTTGCCGACTGGCAGCCGGTCCAGGCCAAGGACGACAAGGGTGGCTTCGTCCGCCAGACCTCCAGCTTCCGCCACTGGGTGACGCCTGACGGGAGCGCCGGGCCGACCGGCGAGGGCGGCTTCAAGGCCGAGGCGGGCCGCTACCACCTCTATGTCGCGCTGATCTGCCCCTGGGCGTCGCGGACGCTGATCGCCCGAAAGCTGAAAGGGTTGGAGGACGTGATCTCGGTCTCGGTCGTCGAACCGGATCTCTCCGACCAGGGCTGGCACTTCGGCGATCCGACCGAGGCCGAGGGCGCGTCCTATATGCACGAAATCTACACCCGGGCCGACCCGACGATCTCGGGCCGGGCCACGGTGCCGGTGCTCTGGGACAAGAAGCGCGGGACCATCGTGAACAACGAGTCCGCCGACATTCTGCGGATGCTGAACTCCGGTTTCGGAGATCTGGCCGACCATAGCATCGATCTCTATCCGGCGGACCTCCGCGAGGACATCGAGGCGCTCAACGACCGCATCTATCCGAGCTTGAACAATGGCGTTTACCGCGCGGGCTTCGCCACCACGCAGGTCGCCTACGAGGAAGCATTCTGCGAGGTTTTCGCAATGCTCGATGAACTCGAGGAGCGCCTCGGCGACGGTCGCGGGTTCCTTTTGGGAGGTCGCTTCACCGAGGCCGATGTGCGACTCTTCGTGACGCTGGTGCGCTTCGACGTGGCTTATCACGGCCTCTTCAAGTGTAACCTGCGCCGCATCGCGGACTACCCTGCCCTAAGCCGCTACCAGGCCCGTATCCTCGCTATCCCCGGGGTGCGCGATACGGTCAGCATTGACCACATCAAGCGCGGCTACTACTCGATCAAGGCGCTGAACCCCACCGGCATCGTGCCTGTCGGGCCGGAATGTTCCCTGGGCTGAGGGCCTCGGTCGGCCATCCGGATCAGGCCCCCTGGCGCGCGCGGGGGGGCGCCAGCTCCGCCGCGCCGGACATTGATCACTCGAATCGCGAAGGCCGCAATGAGACCGGTGACGGTAATCCAGGAATGTCCGCTATTAGATCACCGACGTCGCCGTATCGCACTTGCAGCAAAGGTCAGCTCTCCGCCCTTCATCTCAAAGAACTTCGCATCTGCAGCGCAAACTAAGCGCCCGCGGCGAATGGCAGGAATGTCCGCTTAGCTGACGTCTGTCCGGTAAAAATGCTGTGCTTAACATCAATGGCAGCTCCAAAGAAGCTGCGATGGGGCGTCGCCTCTCATTCTGGGCCGTTCGTGTCAGGCACTTGAGGCAGAAAATACTTTGGAAACGCCTCGCGCTCTTCCTGGGCCGTCTCAGGTAATGAGGTTTGGTCTCATTCGGATATGTATGACGAAACCCCAGAGAAGCTCCTTTGTTGATGCTATGTAACCGGCTTTACGAGAGACGGCAATTGAAACAATGGTATTAGCTTGCAGTTGACTAAACATGGCATAGCTGGGTGATGAAACGAAAAATAAGAGTAACTCATGATCAATGTCGCGCCCCTTCCTCTTAGGACGGCCTCCGCCCCGCGGGAAACCGCTTTCTCCCATATGTCTAGACTGGCGGCAGTAAATAGAGTGGACCTACGGGAATTCGGCATTGAACTAGGCATTCCATTCCAGCGCATTCTGAACGGTGAACCGGATATTATCAGGACACTAGCTATGTTGGGCGGGACTGATCACGAGTGCCTGCAACACTGGTCGGGAACAAAACTTGAAGGTCGTCGCCATGAGCTTTGCGGGGAAATCTATCCTGCAAAAATCATCCGCAACCCTGAAATCCGGGGTTGTCCCATCTGTCTGAAACACGACGCCAATTCATCGGAACGATCGCCAGAGTATTCGATGGCAATCCGCGGGCACTGGCTGGTTCCGCACATGACTATCTGCGTTGCGCATAAGCACCCTCTTGTCCCGCTCTGGCGGGAGACCCAGCCCTTCGCTCGATATGACACCGTGACGCAATTCCGGTCTATCGCGCCAGCCATTGTTGCCGGTGAGTTTGACCGCGAGATCCGTGAACTTACGGACTTCGACAAATGGCTGGAAGCCAGGCTTGTTGATGGGTCAGGAAACTGCTGGTTAGATCTGCATCCTTTGCATGCAGCCTCCACCTTCTGTTTTTTACTGGGAAGTGCCCGCTTGCGTCATGAGACCACATCGTTATCGGACGTCGACCCGGAGGATCGCTGGGCGCTACTACAAATGGGATATGAGGTCTCCCGGCATGGTCCAAAGTTTATCAAGACCGCCTTGCAACGCTTGCAGGACCTACCCGGCGACCCACATCAGGGGCCAAAGGCAATTTATCCGGTTTTATATGACCGTTTGTCCCGAGGCTACGCAGATGTCCCTGAGTATGCTCCTTTCCGTGCCATCCTGCGAGAACACCTGCTTGAAACTTGGCCTCTCAACGCCGGAGATGATCTGCTCGGGGAACCAGTGGAAAGGCGGCGGTTACATTCGGTGCGTTCGGCCTCCCGGGAAACGGGGATCGACTCACGCCGTATGCGGAAGATGCTCGAGAGCGCTGGAATCCTGAATGACGCCCGTCCCGACGCTTGGGCAGTGTTCGACGCGGAAGCTGCCGCGCCCTTGCTCGATTCACTGACGACCCTGCTGCCAGCAAAATCCTTTGCCGAAGGTCTCGGCATGTCCAGATCCCAGTTCAACCTGCTGTCGGAGGATGGTGTCCTAGCGCCGAAGTTGCCGGACACCACCACGAAAAATGTCTGGGATCCCCGGGAAGGGCAGGCCTTCATTGACAGCTTGCTTGCCGGAGCGGAGCCTCTCCGACAGGCCCAGCACGGATGGGAACACATCTCAAAATCTGCAGCTCGATTGAAGATTCGACCCGGCGATATCGTAAAGGCAATCCAGCAAGGCCGGGTCCGACGGGTGGGCAATCATTCTGACTTCGATGGGTACAAGGCTATCTACGTCTATCACGACGAAGTTTCGGCGGCTCTCTCTGATGATGGGCCGGCCGCCATGTCTTTGGAGATTTTTGGAAAGACCGTGGGTATCGGGCAGCCGGTATTTCTGAACCGACTGATCTCGAATGGACATATAACAGCGACCTTAATTCGGAACCCCCGAACCCGCGCCATTCAACGGTATTTCGCTGAGGTGGACACGGTTCAGTTCCACGAGAAGTTCTACACCTACCGGACCATGTCCAGAGCGCATGGAAAATCTTGGCAACAGATGTCCGCCTTACTTTCTGCCGCTGGCGTTTACCCGTTCAGCCCTGACGGCATTAATTATGGAAAACTTTTTCTCCGGGCAGAGGTGGACTCAGCAGTCGGTCAAGACTGCGGATTAACTCCAAGAGGTGGGCGGGGCTGAATGCTCCGCCTTTCTTGTTTACAGTTTCGTAGCGAACCATTCCGGTTCGGCAGTATAGCTGAATTGCGAAGTATGATGCCGAGCAGGGTCGTTATTCGAGGATCGTGCGACCGCATCTCGTTTCACTGCCTGCAGTACTAGATCACCGATGAGGATGCCGCGTATTTCAACGAACGGTATTTCAAGCCGCGCACGATGCTCCTGTCCTTAGACATAAGCTGGCAGAACCTGTCCTCCAAAGTGAGGGCCCTAATCGGTCAACCCATTCTCCCCCGTTGGGGAAGAGTATGGGAATGTTTACCTGCGCTCAGACATACCAACGGACCTTTAAGCACTCTTTACTGCATCGTAAAAGGGGAAAAGAGCGAAGGCTGCGCTTCTTTTCCCCTTTTTTCAGTGACTTGTGACTGAGTGATGTAGAAACCCAAGCACCTCCAAGGTTTTGCGCACGCTTTTAAGTTTTCTTTGCGCATGTTTCTCCTTGGACTGCCTCTGACTACAATACGCCCCCAGAATTCACCCACACTTACTATGCCCGCAGCTCCCGCAAGTCATGCAGCCCTCGACCATCCGCATGTCGAACTGACCGCAAGACGGGCAGGACTTGCCGCGCGGGGCATCCAAGCCCACGACCTTCGCCTGCGGGTCGGTCTTCAGCCCCATGCCCTCGCCCGCGATGAAGCCGGTGGCGATCATGTGGCGCTCGATCACGCCGCCGATGGCCGCGAGGATCGAGGGGATGTATTTGCCCTGCATCCAAGCCCCGCCGCGCGGGTCGAAGACGGCTTTCAGCTCTTCCACCACGAAGGACACATCGCCGCCACGGCGGAACACGGCCGAGACCATGCGCGTGAGCGCCACGGTCCAGGCAAAATGCTCCATGTTCTTGGAGTTGATGAAGACCTCGAAGGGGCGACGATGGCCGTTCAGCACGATGTCGTTGATGGTGATATAGAGCGCATGCTCGCTGTCGGGCCATTTGACCTTGTAGGTGTTGCCCTCCAACTCGGCGGGGCGGTCCAGCGGGTCGGACATATAGACGATCTCGCCGCCTTCGCTGACCTGATCGGGGCTGTCGGCGGGGGCTTTGTCGCTCTTCTCGGAAGAGACGCTCAGGACCGAGCCGGTTACGTCGTTGGGGCGGTAGGTGGTGCAGCCTTTGCAGCCGGTGTCCCAGGCCTGCATGTAAACGTCCTTGAAGGCATCGAAGGAGATGTCCTCAGGGCAGTTGATGGTCTTGGAGATCGAACTGTCGATCCATTTCTGCGCCGCGGCCTGCATCTTGACGTGGTCGGCGGGCGGCAGGGTCTGGGCGTTGACGAAATAGTCGGGCAGCGGCGCGTCGCCTTTGAGCTCGCGCCACATCTGCACGGCGTAATCGACAACCTCTTCCTCGGTCCGGCTGCCGTCTTTTTGCAGCACCTTGCGGGTGTAGGCATAGGCAAAGACCGGCTCGATCCCCGAAGACACGTTGCCCGCATAGAGGCTGATCGTGCCGGTGGGGGCGATGGAGGTCAAAAGCGCGTTGCGGATGCCGTGCTCGCGGATCGCTTCGCGAACGTCGTCGTCCATCTGCTGCATGGTGCCGGAGGCGAGGAACTTTTCGGCATCAAAGAGCGGGAAGGCGCCCTTTTCCTTGGCCAGTTCCACGCTCGCCAGATAGGAGGCGCGGGCGATCGCTTTGAGCCATGCCTCGGTCTGGGCCGCCGCCTCGTCGGAGCCGTAGCGCAGGCCGACCATCAAGAGCGCATCGGCAAGGCCGGTGACGCCCAGACCGATGCGGCGCTTGTTCTGCGCTTCGGCGGCTTGTTCGGGCAGCGGGAAGTTCGACACATCGACCACATTGTCCATCATGCGAACGGCGGTGGCGACCAACTCGCTCATCGCGTCTTGGTCAAGATGGGCGTCATCCTCGAAAGGCTGCGCCACCAGACGGGCAAGGTTGATCGAGCCCAGAAGGCAGGCGCCATAGGGCGGCAGCGGCTGCTCGCCGCAGGGGTTGGTGGCGGCGATGGTCTCGCAATAGTTCAGGTTGTTCGCGGCATTGATGCGGTCGATGAAGATCACGCCCGGCTCGGCATAATCATAGGTCGCCTGCATAATCTTGTTCCACAGATCGCGCGCCTGCACGGTTTTGTAGACCTTGTCGCCGAAAAGCAGATCCCACGAGCCATCGGCCTTTACGGCCTCCATGAAGGGGTCGGTGACGAGCACCGACATGTTGAACATGCGCAAACGCGCCGGGTCGGACTTGGCGGCGATGAAATCTTCCACATCCGGGTGGTCGCAACGCATGGTCGCCATCATCGCACCGCGGCGGGAGCCTGCGGACATGATGGTGCGGCACATGGCGTCCCAAACATCCATGAAGGACAGCGGGCCGGAGGCATCCGCCGAGACGCCCAGCACATCCGCGCCGCGCGGGCGGATGGTGGAGAAGTCATAGCCGATTCCCCCGCCCTGCTGCATGGTGAGCGCCGCCTCTTTGAGCATGTCAAAGATGCCGGACATGCTGTCGGGCACGGTGCCCATGACGAAGCAGTTGAACAGCGTCACGCGGCGCGCGGTGCCGGCGCCTGCGGTGATGCGGCCCGCGGGCAGGTATTTGAAATCCTCCAGCGCGTTGAAAAATTTGTCTTCCCAAACATCCGCCTTCGATTCGACCTGTGCGAGGTCGCGGGCGATGCGGCGCCATGTGTCCTCCACCGTGACGTCCTTCGGGGTGCCATCGGCCCCTTTAAAACGGTATTTCATATCCCAGATTTGTTCGGCGATCGGGGCGGTAAAGCGGGACATACAACGGTTCCTTTGAGTCGTGAGGGCAGCACGAATGCGACTTAAGAGTTGGCATCGATACAACAGGCCGGGCTGATTTCTCAACGCCGAAAATGCAGATCGGCTGGAATTTATTCTTCAGCCTACCACAATACCTTGCTAGCTCCGAAGGAGAAACTACTATATAAAGGCGCATTCTCAGGCAGCGCTCCGGGGGATCTTTTGGATAACTACATCAATCTAATCAAACTTTCGGTCGGCACCGAAGGCGTCGAAAGCCTCGTCCGCTGGCAGGCGCGCAAGGACGTGCGCACGCATGACGGGTTGCCGCGCCATGTGACCCGCATGTGGCCCAAGCGCGAGGCCGAGATTCTCAACGGCGGCTCGATCTACTGGGTCATCAAGGGCGTGATCCAGGCCCGCCAGCGCATCGTGCGGCTGGAGGAGATCACCCGCGCCGATGGCATCCGCCGCTGCGCCATCGTGCTGGACCCCGAGATCGTCCGCACCCAGAACAGCCTGCGCCGCGCCTTCCAAGGTTGGCGCTACCTCAAGCCCGAGGACGCGCCGCCCGACCTGCCCGAGGGCCGCGAGGTCGAGGCGGAACTGCCCGTGGAGTTGAACCGCGCGCTGGCCGAGATCGGTGTGCTCTGAGCCTCAATCGGCGTAGAGCGCCTCGATCTGGTCCCCGTAAAGCTCGTAGATCTTGGCGCGGCGCACCTTCATCGTCGCCGTGACCTCGCCATCGTCGTGATCAAGCTCCTTGCGCATCAGCCAGACCTTCTTGACCTGCTCGACCCGCGCCAGATCGCGGTTCTGCTTGGCCACTTCCGCGTCGATCAATTCCTGCACCTTGGGGTGCTCGGCGAGCGAGCGGAAGGTGGTATAGGCGATCCCCTGCCCCTCGGCCCAGAGCCGCACGGTTTCCATGTCGATCTGCACCAGCGCGGTCACATAGGGCCGCTTGTCGGCCACGGCGACGACCTCCTTGATGAAGGGGCTGGCCTTGATGACATTCTCGATATGCGCGGGCGCGAGGTTCTTGCCCGCGGCGTTGATCATGATGTCCTTCTTGCGGTCGATCAGCGTGATCGACCCGTCCGCCTCCTCACGCCCCACGTCGCCGGTGTGCAGCCAGCCGTCGCGGATCGTCTCGGCGGTGGCCTTGGGGTTCTTGTAGTACCCTTTGAAGATCGTCCCGCCCGAGAAAAGCACCTCGCCATCCTCGGCAATCCGGGTGCGCACCCCGCTGACCGGGAAGCCGATGCGCCCGTCGCACTGGCCCCATGAACGCTGGATCGTGCCCACGCCCGAGGTTTCGGACATGCCCCAGGCCTCGCGGATATTGACCCCGATGCCGCGCATGAAGCCCAGAAGCTCGGCGCTGATCGGCGCGGCGGCTGAGATCGCAAAGGTCGTCCGCCCGAGGCCGAGATAACTGCGGATATGCCGGTAGATCAGCGCGTCCCAGAAGGCATGGGCCAGCCGGTCCACGGCGTGCCACCTGTCGCGCCGGATCATGCCGCGCCGCTGCGCGCCCTTCAGCGCCATCAGCGTCATCGGCCCCTTGATCCGCCCCGCGGTCTGCGCCTGCACCAGCACGCCCGCCTGCATCTTCTCCCAGATCCGCGGCACGCCGAAAAACACCTGCGGCGCCACTTCGCGCAGGTCGAGGGTGATGGTCCTCAGGCTCTCGCCGAAGTTCATCACGAATTGCTGCGCCAGCCCATTGATCACGGTCACTGCCTGTTCGGCGATATGGCACAGCGGCAGGTAGCTCAGCACATCCGTTCCGGGCGGGTAGTCGCCGAAGACATCCTGCGCCACGCCCACGCCCGCGTGGATGTTGCCGTAGGAAATTTCCGCTGCCTTGGGCAGGCCGGTGGAGCCGGAGGTGAAGACCATCATCGCGGTGTCGTCGGGCGTGATCCCCGCTTGCCGCGCCCGCAGGTCGTCTTGCAATTCCGAAAGCCGCGCCCGGCCCCGTTCGAGCAGATCGTCAAAGCTGATCAGCCCCAGCAGATCCTCGCCCCTCGTGCCCTTTGGGTCGAAGATCACCAGCTGGCGCAGCTGCGGCACCCGCCCGCCCAACTCCTTGATCTTGTCGAGCTGCTCCTGATCCTCGATGAAGAGCACCGTGGCATCCGAGGCGTTGATCAGATGATCCAACTCCGCCGCCGGGCTGGTGGGATACATGCCCACGACCACGCCCGCCGCCGCGTTGATGCCGAATTGCGCCTGCACCCATTCGCCGCGGTTCTCGCTGAGGATGCCGACATGATCGCCCGCGTTCAGCCCCAGATCGACCAGCCCCGCCGCCGTCGCCTGCATGATCTCCTGCAAGCCCGCCCAGGTGATCTCGTTCCAGATGCCGAATTCCTTTTGCCGCATCGCCACGCCCTCGGGGCGGTTCTTGGCGTGGTTGTGCACCATGCGCACCAGCGGCGCGAAATCGCCCTTGAACTCGTCGAATGCCATCACGGGCCTCCCTAGCTGAGCCAGCGTTTGCGGCGCTTGTAATGTTTCACGTCGCGGAAAGACTGCCGCGCGCCGCCCTCCTCGCCCATGCCGAGGTAGAAGGACTGGATATCCTTGTCGCCGCGCAGCTTCTCCACATCGCCCTCCATGACGATCTGGCCGCTTTCCATGATATAGCCGTAATCCGCGACCGAGAACGCCACCCCGGCGTTCTGTTCCACCAGCAGGATCGCGGTGCCGTCCTCTTGGTTCAGCCGCTTGATCGTGTCGAAAATTTCCGCCACCACCTTGGGCGCCAGCCCCAGCGACGGCTCGTCCATCAGGATGAGTTCGGGCCGCGCGATCATCGCCCTGCCAAAGGCCAGCATCTGCTGCTCCCCGCCCGACAGATAGCCCGCGATCTGCCGCCGCCGCTCCTTCAACCGGGGAAAGAAAGCATAGACCTTGTCGTAATCGGGTTTCGCCTGCCGCCGGTCCAGCGCATAGGAGGCGGCGATGAGGTTGTCCTCCACCGTCATCTCGCTGAAGACCCGCCGCCCCTCGCGCACGTGAAACAGCCCCTGCTGCACGAGACGGTCGGGCTGGATCGACATGATCGACTGGCCTTTGAAGCTAATCCGCCCTTCGCCCACCTCGCCGTTCTCCAGCGCTAGTAGGTTGCTCGCCGCCTTCAGCGTCGTCGTCTTGCCCGCGCCATTGGTGCCCAGAAGCGTGACGATCTTGCCGTCCGGCACTTCCAGCGACAGCCCGCGCAGCGCCTGCACCGTGTGGTGATAGGTCACTTCGATGTTCTCGATGGTCAGCAAGGGTGCGTCCTCTTTCTGGGGTTTGGGGCGCCCGCCGGACGCCCCGCGTTTATCAAACGGTGAACCAGTCCGATTTCGGCGTGAACAGCCCGTCCTCGGGGTTGTAGCCATAGACGCGGCCCGTCCCGATGGCGTTGTTCTCCATGCTCACCGGCCCGCCGAAGAAGCCGCCCGACTCCCAGTCCGTGATCCCCGCCAGCTTCTCGGCGATATTATCGGGGGTTAGCTCCAGCCCGGCCTCGGCGGTGTCGCGGAAGGCCTTCATGGCGATCTCCAGCCCGCACATGGTCTGGATCGCCCATGTGGACATGTAGTTCTCCAGCGGCGTGCCCGCGAACATCTGCTTGCTGAGTTCGGCGTACTGCTGGTAGCGCGGTGCCTCCTCGCGGTCGTAGAAATAGCGGTAGGGCATGACACCCTCGTAGCCCGCAAGGAAGGGTCCGGCCTCGGCGGTGATGCGGTCGGCGATCAGCTTCTCCATGCCCCAGAAGGTGCCCTTGAACTTGACCGGCAGGCCGAATTGCCGCGCGCCGCCGATGAGCTGTGGCCAGACGCCGGTGACATAGCCTTGCAGGATGCAGTGATCGGCGCCGGACTGCGCCAGCTTGGTGACATGGGTCGGAATGTCCGCGCCCTCGGCCTTGGTGCTTTCCTCCAGCACGACCTCAAGGCCAAGCTCCTCGGCGGTCTTGCGGCCGTGTTCGATCGGATCGCGCCCGAACTCGGTGTTGGAGAAGATGAAGGCCACCTTCTGCCCGCCCTCGTTCTTGATGTTCTGCAGCAGAATGTCGAACTGGCTCTGGTGTCGGGCCAGAGAGATACTGGTAGGGATGCGTCTCGGGGTTGGCGAGTTCAGAGGCGAAGGAGGTCGAGCCCATGATACGGGCGTTCTCGCCCTTCAGTTCAGGCGCGATCAGCTTCATCGCGCCGGTGCTGTCGGCGAAATAGCCGATCATGTTCTTGCCTTCCGAGGCCAGCGCGCGCTGGTAGTTGTTGAGCGCGTTCTGCGGCACGTAGCCCGAATCCTCGGTGACGAAGCGAATGGGCACGCCGGCGACGCCGCCCTCGTCGTTAAACAGCTTCGTCGCCATGGCGAAGGCCGGTGCGACAAGCTGGCCCGCGGTGGCGAAAGGCCCGGTGAGCGGCAGCGAGGCGCCGAGCACGTATTCCTTGGGCTGGGCGCGCAGGATCATCGGCGTGCCGATGGCGGCCGTCGCGGCGGCCGTGGTGGCGAGGAAGGATCGGCGGTTCATGGTCATCTGTCTTCTCCCTGATGTGGCCTTTTGATTACCCGCGCGCAAACGGCCAACGGTTTGCGGCGCGCAGGATACGGTCGACGATCTGGTTGATGCCCAAGGGTTCCTTGAGCAGGAACAGCACCAGCAGCACGCCAAAGGCGATCTGCTGCAAGGGCGCGCGCAACTGCCCCGCCCCGGCGCTGTCCCCGGCAAGCGCGCCGAAGAGCACCTTGATCACCTCGGGCACCATGACGACGATGATCACGCCAAAGACCGGCCCCATCGTGCGCCCCATGCCGCCGATGATCAGCGCCGCCACAAGGTTGAGCGAGAGCGCCAGTTCGAACTGCTCAGGCAGGATACGGGCGTAGAAATAGGCAAAGAGTGCCCCGGCAAGGCCGCAATAGGCCGCCGAAAGGGCAAAGCTCATCAGCTTGTAGCGCAAAAGCGAGATACCGAGGATTTCAGCCGAATAGTCCCGGTCGCGGATCGCGATGAAGGCGCGGCCGACACGGGTGCGAATGAGGTTCTGCGCCGCCAGCAGCGAAACGAGGCCCACCACGGCGATCAGCCCGAACATCTCGCGCTTGGTGTCAAGCTCCCAGCCCAGCAGGTTCGGCACATTGGTGTTGATCCCCACCATGCCGCCGGTCCAGGGCGCGAAAATTTCCTCCTCGATCAGGAAGATCACGATGAAATTCGCCGCCAGCGTCGCCACGGCGAGGTATAGCCCCTTCACCCGCAGGCTCGGCAGGCCAACCAGCACGCCCACCGCCGCCGCCAGCGCCACCGCAAGCGGGACCGAGACGAAGGGCATCAGCCCCGCCGGGATCACCCCCGCCCCGAGATTGCCGAAGATTGTCACTGCATAGGCACCGATGGCGACGAAGGCGCCGTGGCCCAGCGACACCAGCCCGGTGTAGCCCGTGAGGATGTTGATCCCCACCACGGCGATCAGCAGGATGCCCATTTGGCTCGCGATCAGGATCAGATAGTCATTGCCGAACAGGGTAAACAGCGCCAGCGCGAGGATCGAGCCGTAGACAAATGCCTGTTTGTAGCGGTTGTTCAGCACCCGCTCGTCGGCGGCGTAGCTGGACTTCAGGTTGGCGTTGATCATATCCGCTCGACCTCCTTTTGCCCCATCAGCCCGTGCGGCCGCCAGATCAGCACCACCAACACGGTGACGTAAGGAACGATCTCGGCCCAGCCGCCGCCCATCTGCCACTGGGTCATGGCCTCCAGCACGCCCACGACCATCGCGGCGATCAGCACGCCCACGTAGCTATCAAGCCCACCCATCAGCACGATCGCCAGCACCGAGAAGCCGAAGAGCCCGAGGCTCGGCGAAATGCCGTTGCGGGTGGCGAGGATCGCGCCCGCGATGGCCCCGGTGGTGCTGGCCAGTACCCAGGCGCGGGAAAAGACCTTGGGCACCGAAATGCCCATAGAATAGGCGGTGGACTGGTCCTCAGCGGTGGCGCGGATCGCGATGCCGCCCTTGGTGAACTTGACGAAGGCCACGATGCCGCCGAACAGCAGCAGCGCCACGGCCATGTTCACCAGATCGGTGCCGAAGAGGAAGATCATCGTGCCGAAAAGCTCGAACCGGATCGGCATGTTGGGCGCGATATAGGGCACGCTTGCCGCATCCGCCGTCCAGATTAGCTGTGCTGCGCCTGAGAGGATCGAGATCAAGCCCACCGTGACCATGATCATGGCAAAGATCGACTGCCCCATCAGCGGGCGCATCAGCACCCGCTCGATCACGCGGCCGAGGATCGCGTTGCAAACCAGCGCCCCCGCCAGCCCCAGCAGAATGCGCGGCAGGTTCGCCACCCAGTCAAGCACCGCCGCCACGGGCGAGAACATCGGCAATTCGCCCCGCATCTCGACCATCCAGCCGGGCTGCCAGGAAGCCAGCCAGCCGGGCGCCCAGGGTTGGGCCGGGATGATCACCGCAAAGGTGAAATAGAAATAGGCGCCGAACATGATCAGGTAGCCATGGGCGAAGTTCACCACCTTGGTGGCCTTGTAGACGCTGACGATACCCACGGCGATCAGCGCGTAGATCGCCCCGGCCATCAGCCCGTTGATCGCAAACTGCACGAACTGCCCCATCAGAGCGCCTCCCTGTCCTTAGCCTCGGAGTCTTTCAAAGATTCCGGGCCGATTTCTTTCAAAGAAATCGTCATGCCGCCGCCCCCAGATAGGCCTCGATCACCGCGGGGTTGTTGGAGACTTCCTCGGGCGTGCCGCTGGCGATCTGCTGGCCGAAGTTCAGCACGACGATGCGGCTACAGATGTCCATCACCATGTGCATGTCGTGCTCCACCAGCAGGATCGTGGTGCCGAACTGCTCCTGCACGTCGAGGATGAAACGCGCCATGTCGGCCGTCTCCTCGCGGTTCATGCCCGCCACCGGCTCGTCCAAGAGCAGCACGCGCGGGCGCATCGCCAGCGCCCGGCCCAGTTCGACCCGTTTCTGCAAGCCGTAGGGC
The DNA here is from genome assembly GCF_043557345.1 of Sulfitobacter sp. 1A12157. Classification (NCBI taxonomy): domain Bacteria; kingdom Pseudomonadati; phylum Pseudomonadota; class Alphaproteobacteria; order Rhodobacterales; family Roseobacteraceae; genus Sulfitobacter; species Sulfitobacter sp. 1A12157. The sequence goes on from NZ_JBIFFV010000007.1 coordinate 18,699, forward strand.
AACATGGTGATCGGGTATTTGCGGATGTGGTCGATCTCGAGAAAATCGATCACCTGTTCCTCGATCTCGCGGCGCAGTTCCAGCTCGGCCCTTTGCGCCGCGCCGAAATAGCGCAGCGCCTGCCAGACATTGGTCTTGAGCCGCGTGTGGCCGCCGAGTTTGATGTTGTCGAGCACGGTCATGCCGCGAAACAGCGCGATATTCTGAAAGGTCCGCGCCAGCCCGAGGCCCGCGCGTTTGTCGGGGCTGAGGGTCGTGATATCCTCCCCGTCAAAGGATACGCTGCCCCGGTCGGGCCTGTAAAATCCTGAAATCGCGTTAAAAAGTGAGGTTTTGCCCGCGCCATTGGGGCCGATCACCCCGGTGATCTCTCCGGCTTTGGCTTCGAAATTCACCCCCTGCAGCGCCTTGATGCCGCCAAAGGACAGATGCAAATCCTCAACCCTCAGCAATCGCCCACTCCCATGCGGCGACGGCTGCGGCCCCCCGCAAGGGGCGCGTGACATCCGATCATCGACGGATCCTCCCTATGTCCCGACCCCTGCCCCTTTTGGCGGTGCTTATGGTATCGGCCTGTTGACCCTTTCACCCTATCCGAAGCGCGGCATCTCGCAAGTCTTTCGATAAGCCACGCGGCAAAGCGCCCCCGCGCCGGAGCGGCTCGGAAGGTGCAATGCCATGGAAGCCAAGGGAAAAACCCGTGGCTGTGACGCTACGTCAGGTCAGTTGCGCGATCAGGGCTTTCAGCGCCTTGCGGCTGTGATCCTCTAGGGGCGCCATGCGCGAGCGCCAGAGCGTTGCCTGCGATTGCAGGATCAGGCCGTCACTGAGGATCTTCAGGTGATTGGCGCGCAGAGTCTCGCCGCTGGAGGTGATATCGGCGATGGCCTCGGCGGTCTCATTGAGCACGGTGCCCTCGGTCGCGCCTTGGCTGTCGACCAGTGCGTAATCGGCCACGCCGTGGGTGCGCAGGAACTCCCGCACCAGCCGGTGATACTTGGTGGCGATGCGCAGGCGGAAGCCATGTTCGGCGCGGAAGGCGGCGGCGGCGGCGTCGAGATCGTCCAGCGTGTCGACATCGACCCAAGCCTGCGGCACGGCGATGATCAGGTCGGCATGGCCGAAGTTCAACTCTTCCAGCGGCTCGACCAGCTGATCCCAAAGCGCCAGCTTCTCTTGCACAAGATCGGTGCCGGTGACACCAAGGTGAATCCGCCCCGCCGAGAGTTCACGCGGGATTTCACCCGCCGAGAGCAGCACGAGAGAGACATCCTCGATCCCCTCGACCTTGCCCGCATATTCGCGGTCTGACCCGGTGCGCTGCAAGCTGACGCCGCGGGCGCCGAACCATTCAAAGGTCTTCTCCATCAGCCGCCCCTTGGACGGCACACCCAGTTTCAGCGTCATTGCCCGGCCTCCAGTTCCAGCATCAGACCGGGGCGCATCACACCGCCCACCGCCGGGATTTCATCGCCCTGCCCCAGCCGCCGGGTCAGCGCGTCATAGCGCCCGCCGGTGGCGATGCTGGGCAGATCGGGCCGCGTGGTGGCGCGGAACGCAAAGACGAAACCGTCGTAATATTCCATCGAAGACCGGCCATGGCTGGCCTCGAAGAGCAGCGCATCGGTGTCGATGCCGCGGGCGCGCATCGCTTCGGCGCGGGCCGCGACACGGGCCACGGCATCGCCGATGGCAGGCATGTCGACGGCCAGATCGCGCAGGCGGCTCAGCGCGTTGGGCAGGGTTTCCTTGACCTCCAACAGCGCCTCGAAAAGATCGACCTGCTGCGCAGAGATCGGCGGCGTCTTCGCATCCTCGCGCAGGGCCGCGACACGGGTTTCGATCTCGGCGCGAGAGCGCAGCCCCACCATCGGCGCGTCGCAAGTCACCTCGGCCTCGGCCAGCAACGCTTTGCGCCCCGCAGGCACCGGGCTGCGCCCCGCATAACGGTCAAGCAGCGCGCGAAAGCGGCGCGGGCGCCAGATGTGACGCATCAACGCCTGTTTGCGCGCAGGCGATGTGCCCAAGCCCTGCACCGCCGCCATCAGCACGCCGATGTCGCCGGTCACCGGGCGTACCGGCAGCCCCTGCATCGCCTCGGCGATCAGGGCGAAAACCTCGGCATCCGCCGCCGCCGGATCGGCGCGGTCGAAAACCTCGAAACCCACCTGAATATACTCGTTGGCGCGGTTTGGGTCGTGCTCCTGACGGCGGAAAACCTCGCCTGAATAGGTGTAGCGGGCGGGCTCGGCCCCATGCGCCATATGCATCTGCACCACGGGCACGGTGAAATCGGGCCGCAGCATCTGCTCGCCCCGGAGCGCATCCGAAGTGACATAGGCGCGCGCGCGGATATCCTCGCCGTAGAGGTCCAGCAACGTGTCGGCCGGTTGCAGGATCGGCGGCTCGACCAGAACGGCGCCCTGCCCTTCGAAAATCGCGCGCAGGGAGGCCGCGCGCGCCAGTGTTTCGGAACGTGTCGGCATCAGCTTGTCCGATCCAGAATGTCGCGCACCGCTTTGATCAGATCGCCGCGCGGCACCTCATATTGGTTGGGGCGCTCTTTCCACTCGTCGTGGCTCGCCTCCTGCGCCAATTGCGCGCCCAGCACCATGTCCTTGATCTGTACCACGCCGCGGTCCTTCTCGTCACCGCCTTCGATGACAACCACGGGGCTTTGCCGCTTGTCGGCGTATTTCATCTGGTTGCCGAAGTTCTTCGGATTGCCGAGGTAAACCTCCGCCCGGATGCCCGCCTGCCGCAGCTCGGCCACCATTGCCTGATAATCGGCCATGCGGTCGCGGTCCATCACGGTGACGACGACGGGGCCGGTCGCTTCGGCCTCAAGCCGCCCCTTGGCGGCCAGTGCAGCGAGCAGACGGTCCACACCGATGGAGACGCCGGTTGCCGGCACTTCCTGCCCGGTGAAACGCTTCACCAGATCGTCATAGCGCCCGCCGCCCGCGACCGAGCCGAAGTTGCGCGCGCGGCCCTTCTCGTCTTTGATCTCGAAGGTCAGTTCGGCCTCGAAAACCGGGCCGGTGTAATAGCCAAGGCCGCGCACGACCGAGGGGTCGATCTCCACCCGGTCGGGGCCATAGCCGCCCGCCGCCAGCAGGTCCGAGATGAGCTGAAGCTCATCCACCCCCTGTACGCCCACGTCGGAGCCCGCCACCAAGTCGCGCAGCCGCGCCACGGTCTCGGCCCCGGTCTCGCGCTTGGCCTGCATGAAGCCCATCACGACATCGGCCTGCGCATCGTCCAGCCCGGCGCCCTTGGTGAAATCGCCGCTTTCGTCCTTGCGGCCCTCACCCAAAAGCGCGCGCACGCCGTCGGGCCCCAGCCGGTCGAGCTTGTCGATGGCCCGCAGCACGATGCCGCGTTCGGCCTCCTTGTCGTCGCCGGCAAGGCCCGCCACCTCGAGCACGCCGTTCAGCACCTTGCGGTTGTTCACCCGCACCACGTAATCGCCACGCGCGATGCCCACTTCCTCGAGGCAATCGGCCAGCATGGCGCAGATCTCCGCATCCGCCGCCACCGATGGCGCACCCACGGTATCGGCGTCGCATTGGTAGAACTGCCGGAACCGCCCCGGCCCCGGCTTCTCGTTGCGCCAGACCGGGCCCATCGCGTAGCGCCGATAGGGCATCGGCAACTCGTTGCGGTGCTGGGCATAGACCCGCGCCAAAGGCGCCGTCAGGTCATAGCGCAGCGCCAGCCAATCGCCGGGCTTGTCCCCCTCGGCATCCTCTTGCCAGGCAAAGACACCCTCGTTCGGGCGGTCCACATCGGGCAGGAACTTGCCAAGCGCCTCGACCGTCTCCACGCCCGAGCTTTCCAGCGCGTCGAAACCATAGCGGTGATAGACGGCGGCGATCTTGTTCAGCATCTCGGCCCGATGGGTCACCTCGGTCCCGAAATAATCGCGGAACCCTTTCGGGGTTTGCGCCTTGGGACGGGGGGTTTTCTTGGGCTTTGCCATGGCAAGGATCCTCGGTGCATCAATTGGCCTCGCGTCTAGCCCAAGCCCCCCGCAAGAGCAAGCAACGCGGCATCCCGCCCCTGTCCCGCGCCGCCGGTCCGTGCTAGATCGCGCAAAAAGGATGCGCGCCATGACCGACCAAAGCCCCGACCACACTAAAGACCAAACAGCCGACCAAATCAGCCGCCTCGAAGAGCAGATCGCCCATCTGACCCGCGCGGTCGACGATATGTCAGAGATCGTCACCCGTCAGGAGGCCGAGATCGTCACCCTGAACCGCCGCGTCCATATGCTGATGCAACGCGAAGGCGAGCGGGACGCCTCGGGCGGTGGCGCGGTCCTTTTGGGCGATGAGCGCCCCCCGCATTACTGAGCGGCAGCACCGCGCCCCCGTCAATTGGCTGATTTCATGGCCACGGCGGCGACGGCCCCGTCATGCACCAGCACCTCGGACCAGCGCGCGGTCTGGCCCAAACGCTCATAGGCGCTGACGAAAAAGGTCGTCTTGTCGAGCGTGCCGATCTGCCGTCCGCAGGGTTTGCCGCGCCCCGCCCCGCAGACGCGGGCCTTGATCGCCTCATAGGCCGCGTCGGTCTCGGCGGCGGGCAGGTTCTCTCCCCCCGGGCCGTAGTGCAGTTGCTCATAGACCGAAGGCGTGCCGAACAGCACATTGGCCGCCGTCAACTGACGCGCGCAATCGTCCGCAAAGCCGGTGATGTAGAAGCTACGCGCGCCACCGCTGCCCGGCTGCGAATCGAACAACCGGTAGCCCCGCGCCGCCGGTTCTTCGACCAGTTGCCCCAATTCACCTCGATCGAGATCGCAGACGCGGGCCACCTCTCCAAACGGCAGGACGGTGCCGAATGACACCTCGGCCACCTCCGGGTTCGGCGCGGAAGGGGCCATGGCGCAGGCGGACAGCAGCGTCCCCATGATCAAAAGGCCGATGCGTTGTTTCATGCTCTGCTCCCCGTTGCTTGTCAGGCAGGTAGTGCGGCCACCCGCCGCCGTCCACTGGATGCGGCAGCGGGCGGCGCGGAGGTCAGATTTCCTCGACCTCCATCACCCCGTCGAGCGAGCGGATCGCGCCCTTGATCTGCGGTGTCACCGGGAATTCGCGGCCCAGATCGACCTCGACCTCACCGGGCAGGCTTGGGTCCATCAGGCAGAATTGCACCGGCCCCTTGCCCGCCGCCTTGACCGCCTGCCGCGCCCCGGCAAGCACATCGGCCACTGATTGGATCGCCCCCGGCCCGTCGATAAAGACCCGCAGCCCCATGCTGCCCGCGTCCGCCACCGCGGCGTCGATCGGCCCGATACCGCGGGCCAGCAGCTTCAACTGGTCGCTCTCCATCGTGGCCTCGACGGTGACCACGACCTTGGAGCCGACTTCCAGATGATCGCGCGAGGCTTCGAGCACATCGGAGAAGATCGTCACCTCGTAGCCGCCCGTGGGGTCCGACAACTGCGCAAAGGCAAAGCGGTTGCCGCGTGCCGACTTGCGCTCCTGCCGCCCGGCCACGACGCCCGCGAGCCGTGCGTTCATCGCGCCACGGGTCGAAACCTTTTCGTTGAGTTCATCCAGCGTCAGGAAGGGCAGACCGGTCTCGCGCGCCCATTTGCGTTTCAAGGGCGGCATGTAGTCGTCCAGCGGATGGCCCGAGAGGTAGAAGCCCACGGCCTTGAACTCCTCGGCCAGACGCTCGGCCGACTGCCAGTCGTCGCAGGGCAGGATGCGCGGCTCGGGCAGGTCGTCGCCCGCCTCGCCAAACAGCGAGACCTGATTGGAGGCCTTCTGCTCGTGGATCGCCGCCGAATAGTTCACCAGCCCGTCGAGCGATTGGAACACCCGTCGCCGGTTGCTGTCGAGTTGATCGAAAGCGCCCGAGCGCACCAGCATCTCGAGCGGGCGTTTGCCGACGCGCTTGAGGTCCACCCGCCGGGCGAGGTCAAAAAGCGTCGCGAAGGGCTTGTCGACGCCATCCACCTTGCGCCCCTCGGTCACCAGTTTCATCGCCTCGAGCCCGACGTTCTTCAACGCGCCCAGCGCATAGACCAACGCGCCATCGACCACTTTGAAGGTCGCATCCGAGCGGTTCACGCAGGGCGGCACCCAGGGCAGTTCAAGATGCTTGCGCACCTCTTCGAAATAGATCGCCAGCTTGTCGGTGAGGTGGATATCGCAGTTCATCACCCCGGCCATGAACTCCACGGGGTGGTTCGCCTTCAGCCATGCGGTCTGGTAGGAGACCACCGCATAGGCCGCGGCGTGGGACTTGTTGAAACCGTAGTTGGCGAATTTCTCCAGAAGGTCGAAGACCTCCGCCGCCTTCTTCTTGTCGACGCCATTGGCCATCGCGCCTTTTTCGAACTTGGGACGCTCCTTGGCCATCTCCTCGGCGATCTTCTTACCCATCGCGCGGCGCAACAGGTCCGCACCGCCGAGCGAATAGCCCGCCATGACCTGCGCGATCTGCATCACCTGTTCCTGATAGACGATGATGCCTTGGGTCTCTTCGAGAATGTAGTCGATGCTGGGATGCACCGATTCCAGCTCGCGCTTGCCGTTCTTGACCTCGCAATAGACCGGGATGTTCTCCATCGGGCCGGGGCGGTAGAGCGCCACGAGGGCGACGATGTCCTCGATGCACGTGGGCTTCATGCGCTTGAGCGCGTCCATCATGCCGCTCGATTCCACCTGGAAGACCGCGACGGTCTTGGCGCTGGAATAGAGGTCGTAGGTCGCCTTGTCGTCGAGCGGGATGGTGGCCACGTCGTCGACATGGCCCTCGGGCGGCTCATAGATCTGGCGCCCGTCGGCGGCGATATGCAGATGCCGCCCGCCCGCCTTGATCTGGTCGAGCGCGTTCTGGATCACGGTCAGGGTCTTCAGGCCGAGAAAGTCGAACTTCACCAGACCGGCCTGTTCAACCCATTTCATGTTGAACTGCGTCGCCGGCATGTCCGAGCGCGGGTCTTGGTAAAGCGGCACCAGCTGATCGAGCGGCCGGTCCCCGATCACCACGCCCGCGGCGTGGGTCGAGGCGTTGCGCAAGAGCCCTTCGACCTGCTGGCCATAGGTCAGCAGACGGTCGACGACCTCTTCGTTCTTGGCCTCCTCGCGCAGGCGCGGCTCGTCCGCCAGCGCCTTCTCGATGGAGACGGGCTTCACCCCCTCCACCGGGATCATCTTCGACAGGCGGTCGACCTGCCCGTAGGGCATCTGCAACACCCGCCCGATGTCGCGCACCGCCGCCTTCGACAGCAGCGCACCGAAGGTAATGATCTGCCCCACCTTGTCCCGGCCGTATTTCTCCTGCACGTAGCGGATCACCTCCTCGCGGCGGTCCATGCAGAAGTCGATGTCGAAGTCGGGCATGGAGACCCGCTCGGGGTTGAGGAAACGCTCGAAGAGCAGCGAATAGCGCAGCGGGTCGAGGTCGGTGATCGTGAGCGCATAGGCCACCAGCGAGCCCGCACCGGAGCCCCGCCCCGGCCCCACTGGAATGTCATTGTCCTTGGCCCATTGGATGAAGTCGGCAACGATCAGGAAGTAGCCGGGAAAGCCCATGCCTTCGATGATGCCGAGCTCGAAATCGAGGCGATTTTGGTATTCCTCCACGCTCACCGCATGGGGGATCACCGCCAGTCGCGCCTGCAGGCCTTCATTGGCCATGCGGCGCAACTCGGCGACCTCGTCGTCGGCGAACTTGGGCAGGATCGGATCGCGGCGATAGGCCATGAAGGCGCAGCGCTTGGCGATCTCAACGGTATTGCTCAGCGCCTCGGGCAGGTCGGCAAAGAGGGTCGCCATCTCGGCTTGGGACTTGAAGTAATGCTGCGCGGTCAGACGGCGGCGCGGCTGGCTTTGGTCGACATAGGCGCCCTCGGCGATGCAGATCAGCGCGTCATGGGCCTCGTACATGTCAGGTTTTGGGAAGTAGACGTCGTTGGTGGCGACCAGCGGAATGTCCATGGCATAGGCCATCTCGACAAAGCCACGCTCGGTCAGGCGCTCGGCCTCGGGCTGGCCGCCGTCTTCCGGGTGACGCTGCAACTCGACGTAGAGCCGGTCCCCGAAGGCCCGCTGCAACCGCGCCATCAGCGCTTCCGCCGCCGGGCGCTGGCCTCCCTGCAAGAGCATCCCCACCGGCCCCGAAGGCCCGCCGGTGAGGCAGATGAGATCCGCGCTCAGCGCCTCCAGCTCGGCCAGCGTCACCTCGGCCACCGCGCCCCCCTTGTCGAGGTAGAGGCAGGAGTTCAGCTTCATCAGGTTTTCGTAGCCCAATTCGCTTTGCGCCAGCAGCACCACCGGCGCGGGCGGGCGCGGCTTCTCGCCCGGCTGGACCTCAACGTAAGCGACATCCACCTGACAGCCGATGATCGGCTGCACGCCCGCGCCGGCCATAGCGACTGAGAATTCGAGTGCTGCGAACATGTTGTTGGTGTCGGTCAGCGCCAGCGCGGGCATTTCCGCGTCGACGCACATGCCGGGCAGCTTTTTCAGCCGCAGCGCGCCTTCCAGCAGGGAATACTCGGAATGGCTGCGCAGGTGAATGAATCGGGGAGCATTTGACATGGGGCATTTTTACGCCACCCACCCCAAAGTCACCAGCACCGGATCGCCGTCAGCGCATTTTTCGCCCAAGGTATTTTTTCTTGCCAAAACGCCCCCCGCCCCGCTAGCCTGACCTCTACCTCGCCCGCGCCCGGTTCTACGCCGCATCGAACCCCGCGCATTTTTACGGGCCACTTTGTACCGCGGCGGATGAGAACCAATGGACATCACTTTTCTTCTTAACGGAGAAGTCGTGTCGCTCTCCAACGTATCCCCCACCACGACATTGCTGGACTGGCTGCGCGAAGAGCGTGGCCTGACGGGGACCAAGGAGGGCTGTAACGAGGGCGACTGCGGGGCCTGCTCGGTCATGATCAGCGACGAGAGCGGGCATCGCGCGCTGAACGGCTGCATCCTGTTCCTGCCGCAGATCAACGGCAAGGCCGTCACCACAGTCGAGGGCATGGCCAGCGCCGACGGCAATCTGCACCCGGTGCAGGAGGCGATGGTCACCCATCACGGCAGCCAATGCGGCTTCTGCACGCCGGGTTTCGTGGTCTCGATGGCCACCGCGCATCTCAATGGTGCCACCGATCATGACGTGCAACTCGCGGGCAACCTTTGCCGCTGCACCGGCTACGCGCCGATCATCCGCGCGGCCGAGGCAGCAAAGGACAAGCCGGTGCCGGAGCATCTGCTGGGCCTCAAGTCGAAGCTCGCGCAGGACGTCCCCGCTCCCGCCAAGGCTGAGGGCGCGCCGCATGTGCAACCTGAGAGCAGCGACGAACTGGCCGCATGGTATCTCGACCACCCCGACGCGACCCTGATCGCGGGCGCGACGGACGTGGGTCTCTGGGTCACCAAGGGCTTCCGCGATCTGGGCGCCGTGGCCTTCCTCAACCGCTGCGCCGATCTGCGCGGCATCACGGAGGACGAGACCGGTTTGCGCATCGGCGCCATGGCGACCCTGACCGAAGTCGAGGCAAAGCTCAGCCCGCTGTTCCCCAGTTTGGGCGTGATGCTGCGGCGCTACGGTTCGACGCAGGTGCGCAACGCGGCGACGCTGGGCGGAAATATCGCCAACGGCTCGCCCATCGGTGACGGCCCGCCCGCGCTGATTGCGCTCGGGGCCACCCTGCACCTGCGCCGCGGCGACACCCGGCGCGAGTTGCCGCTGGAGGATTTCTTCCTCGACTACGGCAAGCAGGACCGCGCCCCGGGCGAATTTGTCGAGGCGATCACCGTGCCGCGCCAAGAGGACACGCTGCGCTGTTACAAGCTGTCGAAACGTTTCGATCAGGACATCTCGGCGGTCTGCGGCTGCATCTCGATCACCGGTAACCGGACCGAGATCCTCACCGCCCGCGTCGCCTTCGGCGGCATGGCCGCCACCCCGAAACGCGCCGCCGCGGCTGAGGCGGCGCTGATCGGCCAGCCGTGGAGCGAAGACACCATCCGCAAAGCGATGGAAGCGATGACGCAAGATTTCACCCCGCTGTCGGACATGCGCGCCTCGGCCGCCTACCGGATGCAGGCCGCGCAAAACATGCTGCTGCGCTATTTCCACGATGCCAATGGCACCCCCACGAACCTAGCGGAGGTCTCGGCATGAGCGTCGCAAAGCCCCTTCCCCATGACGCCGCAAAGCTGCATGTCACCGGCGCCGCGCGCTATGTCGACGACATTCCCACCCCGCGCGGCACGCTGCATTTGGCCTTCGGCCTCAGCCCCGTCGCGGCGGGCGCGCTGACCGGGCTCGACCTCTCGTCCGTGCGCGACGCCCCCGGCGTCGTGGCGGTGCTGACCGCCGACGACCTCGTGCATGATTGCGACACATCGCCCTCGAACCATGACGAGCCGCTGCTGGCGACCGATCAGGTGCATTTCGCGGGCCAGCCGCTCTATCTGGTGGTGGCCACCAGCCACCTCGCCGCGCGCCGTGCGGCACAGCTCGGCAAGCCGCAGATCACCCCGCGCGATCCGATCCTGACGGTAGAACAGGCGCTCGCGGCCAACAGCCGTTTCGAGGACGGCCCGCGCATCTACCAAAAGGGCGATGCCGAGGCCGCGCTGTCGAAAGCCAGCCGCCGCCTCTCAGGCCAGATCGAGATGGGCGGGCAGGAGCATTTCTACCTCGAGGGTCAGGCCGCCATGGCGCTGCCGCAGGACAACGGCGACATGCTGGTGCATTCCTCGACCCAGCACCCGACCGAGATTCAGCACAAAGTAGCCCATGCCATTAGCCGCCCGATGCATGCCGTGCGGGTCGAGACCCGGCGCATGGGCGGCGGTTTTGGCGGCAAGGAAAGCCAGGGCAACGCGCTGGCGGTGGCCTGTTCGGTCGCTGCGGCAATGACCGGCAAGCCCTGCAAGATGCGCTATGACCGCGATGACGACATGATTATCACCGGCAAGCGGCATGATTTCCGCGTCGCGTATGACGTGGGCTTCGATGACGATGGCCGCATCACCGCGCTCAACGTCACCCATTACACCCGCTGCGGCTGGTCGATGGACCTGTCGCTGCCGGTCGCCGACCGCGCCATGCTGCATGCCGACAACGCCTATCACCTGCGCGACATCCGCATCACCTCGCACCGCCTGCGGACCAATACCGCCAGCGCTACGGCCTTCCGCGGCTTCGGTGGCCCGCAGGGGATCGTCGGGATCGAACGGGTGATGGACCATATCGCGCATGAATTGGGCCTCGACCCGCTCGCCGTGCGCCGCGCCAACTACTACAGCGACAATGCCCACCGTCCGACCAAGGTGGAAAACACCGGCACCGCGATCGACAACCGCACCCCGCCGGAGGCCGAGGCCGATCTATCGTCGCGCGGCGCGCCCCCTGCGCCCGACGCGGAACCGTCGATCCCGGCCACCCCCTCGGACGTGCAGACCACGCCCTACCAGCAGCCGGTCACCGATTGCATCATCAATGCCGTGACCGACCGTCTGGTCGAGAACTGCGACTATGACGCGCGCCGCGCCGCCATCGCCGAGTGGAACGCCGCAAACCCGCTGATGAAACGCGGCATCGCGATCACGCCGGTGAAATTCGGCATCTCCTTTACGCTCACCCACCTCAATCAGGCAGGCGCGCTGGTGCATGTCTATCAGGACGGTTCGATCCACCTGAACCACGGCGGCACCGAAATGGGGCAAGGGCTGTTCCAGAAGGTGGCGCAGGTCGCGTCCTCGCGCTTTGGCGTCTCGCCGGAACTGGTCAAGATCACCGCCACCGACACCGCCAAGGTGCCCAATACCTCGGCCACGGCGGCCTCCTCGGGCTCGGACCTCAACGGCATGGCGGCGCAGAACGCCTGCGGCACGATCCGCGACCGTATGGCCGCGCATCTGGCCGAGCGCTACCAGACCACGCCCGATCAGGTGGTATTCGCCGACGGCATGGTGCGGATCGGCGGCGAGGAGATCACCTTCGCCGCCGCAGCCGCCTCGGCCTATGAGAACCGCGTGAGCCTTTCCGCCACCGGCTACTACAAGACGCCCGAGATCGAATGGGACCGGATCGCCGGGCGCGGGCGGCCGTTCTACTACTTCGCCTATGGTGCGGCCTGCACCGAGGTGGTGATCGACACGCTCACCGGCGAGAACCGCATCCTGCGCACTGACATCCTGCACGACGCCGGCGCCTCGCTGAACCCCGCGCTCGACATCGGCCAGATCGAGGGCGGCTACGTGCAGGGCGCGGGCTGGCTCACGACCGAGGAACTGGTGTGGGACGAGAGTGGCACCCTGCGCACCCATGCGCCCTCGACCTACAAAATCCCCGCCTGTTCGGACCGCCCGCCGGTCTTCAACGTGGCGCTCTGGGACCAGCCGAACCCGGCGCAGACGGTCTACCGCTCCAAGGCCGTGGGCGAGCCGCCGTTTATGCTGGGCATCTCGGCCTTCATGGCGCTGTCGGATGCCGTGGCGGCCTGCGGCCCGCATTACGGTGACCTGCAGGCCCCGGCCACGGCCGAGGCGGTGCTGGCGGCGGTCGGGCGGGCGCAAAGCGGCGGATCGGCAAAATGACCGCGATCTTCGCCGAGGTCACCGCCACGCGCGGCTCGGCCCCGCGGGATGCGGGCACGGCGATGAAGGTCACGCCCGATGCAATCGCGGGCACCATCGGCGGCGGCGCGCTGGAGCATCAGGCCATCGCCCATGCGCGCCAGATGCTGGCCGAGGGCCGAGCCGAAGATACCCAGACCCTGCCGCTCGGCCCCGGTCTGGGCCAATGCTGCGGCGGCGCGGTCAGCCTGCGTTACACCACGACGCCGCGCCCGCTGGACGCGGCCACCCCCCTACCCTTGCCGGATGTGCAGAGCGACGTGCCGCTCTGGCTCTGGGGCGCGGGGCACGTGGGCCGCGCGGTGGTGGCCGCTTGCCCGCCCCGGGCATTCGAGATCACCTGGATCGACAGCGCCCGCGACCGTTTCCCCGACGACATCCCGCCCCATGTCACCGCCATCCCCGCCGCCGACATGCCGCGCCTCGCCGCCCATGCGCCGCGCGACGCGCACCACCTGATCTTCACCTATTCGCATGACATCGACCTCGCGCTCTGCGCCGCCTTGCTCAATCGCGGCGCCGCGAGCATCGGGTTGATCGGCTCTGACACAAAAAAGTCACGGTTTTCCCGCCGCTTGCGTGACATGGGGTTGGATCCCTCTGGCATCACCTGTCCAATTGGCGATAAATCGCTGGGCAAGCTGCCTGCGCAAATTGCCCATGGCGCGCTGATCGCCCTCATCGCCCGGACCCAGACAAAGGTTTCCGCATGACTGATTCACTTCTCGACCTCACCGGGTTGACCAAGGCCTACCCCGGCGTCGTCGCGAACGATGACGTGTCCCTGCGGATTGCCCCGGGTGAGGTTCACGCCCTGCTGGGCGAGAACGGCGCGGGCAAGTCCACTTTGGTCAAAATGATCTACGGGCTGGTCAAACCAGATGCGGGCCAGATGCTGATGCGGGGCGAAAGCTTTGCCCCCACCGACCCGCACGCCGCACGGCAGGCCGGTGTGGGCATGGTGTTTCAACATTTCTCGCTTTTCGACGCGCTCAGCGTGGCGGAAAACATCGCGCTTGGCATGGAAAACCCGCCGCGGATGCGTGAACTTAGCCAACAGATCCGCGATGTGTCGGACACCTACGGCCTGCCGCTTGCGCCGGACCGCACCGTCGGCGACCTCTCGGCGGGGGAACGTCAGCGGGTCGAGATCATCCGCTGCCTGCTGCAAGAGCCGAAACTGCTGATCATGGACGAGCCGACCTCGGTTCTGACGCCGCAAGAAGTTGAAATCCTGTTCAAAACCCTGCGCAAACTCAGCGCTGAGGGCACCGCGATCCTCTATATCTCGCACAAGCTCGAAGAAATCCGCAGCCTGTGCGACAGCGCCACGATCCTGCGCCTGGGCAAGGTCGTCGGCCATTGCACCCCGCGGGAGACGTCGGCCCGCGACATGGCCGAGATGATGGTGGGCTCTGCGCTGAAAACCCCCACCCGCGACAGCAAGGAACCGGGCGAGGTGGCGCTGACGCTGAACAACCTCTCGGCCCGATCGGCCCATGCCTTTGGCATGCCGCTGCGCGATATTTCCGTCGAAGTGCGGCGCGGCGAGGTGCTGGGCATCGGCGGCGTTGCGGGCAACGGGCAGGACGAACTACTCAACGCGCTGTCGGGCGAAACACTGGTCGGCGCGGGCATGATCACCTTTGACGGGCGCGACATTGGCCTGCTCGGCCCCACCGCCCGCCGCGCGTTTGGAGTTTTGACCGCCCCCGAAGAGCGGCTTGGCCATGCCGCCGTGCCGGATATGTCGCTGACCGAGAACGCCATGCTGACCGGGGCCGCCCGTGAGGGGCTGGAGCGCGGCGGTATGCTCGACTGGGGCAAGGCCCGCAGCTTTGCCGAGAAGATCATCCAGACCTTCGACGTGCGCACCCCCGGCCCCGCCAATGCGGCGCGCTCGCTTTCGGGCGGCAACCTGCAAAAATTCGTCATCGGGCGCGAGGTGCTGCAACGGCCCGAGCTGCTGGTGGTGAACCAGCCCACATGGGGGGTCGATGCCTCTGCCGCCGCCGCGATCCGGCAGGCGCTGCTCGATCTCGCCTCGGGCGGGACCGCCGTGATCGTCATCAGCCAAGACCTTGATGAGCTGATGGAGATTTCCGACAATTTCGCCGCCCTGAACGAAGGCCGCCTGTCACCGTCTCGCCCCGCGCAGGGGCTGACCGTCGAAGAGATCGGCCTGATGATGGGCGGGGCACATGGTATGGAGGTCGCGCATGTCTAAGCCGAGCCTTGCCTCTTTCACTCTGACCATTGGGGGTGATCTGTGATCCGCCTTGAAAAGCGTCCGCAGCCCAGCCGGGCCCTCTCGCTGTCGACACCGATCATGGCGGTGCTGGCCACTTTCATCTTTGGCGGGCTTTTGTTCGCGGCCTTGGGCAAAGACCCGATCGAGGCGCTGCAAACGATCTTCTGGCAGCCCCTGTTTGGCGATTACGCCTTTTACTACCGCCCGCAACTGCTGATCAAAGGCGCGCCCTTGGTGCTGATCGCCATCGGCCTCAGCCTTGGGTTCAAAGCGGGCATCTGGAACATCGGGGCCGAGGGGCAGTATATCATGGGCGCCCTCTTTGGCGCGGGCGTGGGGCTGGCCTTCTACCCGCTTGAGGCGTGGTATATCTTTCCGCTGATGGTCCTCGCCGGGGCGCTCGGCGGATGGCTCTGGGCGATGATCCCGGCGCTTCTCAAGGTGCGGTTCGGCACCAATGAAATCCTCGTCTCGCTGATGCTGGTCTATGTGGCGGAACAGTTCCTTGCCTCCATGTCATTGGGATTGCTGAAAAACCCCGAAGGCTACGGCTTTCCCGGCTCGCGCAACCTGCAACAATACGCTTCTGCCCATAACGCCGAACTCTTTGCCGGTTCCGGCATGCACTGGGGCGTGGTCGCAGCACTGATCGCGGTGATCTTTGCCTATGTACTGCTGGCGCGGCACCGGCTTGGCTTTGCCATCCGCATCACCGGCGAGGCGCCGCGCGCGGCGCGTTTCTCGGGCGTGAACCCGGCCCGGCTGGTGCTGTTTTGCCTTGGCACCTCTGGCCTGCTCGCCGGTCTTGCGGGCATGTTCGAGGTCGCTGGCCCATCGGGTCAGATCACCATCGACTTTAACGTGGGCTATGGCTTCACCGCGATCATCGTGGCCTTCCTTGGCCGTCTGCATCCGATCGGCATCCTGCTTGCCGGGGCGCTGATGGCGCTGACCTATATCGGCGGGGATATCGCGCAGTCCAACCTCGGCCTGCCCGCCGCCGCCATTCAGGTGTTCCAAGGCATGCTCCTGTTCTTCCTGCTCGCGTTGGACGTGTTCACTCATTACCGGCTGCGCTTCGGCGCGGCGGAGGCTGCCTGATGGATCTTTCCGCAATCAACCCGCTTTTGTTCGTCGCAGGCTTCCTCGTCGCCGCGACGCCGCTGATCTTCGCCGCCATCGGTGAACTGGTGGTTGAGAAATCCGGCGTACTGAACCTCGGTGTCGAAGGCATGATGATCACCGGCGCGATCTGCGGCTTTGCCACGGCGGTCGAGACCGGATCGCCGCTTTTGGGCTTCGCCGCCGCCGCTGTGGGCGGTGCCGTGCTCAGCCTGCTCTTCGCCTTCCTGACCCAAGTGGCGCTGGCCAATCAGGTCGCCTCGGGCCTGTCGCTGACGCTCTTCGGCCTCGGCCTATCGGCGTTGATCGGGCAAAGCTACGTCGGGATCAAACCGCCACGTCTGGGTGACATCGACTTCGGCCCGCTGGCCGATATCCCAGTGATCGGGCCGATCCTCTTCACCCATGACATCATCCTCTACCTCGGCATCGCGCTGGTTGCCGGGGTCTGGGCGGTGCTGAAATTCACCCGCGCGGGCCTGATCCTGCGCGCGGTTGGCGAAAGCCACGATGCGGCCCATGCGCTCGGCTACAAGGTCAAGCGCATCCGCACTGCGGCAATCCTCTTTGGCGGCGCCTGCGCGGGCTTGGGCGGGGCTTACATCAGCCTCATTCGCGTGCCGCAATGGACCGAAGGCATGACCGCCGGGATCGGCTGGATCGCCCTCGCCCTCGTCGTCTTTGCCTCATGGAAGCCATGGCGCGCGCTTTTGGGTGCCTATCTTTTCGGCGGCATCACCCAGTTGCAGTTGAACTTGCAAGGCGCGGGCGTTGCCATTCCTGTAGAGTATCTGGCAATGTCGCCGTATATCATCACCATCATCGTTCTGGTGGTGCTGTCGGCGGACAAAAGCGCCGCGCCGGCGTCGCTGGGCCGTACCTTCCACGCCTCGAACTAGGGGCATCACGTCACGCGGCATCGCCCGCACATCAAGCCCCGGCAAGGGGCACGCAAACAGGGGAAACCTCATGAAACTATCCACCCTTATGACCAGCGCGGCCCTTGCGCTCGGCCTTGCTTCGGGCGCTGTGGCCCAAGACAAGACCAAGGTCGGCTTTGTCTTTGTCGGCCCCGTGGGCGACGGCGGCTGGACCTATGAGCATAACGAAGGCCGTTTGGCCGTCGAAGAAGAGTTCGGTGACAAGGTCGAAACCGTCTTCGTCGAAAGCGTCGCCGAGGGCCCCGATTCCGAACGTGTGATGACGCAGATGGCGCTCGACGGTGCCGACCTGATCTTCACCACCTCCTTTGGCTACATGGACCCGACCATCAACGTCGCCAAGAAATTCCCCGATGTGAAATTTGAGCACGCTACCGGCTATAAACGCGCCGACAACGTCTCGACCTATTCCGCGCGTTTCTACGAAGGCCGCGCCATTCAGGGCCACATCGCGGGCTCCATGACCGAGAGCAACATCATCGGCTACATCGGCTCCTTCCCGATCCCGGAAGTGATCCGCGGCATCAACTCCGCCTATATCCACGCCAAAAAGGTAAACCCCGACGTTCAGTTCAAAATCGTCTGGGCCTACACCTGGTTTGACCCAGCCAAGGAAGCCGACGCCGCCAAGGTACTGATCGAACAGGGCGCCGACGTGGTGCTGCAACACACCGATTCCACAGCCCCCCAAGCGGCTGCACAGGAAGCGGGCAACGTGATCACCTTTGGCCAGGCCTCCGACATGGCGCAATATGCGCCCAAGCCGCGCGTGTCCTCGATCATCGACAACTGGGCGCCCTATTACATCGACCGCGTCAAAGCTGTGATGGATGGCACATGGGAAAGCCAAGACACATGGGACGGCATCGGGCCGGGCATGGTCGGCATTGGTGAGATCTCCGACGCCGTGCCCGCGGAGGTGAAAGCCGAAGCGCTGGAACTGAAAGACAAGATCGCATCGGGCGAATACCACCCCTTCACCGGTCCGATCAACAAACAGGACGGCTCCACATGGCTGGCCGAAGGCGAGACCGCAGATGACGGCACGCTTGCGGGCATGAACTTCTATGTCGAAGGCATCGAAGGCACCATTCCTGAGTAAGCCACACCGGCTGACAGGCGACAGGGGCGCACGGGCAACCGCGCGCCCCTTTTTCGTCGCCGCCCCGAACGGGGCTCATGCGCGCAGTCCCCGAGCGCCCCGCCGCCTGCCCCCCGCAAAGCCATTGCGCACGGGCAAAGGCCATGCCACCAATCTTGCATGACCCAGATGCTCACCAGCCGCGATAGCACCCCAGCCTGCCGCTGCGCCCTCGGCGTCACGCAGTTTGGCGGCCGCACGGCTGCGACAGCCTCTTGCGTGATGTTCGACGCCCGTATCGAGGCCGAGATCGCTCATTTCAGCACGCCTGCTGTGGCTTGGGCGGCAGCACATGCCACCAACCGGCTGGAAGTGCAGGCATGAACCGCCTGCCCCCCAATGCCAGCGTCGCCGAAGATGCAGGTGCCGACCGCCTCTTCGCCCCCGCAGCCGCACGCAATCTCGACGCGCTTTGCGACCTGCTCACCACCCACGCCCCGCCCCGGGGCCGTGCGCTGGAAATCGCCAGCGGCACCGGTCAGCATGTCGTGGGCTTCGCCCAACGCCTGCCGGGCCTCAGATGGCAACCCAGCGACATCGACACCGCCCGCCGCGCCAGCATCAACGCCTATGCAGCCGAGGCTGCTTTGCCCAATATCGCGCCCGCCCTGCCGCTCGACGCGACCCAGCCCGGCTGGGCGGGCGAACACGGCCCCTTTGACCTGATCATGCTGGTCAATCTGCTGCATCTCATATCGCCCCCCGCCACCCGGTGTCTCATCGATGAGGCCGGCACGGCCCTCGCCCCCGGTGGCACGCTGATCCTCTACGGCCCGTTCAAACGCGGCGGCCAAACCACCTCCCCCGGCGATACCCGCTTTGACGCGCAATTGCGCGCCGCCGACCCCGCGATCGGCTATAAGGACAATACCGAGATGGCCCGCTGGCTCAGCGATGCAGCCCTCAGCCCGATCGACGAAGTGGACATGCCCGCCAACAACCTCGCCTTCATCGCCAGAAAGCCCAGCCCATGATCCTCCGCCGCGTCCTGATCCTGTCGCTCCTCGCCCTCGCCGCCTGCGGCAGCCCCGGCAGCCCGCCCCCGGCGGCCCCGGGCGTGCTCTTCCCCGCCGCCTTCGGCGACAGCGATCCGGTGAGTTTCAAAGGCCGCACCCCCGCCGCCTACCCCGTCCACGGCATCGACGTGGCCCGTTTCCAAAAGGATATCGATTGGAACACCGCCCGACGCGCGGGCGTGAACTTCGCCTTCATCAAAGCCACCGAAGGCGGCGACCTCAAAGACACCAACTTCGAAGGCCACTGGCAAGGCGCGGGCCAAGCCGCCGTGAAACGCGGCGCCTATCATTTCTACTACTTCTGCACCCCGCCCGAGGATCAGGCCCGCTGGTTCATCCGCAACGTACCCAAAACAAGCGGCATGCTGCCCCCGGTGCTCGACATGGAATGGAACCCCTTCTCCCCCACCTGCGCCCATGTCCGCCCGCCCGCTGCCGACGTCCGCGATCAAATGCGCCGCTGGCTGGGCGTGGTGGAAGCGCATTACGGCCAACGCCCCATCATCTATACCACACCTAAATTCTACCGTGAAAACGACCTCGGTAACTTCCGTGGATACGACTTCTGGCTGCGCACCACCGCCAAAACCCCAGCCGAAGCCTACCCCGGCCAAACATGGCGCTTCTGGCAATATAGCGCCACGGGGATCGTCCCCGGCATCGGCGGCGACGTGGACCTCAACGCCTTCTCCGGCAGCCGCGCAGACTGGCAAAACTGGGTCGCCACCCGCGCCCTGCGCTAAAACCAACGGGGGAGCGCCCCTCCCCCTCCTTCATCCTTTTTCAAATACCTCTGCGCCACCCCGCCGCAAAGGCGACACTGTCGGTTACCCCCAAACCAACCACCTCCAACAGAAGCGACATCCCGCCCTCTTCATCCTTTCCCAAATACCTCTGCGCAACGCCTGCCCCAGACGTCAGGCCAACCTTCACCCCCGCGCATAATACCGCGCCACAACGAACAGCCCGCCCACCAGCAAAAGCGGCAACAAGAATATCCGAAACACATGCACCCCCAGCACCGCCAACAGCGCGCCAATCAACTCATCCGCGCGGCTCCAAAGGTTGCTGGCAAGCTGCCGATACTCCGTCAAACCCGGTTCTTCCTCACCCAAAGCCTCGCTGCCACCCACATGCGCGGTGATCTCCTCGATCACCTCCATATTTCGCACATAGACCCCTTCGGTGAGCTGCCCCGCCAGCGGCTCAGACACAACCAAGGCAAGCGGAAGCGCGAGCCCCAGAAACCCGCCATACCACGCCAGCCGCCGGGGCAGCCCGGCATGGCCGCGCTTGCTGAGCGCCCAAACCGCCAGCGCCAGGGACAAGAGCCCCAACCCGATCGCACTCACCGGACCAAGCGCCACGGCGATCACCCCCGTCGCCACCATGACACCGAAAACCAGCCCCGCGATCCGCTCGACCGTGTCGTCAATCGGCTCCAACACCTTCAGAGGCCGCGCCGAGCCCGAGGCGATGAAGGACAGCCCCACCTCGATTTCCTGCGCGGTCGAAAGAAAAGCATTCAACGTGCGCAACGTGACATAGGAGGCCGCCGCCGTGGTCGCCACATCCGCGGCATAGCCCTGCGCCGCGCCGACCACGGGATTGTCCCGCAACAGCGCCGCCGTCAGCGCCAGCACGCAGGAAAGCGCAAGCAGCCCCCGGCGGATCAACCGTCCGCCCGGATGCGCTGGTTCTTTGGATCATAGGGGCTGTCTTCGACCACCTCGGCCTCCCACAGTTGATCAAGCATCTTTACCTTCAGCTTCGTGCCTACCACCGCATCCTCGGGTTTGACATAGCCCATACCGATGCTCTTGCCGAAAGCCACGGAATAGCCCCCCGAGGTCAGCCGCCCGGTCCGGGTCTCGCCATTGTAAAGCACCTCGCGACCCCAAGGGTCGGCATCCTCCGGCCCGTCGATCAGCACGGTCACGCATTTCGCGCGGATGCCGTGCTCGAGCATCGCTTGCTTCCCGTGAAACTCCTTGTTCAGGTCCACGAAGCGCGGCAAATCCGCCTCCAGGGGCGTCGCATCCCGGCCCAGCTCATGGCCAAAGGCGCGGTAGCTCTTCTCTTGCCTCAGCCAGTTCTGCGCCCGGGCGCCGACCAGCTTCATCCCATGCGGCGCGCCTGCTTTCTCCAACTGATCGAACAGATGGTTCTGCATTTCGATCGGGTGATGCAACTCCCAGCCGAGCTCCCCGGTATAGGCCACCCGGATTGCGCGCACCGGCACCATGCCCAACTCGATGTCGCGCATGGTGAGCCACGGGAACCGCTTGTTGCCCAACACCGTCTCCGGCGCCGCATCCCGCACCAAAGCGCCCAAAACCTCCCGCGACTTCGGCCCGGCAATCGCGAAGACACCCCACTGCGTGGTCACGTCATGGCACTCGATATACCCCAGCTCAGGCATCTTATCGGCAATCGCCTTGCGCAGATAATCGCTGTCATAGGCCGTCCATGCCCCCGCCGAAACAAGGTAATATTCGTCCTGCGCCAAACGCACGATGGTATATTCCGTCCGCGTCGTCCCCACCCCGGTCAAGGCATAGGTCAGGTTGATCCGCCCCACCGAAGGCAGCTTGTTGCAGGTAAACCAGTCCAGAAACGCCGTCGCCCCCGGGCCACGAACCAAATGTTTGGTAAAGGCTGTGGCATCGATCAACCCCACACCCTCGCGGATTGCCCGCGCTTCCTCTACCGCATATTGCCACCAGCCCCCGCGCCGGAACGCGCGGCTGTCATGATCGCTAAACCCCTCGGGCGCGAAATAATTCGGGCGCTCCCAGCCATTCACCTGCCCGAATTGCGCCCCCCGCGCCGCCTGCCGGTCATAGGCCGGAGAGGTGCGCAGAGGGCGACAGGCCGGACGCTCCTCATCAGGATGGTGCAGGATATAAACGTGGTCGTAGGCTTCCTCGTTCTTGCGCGCGGCATATTCCGTGGTCATCCAATCGCCGTAGCGTTTGGGATCGAGGCTCGCCATATCGATCTCGGCCTCGCCCTCCACCATCATCTGCGCCAGATAATAGCCGGTGCCGCCCGCCGCCGTGATCCCAAAGGAAAACCCTTCCGCCAACCACATATTCCGCAGCCCCGGCGCTGGTCCCACCAAGGGATTGCCATCGGGCGTATAGCAAATCGGCCCGTTGAAATCGTCCTTCAACCCACACTCCTCCGCAGAGGGGATGCGGTGGTTCATCGCCATATATTGCTCTTCGATCCGGTCAAGATCGAGCTGAAACAGATCGGCCCGGAAACTGTCCGGCACCCCATACTCAAACCGCGCCGGCGCGCCCTTCTCATAGACCCCAAGGATCCAGCCGCCGCGCTCTTCGCGCACATAACTTTGGGCATCGGCGTCGCGGATCACCGGATGCTCCCCATGCCCCGCCGCCCGATAGTCGACCAAGGCCGGATCGCGGTCCATGACGATGAACTGATGCTCCACGGGAATCGCTGGCATCTTGATGCCCAGCATCCGCGCCGTGCGCTGCGCATGGTTGCCGCTCGCGGTCACCACATGGTCCGCCGTGATGACGATCTGCTCGTCCGACGGCACAAGGTTGCCGCCCTTCTCGACCATCTTGGTGCAGGTCACTTCCCAGTGACTGCCGTTCCACGCAAAGGCATCCGCCTGCCACTTGCGCGCGATCGCCACACCCCGCTGCCGCGCGCCCTTGGCCATCGCCATGGTCACATCGGCGGGGTTAATATAGCCGTCGGTCTGATGATAAAGCGCCCCCTTCAAATCCGATGTCTCGATCAAAGGCCACTTCGCCTTGATCTCATCGGGGGTTAGCCATTGATAAGGCACGCCACAGGTCTCGGCGGTAGAGGCATAGAGCATATACTCATCCATCCGGGCGTCGGTCTGGGCCATGCGCAGATTGCCCACCACGGCAAAGCCCGCGTTCAACCCCGTCTCCGCCTCCAGCGTCTTATAAAACTCGACCGAATACTGATGAATATGGGTGGTCGCGTAAGACATGTTGAACAAGGGCAAAAGCCCCGCCGCATGCCAAGTCGAGCCAGAGGTCAACTCGTCCCGCTCCAAGAGCATCACATCGTCCCAACCGGCCTTCGCCAGATGATAGGCGATCGACGTGCCAACCGCGCCGCCCCCGACAACCAATGCTTTGACTTGCGTTTTCATCTGCCAATCCCTCTGCGCTAGGCCCACTCCCGTTGTACGCAGCAGCACCACGCCCCGCAGGCAGCAGCCGACCCAACATCGCCAAAAACCGACCTTACCCGCTCCCCCAAAGCGCCACCTCAGCCCAAACGCGCGCGCCCACCTTCATCCTTTCTCAAATACCCTGCACCACCTCTCCCGCCGCACAACATCAAGGCAGACCACACCGCCCCACCTTCATCCTTTCCCAAATACCCTGCACGCGCCCTCCCGCCGCACAAGATCAGGGCGAAACACCCCATCTCACCCCGGCAAAATCTTCCCCGGGTTCAAAATATTCTGCGGATCCAGCGCCGCCTTCACGGTCGCCATCACATCTATCGCAGCCCCCAATTCCTTGCGCAGATAGGGCCGCTTGCCCTGCCCGATCCCATGTTCGCCGGTGCAGGTCCCCTCCATCGAAATCGCCAGTTCCGCCAACCAACTGACGAATGCCTCGCCGCGCGCGACTTCCTCGGGGTCGTCCATGTCGATCAACAAAGATGCGTGGAAATTCCCGTCGCCCGCATGGCCCACGATGGGGGCGATCAACTGCAACTCTTCCGCCCGCGCTTGGGCCGCCACCACGGCATCGGCGAGGCGCGAGATCGGCACGCAGACATCCGTGGCCACCGCCTTGCAGCCCGGTCGCAGCGCCAGCACCGCCCAATAGCCGTCATGGCGGGCCTGCCACAGCTTGCTGCGCTCTTCGGGGGTCGTCGTTGCGGCATAGCCGCTGCCGCCGAACTCTTCTGAAAGCATGCCAAAGGTCTCGGCCTGTTCCACCACCCCGGCTTCGGAGCCGTGGAATTCCAGCAGCAAAAGCGGCGTTTCGGGCAGGGTCAGCTTGGAATAGGCGTTCACGGCTCTCACCACATCGGCATCCAAAAGCTCGATCCGCGCCACCGGCAGGCCGTATTGGATGACCGCCATCACGGTCTCGCAGGCGGCCTGCACCGTTGGGAAAGAACAGCGGGCCGAGGACATCGCCTCGGGGATGCCTTGCAGGCGCAGGGTGATCTCGGTGATGATTCCAAGCGTCCCTTCCGAACCGACGAAAAGCCGCGTCAGATCATAGCCCGCCGAAGATTTCCGCGCCCGCCCGCCGGTGCGGATCACCCGGCCATCGGCCAGAACCACCTCAAGGCTCAGGACGTTGTCCTTCATCGTGCCATAGCGCACCGCATTGGTGCCGCTGGCCCGCGTCGCGGTCATCCCCCCGAGCGACGCATTGGCCCCGGGGTCGATCGGGAAGAACAGCCCCTGATCGCGCAGATGGGTATTGAGCGCCTCGCGGGTCACGCCGGGCTGCACCCGGCAATCCAGATCGCCTGCATTGACCTCGAGCACGCGGTCCATCTGCATGACATCTATGCAAATCCCGCCCGCCGGAGCGTTCACATGGCCCTCAAGCGAGGTGCCGGTGCCGAAGGGGATCACCGGCACACGATGGGCGGCGCAGATCCGCACCGTCTGCGCCACCTCGTCGGTCGAGCGCGCCATGACCACCGCGTCGGGCGCCTGCGTGTCGATCCATGTGGTGGTGTGGCCGTGCTGTTCGCGAATGGCTCGGCCGGTCAGCAGATTGTCCCCGAAAGCTTGTTGCAACTCATCCAGCGCGGCGGCGATCCCCGCCTCATTTCGCGGCAAATCTGCGATTTTGGTCACGTCTTATCTCCCAATAGCATCCTTACGCCGCAAAATCCTGCGGCGGCATCGTTGTAAATAAATCACCCGGAAGGCCCGCGTTGCCGCCGCCGTCCGTGGGTCAAAGCATGGAGGGCACGACCTGATCCGGCGGACGGTGGCCATCATCGAAGGTCTTGATATTGATCAAGACTTTCTCTCCCATCTCGATTCGCCCTTCCAGCGTGGCGGAGCCCATATGCGGCAGCAGCACGACGTTCTTCAACTCGCGCAGGCGCGGATTGATCTCGCGACCATGTTCATAGACATCCAGCCCCGCGCCCTTGATATCGCCCGCGCGCAGCATCCGCGTCAGGGCGTTCTCGTCGATCACCTCCCCGCGGGAGGTATTCACGATCACCGCGTCACGCTTCATCAGACCCAAGCGGCGGGCGTTCATCAGATGGAAGGTGCTGGGGGTATGGGGGCAGTTGATGCTGATCACGTCCATCCGGCTGACCATCTGATCGAGGCTTTCCCAATAGGTGGCCTCTAGCGCGCTCTCGGTCTCTTCACGCAAGCGTTTGCGGTTGTGGTAATGTACCTGCATGCCAAAGGCCCGCGCCCGGCGCGCCACGGCCTGACCGATCCGGCCCATGCCCAGAATGCCCAGACGGCGCCCGCCGACCCGTCCGCCCATCAAGGCCGTCGGCGCCCAGCCATCCCAATTGCCCGATTGCATCACCGCCATGCCCTCGGGCATGCGGCGGGTCACGGCAAGGATCAGCGCCATGGTCATATCGGCAGTATCGTCGGTCAGCACGCCGGGGGTGTTCGACACCAGCACGCCACGCTGGCGCGCGGTGGCGACATCAATGTGATCGACCCCGGCCCCGTAATTGGCGATCAGCTTGAGCCGCTCGCCCGCTTGGGTGATCAGCGGCGCGTCGATCTCATCGGTGATGGTGGGCACCAGCACATCGGCCTGACGCATCGCCGCGCCCAATTCCTCGCGGGTCATCGGCCTGTCATCCTCGCGCAGGGTCACGTCAAACAGCTCTGACAGCCGTGTTTCGACGGCCTCTGGCAACCGTCGCGTCACTACAACACTCAACCGCTTCTTTGACATGCCTGCTCTCCCGGTCTTGGCGTCGCCTCGTTTCGCAGGCATGGTGTCTCATGCAGCGACGAGGCACAAGAACTCGCGCCGGAAAAAGAGCAACAATAACCCGCAGATTTGCACAGCACCGACCCACAGCAGTGAACCGCATAGCAGGCAATTCAATGATAACCGCTTTCTTTCGCAGCGCCCTGATTGTGGGCGCGCTGCTTTTGGCACAGCCGACCGCCGGCGTCGCAGAAGAGGCGCGTGGTCAGGTCACGAACCTCCCCCTGCCCCGTTTCGTTTCGATGAAAGCCTCCGAAGGCAATGTGCGCCGCGGCCCGTCGCTCTCGCACCGGATCGACTGGGTCTACAAACGCCGCGACCTGCCGCTGAGGATCACCGCCGAACATGGCCATTGGCGCCGGGTCGAAGACCGCGACGGCATGGGCGGCTGGGTCCACTACTCGCTTTTGTCGGGCACCCGCACGGTGCTGGTCGAACAGGACATGCTGCAATTGCGCATCAATCCCGACCCCAAAGCCGCCGTGGTGGCACGGTTGGAACTGGGCGTCGTAGCACGGCTGGGCGAATGCACGCTGGAATGGTGCGAGCTGCGCTCGGGCGGCTTTACCGGCTGGGCGCCCAAGGTGCGGCTCTGGGGCGTCGGCCCCAAGGAACTGCGCGAGTAGCGCCCGCCCGCGCCGCAATTGCATGATCCCGGCGCATGCGCCACTCTGCCCGCAAAGCCCAAGCCGGAGAGTGCGCCATGCAAGCCATCACCTATGACCAATTCGGAGCCGCCGCCGACGTGCTGCGCCTGTCGGAGATCGCCAACCCCGCTCCGCAAGCCGGAGAAGTCTGCGTGGCGCTCAGCCATTCCGGCGTGAACCCCTCGGACGTCAAAGCCCGCGCGGGCACCCGCCCCGGCGTCAGCAAACCGCCCTTCCCGCAGGTCATCCCCCATAGCGACGGCGCGGGAGAGATCGTCGCCGTGGGCGCGGGCGTCGATGCGGGCCGGGTGGGCCAGAAGGTCTGGATTTGGAACGGCCAGTGGCAACGCGCCTTTGGCACGGCGGCTGAGCAGATCACCCTGCCCGCGCATCAGGCCGTGCCCCTGCCCAAAGGCGTCTCGCCCGAGGTCGGCGCGCAGCTTGGCATCCCGGGGCTGACCGCCTGCCACGCCGTCTTTGGCGGCGGCGGGGTGGCTGGGGAGACGGTGCTGATCCAAGGCGGCGCAGGCACGGTCGGCTATCTCGCCGTTCAACTGGCGAAATGGGGCGGGGCCAAGGTGATCGCCACCTGTAGCCCCCGCGACAGCGATCTGGTCCGCGACGCAGGCGCCGATGCCGTGTTCAACTACGCCGACCCCGATCTCGCCGCCGCCGTGCTCTATGCCAATGGCGGCAAGCCGGTCGACACCATCGTCGAGACGGAGTTTGGCCTGAACATCACCACCGACACCGAGGTCATCGCCCCCAATGGCCGCATCGCCGCCTATGGCTCGGCGGCGGAAATGTCGCCCACACTGCCCTTCTATCCGCTGCTGTTCAAAGCGGTCACCATCGACATCATCCTAATCTACCTGCTGCCCGCAGGGCCGCGCAAACAGGCGATCAACCGGTTACACCACGCGTTGGAGGACGGCGCCCTGCGCTGCCCCGTCGACACGGTCCTGCCGCTTTCTGAGGCCGCCCGCGCCCATGAATTGGTCGAGGCCGGACAGCGCAGCGGGGCGGTGCTGCTCGATTGTCGGGGGTAGCGCGCTAAGTGGCCAAGCTGCCGCCCCCGACGCCCGAGGGCGGCGGCCCATCCCGCTGACGGAGTTCCCACCATGCGCCTCACCGCCGCCCTGCCCCGCCTGCTCCTCTGCCTGCTGCTGAGCTGCGCACTTCCCCTCACCCCGGCCTTTGCGCAAACCAGCGACCAACCCGAAGGCACCATCGCCATTGAAGGCGATGCCACAGAGGACGCGGCCATCGCCAAACGCATCCGCGCCATCCTGCGCGAGCTTGAGGGGTTCGAGAAGGTCCGCGTCTCTGTCGCCTCCGGCATCGTCACGCTGACCGGCACCACGCTCGACACCGCCAGCGCCGCGCGGCTGAACGATTTGGCGGGCCGCGTCGAAGGGGTGGTGGCGATCCGCAACGAGGTGCGCGAAAGCACCGATGTGGCCGAGCGGCTCAACCCCGCCGTAGAGCGCTTCCGCGACCGGATGGCGCAGGCCGTGGCCTTCCTGCCGCTGGCCTTGGTGGCGCTTGGTGTCTTTGGCCTGATTGTCGTCGCCGGACTGGCGCTGGCGCGGCTGCGCAACCCGTGGGATCGGCTCGCCCCCAATGCCTTTATCGCTGACATTTACCGCCAGATCATCCGGCTGGCCTTTGTCATCGCAGCCCTCGTGGTGGCGCTGGATATCCTCGGCGCCACGGCGCTGCTGTCGGGCATCCTCGGCGCGGCGGGGATCGTCGGCCTCGCCATCGGTTTCGCAGTGCGCGACACGGTCGAGAATTTCATCGCCTCGGTCATGCTGTCGATCCGCCAGCCCTTTCGCCCCAACGACACGGTCGAGATCGACGGCGACACCGGCAAGGTGATCCGTCTGACCAGCCGCGCCACGATCCTGCTGACCTTCGACGGCAACCACCTGCGCATCCCCAATGCCACTGTCTTTAAAAGCCGGATCATCAACTTTTCGCGCAACGCCGAGCGGCGGTTCACCTTTACCCTCTCCGTGGCCAGCGACGCCGATCTAACCCGCGCCCGTGATCTGGCGCTGGAGGTGCTGAACGGTCTTCCCTTCGTTCTGTCCAGCCCCGAAGCCGCCGCTTGGGTCGAGGAAGTGGCAGATCACTGGATCAACATGCAATTCGCCGGTTGGATCAACCAAGAGAGCACCGATCTGGTCGCCGCCCGCAGCGAAGCGATTCGCCTGACCCTCTCGGCCTTCGACGCGGCGGGCCTCACTGCTGGGCCACCGGCCTATCACTTGATCTCTCACAGCGAATCGCCCTCCGACGCGCCCGTCGATTCGCCCCAAACGGCAGCCGCACAGACGAATCCCGCCACCGTACAGCCCGTCGAGCCCCAAACCGAGCGTGAATTGACCCGCATCGTCGCGCAGGAACGTGCCGAATTGCCCAGCGAAGACCTGCTCTCTGTTGATGCGGCCGAAGAATAGGATAATTTCTTGAAAACGGGTCTTGCACCCGGGGCCAGAGAACTTTAGTTAGCGCCCTGTGTTGGGATGTAGCCAAGTGGTAAGGCAACTGTTTTTGGTACAGTGTACCGTAGGTTCGAATCCTACCATCCCAGCCAACACTCCCCCCCCCGCTAGTTAAAAACCCCCGCGCAGCGCCAAGGCTACGACATCGCGTCGCAGATCAAAGCGCCCTATAGCTTTGCCGCGACAGCCGGGGTATCAGGGCGCATGTCCGCCGTTTCGCGCATATCCTCGCTTCGGGTCAGCCTGACCCTTTTGCTGTTGCTGGCCCTTGCCAGCTTGCCTTTCGCGCATCGGGCGACAGCGCAGGTGCAGCAAGATCCAGCGTTCATCGCCTTTATTCAAGCTGGCGGCGCCATGAGCGATCTTTGCGACGGGCCGCTCGAGGGGCAGAGCCACGGGGCATTGGATTGCGAAGCCTGCCGGATCGTCAACGCGCTGATCTTGCCCAGCCCGGCGGAGGTCTTGCTGCCGCGCGCGGCGCTCCGCTTTGCCACGCCCCGCGTCGCCCTTGCCTTGGGCGCACCGCGCAGCCCCGCCGGGGCGCCACCGCCTGTCCGGGGGCCTCCCTTCGTCTGAGCCACCACCATCTTGCAATTCTCAGACAATGGAACATGATAATGAAATCTCTCTATACCGCAGCCTTGGCTGCCCTTCTCGCCCTGCCCGCCGCCGCGCATGAATATACCGCGGGCGCTTTGACCGTCGATCACCCGATGGCCTATGAGACCCCGAAAACCGCCCGGGTGGGCGGCGGCTATCTGACGATCACCAATGACGGCGACACCGCCGACCGCCTTGTCAGCATCAGCGCCGAGGGCTTCGACGAAGTCTCTCTCCATGAGACCACAACCGATGACATGGGCGTCGCGCGCATGTCGCATGTGGACGGCATCGACCTGCCCGCGGGCGAGACCGTCACCCTCAAACCCGGGGGGCTGCATGTGATGTTCATGGGCCTCGACGGTGACCCCTTTGAGGAAGGCGAGAAAATCCCTGCCACCCTGACATTCGAAAAGGCCGGGACATTGAATGTGACGTTCAAGGTGGAAAGCCGCCGCGGGCATGACGCGGGCGGAATGGATCACTCCTCACACGCGCCTAAACACTAAGCTCCAGCCCATCGCAGGATGGGCCGCAAGGCGTTGACCGGCCCGCTTCAACACCTCTGCCTCTGGGCGGTGGTGTTGTTGTTTGGGGCGTTCTCGGCGCTCGCGCCCGGAACCATGCCAGAGCGCCAACAGGGCGCGCTGACCATGGTGCTGTGCACGGGCCACGGGGTGGAGACAGTGACAATCGGACCGGATGGCGAACCGGAGCAGCCCGAGCACAAGCCCTGCGACTGGAACCAACACTCCCTCGTGGCCCTACGCCGGGGGCTGGCGGTGCAGCCCTTGGCCGTCACCTTTCACCCGGCGCCAGCGCCGCCCCCTGCCCCTGCCACAGAGCCCAAACAGCGCCGCGCCTCAGTCAAACGCGCAAGGGCGCCGCCACGGGTTCTCTGACCTCCAAATCCCTTATCAATTCAGTCAGAGGACCAAACATATGGTTTCCATCGATCCTGCAGGCGCGACAGCCCTGCAAAACGACAACACGCAACGTGCGAACAGCTTTTACCGCGCCGCTTGGCGCTGGCATTTCTATGCCGGGGTCTACGTCATCCCCTTCTTCATCATGCTCGCCCTGACCGGGCTTGTGATGCTCTGGATCGCCTTTATCGGCGGGCGGGACGGAGAGCGAATAGCCGTCACGCCCCAAGACGCGCCCCTCGCCCTCTCCGATCAGGCCGCCGCCGCGCAGGCCAGCATCGAAGGCGGCATCCTTGTGCAATATGTCGCCCCCCGCGCCGATGATCTGGCCGCGATCTTTCGGGTGGACGCGCATGACGTGGCGACCATGGTCGCCGTCGATCCCTATACGGCCGAAGTCCTCGCCAGTTTCCCGCGCCGCAGCGGCTGGTATGACATGGCCGACAACATTCACGCCAACCTGCTGCTGGGCGTCACCGGCGACCGCATGATCGAGATTGCGGCCTCGCTTGGCATGGTGCTGATCGCCACGGGGCTCTACCTCTGGTGGCCACGCGGCACCGGTTTGCGGGCGGCGCTGCTGCCGCGACTGGGCCGTGGGCGGGCGCTGTGGAAATCCCTGCACGGGGCGATCGGGCTTTGGGTCTCTGTCGTGCTAATCTTCTTCCTGATCTCGGGCCTCTCTTGGGCCGGTATCTGGGGTGAAAAGATCGTGCAGGCATGGAGCCAGTTCCCGGCGGAGAAATGGGAGGCCCCGCTGTCGGATGACATCCACGCTGACATGAACCACGGCCCCAAGGAGGTGCCATGGGCGCTGGAGCAGACCCCGATGCCCGCCTCGGGCAGCGATGCCGGTGTCGCAGGGCTGGCCGAAGGCATGCCCGCCACGCTCGACAGTATCGACGCGCTGGCCCGGCAGATCGGCTTTGACGCGCGCTATCAGATGAACCTGCCGCGCGGTGAAGACGGTGTTTGGACGCTGAGCCGGGATTCGATGAACACCGATGCCGAAGACCCCACCAGCGACCGGACGGTGCATATCGACCGGCACACGGGCAAGATCCTCGCCGATGTGCGCTATGCGGATTATTCGCTGGCCGGGAAGGCGATGGCCGTGGGCATCGCGCTGCATATGGGCACCTTGGGTTGGCCGAGCGTTGTGGCCAATACGCTGTTTTGTCTGTCGGTGATCTTTCTTTGCGTCTCGGGCGTGGTGATGTGGTGGAAACGCCGCCCGGCAAACCCTGCCGGTTGGCTTTCGGCCCCGCCTGCCCCGCGCAATATGACCCTGTGGAAAGGCGCGGTTGTGGTCGGTCTGGCCGTGGCGCTGGCCTTTCCGATGGCGGGGGTCACCCTGCTGGTCGTGGGTCTGCTGGATTGGCTCTTGCTGCGCCGCGTGCCGGCGCTGAAGCGCATGGTCTCCTAAGATGCCGCCCGCCCCTTTGCGGGGGCGGGCACCCTCGCGGCGTTCAGGCCGTGTGCTGTTTGATCAGCTCTTTGTACAGCGCTTGGATGCGTTTGGTGACAGGCCGCTCGCCCGTACCGATAGGTTTGCCGTCGATCTCGGCCACCGGGGTCTGCGCGCCAAAGGTGCCCGTGAGGAAAGCCTCATCCGCGCCGTAAGCCTCGTAGAGCGAGAAGTTCTTCTCCCGCATCGGAATGCCGTTTTCATGGCAGAGGTCGATGACCTTCTGCCGCGTCACGCCGTTCATGCAGTAGTCCCCGGTCGAGGTCCAAACCTCGCCCCGGCGCACGATGAAGAAGTTGCAGGCATTGGTGGTGTTCACGAAGCCATGCGGGTCGAGCATCAGGGCTTCATCCGCGCCCGCTTCCTCGGCCTGAAGGCAGGCGATGATGCAGTTGAGCTTGGAGTGACTGTTGAGCTTCGGGTCTTGACTGTGCGGCAGGCCCCGGACCTGTGGGACCGAAGCCAAACGGATGCCCTTGGATTGCAGCCGGTCGACGGGTTTGGAATGCTCCATGATAATCACCAGCGTCGGCCCGGTGGTGCTGAGCGAGGGGTGCTGAAAGGGTTTGTCCTTGATCCCGCGGGTCAGCATCAGGCGGCAGTGCACGTCCTCGTGCATGTCATTGGCCTCCGCCGTGCGGCGCAGGGCGTCGGCGATCCCGGCCTTATCCATCCCCACGTCGAGCGAGATCGCTTTGCAGGAGTTGAAGAAGCGGTCCATATGCTCATCGAAGAAGGCCCATGTACCGTTGTAGAGGCGCATACCCTCCCAGATGCCGTCGCCCAACATGAAGCCCGCGTCATAGACCGAGACCTTGGCTTCGTCGCGGTGTACGATGTCGCCATTGACGTAGATCTTGATGTCGCGGTTGCGCGCGTCTTCGTCGGCGGCGTGGGTGGTGGTGTGTTCGGTCATGGTGGGGGTCCGTTGGTGAGGGCGGTTGCGGTATTCATACGCAAATGATGCGCTCTTACCACCCCGGCCCGGAACTGAGTGTTTGGCGCCCGGCCCTCCCCCGGTATTGACTACCACCCCAAGCCCGGAATCAAGCCGCAGGCGCCGGGCCATCGCCTGCCCGCCCGGACGGGTAGGCGATTTGGTGAGGCTAGGCCCGCCCTGGCGAGGTCTTATCACGGTTGAGCCATAAAGTGGCATGAACCGCCGTTTGGATCGCCCACCCGCGGGCAGGCGATGGCCCTTGTGTTATACCCGCCAGCTCAACACGCGCCGCTCCACAAAGGCCACAGCAGCAGACACCGCCACGCCCAGCAGCGACAAGATCACCACCCCTGCAAACAGCCGCTCCAGATCATACAGGCTCCCGGCCTGTAGGATATACGCCCCGATCCCATATTCCGCGCCCAGCATCTCGGCCGCCACCAGCAGAATGATCGCAATGGTCAGCGAAATACGCAAGCCGGACAGAATCCCCGGCATCGCGCCGGGCACCACGATCTTGGACACGATCGACCACCAGCCGAGGCCGAAACTCTGCCCCATGCGGATCAGCACCCGGTCCACATTGTCCACCGCCGCATAGGTCGCCACCACCGTGGGCGTGAAGGTGCCAAAGGCGATCAGCGCGTATTTGCTGGCCTCATCAATACCGAACCAAATCACGAAGAGCGGCAGCAGCGCGATCTTGGGGATGGGGAAGATCGCCGCCACCAGCGGCACCAGCCCCGCGCGGACCAAGGAGAACAACCCGATCAACACGCCGATGCCGATCCCCAAGGACGCACCGATCAACGCGCCGACCGCCAGACGGGTCAGCGAGGGGCCGAGGTGTTTGAACAGCATCCCCGACTGGTAAAGCTCTTGAAAGGTCAGCAAGACATCGCTGGGCCGCGGCAGGGTCAGAGGGGAGATGAAACCGCTGCGCGTGCCCCATTCCGCCAGCAGGATCAGCACCACGAAAACCGCAAGCCCCACGCCGCGCCGCGTGCCGGGCCGGAAGCCGCCGCCGCGAAAGGTCACCTCGCGGGCATTTGCATCCGTCATTTCAGCCATCGATCAACTCCGCATCCGCCGCCGCGGCCTCATCACGCATCAAGCCCCAAAGGTGCTGTTGCTGCGCCTCCAATACCGGATCGCCGTGGCGCCGCTCGGCCAGCGGCATGTCCAGTTCCACCACCTCGCGCAGCTCGCCCGGACGGCGCGACAGGACGACGATCTTATGCCCCAGCCGCACCGCCTCGGCGAGGTTGTGGGTCACATAGACCGCCGTGAAGGGCTGGCGCGTCCAAAGCGCCACGAGGTCATCCATCAGCAATTCGCGGGTCTGGCTGTCGAGCGCGCTCAACGGCTCGTCCATCAGCATCACGGCAGGGTTCACCGCCAGCGCCCGGGCAATCGCCACCCGCTGTTTCATCCCGCCCGACAACTGCTTGGGCAGCGCATCGGCGAAATCGGTGAGCTTCGTGCGCGCCAAGACATCGGCGATGATCGCCTCGCGCCGCGCTTTGCCCAGCCCATGCCCCTCCAGCACCAGCGCCACATTGCCGCGCACGCTGCGCCACGGCAGCAGGGCGAAGTCCTGAAAGATATAGGTCAGTGGGTTCAGACAGCCTTCAGGCGCATCGCCCATTTGCAACACGCGGCCTTCGCTGGGGCGTTCCAACCCGCCCAGCATCCGAAGCAGGGTGGATTTGCCACAGCCCGACGGGCCGACGATGCAAACGATCTGGCCGGAAGGAATGTCGAGCGTGATGTCACGCAGCACTTGGGTATCGCCATAGTAATGGCTGACGGAGGAAAGCTTGAGGTCCATGCCGCCCTTTTTCAGCAAAATTGCCCCGCGCGCAATGTGCGATCCGCAAGAGGGCGCGCCCTCCCCTGCCCGCCCGTGCCGGTTAGGAGGGCGACCCTTCCTTGCCGCGCAGCCCATCCACCGCAATCCCGGCAGTGAACCCATGCACCAAGGTCGACAGAAGGATGGCAAAACCCACCATCGCCCAAAGCGGCTCCTCATCCAGAAACTCAACCTTCCCCGCCGCATAGGCAAGGTAGTAGATCGACCCGATCCCCCGTATGCCATAGAGCGCGACAACCCAGCGGGGGCGGGTCTCAAGTGGCGTGCCCATAAGCGACAGCCACCCCGCCAAGGGGCGTACGACAAAGATCAGCGCCAGCACGATCACCGCGCCCGCAAGGGTCAGATCGCTCAGCAAGGCAGGCAGCACGGCACCGATCGCCACCAGCAAAAGCGCCGTCAGCGCATGTTCGACAGCGGTAGTGAAGTCGTGCAAACGGCGGTGAAATGCGTGATCGGCCTCGACCCGCCGGATCACCAGACCGGCCATCGCCACGGCGATAAAGCCATAGCCCTCGGCCAATTCCGTGGTGCCATAGCACAAGAGCACCCCGGCCAAGGCCACCACGCCCGAGGAGGTTTCCGCCAGTACCGCATTGCGCGGCACGGCGAAGAGAACCTGCCCCAAGGCCCAGCCCCCCGCAGCCCCCATGGCGGCACCCACGGCGATGCGCCAAAAGACGTCGCGCGCCAGCCATTCCACGCCCCAAGACGCCGGGGCCAACCCCTCGGCCGCGACCAGAATACCAAGGTAGACGAAAGGAAAAGCCAAACCGTCATTCAGCGCCGCCTCGGTGGTCAGGGCGAAACGCACCGGATGCTCGCCGCCCTCATGCGGCGGGCCAACCTGCACATCGGCGGCCAAAACCGGATCGGTCGGCGCCATGACCGCCCCCAAGAGGATCGCGCCCGCCGCGGTCATCCCCGCAAAGGCCCAGCCCATCAGCGCAACCGACAGGATCGTCAACGGCATGGTCAGGGCCAGCAACCGCGCCGTCGGCCCCCAGCGGGACCAATCCGAAAGCCGGTCGATCCGCAGCCCCGTCGCGAAAAGCGCGACGATCACGCAAAGCTCCGAGACGACTTCCCATGGGAAGGGCGTCGCGCGGGGGTCAGGGAAACTCGGCATACCGGGGACAAGGGCAAAGACCGCCATGCCCAACAGAATCAACAACCCCGAGGCCGCAGGCTCACGACGGCTGAAAAAGCGGGGCAGCCAATGGGCAAGGATGACCACCGCACCCACGGCCCCCAATGCGAAATGATAGCCGTTCAGGGCGAAAAAACTGCCGTCGCTCACCGTCGTTTCCCATATTCTGCACAGGGGCTTGGCCCCCTATCAGTGTCATAGGTATCTTGGCACGGCGGCATTGCCAGTCATGCGCGGCGGAAATCCCCTCGCGGACTTGAAAGCAAAAGGCGCGCCCGTGGGGGGCGCGCCTTGCACTGCGTGGCATTCAGAAGGGCGGGCGTTTAGCTGCCCACCGTTTAGCTGCCCACCGTCTCGACATAGGAGGTGTCGATCAGCGTTTCCAAGGTGATGTCGGCATCGACCAACCCTTCAGACTGGAACCACTCCAACTGATCGCGGACCGAGGCGACGTTCAGCTTGGCCCCTTCGTTCAGGCGCATGGTGCCGTTGATGATCGACGGTGCCGCCTTGTCGCGCGGGCGGTCGGTGTATACATATTTGTGGATCAGGTCGACCATCTCGTCGACGCCCGCATCGCCGCCTTCCTTGGCGATCATCGCCGCGTTGTAATCGGCAACGCCTTTGGAATAACCGGCAAGGAAATTCTTGGTCATCTCCTGCTCATCCGTGGCGTTCTTGGTCGAGGTGAAGACCGTGGTCACCTGATAATCCGGCAGATAGGTCGCCACATCGCCGATGATATGCACTGCACCCGACCCGGCCAGAGGCTTGGCGATATGCGGCACGATCGACCATGCGTCGATCTGGCCCGACTTCAGTGCGCCGATCACCGCGCCGACCTTTTGCAGCGGCTTGAACTTGAGGTCGATCCCCTCGGCCGCGGCCATTTTGGAGCCCATGTAGTGGAAGGACGACCCCGCCTGCGTCATGCCAAAGCTTTTGCCGTCCAACATGCCCGGCGCGGTGATGCCCGCTTGATAGGCGGCGTCGGAGACGAGGAATTTCTGCCCGTCGATGCCCTGCTCTTCTTGCAGACCGCCGCCGATCACCTTGACCGCGCCCTTTTGCGCCAGCGACACCAGCCCGCCGGAAATTGCCGTGATCGCATAGTCCACATCGCCGCTGGCAATCGCCACGGCCATCGGCTGCGCGGCCTCGAAGAAACGCAGTTCGACATCCAGACCGGCCTCTTTGAAATAGTCCCGTTCAAAGCCGACGAAGCTGCCTGCGTGGCTGGTGAAACGCAGCGCGCCCAGGGTGATCTTGCGGTTCTGCGCCAGAGCCGGTGCTGCCAGCCCCACAGCCGTTGCGGCGCCCAGAGTTGCGATGGCCTGACGGCGGGTGAACAGGGTCATGATCTTACTCCTCCAATTTTGCCGCAGCATGGGCGGCGGCGGCGCAAAAAGTCAAGCGAGAGCGGAGCTTACCAATACAACCAAGACTGGCATATCGCCCCAAAGCGTGGCATCGATTTGCCCATGAAGCTCTTTTCGTCCAAGACCCGCCCCATGCATCTCGGCCCCTTTCCGCTGGAACGGTTGCGCCGGTTGCAGGCACCGCATGACCGGCTGCCCAAGACGCCCGAGCCGGAACTGCGGTTCGAGCGGCCCGAGACGCCGCAGAGCATCTGCAACGCCATGGCGCCCTTTCAGGCCATGATGGACCTGCTGCGCGACGGGCCGGTCAATAGGGCGGGCGCAGTGATCCCCGACAGCCCGGAGGAGCGGGCCAACCATCTGAAATCCTTTGGCTATTACAACGATGCCTCGATGATGGGCGTCTGCGCCCTGCCGCGCGAAGCGGTGCTGCCCTGCCCGCGCCGCAGCCAAGGCACCGCGCAATTGGCCGAAGGTCTGCGCAGCCGCCAGACCAAGACGCTGGCGGCGGGCGTCGATGTCATCATGGCCAACCTGCGCGACGCCGTGGATGCGCCAGAAACCCCGATCGACGGCCACAGTCATGCGCTGGTGATCCTCACCGCCTACCCCCGCGATCCGCGCGCGGGCGAGCCGGGCAGCGACTGGATCATGGACGCGCAAGTCGAGCGCGCCTGCCTGCGCAGCACCGAGAACGCCACCGTGCTTGCCGAATACATCCGCCAGTTGGGCTTCGCGGCCAAGGTGCATTCGGCCACCACCTCCGACGTGAGCCTCGGGCAACTGGCCGTGGCGGCGGGGCTGGCTGTGATGGAGGACGACATCCTGCAGGCGCCATGGATCGGCCCGCGCTTCGGTCTGGCCGTGGTGACGACCGACATGGCCCTCGCGCCCGACATGCCGCTGGCCCCACTCTCCGAGCAGCCGTGGTCGGTGCTGAAGGGCCCGCATTGGCAGTTGGGCACCCACGGCGGGGTCAGCGCGCGCAACGTCGATCCCTACGCCCGGCGCGACTATGCCATGGGGCCGCATCCTTTCGAGACGCTGAAGCGCGTCGAGGCGCCCACCACCTACATCGACGCCGCCAACGTGCCGCGCGTGCCGAAACGCGGCGATCTCTTCGCGCGTGGCCAGTTCGGCGACATGGGGCCGAAGGTCCAGAACGCCATGAAAGGCGGGCATCACGTCATCAAATCCGCCCCCTCCGCCGCA
Source organism: Sulfitobacter sp. 1A12157 (assembly GCF_043557345.1). NCBI lineage: Bacteria > Pseudomonadati > Pseudomonadota > Alphaproteobacteria > Rhodobacterales > Roseobacteraceae > Sulfitobacter > Sulfitobacter sp. 1A12157. The sequence goes on from NZ_JBIFFV010000007.1 coordinate 57,469, forward strand.
CAGCGCCGCCTGTTGGGCGCGCTGATCCTGTTGCAGGACGGGCCAGTGAACGAAGACGCCCCCGAGGCCGAGGATGCCGCGCGCAATGCCGCGAACCTCAAGGCGGCGAGCTATTTCCTCGGCGCCGATGCCGCAGGCCTCTCGGCCTGCCCGGACTGGACATGGTACAGCCATGACGCCACCGGCACCCCGATCACCCCGCCGCATGATCAGGCCCTGAGCCTGATCATCGACCAGGGGTATGACACGATGGAAGGCTCCTCGGGCGACGACTGGATCGCCGTGTCGCAATCCATGCGCGCCTATCTGCGCTTCTCGATGCTGGGCGGCGTGCTGGCGCAGCATCTGCGCAACCTCGGCCATGCCGCCAAGGCGCATACGGTGATGGACGGCGACGTGCTGCAACCGCCGCTGTTGCTGCTCGCCGGTCTGGGCGAGGTCAGCCGCATCGGGGAGGTGATCCTGAACCCCTTCCTCGGGCCGCGGCTGAAATCCGGCGTGGTCACCACCACCCTGCCCGTCGCCAACGACAAGCCCATCGACTTCGGCCTGCAGAAGTTCTGCGAATCCTGCAACAAATGCGCCCGCGAATGCCCCTCGGGCGCGATCACCGCCGGGCCGGAGAAGATGTTCAACGGCTACGAGATCTGGAAATCCGACAGCCAGAAATGCGCCACCTACCGGATCACCAATCAAGGCGGCGCGATGTGCGGGCGCTGCATGAAGACCTGCCCGTGGAACCTTGAGGGGCTCTTTGCCGAAGCGCCCTTCCGCTGGGCCGCCTCGAACATTCCCGCCGCCGCATCGCTCTTGGCCAAGCTTGACGACAAGGTCGGCAAGGGGCGCCTCAACCCGGTGAAGAAATGGTGGTGGGACATCGAGCGCAAGCCCTCCGGCCGGTTCGACACGCCCGCCCAACCGGTCAACGCGCGAGATCTGCAACCGGAGTTGGACCTCAAATTCGAGGACCAGACGCTGGCCGTCTACCCCGCCCCGCTGGCCCCGCATCCCTGGCCCTACCCGGACCCGATGAACCGCGAGGCCGGGATCAAGGCCCATGCCGCCCTGATCAGCGCCGACGAACATCGCCGCAAGACGGCGGCGGGCGAGACCGACCATTTGCATCTCTACAAAGTCGGCAGCGATACCCCGGTGCTCGACCTGCGCATCACCGCGGTGGAGGAGCTGAACGCTACGACAAGGCTTTACGACATCGCCCACCCCGAGGGGCATGACCTGCCCGCCTGGACCGCGGGCGCGCATCTCGATCTGGTGGTGGCCCCGAATACCTCCGGCCCTATTCGCTTTTGGGCGATCCCGAAGACCGCAGCCGCTACCGCATCGCGGTGCTGCGCGAGGACGAAGGCCGCGGTGGCTCGGCGCTGCTGCACCGGGTGTTCTCCAAGGGCCGGCGCATCTTCGTCGGCAAGCCGGTGAACCATTTCGAACTCATCGAAGACGCCCCCCACAGCCTGCTGATGGGCGGCGGCATCGGCATCACGCCGATGATCGCCTTCGCGCATCGTCTGCATGCGCTCGGGCGGCCCTTCGATCTGCATTACTCTGCCTCGACCCGCGAGGCCGCGGCCTTTGCCAAGGAACTGGCGGCGATGCCATGGGCCGACCGGGTGCATCTGCATATCTCCGCCGAGGGCACCCGCGCCGACCTGCCCGCCATCATGTCCCGCGTCCCCGAAAGCACCCATGTCTACACCTGCGGGGCCAAGTCCTACATGCAGGCGGTGCTGGCCGCCGCCGAAGCCGCCGGCATCCCCGAAGAGGCGCGACATCTGGAGTATTTCTCCACCCCCGAGGTGCCGGATTACGAGAACCACCCCTTCAGGCTGAAGCTCACCTCGGGCCGCGAGATCGAGGTCGGGGCCGAGGAGAGCGCCGCTGAGGCGCTTATCGCGGCCGGGGTGCCGGTGGACCTGAAATGCTCCGACGGTATCTGCGGCGTCTGCAAATGCGGGTTGCGCGGGGGCGAGGTGGAGCACCGCGACTTCGTGCTTTCCGCCAAGCAACGCGAAGGGGCGATCATCCTCTGCCAGTCCCGCGCCGCACGGCTCGGCGGCGTGCTGGAGCTCGACCTCTAGGCTCTTTCCCCGGGGGCGGTCAGCCGTTATGAGGGGCCAACCCCCGCAACAAAGGCTGCCCCCATGACTTTCGACCGTTCGATCAAGATCGCCCCCTCCATCCTCGCTGCCGATTTCGCCAATTTCGGTGCCGAATGCCAAGCCATCGAGGCCCAAGGCGCCGACTGGGTGCATGTGGACGTGATGGACGGGCATTTCGTGCCCAACATCACCTTCGGCCCCGCCACCTGCGCGGCGATCCGGCCCCACATTAGGGGCGTGATGGACGTGCATCTGATGATTGCCCCGGTCGATCCCTATATCGAGGCTTTCGCCAAGGCGGGCGCCGACGTGATCACCGCCCATGTCGAGGCCACCCCCCATATCCACCGCACCCTGCAAGCGATCCGCGGCGCGGGCGCCAAGGCGGGCGTGGCGCTGAACCCCGGCACCCCGGCAAGCGCCGTGGCCGAGATCCTCGACATGGTCGATCTGGTCTGCGTGATGACCGTGAACCCCGGTTTCGGCGGGCAAAAGTTCATCGACATGACCGCCAAGATCCGCGAATTGCGCAGCATGATCGGCGACCGGCCGGTGCATATCGAGATCGACGGCGGCGTCGATCCCAAGACCGCGCCGCTGGTGGCCGAGGCCGGGGCCGATGTGTTGGTAGCGGGCTCGGCGGTCTTCAAGGGCGGTTCGGTCAGCGATCCGGCGCCCTATGGCGAGAACATCCGTGCGATCCGCGCTGCCGCCGAAGGCACCTACGTCTGATAAAGATGCGGGGCGCTTCTGCGCCCCGCCCCGTCACGCCAGTTGATCGGCAAAGGCCGTCAGCAAGCGGTGCTTCAGGATCTTGCCCGTGGGCGCTGCGGGGAGATCGGTCGCCACGATGATCTGCGACGGGCGTTTGTAGCCCGTGAGCCGTTCCTTGACGAAACCGCGCAGCTCCTCTGCCGTGACCTCGTCCCCCGGTGCCACCTGCACGAAGGCCAGCACCTCTTCATCGCCCTCGCGCCGCCGTCCGACCACCGCCGATTGCACCACGCGCGGGTGATCGTTCAAGGCGGCTTCCACCTCGGGCGGGTAGACGTTGAAACCGCCGTGGATGATCAATTCCTTCGAACGTCCGAGGATATGCAGCCGCCCCTCCTCATCGAGCTTGCCCAGATCGCCCGTGTGCAACCAGCCCTCGGCGTCGATGGCTTTGTCGGTCTCGGTCGGGTTGCGGTAATAGCCCTTCATCACATGCGGGCCGCGCACCAGAACCTCGCCTTCGCCCGCGCCATTGCCGCCGGGGGCTTGGTCGTCGATCTTGCACTCGGTGCCCGGTGTCACCGGCCCGACGGAGGTATCGGACGAGCCAAGCGCATTGGCCGTGGCCGAGGCACCCGAGCAGGTCTCGGTCATGCCGAAACCGTTCTGTAAGGGCAGTTCGTAAAAGGCCTCGGCCTTGCGCTTCCACGCAGGGTCAAGCGGCGCACCGCCGGAGGAGACATAGCGCAGGGTCGGGCTTTCCAGTTTCGGCATCCCGCGCTCGCGCGAATATTGCATGACCAGCGCGTGCATCTGCGGCACCGCAGGCAGGATCGTCACGTCTTCATGGGTCGCGGCATGGAGTTTCGCAGCCGAAAAACGGCTCTCCTGCCGCACCTTCGCGCCCGCGCTCACGGCGGCCATCAGGACCGAGACGAGGCCGAAGACATGGGTCATCGGCAAGACGCCATAGACCACATCCCCCGGCACCATCTGCCGCAGATCGGCCGAGGCCCGCGCCCCGAAACGCAGGTTGTCATGGGACAGCATAACGCCTTTGGGGTCGCCCGTGGTGCCGGTGGTATAAAGCAGCACCGCCACGTCGTGCAGATCGGCGTCCGGGCTGCTGGGCTGTGGCGTGGCCAGATGCAGCTTGCCGAAATCGCCCGCAATCTCGCCTGCGTCCAGCCGCGCTGCATGGGCCGCCGCCTCGGGCGAGACCTCGCAGGTCAGCAGCACCGCCGCCGGGGTGGCGTGGTTGATGATGCGGGTGACCTCCGCCTCGGTCTGGCGGGCGTTGACGGGGATTGCCACCGCGCCCAATTCCCACGCGGCATAGAGCCCGGCCACGGCGGAAACGCAGTTTTCCACCATCAACAGCACGCGGTCGCCTGCCTGCACCCCCGCGCCGCGCAACTCTGCCGCCAAGGCAACGCGCGCGCGGTCCAGATCGGCAAAGCTCCAAGCCGCACCGCTGGCATCGCTCAGCGCCGCCGCCTCTGGGCGGGTCGCCAATTGCTCAGCTAGAAAATCCTGTACCCTGGCATTCATGGGTGTCTCCTCCTGCCTAATGGCGGCCCCCTCCTCCGGCAGCCGCCGCCCGGCTAAAACCGGGGCTTTCGTTTTTCCAAAAAGGCCGCGATGCCCTCGGCGGCCTCGTCGCCGCCCGCGGCACGGGCCATGGCGTTGCGCTCGGCGTCGAGCTGCGCGGCCTCGTCGGTCTCATAGGCCTGCCCTACCAAGGCCCGGATCATGGCTTGCGCGTCGCGCGGCCCTGCGGCCAGCGTGTCGGCCAGCATCAGGGCTTCGTCGAGCGCGCGGCCATTGGGGCAAATGCGGTTCACTGCACCCAGTTCAGCAAAGCGCATGGCCATGACCGGGCGGCCCAAGAGGCACATCTCCATCGCCAAGGGGCGCGGCAGCAGCCGGGCGAGTGACGCGGTAAGCCCGGCGTCGGGCACCAGACCGGCCTTGACGTAGGCGGCGGTGAACTGCGCGTCTTCGCAGGCCACGATCATATCGCAGGCCAACGCAAGCGACAGGCCCGCGCCCGCCGCACCGCCTTCGACGGCGGCGATGACCGGCACCGGGCAGGCGCGGATCGACCGCACCAGATCATGCAGCGCATCGACCCGCTCGCGGCGGACCTCTTCGGTCAGCTTGCGGCGTTCGATCAGCACGTTGAGATCGCCCCCGGCGCAGAAGAACCGCCCCTCGGAGGTCAGGATCACCGCGCGGATGCGCGGCTCCTCGGCCAGCCGCATCGCCTCGGCGATGGCGTCGTAGAGCGCGGGCGTCAGCGCGCCGCGTTTCTCGGCGTTGCCGTTCCAGACGATCAGCCGGTCGCCGCGGTCCTCGATCCTTGCGCTCATGTCTTGGCCCTCTTGAACACGCCGGTGGCGCGCGACAGCAGGCGGCCTTCGGCATCGTGCAACTGCGCCTCGGCGTAGAGAATCTTGAAGCCCCCGCCGGTGACGCGCCCCGTGGCGATGATCCGCCCCTCCCGGACCGCGCCGATGTAATCGGTGGTCAGCGAGAGCGTCAGCATTGGCACGAAAGGCCCGTTCATCGCGCAGTGCCGCGCGCAGGCGAAACCGGCGGCGACGTCAAGCATCAGCGTATGCAGCCCGCCGTGCAGCACGCCCGAGACATTGAGGTGCTGTGGCCCGAGGTCGAGCGTGACGCGGGTGCTGCCATCGGGGTTCGACAGGTCGGGCTGAAACCCGATCAGCTGTTGAACCCCGCTGGTCGGAGCTTCATGCGGCGGATAGTGCAATGAACCGCTCCAGATGATGATCGACGTCGCCAAAGCGGTGGTCTGCCATGGTGATGCGCTTGGCGATATGCGCCAGTTCGTACTCCTGCGTCATGGCGATGCCGCCGTGCATCTGGATCGTGTCCTCCGAGACCAGACGCCCCACCCGGCCCATCAGGTTCTTCGCCGCCGAGACGTGACGCTCGCGGCTTTCGCGGTCGTCCTCCAGATGGCCCGCCGCGTTGATCACGGCCGAGCGCGCCTGTTCGAGGTCGATGAGCAGGTCCGCCATGCGGTGCGCCAGCGCCTGGAAGGAGCCGATCGGGCGGCCGAACTGCTTGCGGGTGCCGAGATACTCGCGCGTCAGGGCGCAGGCGGTCTCCATCGCGCCGAGCGTCTCGGCACAAAGCGCGGCGGTGGCCTTGGCGGTGCGGGTCTCGATGGCCTCGAATGCCTTGCCCGGCGCGCTCAGACGGGCGCTTTCCGGCAGGGTCACGTCATCGAGTGTCACCTCGGCGGCGCGGCCACCTGCGAGCAGCGCGTAGCCAGTCACGGTCAAACCCTTGGCATCGGCGGGCACGAGGAAAAGCGAGATGCCATCGCGGTCCCCTGCCTCCCCGCTTTCGCGGGCGGAGACGACGAGCATGTCGGCGGCCTCGGCATTGGCCACCACGGCCTTGCGGCCGCTTAGCACGATCTGGTCGCCGTTTTGCGTGGCCGAGGTGGTGACGCGCTCGAGGTCATAGCGGCTGCCCGGCTCGCCATGGGCGAAGGCCAGTTGCAGCGCGCCGCCGATCAGTTGCTCGATATGCTCCTGCTGTTCTTCGGTCCCGAGGTCGGCGATCAGCCCCCCGGCCAGCACGGCGCTGTCCAGAAGCGGCTCGACCACACCGGCGCGGCCCAGTTCCTCGAAAACCACGGCGAGGTCGAAACCCGCGCCGCCGAAACCGCCCTGCTCTTCGGTGAAGAGCGCGCCGATCACTCCCAACTCGGCCAGACCTTCCCAGATTTCGCTGGAATAGCCGGTGTCGCTCTCGAGGATGCGGTTGCGAGTCTCGGTGTCGTATTTGTCGCGCAGGAAGCGCCGCAGGCTGTCCTGCAACATCTGGCGTTCTTCAGTCAGGTCAAAATTCATTTGCCACCTCCGAGCATGGTCTTGGCGATGATCTGGCGCTGGATCTCGTTGGAGCCGCCGAAGATCGACAGCTTGCGGTTGTTGAAATATTGCGCGGCCACGGGGCCGGCTTCATGCGGGTCGGGCAGCGCATCGTTGCTCCCGGCGACCGCTTCGGAGGCAAAGGGCATGGCGTAGACCCCGGCGGCGCGGCGCGCCAGATCATTGATCTCCTGCCGGATGATCGTGCCTTTGACCTTCAGCATGGAGCTTTCCACGCCCGGCGCCTGCCCTGCGGCGGCTTTCGAGATGATCCGCAGGTTGGTCGTGGCCATCGCCATCAGGTCGATCTCGGCCTGTGCCACACGGGCGGCGAAATGCGGGTTCTCGATCAGCGGGCGGCCCCCGGCCATCTCGGAGCGAGCGATGCGTTTGACGGCCTGAAGACCGGCTTGGGAGAAGCCCACGCCCGCGATGTTGGTGCGCTCATGGGTCAGCAGGTACTTGGCGTAGGTCCAACCCTTGTTCTCCTCGCCGACGAGGTTCTCGGCGGGCACTTTCACGTTGTCGAAGAAGACCTCGTTCACCTCGGCGCCGCCATCCAGCAGGATGATCGGGCGCACGGTGATGCCCGGCGTTTCCATGTCGATCAGCAGGAAGGAGATGCCCTCTTGCTGCTTCACCTCCTTGTCGGTGCGCACGAGGCAGAAGATCATGTTGGCGTGCTGGCCGAGCGTGGTCCATGTCTTCTGGCCGTTGACGATGTAATGGTCGCCGTCCTTCACCGCGGTGGTCTTCAGCGAGGCGAGGTCGGAGCCTGCGCCCGGCTCGGAATAGCCCTGACACCACCAGTCCTCACCCGACAGGATGCGCGGCAGCCAGTAGTCCTGCTGCTCTTTCGAGCCGAACTTCTGCAGCACCGGCGCCAGCATCGACAGGCCGAAGGGCACGATGCGCGGCGCGTGGTGGGCGGCCGCCTCTTCCTCGAAAATGTGACGCTGCACGGCGTTCCACGCCGCCCCGCCAAACTCCTTGGGCCAGTTGGTGGCAAGCCAGCCCTGTTCGTTCAGGATCGCGTGCCAGCGCTCGTGGTCGTCCTTGGTCAGCTCCTGCCCGCGGCGCACCTTCTCGGAGAGTTCCTTGGGCAGTTTTTCGGCGAGGAATTGACGCACCTCCTCGCGGAAGGCGCGTTCTTCGTCTGTATAGCTCAGGTCCATATCGGCCCCCTTTAGTAGATTTCGAAGAGGCCAGCCGCCCCCATGCCGCCGCCGATGCACATCGTGACGACGCCGAGTTTCGCGCCGCGGCGGTGGCCTTCGCGCAGGATATGGCCGGTCATCCGCGCCCCGGTCATGCCGAAGGGATGGCCGATGGCGATCGAGCCGCCGTTCACGTTGCACTTGTCCGGGTCGATGCCGAGCCGGTCGCGGCAGTAGAGCGCCTGGCTCGCGAATGCTTCGTTTAACTCCCAGATGTCGATGTCATCGACAGTCAGCCCATGACGTTCCAAGAGGCGTGGCACGGCGAAGACGGGGCCGATGCCCATCTCGTCGGGTTCGCAGCCCGCGACGGCGAAGCCGCGGAAGGCGCCCATGGCCTGAAGCCCCTGCTGCTCGGCTTGTTTGCTGTCCATCAGCACCAAAGCGGCGGCACCGTCGGACAGCTGGCTGGCGTTACCGGCGGTGATAAAGGCCCCCTCGCCGCGCACCGGGGTGAGGCCCGCAAGCCCCTCCATCGTGGTATTGGGGCGGTTGCATTCGTCGCGGTCCACGGTGACCTCGCGGGTGGAGATCTCCTTGGTCTCCTTGTCCTGCACGCCCATGGTGGTGGTCATCGGCACGATCTCATCGTCGAAAAGACCGGCCTCCTGCGCCTTGGCGATGAGCTGCTGGCTGCGCAGACCGTAGGCGTCCTGATCCTCGCGGCTGATATTGTAACGTTTGGCCACGATGTCGGCGGTGTCGATCATCGCCATATAGACCTCGGGCTTGTGCTCTTTCAGCCAGGATTCCTTGACCGATTTGACGTCGGGCTGGATCAGCGAGATGCTCTCCACCCCGCCGGCGACCATCGGGCCCGCGCCCTCCATGCAGATGGCGTTGGCGGCCATGGCAACGGTCTGGAGACCGGAGGAGCAGAAGCGGTTCACGGTCACGCCCGAGGCGGTGACCGGCAGGCCCGCCCGCAAGGCGATCTGGCGCGCGATGTTCGAGCCGGTGGCCCCCTCGGGGTAGCCGCAGCCGATCATCACGTCTTCGATGGCGTCGGGGGCGACGCCAGAGCGCTTGACCGCTTCGGCAACGACATGGCCGCCCATGGTGGCGCCGTGGGTCATGTTGAATGACCCGCGGAAGGATTTGGCCAGCCCGGTGCGGACGGCAGAGACGATGACAGCCTGTTTCATTTGGCAGCTTCCTTGTTCAGATCATCAAAATTGCGGTTGGTCTTGACCAGTTCGGCCAGCAGCGGCGCGGGTTTCCAGAACCACGGGTCCTGCTCGGCGAAGCCCTCGATCGCCGCCAGCACATTGGGCAGGCCCTGAATGTCGGCCCATTTCATCGGGCCGCCCCAGTAGCGCGGGAAGCCGTAGCCGAAGAGCAGGGTCATATCGATGTCGAGCGGGCGTTTGGCGATGCCCTCTTCCAGCACCTTGGCCGCCTCATTGACCATGGCGCACATGTAGCGGCGCACGATCTCGGCGTCGGTGAAGTCGCGCGGGGTGATGCCGCGCTCTTTCTGCTCTTCCTCGATCAGGCGGAGCACTTCCGGGTTCGGGGTGCCGCCGCGCTTGCCCTTTTCGTAGATGTAGTAGCCTTCGCCGGTCTTCTGGCCGAAGTGGCCCTGCTCGCAAAGCCGGTCGATATAGGTTGGCACGCGTTCCTCGGGGTGGCGCGTGGCGGCCTTGCGCTTGCGCGTGGCCCAGCCGATGTCGAGACCGGCAAGGTCGGCCACGGCAAAGGGGCCCATGGCAAAGCCGAACTTTTCCAGCGCCGCGTCAATCTTGTAGGGGCTGGCGCCGTCCAACACCATATGGTCCGCCGCGGTGCGGTAGGTGGCGAGGATGCGGTTGCCGATGAAACCGTCGCAGACGCCGGCGCGGACAGAGACCTTGCCCAGTGCCTTGCCGAGCGCAAAGCCCGTGGCGACCACGTCTTTCGCGGTCTTGTCGGCGACGACGACCTCGAGCAGTTTCATCACATGGGCGGGCGAGAAGAAGTGCAGCCCGATCACGTCCTCGGGGCGCTTGGTGCTGGCGGCGATCTCGTTCACGTCCAGATAGGAGGTGTTGGAGGCCAGCACGCAGCCCGGCTTGCAGACCGCGTCGAGCTTGCCGAAGACCTGCTTTTTCACGTCCATGTCCTCGAACACCGCTTCGACGACCAGATCGACGTTTTTGAGGCTGTCGTATTCGGTGGAAACGGTCAGTGCTTCGCCGGTGAGGTGATCGAACTTCGCCTGATCGATCTTGCCGCGTTTCAGCGCGCCTTGGAGGTTGCCCGAGATACGCTCATGCGCGGCCTTGGCGGCCTCTTCCTTCATCTCGATCAGCACGACCGAGAAGCCCGACAGCAGCGCCGCCGTGGCGATGCCCGCGCCCATGGTGCCGCCGCCGATCACGCCGATGGCTTTCAGATCCCGCGGCTCGACGCCTTTCAACTCGGGGAGGTTGCTGACCGCACGTTCCGAGAAGAAGGCGTGGATCATGCCCTGCCGCTGATCGGTGTTCATCAGTTCCGAGAAGATGCGGCGCTCGGCCTTCATGCCCTCCTCGAAGGGTTTCTCCACACCTGCCTGCACGGCGCGCACGGCCTCAGCGGGGGAGATCTGGCCGCGGCCTTTCTTCAGCGTCGCCTCATAGGCGGCGTCCCAGTCGATGGGCGCGGGTGCCGGCATCTCGCAGATTGGACGGCGCTCGGCACCGCTGTCGAGCAGCTCGCGGACGTAAGCGAGACCAACCTCCTGCGGATCGCCCTCCTCCACCCGGTCGAGGATGCCCATCTCCAGCGCCTGCGGTGCCTTGATGTGGCGGCCCGTGGTGATGGCATCCAGCGCAGGCTCCACGCCGATCAGGCGCGGCAGACGCTGGGTGCCGCCAGCACCGGGAATGAGGCCAAGGTGCACTTCCGGCAGGCCGACGCGGGCCGAGGGCTGGGCGATGCGGTAATGCGCCGAAAGCGCCACTTCGAGACCGCCGCCGAGGCTCACGCCATGCATGGAGGCGACGACGAGAAGCGGCGAGGCTTCGATCCGGTTGCAGAGGTTGGGCAGATGCGGCTCCATCGGCGGTTTGCCGAATTCGGTGATGTCGGCCCCAGCGATGAAGGCACGGCCCTCGCCCACGATCATCACGGCGCGCACGCCGTCTTCGGCCTCGGCACGGTCCATGCCCTCGGCCAGCCCCTGCCGCACGGCTTGGCTCAGCGCGTTGACGGGCGGGTTCTGGATGCGCAGCACGACGATGTCGTCGTGGCGGGAATAAGCGATCTTGTCGGTCATGTGATGTCTCCTTGTCTTTATCCGCGCCGTGACAGGGCGGGCGCCCGTCCGGTGCGTTGTTCGATGCCGCTGACCACGTCGCGCAGGGCTGGCCCCACTTGTGACAGAATGCGGTCGTCGGGCAAGTCGGCGGGCAGCGCGCCGCAGCTAAAGGACACCGGCTCTCCGAATTCACCGGCGTAATAGGGCACGCTGACCGCGTTTACATTGCGGGCATAGCGGGTGTCGGGCGGGGCCAGCACGAAGCCCTGCGCCAGCAGTTGCTCATAGCCCTCGCGGCGGAAATTGCGCAGCCGGTCATCGGGTTCCAGCGCTTCGAAACGGTCTTCGTCGAGACTGGCCAGCGTGGCCAGACCCGAGGAGGAGCCATAGACCGGGATGCGATGCCCCGGCTCCAGCCAGATGGTCGAAGCGGTGCGCGGGCGCCAAGTGCGCACCAGCATCATCCGGTCGCCATCGCGCACGGCGATCAACGCCAGCGTGCCGGTCTCATCCGCCAGTTCCTGCATCGCATCCGACGCCATATCCACGAAGCTCACCGCGACAGAGGCGACGGAGCCGAGCGCAATCGCCGCAGGCCCAAGCCGAAACTTGTCGTTGCGCCCACCATGGGCCAGATACCCCAACTCGCACAGCGTATAGGTCAGCCGCGACACGGTGGGTTTCGGCAGCCCCGTCCGCTCGGCGATCTGGGCATGGCTCAGCCCGCTGTCGCTGGCGCGAAAGGCCCGCAGAATGCCAAGCCCCCGCGCCAGCGTATTGGCGAACTTACGGTCCGTGCCTGTATCGGATGCCGCCTGATTCATCGCGCCGCCATCGGGATCAAAAGCGAGATCATCGGGAAGGACATGATCAGGATCAGCACGATCACGTCGACGCTAAGAAAGCGCGTGATCCCGGCAAAGATCTTGTCGATCGGCGCTTCGCGCCCCACCACATTGGCAATGACGAAGACGTTGAGGCCGACCGGCGGGGTGATCAGGCCGATCTCCAACAGCTTGATGACCACGACGCCGAACCAGATCAGGTTCAGATCATAGCTTTCCACCAGCGGGATCATCAGCGGCAGGGTCAGCACCATGATGCCGATAGGGTCGAGGAACATGCCGAGCAGAAGATAGATCAGCGCGATGCAGAGCATCAGCACCACCAGCGACAACTGCGCGTCAGAGACGAAGCCCACGATGGTGCCCGCGACGCCGGTGAGCGCCACGAAGGCCACGAAGATCTTGGCCGAGGCGGCGATGAGGAAAATGGCAGAGGTCTGCACGCAGGTTTCCTTGACCGCGGCCCAAAGACCGGCCCAATCGAGTTTCTTCTGCGCAAAGCCGATCAGCGTGGCCGAGACGACGCAGACGGCGGCGGCCTCGGTCGCGGTGAAGATGCCGCCGTAGATCCCGCCGATGATAAGGACGAACAGAAGGATCGCAGGCCAGCTTTCAAGCGCTGCGGTCCAACGCTCCCCCGCGCTGTAGCGCTGGTCGGTCGAGGGGGCGACCGACGGATCGCGCCAGACCCAGAGGGCGATGACCAGCACGAAGCCCGCCAGCGTCAACAGCCCCGGCAAGACACCGGCGAGGAAAAGCGCGGAAATCGAAGTCTCGGTAAAGATACCGTAGATGATAAAGAGCACCGACGGCGGAATGAGCGAGCCCAGCGTGCCCCCCGCCGCGACCGAGGCGGTGGCGAGGCGCGGGTCATAGCCCATGCGCAGCATCTCGGGGGTGCAGATCTTGCCCATGGTCGAGGCGCAGGCGATGGACGAGCCGGTGATCGCGGAAAACCCGCCGCAGCCCATGACCGAGGCCATGGCGACCCCGCCCGGCAACTTGGTCAGCCAGACCTTGGCGGCGTGGTAGATCTTGGTCGTGATGTCGGCGCGATAGGCGATATGCCCAAGCGCCACGAAGAGCGGGATCATCGACAGGTCGTAGGAGTGAATAAGGTCGAAGGAATTCGAGAACACCATCGAGGTGGTCGCCTTGATCGCGCGTTCGGGCATGAAGGTGCCGGTGCGGAAGGCGAAGATGAAGAAGGTGGCGACGGTCGCGACCGAGGCCAGCGTGAAGGCGATCGGCACCCGCAGGGCCAGCATGATCAGCACCGCGGCAAAGGCGATCATCCCGATGGTCGAGGCATCCATTACAGCACGTCCTTCTCGGCCAGAAGGTCGGCCGCATGTTGTTGTTCGTCAGAGACCACGCCGCCCGCGAGCACGGTGCGCCCGTCGCGCCATGTCAGTTCGGCCAGCCGCAGGAAAGTGGCGATCATCCCGATCAGGAACAACAACCGCCCCGGCCATTTCGGCAGGTTCAGGTCGCCGTAGAAAAAGCTGCCCTTCTCCACCACGGAGAGAAATTCGCGCCCGCCGGAATAGATCAGCGGCGCCAGCGCCAGCATCCCGATGGCAGAGCCTGCCACGATCAGCACCGAGCGGGCACGCTCGGGGAAACGGTCGGTCACGAAGGCGACCGAGACATGGGCACGGGCCGCGGTGGCGGCGGCAAGGGGCAGCAGGATGGCGGCGACCATGAGCTCTCGCACCATGGTCACACTATCGGGCACCTGACTGGCAAAGAGCGCGCGGGCGATCACGTTGGAGGTGATCAACACCCCCAAGGCGATCACCGCCAAGGCCCCCAGTCCCAACAGGATTTTCTCCAGATTTACCAACATTTGCTGCCCCTCCCCAGTGTCAGCGATCAGTTACCGGCGGCGTCCCAAGGGTAGCCATTGGCGTCACGCTCTTCGGTGTATTTGACGATCAGCGCCTTATACTCTTCGAGCAGTTCCTCACCGGGCAGGCCGGTGGAGTTTGCGGTCTCAACCCATTCGTTAAGGAACTTCTCACCGGCTTTCACCAGCTGCGCGCGGTCCTCTTCGGGCAGGGTGATGACCTCGACGCCCTGCTCTTTCATGGAAGCGATGGCCTTATCGTTGGCGGCGGTGATCAGGCGGCCAAACTCATCGGCCATGTCCGCGCCAACCTCGGCCAGCGTGGCCTGCTGCTCTTCGGTCAGGCTGTCGTGCATGTCCTTGTTCATGAAGATGCCAAGACCGCCGACCTGACCCCAATCGAGGATCGTGTAGCTGTCCATCACCTCGGCCTGTTTCAGCGCCGCGACGGCATAGCTGTAGCCCTGCGAACAGTCGATCAGGCCGGTGTCGAGACCCTGATAGGCGTCGTAGATCGACATGTTGACCATATTCGCGCCCTGCTCGCCAAAGACCTTGCCATAGGCGCCCACGCCGCGAACCTTCTTGCCGGCGATGTCTTCAACCGATTTGATCGCGCCGCCCTTGCAGCCGATGTTCACCTGAGAGGTCGTCCAAGTGCCGATGTAGACGAGGTTCTTTTCGGCGAGGTCTTCCTGAATGGCTTCATTGCTGCGCATCAGCTCATCGGTGGCGCGCATGCCGACCCAGGCGTCGGGGTTGTTCACCGGCAGGTCGGCAATACCGTAGCCCGCCATCTCTTGCGGGTAGTAGACCGCGATGACCGAGCCGGTGTCGGCTACGCCGTCTGCCAGCGATTGCACGGCGGCATTGGCTTTGAACAGCGCCCCGCCCCACTGGATGTCGAGGCGCATATCGCCATCGGACCGTTCGGCAACCTGATCGGCGAACCACTGCAACGCCTGCGCGCGCGCACCGCGGTTCGGCCCGGCTTCCCCGTGAATCAGCACGGTCTCAGCGCTTACCGCGCCACCAGCCAGCGCCAGAGCTGCAGCGCAGCTCAGGTGTTTGAAAATTGTCATGTCGGCTCCTCCCAGAGACTTGTTTCACAATGCGAAGCGTTGTTTCGCATTTGTCGCAGGTCACGCTAGTCCGCGGACCGAAGGCGATCAAGCGAAACTTCGGACTTCGGCAGGGAGAGCAGTTAGGTTATTGAATTTGTTAAGGGAAAATTTCCCGAGGAGGGGCGCAGGCGTGGAACAGCCCCTCCGCATCCCGGAATCGGCGGTTTCGATCGGACGGCCTGTATCAGAGGCGGCCACGCCCCTTCGGGCGTGGCCACTTAGGTTAATACCAGTCGCCGAATTTCACCTCGACATCGGTGCCAACGCGTTTGGCGAACTCCTGTGGGTCTTGGGTGCCGCCGTCTTTGCCCCGGAAGTGATAGGGGTAGACGTAGGCGGGCTTGAACTCGGCCACCGCCGAGGCGGCGGCGTTGGAATCCATGGTGAAGGGCAGGTTCATGCAAACGAAGGCCAGCGAAATATCGGTCAGCCCGCGCATCTCGGGCGTGTCTTCGGTATCGCCCGAAATATAGACCCGGAAGCCGTCGAAGCCGAGGATATACCCGTTGTCGCGCCCCTCGGGGTGGAACTTCTTGCGCTCTTCGGTGGTGTTATAGGCCGGGATCGCGTCGATCGGCACACCGTTGAACTCGGTATTCTCCCCATTGGCAATCTTGCTGGCCTTGGCCGCAAGCGCGTCTGGCAGCATGTCGAACACGGCGGGGTTGGTGATGATCTGCACCTCATCGCCCGCCAGTGCTGCCAGCGTATCGGCATTATAGTGATCGCCGTGCTCATGGGTGATGAGGATCAGATCCGCCGCCGGAAAATCGCTGTATTGCGCGGGCTCGCCAACCGGATCGACATAGATCACGCCCGCGGGCGTCTCCAACACGATGGAGGCATGGTCGACGGGATGCACCGTGATCGGGCCTGCGTTGGTGTCGAACCTGTCACCGCTTTGCGTGGCGGCACGGGCGGCAAAGGGCAGCAGGGTGACGATGCCAGCGGCGGCGGCGGAGGTGGCAAGGAAATGGCGGCGGGTCTGGGACATTTCAGGCTCCTGTTGGTTGCTGGAACGGGACATAGCGGCCCCGCCCCGCATTTCAACGCGGCACCCGTCTGGCGGCAAGCCTATGCCGGGCGCAGACCCAGAATCTCACGCGCTTGTGCAGCCGTGGCGACGGGGCGGTCGTATTTTGCACATAAATCAGCCGCGCGCTGGATCAACGCCGCGTTCGACGGCGCCAGCGTCTCGCGGTCCAGCCGCACGTTGTCCTCAAGCCCCGCCCGGGTGTGCCCGCCCGCGGCGATGGCCCATTCGTTCAGCACGATCTGGTTCGGCCCGATCCCGGCGGCACACCACTGCGCATCGGGCGCAAGGCGGTTGAGCGTCTGGATATAGAAATCAAAGGTCTCACGGTCCACCGGCATGGCGTTTTTCACGCCCATGACGAATTGCACATAGAGTTGGCCCGGAATGCGCCCGTCGCGGTTCATCTCGGCGGCCTTGTGGATGTGGCTGAGGTCAAAGGCTTCGATCTCGGGCTTGACCGCGTGGGTTTTCATCTCCGAGGCCAGCCAATCCACCAATTCCGGCGGATTCTCGTAGACGCGCGTGGGGAAGTTGTTGGACCCGACCGAGAGCGAGGCCATGTCGGGCCGCAGCGAAAGCATCCCGCCCCGCTCCCGCCCCGCGCCCGAGCGCCCGCCGGTGGAGAACTGGATGATCATGCCGGGGCAGTGCTTTTGCACGCCCTCCATCAGCCGCGCGAATTTCTCGGGGTCCGAGGACGGGGTCTCGTCATCGTTGCGCACATGGGCGTGGCAGATCGAGGCCCCGGCCTCGAAGGCCGCGTGGGTCGACTCGACTTGCTCGGCAATCGAGATCGGCACTGCAGGGTTGGCGGCTTTGGTGGGAACGGAGCCGGTGATGGCGACGCAGAGGATGCAGGGGGTGGTCATGGGTGGTGGTCCTGTGGCGGTTATGGGATGTTTGAAAGTCATGGTTTTGAGCGAAAGCTGAAACCCGAACGCAAGGTACTTTGTAATATACATGTGACCGGAAGCCATAAGGGGTTGTACCAAAAAGCGCTCTAACGATGCGAACTTCTTGCAACCACTACACTTACGCGCAATGGTTACACGAACTCGCCCTATTCAACTTAAGATAGCTTTCAAAGTGATCGGTTAGATGCACTAGGTTCTTTAGATACATGAGTGATTTTACATATTTCTACGTCCTCCAGGACGAAGCTAGACGTCGCACGATGAACGCCATCAACAAGCGCCTTTTGATAACTGGCGGGATTAAATATTGGGATAAAACAACCCTTTGCTCTATTCTTGGCACAGAGAAGGGGAATGCATTGAAATTTGCTAAAGAGGAGTGGCCCAAGTTCTACGGGCCCGACACCCATAGAGGTTTTGAAGAACCTTGGGAAAAACTCGCGTATCGTTATTTGCCACAAAAAGACCATTTTGACCTGGCAATCTGGCAGGAAGTAGATGGTCGCCAGGTGCTGGTCGCGCTCGCAGTGGGGAACCCATCAAATGCCCGCACTCACCTAACTGTTAAGTGGATTGAAAGATTTTATGGCCATAACTATCTTTCCGGTAGAGCACTTTGGCCGATTTTGACTTGTGCCGAAGAGTATGGGAAACTTCTTGGGTGCGAGCGCGTTCTAATAAAGGATCCCGTTGACTCGGGTAAGTACGAAAGATACGGGTACGCAAGGTACCACCATCCGCAAGTCGCGCATGGTGGTAACTATTTTGGAAAGGAACTGACATGACAGACGAAGTTGCAACAAATGCGCTCGTGGAGTCTTCTGACGCCAAGGCAAGCATTCTGGCTGCTATCGCTCGCATTGAGGCCGTTCCTGCAAGTAAAACTCTGATCGATCAGATTCCGGATGCCGATTGGTGTTCTGAAGGATTAAACGACTGGATGATCGAAGTTGGCTCTGAAGATGCGCCCTCCGAGGAGCTTGACAGCTGTGATAAACCGACTGTCAAAGTGGCTTAAGATCGACACCCGCCAAAGCGGCTAAAGGGCAAGCGCCCGAATTCACCTTTCAGCACCTCGTTTGTAAGACAAGCGGGGTGTTTTTGAGGATTAACTGCCTAATCCCCCGTCTGCTGGGGGCCTTGCTTGTCCACGCCTTACACTTTCCCCGGAGCGTATGCCGGGGCTTTGGACCTGGGACCGGCGTTCACCGTGAAACACACCCTGGCGGGAACGCGCATTGCTTCGCAATACGCTGCCTCCCGCGCGCACTAAAAATGGTCAGCTTTTAGCTGTCCATTTTTAGCGCCGAAATAAACGCCTCCTGCGGGATATCCACTTTCCCGAACTGGCGCATCTTCTTCTTGCCGGCCTTCTGCTTCTCCAGCAGCTTCTTCTTCCGCGTGGCGTCGCCGCCGTAACACTTCGCCGTCACGTCCTTGCGCATCGCCGAGAGCGTCTCGCGCGCGATCACTTTGCCGCCGATGGCCGCCTGGATCGGGATCTTGAACATGTGGCGCGGGATCAGGTCTTTGAGCTTTTCCACCATCGCCCGGCCGCGCATTTCGGCGCGGTCGCGGTGGACCATCGTGGAGAGCGCATCTACCGGCTCGTCGTTCACGAGGATCTGCATCTTCACCAGATTGTCCTGACGGTAGCCGATCATCTGGTAATCGAAGCTGGCGTAGCCCTTGGTGACCGACTTCAGCCGGTCGTAGAAGTCAAACACCACCTCATTGAGCGGCAGGTCATAGACCACCATGGCGCGCGAGCCGGCGTAGGTCAGGTCTTCCTGAATGCCGCGGCGGTCTTGGCAGAGTTTCAGCACGTCGCCGAGGTAGTCGTCGGGCACGAGGATCGTGGCCTTGATCCGCGGCTCCTCCATATGGTCCACCAGCGTCATGTCGGGCATGTCGGCGGGGTTGTGCAGCTCCTGCATCTCCCCGTCCTTCATGTGGACGTGGTAGATCACCGAAGGCGCGGTGGTGATGAGGTCGATGTCATACTCGCGCTCGAGCCGGTCGCGGATCACCTCGAGGTGCAAAAGGCCAAGGAAGCCGCAGCGGAAGCCGAAGCCAAGGGCGGCGGAGGTTTCCATCTCATAGGTGAAGGAGGCATCGTTCAGGGCGAGCTTTTCAATCGCGTCGCGCATATCCTCGAAATCATTGGCGTCGACCGGGAAGAGGCCACAGAAGACCACCGGCACCGAGGGTTTGAAGCCCGGCAGCGCGGTTTCGCATTTGCGCTTCTCGTGGGTGATCGTGTCGCCGACGCGGGTATCGCGGACCTGTTTGATCGAGGCATTCAGATAGCCGATCTCGCCGGGGCCGAGGCTGTCGACGCCGACCATCTTGGGCCGGTAGACGCCCACGTCGTCCACGTCATAGGTGCCGCCGGTCTTCATCATGCGGATGCGGTCGCCCTTTTTCAGAGTGCCCTCCACAATGCGCACGATACAGATCACGCCGAGGTATTGATCGTATTTACTGTCCACCAGCATCGCTTTCAGCGGTGCGTCGGGGTCGCCGCCCGCAGGGGAGGGCAGCCTGTTGACGATGGCCTCCAGCACGTCGGGGATGCCGACGCCGGTCTTGGCCGAGATCAGGCAGGCCTCGGAGGCGTCGATGCCGATCACATCCTCGATCTGTTCGCGCACGCGGTCGGGGTCAGAGGCCGGCAGGTCGACCTTGTTCAGCACCGGCACGATCTCATGATCCGCGTCGATGGCGGTATAGACATTGGCCAGCGTCTGCGCCTCGACCCCCTGGGTGGCGTCAACGACCAGAAGCGAGCCCTCGACCGCCTGCATGGAGCGCGCAACCTCATAGGCGAAGTCGACATGTCCGGGCGTGTCGATCAGGTTCAGCACATAGGTCTTGCCGTCCTTGGCGGGGTATTCGATGCGGACGGTGTTGGCCTTGATGGTGATGCCCCGCTCCCGCTCGATATCCATGTTGTCCAGAAGCTGGCTTTGCATGTCGCGTTCGGCGACCGTGCCGGTGAGTTGGATCAACCGGTCGGCCAGCGTGGATTTGCCGTGGTCGATATGCGCCACGATGGAGAAGTTGCGGATGTTTTCAAGCGGTGTCATGCAAGGGGATATGGCGCAGAGCCGCGCCTGCGTCAATTGGCCATGAACGCGCTCATGCCCCTGCCCGCACGTCACGGCGCTTTATCGCGGGCCGAAGGGCGCAGCCCCCCAATGGAGAATTGCGCGAAGCCCGCTTTTGCGGCATAATGACGGGCAGAGCAGACCGGGCCGACAAGGGGAAAACCCCATGGTCCAGAACAATAGGGCAAATCAATGCGGACAGTTGCAAGTTTGATGGCGCTCGCCATTTTGGCGGGCTGTGGCGGCACACGTTATTCCAGCGATGCCGCCGTAGGACGTTTCTCCCCCACACCGGTTCTTTTCGCCACGGGGCCGATCCAAAAGGCCTGTCTGGCCGATGGGCGCCGCGGCTCCAGCCATGCGCGCTGCGGCTGCGTGCAGGCGGTGGCGGATCAGACGCTGTCGCGCTCGGACCAGCGCCAAGGCGCCAAGATTTTCCGTGACCCGCATCGTTTGCAAGAAATGCGCCAATCCGACAACAAAAGCGACAACGCTTTCTGGAGCACGTGGAAAGCCTTTGGCCAAAGCGCCGCAGCGGCCTGCTCCAACACCTGATCGCTCAGTCTTGGCTGAGCGGCTGGCCAAAACGGTCAATCAGCCGTCCGACGATCTGATCGCGGGCGGCGCGAAACTGCGTGAGCTTGGCCTCGCGCCCCTCGCCCAGCCCGGTGGGATCGAGGATCGGCCAATATTCCACGTCAAGGTGATAGAACCGCGTCAGTTCCAACGCCCGGCGCTGGCTGGCGGGGCTGAGCGCGATCACAAGGTCGAATGACCCCAGATCGTCGCCCCATTCCTCCATCTCGTCGAAACTGCGGCTGCGGTGGCGGTCGAGCTCCACATCCAACTCTTTGCATACGGCGATAGAGAAGCCGTCGATCTCCATATCGTTCTTGACGCCGACGGATTGGACATAGGTGCCGGTGCCGTAGAACTTTTTCATCAACCCCTCGGCCATGGGGGAGCGGACGGCGTTGTGATCGCAGCAGAAAAGAACAGATTGAGGCAGCACCTGCGTCATTTATCCGCCGAAATGCAGAACGCAGATCAGGGTGAATAGCCGCCGCGCGGTGTCGGTGTCGATCTCAGCCTTGCCCGAGAGCCGCTCCTGCAGCACGCGGGAGCCTTCGTTGTGGATGCCGCGCCGGGCCATGTCGATCGTCTCGATCTGGCTGGGGGGCAGTTTCTTGACCGCTTCGAAATAGCTTTCGCAAATCTGGAAGTAATCCTTCACCACCTGTCGGAACGGCCCGAGAGAGAGGTGAAATTCCGCCGCCTTTTCAGCCACTTCGGTCTGCACATCAAAGACCAGCCGCTTGTCGCGGATAGACAGGGACAGATGATAAGGCCCTTCGGGCACCGGCCCCTTTTCGCGTTCGGGCAGGACAAAGCTGTTCTCTTCCAGCAGGTCGAACATGGCCACCTTACGCTCCTGATCAATCTCGGGCGTGGGGGGCGGCATGTTCGCGTCATCAAGCGCGATATGGGTGATGCGGGTCATCGGCGCATCCTTTTTGCTGGCGATACCCTTTCGTGGATAGCGCAGCGGTGGGGAGGGGGCAATGCGCGAGAGCATGCGCGCCCGCGATTGCGCCCCGTCAACGCATCTGACGATACGTCAGAAGGATCGGCAGAGCCGAGAGCGCGCAGGCGGGGGCTGTCTTTGCCCCCCCCTGCCCTAGTCGTTGAGTTTGCGCAGACGCGCGGTGACCGACAGGCCATGCGCCTCAAGGCTTTCGGATTGGGCCAGCCGCTCTGCCGCGGGACCGATGGCCTTGAGCGCCTCGGGCGACATCTGCGCCAGCGTCGTCCGCTTCATGAAATCCAGCACCGACAGGCCAGAGGAGAAACGCGCCGAGCGCGCCGTGGGCAGCACGTGGTTCGGCCCGCCGACGTAATCGCCAATCGCCTCGGGCGTCCACTGGCCAA
Source organism: Sulfitobacter sp. 1A12157 (assembly GCF_043557345.1). NCBI lineage: Bacteria > Pseudomonadati > Pseudomonadota > Alphaproteobacteria > Rhodobacterales > Roseobacteraceae > Sulfitobacter > Sulfitobacter sp. 1A12157. The sequence continues at coordinate 79,455 of NZ_JBIFFV010000007.1, forward strand.
GGAAGATCGCGCCCGCATGGGTGATCTTGTCCGACAGCGCCTTCGGGTCCGCCACGCAAAGCTCAAGGTGCTCCGGCGCGATGCGGTTGCTGAGAGCCGCGGCGGCGTCGAGGTCCGGCACGGTGATGATGGCCCCATTGTCGCGCCAGCTTGCGCCCGCGATGGCGCGGCGTTCGAGGGTGAGCAGACGTTTCTCAACCGCCTCTTGTACCGCGCGGGCAAAGGCAGGGTCGGTGGTGATCAGGATGCTCTGCGCGCTCTCGTCATGTTCGGCTTGGCTGAGCAGATCAAGGGCGATGAAATCGGGATCATTCTCTCCATCGGCGATGACGAGGATCTCGGATGGCCCCGCGATCATGTCGATGCCGACCTTGCCGAAAACGCGGCGTTTGGCGGCGGCGACGAAAGCGTTGCCGGGGCCGGTGATCTTGTCCACCGGGGGGATCGTTTCGGTGCCGTAAGCCAGCGCCGCCACGGCCTGCGCGCCGCCGATGCGGTAAATCTCATCCACCCCGGCGATGCGGGCGGCCAGCAGTACAAGCGGGTTCAGCACGCCATCGGGCGTCGGCACGACCATGGCAAGGCGCGCCACCCCCGCCACCTTGGCCGGAACCGCGTTCATCAGCACCGAGGACGGGTAGCTTGCCAGCCCGCCGGGCACATAGAGGCCCGCGGCGGAGACAGGCGTCCAGCGCCAGCCCAAGGTCGCGCCATCGGGGTCGGTCCACTCCGCATCCTCGGGCAATTGCCGGGCGTGATAGGCGCGGATGCGGTCGGCGGCGAGTTCCAGCGCCTTGCGGTCTTCCGGGGAGACTTCGGCCGCGGCGGCCTCGACCTCTTCCGCGCTGATGCGCAGGGTCTCGGCGGTCAGGGTCACGCGGTCGAATTTCTGCGACAGGTCGATCACGGCGGCATCGCCACGGGCGCGCACATCGGCGATGATCTCGGCCACCACGGCATCGACATCGGGACTGTCTTCGCGCTTGGCGTTCAACAGTTTGTCAAAGGCCGCTTCGAAATCGGCTGCGGAGGCATCGAGCGTGACAGGCATGGGTTTAAGCTTTCGTAAGGGAGGCCGCCGCGCAGGGCTGGCCCAATGGTATCAAGGCGCAGATGGGCGGCGCAGGCTGGGCTCGGCCCGCAGGCCCGATGTTTTGACAGCGGCACTGGGGGCCGAGCGCTGCGCCAAACGCATCGCGCGGGTGTCTTGGGCGTTGTCGAACACGGCGCGCGCCACATGCGCTGCAAGAATGGCAAACAGCCCGCCCGCAATCGCCGCGGCAGGGGCCAAAAGCCCCGGCAAGGTGACCGTGCCCAACAGATGCCGTACCGCCAGCGCCAGACCAAGCAGCAAAAGGGCCCAGCCAGTCGCCTCGGTTGTCAGGGCCACCACGCGCCCCCGGGTAAATCTGTTCTGTTTCAGTTCCGGCATCTTGCGATCCTTGCCACCGTGACGGGATGTCACTCAGGGTGAACGGGCTTTTTCTTAGACGGGGCGAGATAGGGGCGGGTCACATCCTTGAGCGTCACCTCAAGCGCTTCGACCTCCAGCCGGATCGCGCCGTCTCCGGCCAAGGTCAGCGTCACATGGCCCGAGGGCGCGTCGCCCTCTTCAAACGCGATGTCGAGCAGCGACAGGATCGTATCGGCATCGCCCTGGGGCACGCCTTGGCTGGCGACACGTTGCACGTTGTTGAACATCAGCACCGATTGCACCCGCTCGGGCGCGTGACGCGCCGCCCCCGTATCCTCATGCCGCAAGCGGTTCAGCAGCAGCGCAAAACGCGCGCCCGCGCGGTGCCAGCGCATTTCGGAGGCGGGAAAGACCGCGTCTTGGGTCAGCGAGGCGATCACCGTCAGATCCTCGGCATCCAATGCGCCGAGATTCAGCGGCGCTTCGCGGCCATCTTCGAAACGTGCATCTTCGGTCATTTGTCACTGATCCTTTCGATATCCGCCCCGATGCCGCGCAGTTTGGCCACCACATGCTCATAACCGCGATCGAGGTGATAGACCCGGCTGACCGTGGTCTCCCCAGTGGCGGCCAACCCGGCGAGAATGAGCGAAATCGACGCTCGCAGATCGGTCGCCATAACCGGCGCCCCTTTGAGCTTTTCGACCCCGGTGACCTTGGCCGTGCCACCCTGCACGTCAATCCGCGCGCCCATGCGAATCAGCTCTGGCGCGTGCATGAAACGATTCTCGAAAATCCTCTCTTCCAGGACCGAGGTGCCTTCGGCGGTGCAGAGCAGCGCCATCATCTGCGCCTGAAGATCGGTCGGGAAACCGGGGAAAGGCTCGGTCGTGACATCCACCGCCGAAATCCGCCCGTTGCGCCGCGCTACCTTGAGGCCCGCCTCGGTCTCGGTCACCTCGATGCCCGCCGCGTCGAGCTTTTCGCAAAACGCCTCCAGCAGGTCGATTCGCCCGCCCAGAAGCTCGACCTCACCGCCGCAGAAGGCCGGGGCCAGCATATAGGTGCCAAGCTCGATCCGGTCGGTCACGACCTTATGGGTGGCGCCATGCAGGCTGTCGACGCCCTGAATGGTGATGCTGGAGGTGCCATCGCCCTCGATTTGCGCGCCCATCGCGCGCAGGCAGTCCGCCAGATCGACGATCTCGGGCTCGCGCGCGGCGTTGTTGATGACAGTGGTGCCCTTGGCAAGGGTCGCGGCCATCAAGATATTCTCGGTCGCGCCGACAGAGGCGAAGGGGAAGTCGATCACCGCCCCCTTCAGCTTGCCGCCCGCAGCCTTGGCATAAAGATAGCCGTCCCGCAGGTCGATCTCTGCGCCCATCTTGGCCAAACCGTCGGTGTGAATGTCCATCGGACGCGCCCCAATCGCGCAGCCGCCGGGAAGCGAGACTTCGGCATGGCCCTCGCGCGCCAAAAGCGGCCCCAAGACCAGATTCGACGCGCGCATCTTGCGCACGATGTCATATTCAGCGCGGGTATTGATCTTCCCATGGCTTGCCATGGTGATGACCTTGCCGTCCTGCATCGCGGCGACCTCGGCCCCGAGAGACTGCAAAAGCTGCGTCATCGTGCGAATGTCGCTCAGACGCGGCGCATTGGTCAGCGTCAGCGGCTCTTCGCTCAGCAACGTGGCGGGCATCAGCGCCAGACAGGCGTTTTTCGCGCCCGCGATGGGAATTTGCCCGTTGAGCGCACCGCCGCCCCTGACCAGAATGGAATCCATCGTTCAGCTGTCCTTTTCCGGCCCCTCGGGGCCATTGCCTGTATCCTGCGCCACATCCTCGGCCCGCGCGCGGGCCTGCGCCTTGCGCCGGGCCATATTTGCCTTGAGCGCAGCCTTCAGCCGCGCCTCCCGTGCAGAGGGTGTTTTCGCGTTCTTTTCCAGGGCGTTTTGCTTTGCCATGCCGCCTATCTAGCGCAGGGGGCAAGAAGGGTCCAGATCAGGGGTTGCGCCCCCTTTCGATTGCGGCTAATCACCCGCCCACGGCGCTGCTGTAGCTCAGAGGTAGAGCACTCCCTTGGTAAGGGAGAGGTCGAGAGTTCAATTCTCTCCAGCAGCACCATTAACCCCCCTCAATGCCGGATATGTCACGTCTAGCACTCGTGCTTGTCTCTCGACTTACGCCCGACGCTAAGCGTCAGTCTGAGTGCGAGAGTTCAATTCTCTCCAGCAGCACCATTTACCTCCCTTATCGCCGGATATGTCACGTCTAGCACTCCTGCTGGTCTCTCCAGCAGCACCATTTCCGGTCTTCACCTATCGACATGCCCCGCAAGCGATGCTCGTTTTACTTGAGCCAACATTGCGCCCCTGTTCTCGAACCGAAACGACGCCCCCGCCGCGATAATCGAATCAAGACGGAAGCGCCAAATACTCACTTTAGATCACGACGCCTCAAACACGCCGCAGGCAATACGCGAACCCGCGTCACCCGATGGCTGCGATTCGTAATCATCCGCGTCGCTGTGGATGATGAAGGCCGCACCGTCATTGTCTTTAATCATGCTCTCAATATCGAGCAGGTCGAGAAAGACTTCGGCCTCCAGCACCCCATCTTCACCCACGACCATATTGGGCATATCCCCGGGGTGCGGCCCATCCTTGACCAGCACACCGTGCTTGCGGTCCCCTGCGATATGGCCACCGGCAGATTTAAAATCCTCTGCCGAACAATCGCCAGTCTGATGCAAATGCACGCCGTGGGTGCCTGCGGGCACGCCCGTCACGTCGATCTTGACCAAGGTGCGGCCCGAAGTGGTCGTGTTGAGCGAGACGTTGCCCGAGATATCATTCGAATTGCCCGCGACCTGAGCCGTCGCCGACGTTTGCATATGGCTTTCGGCCTGCGCCGCGACGGCGCCTGTTGTGGCCAAAGCGGCCCCGAGTAGGATATTGCGCAGATACATGGCTTCCTCCGTTGGAATATATGTCCAATGGCGGATCAACCCACCCGGCCTGCGTCGGGTTCCTCTTGATGCAAGGCAAGGCTTGCCCCTATAAGCGGCCCTGTGCTCCCTTAGCTCAGCTGGATAGAGCAGCCGACTTCTAATCGGCAGGCCGAGGGTTCGAATCCTTCAGGGAGCGCCATTTTCCACCACATCTGCCCCGCGGCAGGTACCTTGATCGCCACCGCGTTTAGATGCGGATAGGTCGCGCGGCCCTAGGACCGGCGCTTTCGCAGCCCTATGATGTATTTCCCCCGATCGAGATGCCCCCGATCACGCCGCCACAAGCGTATTTCCCACCTCGATTTCGGAGGCGCAGACCGGCAGATCGACGGTGAACTTCGTGCCGACCCCGACGGTGCTTTCCACGCGGATGTCCCCCTCATGCGCCACGGCGAGCTTTTTGCAGATCGCAAGGCCCAGCCCGGTGCCACCATCGGCGCTTTTGCTGGCTGTTTCGGCTTGAATGAAAGCTTGGAAGATCCGCTGCAGATCTTCTGCCGGCATCCCGCAGCCATTGTCTTCGACCTCCAGCCGACAACTTTCGCCCATCTGCTTGGCGCGGATCACGATGCTAGTTCCGCGCGAGAACTTGAGCGCGTTGCCCAAAAGGTTGATCAAGATTTGCTTGCAGCGCCCCCGATCGGCGAAAACGTCGAATTCATCATATTCGATTTCAAGCACCGCCTGCTTTTCCTTGGCCAGCCCCTGAAATTGCTCTGCCAATTCGGCCAGCAAATCGCCCGCCACGAATGAGGTTTTGGTAAGCTTTACGGAATTCAACTCGATGCTCGTATAGTCGAGAAGTTCGTTGATGATGGTCAATAGATGGTCACCTGCCGATTTGATGCGGCCGCCGTAACGCTCCGTCTGGTCGCCGAGTTCTTCGAAATGCACCTTTGTGATCGCCTCGTTCGGCTTCAGCTTGGCCATGGTATGACCTTTGAGGTTGGTCAGGAAACTGGCGTAGCCGTTGATGATGGTCAGCGGCGTGCGCAACTCATGGCTGAGAACGCTCATGAACTCGGACTTCGCCCGACTGGCATCGCGGGCTTCATCCCGTGCTTGACGCAGCTCGTCGATATTCTCCATCCGGGTGCGGTTTTCGATGAAATAGGTGAACAGCCCGCCGGTCACGATCATTGCAGCCGTTCCTGCGATGACCATCGCCAGCAATCTGAACTCATCCGGGTTGCTATGACCGCCGATCAAGGTTGTCGGCATCACGTGAAAAGCCGCCATGCCGGTAAAATGAAGGCCGATGATCGCCAAAGCAAAGCTCGCCGTCATTTTTGACCGGGCGTATTTTTCGCCCTGCCCACCAAAGGACAAAGCCACGATGGAGAGCACCATGGCCAGCACGACCGAAGCGACGAGATAATTCCGGTCCCAGTGGATCATACCTTCGATCCGATAGGCGACCATCCCGGTGTAATGCATGGCCGAGATCGACAGCCCCAGGATCACCCCGCCGATCACATTCGTGATCCGCCTGCGGTACATCCCGGCGATCAAAATGCCCAAGGTCGACCCGATAATTGCGATCAACAGCGAGACGAAGGTCAACCCGAAATCAAAGCTGACCGGCGCGTCGGGCTGATAGGCCAGCATGGCAATGAAATGGGTGCACCAGATGGCAATGCCCGAAGTCACGGCGGTCAGGAAATACCACAACAGCGCCTGTCGCGGCGACTGGGTGAGCGCGTGCCGATAAAGATTTGCAATCACCCAACTGCCAAACGCGCACAACAGCGCGGCAAGCAAGACCAGCGTCATATCGTGGTCCGAGTGCATAGAATGAGCCACAGTCAGCATTTTTAAACCTCAAGATAATGAGGCCAGTGTTGCGCAAGGATTGCGTCGAAACCGTGTTCGGGGGGGTTCTTTTTGGCGGTAATTTCATCTGATGAAACTCCACCCCCCTTGCAAACAGCGCAGGCGGGCTGTTTGTCGGTCAATCGCCCCCCGCCCCTGCAACCGAAGGCGTCAAGATGCCCGTTCTAAGCGCTGTTTCGCCCCATCCCCCGAGAGGAATCACAGCAACCAAAGCGCGGGAGTGACGGTACTTACAGGGCGGCCTTGCGCCCTAGGGTTGCATCTACCGGCTATCTAAAGTCACTACATCGCCAAACTTGCGCCGTATTTTGATGCTGGTCTGCGCACATTCATTTGGTTCATAGGTATTTTCGCCATGCTAACGTGTTTTCAAGGTCTGATGCTCGACCCGGTCTATTGGACCGTGCTCGCCGTCAGCACGATCGCCGCAGCTGTCGCCTTTGGAACGCTCAACTTCCAAGAGTTCCATGGCAAGATCTACTATGCGCTAACCTTCTTGGGGATGATCTGGACCCTGATGATGATCGGGGCCGAAGCGGCATCGCCCGCATACGCCTGCAAGATGCAACAGGCGCAGCTTGCGTGGCTGGGGCATGGGCTGGTGCCGGTGGCGTGGTCCTTCTTTATCTTCGAATATGTCGGCCCCTCCAGCCGGTCGCGCGGATGGGTGAGCCTTCTGGCCCTGATCGCCGTGCCGCTTGCGGCCTTCGGCCTTGCCGCGACGAACGATTGGCACCACCTGATCTACACCGTCGAAACCGCGATTCAGCCGGGCGACGATCAGATCACCTTTGAACACGGGCCGGGGTATTTCCTTGTCCTTGCCGCGCTCTATTGCTTCGTGATGGCGACTCTTATCTGGCTGGGCCGGGCGTTCTTTCGCGCGAAACGCGCCGCTTGGCCGCTGCTGACGATGCTGATGGTGATCACGCTGATCCCCTTGGGCGCGAACGCGGCCTATGCGCTGCTTGGTTTTACCGTCCTCGGCCTCGATCCGACGGCCTTTATGTTCACCTTGGGCATCTTCGCCTTTTCGTGGCTGCTGGTCACGAACAAGACAATGGACATGCCCTCGGTCGGGCAATCGACGTTGTTCGACACGATGAGCGAGCCGCTGATCCTTTTGGACGCGCGACGCCGCACGATCCGCTCGAACGCCGCGGCCAAGCGCAGCGGGCTTCTGTCCGATCCGACATTCGGAGAGGATCTGATAGCGGGGATCAAGGCGCAGGTGGCGCAGAATGGCTCGGCCCATATCACCTGTAACGAACGGCTTTATGAGCCGCGCGTCCAGCCCATCGAAAACCCCCTCGCCCCCGCAGGCCCGGCCATCGGCTGGAGCGTTACTTTTGTCGATGTCACCGACCGGATCGCCACCACCACGGCCCTAGAGCGGGCGTTGAGAGAGGCGGACGAGGCGAACCGTGCCAAGGATGAATTCATCTCGGTCGTCAGCCACGAGTTGCGCACGCCGCTGACCTCATTGAAAGGCGGCTTGGCTCTGGCTCTCAGCGGCAAGCTGGGTGAGATCAAAGGCCCGCTACGCTCCTCGCTGGACATTGCCCATCGCAACGGGGTGCGCCTGTCGCGGTTGGTCGACAATATCCTGCTGGTGCAAAAGCTTGAGGTGGAGGCGCTCTCGCTCGAATGGCTGCCGGTCGACCTGCCTGCCCTGCTGCGCGAAAGCATCGAGGAAAACCGCATGTATGCCCATGAACGTGGCGTGCGGCTGGACATCGGCAAGATCGACCAGCCCGCCGTGGTCTTGGGCGATGCCTTTGCCATCCGACAGGTGGTCGACAACCTGATCTCGAACGCGGTGAAATTCTCGAATGTGGGGGACACGGTGGAGGGCACGCTGAGCATCAACAACGGGCGTGTGCGGGTCTCGATCTGCGATCATGGGCGCGGCATTCCCGAGGGGATGGAGGAAAAGGTCTTTGGCCGTTTCGGGCAGCTTGACGACGACGGGCAGAAATCGACCCAAGGCTCCGGCCTTGGCCTGCATATCTCCCGCCAACTGGCGCGGCAGATGGCGGGGGATTTGTTTTACGAGAGCGAAGTCGGCGTCGGCTCGACCTTTCATGTCGAGTTCGGCATCGGGGCCGGGCCAGAGGCCGGCCCGCAAGCCAAGCCAAGCGCGCTGCAAAGCACCGGCTGAACGCCGCGCCCGCGCTTACAGTTCGATACGGATATCGTGAATCCAAAGCTTCGGCGGACGCGATAGGACAAAGACCACCACATCGGCCAGATCATCCGGCTCGGTGAAGATATGGTTCGGCACATCCTCTCCGGCCTTGGCGAACATGCCGGTGTTGGTGCCAGACTGATACAGCCCGCCCACCCGCACGCCGGTGTTTTCCTCATCCGCCTTCAGCACCTCGGTAAAGCCGCGCACGCCGTATTTCGTGGCCGTATAGACCGACTGCCCCGCCTGCGCCACGACACCGGATTTGGAGACGATATTGAGGATGATCGCCTCGTCATTGTCGCGCAGCGCGGGCAGCGTGGCCTGTGTCACCTGCATGAGGCCAGTCAAATTGGTCTGCACCGTGGCCTGCAACATCTCGGGCGCAATCGTGTCGAGCGGGCCTGCCTTGTGCCAAATCCCTGCGTTGTTGATCAGGATGTCCAAGCCGCCAAAACGCTCCACCACCTGCGCGGCGGTCTGGTCGATCGCCGAAGGGTCTTGCAGATCGCAGGTCAGCCCCACCGCCTCTGCTGCGCCAGCGGCTTGGCAGGCTTCGGCCACGGCCAAGAGGCGCGTCTCATCCCGGCCCAGAATGGCCAGCCGCGCGCCTGTCTCCGCCAGCTTCAGACAGATGTGCCGCCCGATCCCGTCGCTGCCGCCGGTGACCAAAATACGTTTGTCGCGCAGTTCCATATCGCTCTCCTTTGTTGCGGGCGGCTTACCGTGCGGCAAAGCCGCCGCCAAGCCCTGCCCCGCCCGGTCAGATCGTGATGATCTGCGCCCGGATCGCCTTGGCCACCGCATGGGTCTTGTTGGTCACGTCCAGCTTGGCGCAGGCGTTGTAAAGATGGTGGTTCACCGTGCTGGCCGCCACCGTCATGATCTGCGCCGTCTCCCATGCCGTCTTGCCCACAGCGGCCCATTTCAGCACTTCCTTTTCACGGTTGCTTAGCCGTGGCCCCGGCGCGGCGGGGGCGATATCCGCCACCATATCGCTTTGGATCAGACAGCCCAGATAGATCGCATCGGCGATGATCCCGCGCTTGTATTTGCGCCATTCGTGTATCCGCAGGTCAGAGTTCAGCGTCAGCACCGCCTTGCCATGCACATGATCCCGAATGGGGATCGACACACCGTTCTGTCGCACGCCGAATTCCATCGCCTCGCCAAAGAAATTGCGGGTGGTCCGGTCGACCTTGGGCAGCTCGCTCCAATCCACCGGCAGGGTGCCTTCGAGGGATTTGTCGACCACCGGGTCGATCAGATGGTAGCTTTCCTCTTGGTAGCGCGTCAGCCAAGCGGGATCATAGGTCGAGTGAATGACCGGATCGCTGCCGCTGGCGCCAGTCTTGTGAAACCCCAGATAGGACAGGTTGTTCAGCCCCATATCCTGCGCCAAGATCTGCAACATCTCGGCGGGTTTGATGTCGGGGCGTTGCTCTTTCAATAGGAGGTAGCGGTCGGAAAGCGGTGTCACCATAGGGCGGCGTTCGAAAGCTCATGTGATTAAAAACTGAGCATTCAGTTAGGCCACCTCAACCAGTGAGGGAATATGTCCGCCCTCGAATGATTTCTCGCAATAGGGGAAACCGGGCAAAGCGTTGCAATTTTGCCCCGGTGACCAAGGGTCAAGCAAACGGGCCGCCCGACGAAGGGTCGGCACGTCCGCCTGCCCGCGAGATGGCGCAGAGCATAAAGCGGCCACCGCCCAAAAACCAATGCGCCCCTTACAAAAACACGATCGTCCAACACAGCGGACAGGGGCGCGGCTTCCGAAAGCGGGGACCGGAACAGAGCCAAATGGCAGGCCCTGTCAAAAGGTCGCGTCAGCCTAAGCGCGCATCTTATGTCTGACTGCCATTCAACACAGCCGCAAACTCGGATAGCAAGATTCGCGCCGGCGATCTTCAAGCATTTGTTATAGTTTGATTAAATTTCCGGCGCATCTTGACTGCGCGTGCCTGGGCGCATCTGTAAAGCTGGTAATATTTATAGGTGTGGGTGAACCGCGGCGATCAGGGCCCAGTCCGGGCACAAGCGAGAGAGCCCTGTTACAAAAACTTCACTGGCGCAAAACCGACTAATTCTGTAATTCATGAATTATGGAACAAGTGATCCCCAACCGCCTTGCCACCCTCGGCCATCCACAGCGCCTTGCGCTGTTTCGGCTGCTCACGCGCCGCTACCCTGACAGGGTGCCCGCGACCGAACTGGCGCAGGCGCTCGGCCTCAGGCCCAACACGCTTTCGACCTATATCGGCGCGCTGATGCAGGTGGGGTTGGTGAGCCAAAAACGGCAGGGCACCTCTCTGCGCTATGCGATCGACATCGAGGCCGCGCGGGACACCATCGGCTACCTGCTGAACGACTGCTGCCGTGGCCGGCCCGAGATTTGCCTCCCCCTCATCTCTTCAGATGGACACGCACCCATGACCGAGGACAAGTTCAATGTCCTGTTCATCTGCACCGGCAATTCCGCCCGGTCGATCTTTGCCGAAAGCATCCTGCGCGACCTCGCAGGGGACCGGTTCAACGCCTATTCCGCAGGCACCCGCCCGCAATCTGAGTTGAACCCTTTCGCCGTCGAAGTGCTCAAGCAAAAGGGCCATGATGTGGCCCACCTCAGGTCAAAACATATCTCTGAGTTTCAGGCCGCGGATGCGCCTGCCTTCGACTTCGTCTTTACCGTCTGCAATCAAGCCGCCAATGAGGAATGCCCCACCTGGCCGGGCCAGCCGATCACGGCGCATTGGGGGCTGCCCGATCCGGTCAAGGTCGAAGGCTCCGACGCGGAAAAAAGCCTCGCCTTCCAACAGGCCTATGGCACCCTGCGCAACCGGATGCTGGGTTTTACCAGCCTGCCGATTGCCTCGCTCGACCGTATCTCGCTGCAAAAGGCGCTGGATGACGCGGGCCAAACCAACCAGAGAGGAACCCCCGCATGACCACCTACGCGATCAACGGCCTTGGCCGTATCGGCAAGCTCGCCCTGAAACCGCTGCTGGAACAGGGGGCCGAGATTGCATGGATCAACGACGCGGTGGGCGACCCGGAAATGCATGCCCATCTGCTGGAATTCGACACGGTGCATGGACGCTGGCAGGCCGATTTCGCCCATGACGCGGACAGCGTGACGATCAACGGCACCCGCCTGTCCTTCATCGGCACACACGACCTCGGCGCGCTGCCGCTCGACGGGGTGGATGTGGTGATCGACTGCACCGGCGTCTTCAAGACCGAGGCAAAACTCGCCCCCTATTTCGAAGCGGGGGTGAAAAAAGTGGTTGTCTCGGCCCCGGTAAAAGACGGGGATGCGGCCAATATCGTCTATGGCGTCAATGACGATGTCTATGACCCTGCCCGCCACCGGATCGTCACGGCGGCAAGCTGCACGACCAATTGCCTCGCCCCGGTGGTGAAGGTCATCCATGAGGCGCTGCGGATCAAACATGGCTCCATCACTACGATCCACGATGTGACCAACACGCAGACCATCGTCGACCGCCCCGCCAAAGACCTGCGCCGCGCCCGTTCGGCCCTGAACTCCCTGATCCCGACCACCACGGGCAGCGCCACGGCGATCACCCTGATTTATCCCGAACTCAAAGGCCGCTTGAACGGCCATGCGGTGCGGGTGCCGCTGCTGAACGCCTCGCTGACGGACTGCGTCTTCGAGGTGGAGCGGGAGACGACCGTGGCAGAGGTAAACGCCCTGTTCAAAGCTGCCGCCGAAGGGGAATTGAAAAATATCCTCGGCTATGAGGAGCGCCCGCTGGTTTCGACCGATTACACCAATGACACGCGGTCCAGCATCGTCGATGCGCCCTCCACCATGGTGGTGAACGGGACGCAGGTGAAAATCTATGCGTGGTACGACAATGAGATGGGCTATGCCCACCGTCTGGTCGATGTGGCGCTGATGGTCGGGGCAAACCTGTGAGCCCGAGCGCGACCCGCCCCGAGGGGCTCTCGGCCTATATCGCGGTCACGGCGGCCTATTGGGCCTTCATGCTGACCGATGGCGCGTTGCGCATGTTGGTGTTGCTGCATTTCCACCGGCTGGGCTTTTCGCCGGTGCAACTGGCCTATCTCTTTGTGCTGTATGAGATCGCGGGCGTTGTCACCAACCTCTGCGCGGGCTGGATCGCGGCGCGCTTCGGGCTGGCCTCGACGCTTTATGCGGGGCTGGGGTTGCAGATCGTGGCGCTGCTGGCGCTGGCGCAGCTTGACCCCACATGGGCGGTTGGCGCCTCGGTCGTCTTTGTCATGCTGGTGCAGGGGGCCAGCGGCGTGGCCAAGGATTTGGCCAAAATGTCATCGAAATCCGCCGTCAAACTGCTCGCCCCGGCTGAGGATGGCGGGCTGTTTCGCTGGGTGGCGCTGCTGACCGGGTCCAAGAACATGGTCAAAGGCTTGGGCTTTCTGCTCGGCGCGGCTTTGCTGGCGACGCTTGGTTTTGTCTGGGCGGTGCTCGGGATGGCCGCGATCCTTGCGCTGATCCTGATTGCCGTGCTGACCGCCATGCCGCCCGGCCTGCCCAAGGGCCGCAAGGGGGCGAAGTTCTCGGAAGTCTTCTCAAAATCCGCCAATGTGAACTGGCTCAGCGCGGCGCGGGTGTTTCTCTTCGGCGCGCGGGACGTGTGGTTCGTGGTGGGCATCCCGATCTATTTCTACGCGGTCCTCTCGGACGGGACGGAGGAAAGCAACCGCGCCGCCTTTTTCATGATCGGCGCCTTCATGGCGGTCTGGGTGATCCTCTACGGCATGGTGCAGATCTACGCCCCGCGCCTGCTCCGCGCGAAATACCGCCCGGCAGAAGACCTGATCTTAGCCGCGAAGGGATGGGCATGGTCGCTTGCCGCCGTGCCCGCGGCGCTCATGCTGGCGGCGCTGGTCAGCAACGGGCCGCAGGGTTGGCTCACCGTGACGCTTGTGATCGGCCTCTTGGCCTTTGGCGCGGTCTTTGCGGTGAACTCATCTCTGCATTCCTACCTCATCCTTTCTTTCACCAAGGCCGAGCGGGTGACGATGGATGTGGGGTTTTACTACATGGCCAATGCCGCCGGGCGGCTCTTAGGCACGCTCATGTCGGGGCTGAGCTATCAGATCGGCGGCCTGCCCCTGATGCTGGGGGCGGCGGCGGTCATGGTGGCCCTGTCGGCGCTGCTGGTCGGGTTTTTGAAACCCGACCAAAGTTAATCCTCAGCTGGCCTTGCTGGCGCGGCCGTTGCTCTCATCGGCCTGCGTATAAGCACTCATCGCCGCGACCGCCCCCTCGTCCCAAATGAGCGAGAGCCAAGCGACAAAGGCATCGCGAAACGCCTCGGCCTGCGCCAGATCACCGTAGAGACGCTCTTGCTCAAGCCACGCTTCGGGTCGCGTCCGCGCGGCCTGCGCCGCCTCTTTCAAAGTCTCCCAGATCGGATCATTCGCCACGATCTCGCTGCCATCCTCCCGCGTGCCCGCACACATCCGGGCCCAAAGCGCTTCGACCAAGGCCAGACCGCTGACCGAACGCCCCGCCGCCAGTTGATCCCGCAGGATCGGCAGGACAAAGCCGGTGTGCCGCGCCGAGCCGTCAAAGGCGACGCGGCGGGTGGTGTCGACGATGCGCGGGTTTGAGAAGCGCTGTTCGATCAGATCGAGATAGGCCAGCGGCGTCATGCCCGGCACCGGGGCGACCGTCTGGGTGATCTCTTCGGCCTGCACGCGGTGGAACATCGCACGGATCGCCGGATGCGCCATGGTGGCAGAGATCGTCTCGATCCCCAGCACCTCACCGACATTGGCCAAGACCTGATGGCCCGCGTTGAGGATGCGGATCTTCATTTTCTCATAGGCGTGCACCTCGTCCGAGAAGGTCGCCCCCACCTGATCCCAATCCGGGCGGCCTGCGCAGAAGTCGTCTTCGATCACCCATTGGCGGAAGGCCTCATGGGTGACGGGGGCGGCGTCGTTCACACCGAACTCCCGCGCCTGCGCAATCTCGGCGGGGCCGGTGGCTGGGGCGATGCAATCGACCATGGAGTTGGGGAAACTGGCGTTTGCCTCGATCCAATCGGCCAGCGCCGGGTCGGACAGCCGCGCCAGCGACACGACCGCTTGGCGCAGGATTTCGCCATTGCCTTGCAGATTGTCACAGCTCAGTCCGGTGAACGGGCCTTGCCCCGCATCGCGGCGCAGCCGCAGGGCCGCGACGATGGCCCCAAAGGCGGTGCGCGGGGTGTCGGGATGAGCCGCGTCATGGATGATATCGGCATGGGCCGCGTCGAACCCCTTGCTTACGGGGTCGATGTAATAGCCGCTTTCGGTGACGGTCAGCCCGACGATGCGAATGGCCGGATCGGCCATGGCGCGGATCAGGGCGCCGTTGCCCTCTTCGATCGGCAGGTAGTCGATCATGGAGCCCACCACCTCGGCTGAGGTCTGCGCGGGGTCGAGTTCGATCAACGTCGTCAGACAGTCCTGCGCCAGGAGCTTTTCGCGCATGGCCGCATCATAGGGCCGCACGCCGGCGCCAAGGATCGCCCAATCATGCGCTTGGCCGTTCTGCATCAAACGGTGCAGATACCACGCCTGATGCGCGCGGTGGAAATTGCCCACGCCGATATGCACGATGCCGGGGGTCAGGGCGCAGCGGTCATAGCTGGGGTGGGCGATGTCGAGATCACCCAGCGTCGCGTTCGAAAGGTCTACCAGTTTATCCATGATCCACATCCTCAGAGGGCCGCGCACCGGGGAGAGGGTGCGGGGGTCGGCCTGTCATTCCTGCCGCTTGCATTACTCGACCCGAAGGCCCTGCGCGTCGAACCGGTGCAGCTTGTCCGCCTGCGGGGTCAGGAAAATCCGGTCCCCATGTCGGACCGACAATTCGCCATCCACGCGCACGGTCATCGGGTCGCAGCCCGCCACGCCATGGACGTGCAAGAAGGTGTCGGAGCCCAGATGCTCGGCCACGCCGATGGTGCCCTCCCACGCGCCTTCGGTGGTGGAAACGTCGAAATGTTCAGGCCGGATGCCGATGGTTGGTGCGCCGCGCGCTTCGGCCTCGACGCCCTTGATCAGGTTCATCTTGGGCGAGCCGATGAAACCCGCGACGAATTCGTTGCGCGGCTTGTAGTAAAGCTCAAGCGGGGAGCCGACCTGTTCAATATGCCCCGCCCGCAGCACGACGATCTTGTCGGCCATGGTCATCGCTTCGACCTGATCGTGGGTGACGTAGATCATCGTCGTGGCCAGCCGCTTGTGCAACTCGCTGATCTCAAGACGCATACCAACCCGCAGCGCGGCGTCGAGGTTCGACAGCGGCTCGTCAAAAAGGAAAGCCGAAGGTTCGCGCACGATGGCACGGCCAATGGCAACCCGCTGGCGCTGGCCGCCCGAGAGTTGGCCCGGACGGCGGTCAAGATAGTCGGTGAGGTTCAGCGCCTTGGCAGCAGCTTCGATCCGGCGTTGCTGTTCATCCGCCGGAACGCCCGCCATCTTCATCGGAAAGGCGATGTTCTTGCGCACCGACATATGCGGATAAAGCGCGTAGGACTGGAACACCATCGCCAAGCCCCGTTTCGCGGGCGGCACGTTAGTCGCATCGGTGCCGTCGATCTCGATAAGGCCCGAGGTGATGTCCTCCAGCCCCGCGATCAGCCGCAGCAGGGTCGACTTACCGCAGCCTGAGGGGCCGACAAAGACCGTGAACTCGCCGTCTTCGATGGTCAGATCAAGGGGTGGAATGACTTCCACATCGCCGAAGCTTTTGGAAACCTGATTGAGTTTGATTTGTCCCATGTGACTGTCCCTTGCTTACTTGACCGCGCCGAAAGTCAGGCCGCTGACGAGTTGTTTCTGGCTGAACCAGCCGAGGATGAGGATTGGCGCGATGGCCATGGTGGAGGCCGCGCTGAGCTTGGCGTAGAAAAGCCCTTCGGGGCTGGAATAGCTCGCGATAAAGGCGGTGAGCGGTGCCGCTTTGGCCGCGGTGAGGTTGAGCGTCCAGAAAGCTTCATTCCATGCGAGGATGAAGTTCAGCAACAGGGTTGAGGCAATGCCCGGCACCGCCATCGGCGTGAGGACGTAAAGCACCTCTTCGCGCAGGCTAGCCCCATCCATCCGGGCCGCCTCCAAGATCTCCCCGGGGATTTCACGGAAGTAGGTATAGAGCATCCAGACGATGATCGGCAGGTTGATGAGCATCAAGATGATGACCAGAGCGATCTTGCTGTCGAGCACGCCGAACTGGATGCAGAGCAGATAGATCGGGTAGAGCACGCCCACCGCGGGAAGCATCTTGGTCGAGAGCATCCAGAGCAGGATATCCTTGGTCCGCTTGCCGGGCACGAAGGCCATCGACCATGCGGCGGGCACAGCGATCATGATGCCAAGGATGGTCGAGCCGCCCGCGATCACGATGGAGTTCCACAGGAAGCGCCCGTAGTTCGACCGCTCCAGAACCGCCTCGTAATTCGCCAGCGTCCAATCGAAGCCAAGGAAGATCGGCGGATCGGCGATGGCCTGCGCTTCGGTCTTGAAGCTGGTGAGGATGGTCCAAAGGATGGGGAAGAAGATCAGGAAACCGATGCCCCAAGCGAGGGCCGTGTTGACGATCTTGCGTTGTCTGGTGACTGCGCGTGCCATGATGTCTCCTCCTCAGGCGTCCAGGTTCTTGCCGACGATGCGCATCAGGAAGATGGCGACGAAATTGGCGAGAATGATTGCATAGACACCGCCCGCCGATCCGAGGCCGATGTTCTGGCTTTCCAGCACGCGCTGGAAGATGAGATAGGTCAGTGTTTTGGTCCCAAACGCCCCGCCCGTGGTCACGAAGATCTCCGCGAAGATCGACAGCAGGAAGATCGTCTGGATCAGGATCACCACGGTGATCGCGCGGCCCAGATGCGGCAGGGTGATATAGGCGAAACGCTTGGTCACCGGCGCGCCGTCCATCTCGGCGGCGTCCAGCTGCTCGCGGTCAAGCGACTGGATCGCGGTGAGCAGGATCAGCGTCGCGAAGGGCAGCCATTGCCAGGATACGATGATGATGATCGACGAGAGCGAGGCTTGGCTCATCCATTGCACCGGGGTGGCGCCAAAAAACTCCCACAGATGCGCGAACAGGCCATAGTTCGGGTCCATGAACATGTTCTTCCACACCAGCGCCGACACGGTGGGCATGACGAAGAAGGGCGCGATGACAAGGATGCGGACAAAGCCCTGCCCCCACATCGGCTGGTTCAGCAGAAGGGCAAGCAGGATGCCGAGGCAGACCGTGATCGCCAGCACACCCCCGACGATGATCAGCGTGGTCATCACCGAGGGCCAGAAGGAACTGGAGGTGACGAAGCGCACATAGTTGTCGAAGCCGACCCAACCCAGATCACCGCCGCGCATCGGCAGGTATTTCTTGAACGAGAAGTAGAGCGTCATGGTCAGCGGGATGAGCATCCATCCAAGCAGCAAGACCACCGCCGGGGCCATCATCAAGCGTGCCGCTGATCGGGAATGTTGGGTAGCCATCGGGCACATCTCCTCTGCCGGCGGCGGATGCCGCGCTCAGGTGAAGGGTATCATATCGGGTGGTGGGGCGGAAAAGGGCGGCGCAGGCCGCCGCCCTTTAGGCGGTGAAGCGGCGGCTTAACGGTAGCCTGCGGCTTCCATTGCGTCGTTGGTCAGGTCTTGGGCCTTCTCAAGCGCCTCTTTGACGGTCTGCTGACCGGCATAGGCGGCAGAGAACTCTTGGCTCACCTCCGTCGCGATGCCTGCAAACTCGGGGATCGCGGCGAATTGCACACCGACATAAGGTGTCGGATCGACGGTGGAGTTCTCAGGATCAGCCGAGAGGATCGAGTCGAGCGTCATCTGTGCGAAGGGCACTTTTTGGTACTCGGGGTTCTCGTAAAGCGACTTGCGCGCACCGGGAGGGACGTTCGCCCAGCCTTCGTTCTCGGCGACCATCTCGATATAGTCTTTCGAGGTGGCCCATTCGATGAACTCTTTCGCGGCATCTTCTTTCTGAGTGCCTGCCGGGATCGCCAGCGCCCATGCCCAGAGCCAGTTGGAGCGTTTGCCAAGGCCGGTGTCCGGTGCCAGCGCAAAGCCAACCTTGTCCGCCACGGTGGAATCCTCGGGGTTGGTCACGAAGGAGGCCGCCACGGTGGCGTCGATCCACATGCCGCATTTGCCCTGTTGGAACAGCGAGAGGTTCTCGTTGAAGCCGTTGGAGGCATAGCCCGCCGGGCCGCTTTCATCCATCAGGTCTTTGAAGAAATTGATCGTGTTGGCCCATGCCTCGGTGTCGAACTGGGCGTTCCAGTCTTCATCGAACCAGCGCGCGCCAAAGGAGTTGGACATCGCCGTGATCAGCGCACCGCCCTCGCCCCAACCGGCCTTGCCGCGCAGGCAGATGCCGTTGATGTCGTTCTCACGATCGGTCATCGCGGCGGCGGCTTCGCGGATGAATTCCCATGTTGGGTCTTTCGGCATTTCCATGCCGGCTTTTTCCATCAGATCGGTGCGGTACATGATCATGGAGCTTTCGCCATAGAAGGGTGCCGCATAAAGCGTGCCTTCGTGGCTCAGGCCGCCGGCCATGGCGGGCAGGATATCGTCTGCGTCATAGTCTTCGCTCAGGTCGTCCAGCGGCACCAGCCAGCCGTTCGCACCCCAGATCGGCGTCTCGTACATGCCGATGGTCATGATGTCGAAAGAGCCACCCTTGGTCGAAATGTCGGTGGTGACGCGCTGGCGCAGCACGTTCTCTTCCAAGGTGACCCAGTCCACTTCGTGGCCGGTCTCTTCGGTGAATTTGTCGGTGTAGCCTTGCATGCGGATCATGTCGCCGTTGTTCACGGTGGCGATGGTGATCGTCTCGGCAACCGCGCCGCCCGCCATGATCAGGCCCAAGGCCGTCGCGGCGTAAAGTGATCTGTCGCAGAACATCGATAGTTCCTCCCTCTATAGATGATGAACCGAGACTAACGACCTACGCAACGCGCAGTCAAATTAAAATTTACGCGCGATAACTATTTTCTGGGCAACTTGCGAACTCAATGACTTAGGCAGAGGCGCGCATCACCAGCTTGCCGTCAAACAGCGTTTCTTCGCGCTCGGTCAGCCGGGTTTCGCTTTCGATGATGCGAAACAGGGTACTGGCGGCACGATTCGCGATGGCCCCGTAATCCTGCGCGATGGTGGTCAGCGGCGGGCAGGTATAGCGCGAGAACGGGTGGTCGTCCTGCCCCGCGATCCGCATGGCGCAATCCTTGCCATGCCCCACGCGCAGCCCCATCTCATAGGCCGCCGAAAGCATCCCGATGGCCAAACGGTCATTCGAGCAAAGCACCGTATCCGTCTCGAGCGCCCCCGCCGAGATCAGCTTGCCGCCCTCGGTCGCGCCGATCTCTTCAAAATTCCAGCCCTCCCCCGGCACCTGATGGATATGCGGCGCAAAGCCGTGCCGCTCCATCGCTTCCAGATAGGCTTGGCGGCGCTTGTTGGCGTTGGGGTTGCTGGGGGTCTTCATCTCGAAAAAACAGGGCGGCTCGCCGCTGCGGCAGAGATATTCGACGATCAAATCAACGCTTTGGAAGTTGTCGGTGCCGACAAAGGCCTCGCAAACCCCTTCGACATTGGCGTCAAAGGTCACCACCGGCACGTCCTTGCAAAAGCGCGCGATCTCGTCGCGGTCCGAGGCTTTGCCGAAGGGCGCCAGCAGTACGCCCGCCGGTTTCAGCGCCCGAAGCGAGTCGAGATTGGCGCGCTCCTGCGCCGGGTTGCCGTGCGAGCTGAGCAAGATCGGGCTATAACCCTCGGCCAGACAGGCCAGTTCCACCTCGCGGCCAATCTCGGAAAAGAACGGGTCGGCGAGGTTGGGCACGACCACGCCGATGTTACGGGTTTTGCGGCGGTTTTGGTTCACCGCATAGACGTTCGGGCGATAATCGTACTGGCTCAGCGCCGCTTCGATCCGCTCCCGGGTCGAGCGCCGCACGCTGTCGGCATCGTTAAAGTATTTCGACAGGGTGGGCCGCGAAATGCCGCTCACGGCGGCAAACTCCTCCATATTGCGGATCTTCTGCTGGCTCATCTTAACCCTCCCTTGACGAAACGCAGCGCGCGTAAACTAAAGTCAATATAGAGATAAGTTCCTCCAGCCAGCAAGGGTCGGGGGGAGTCAGGCCTTCTTTCGGGGTTAACCGGCCTTGCCCAATTGCGCTGCGGCGCGGGCCAGCGCTTCGATCCCGGCCCAGTCCCCGGCGTCGATCAGCTTCTTCGGCGCGACCCAGCTGCCGCCCGCGCAAAGCACATTTGGCAGGCTCAGGTAGCTTTCCGCATTGTCGGGGCTGACACCGCCCGTCGGGCAGAAGGTGATCTGCGGCAGGGGCGCGCCGATGGCCTTGAGCGCGGACGCTCCGCCCGAGGCTTCGGCGGGGAAGAACTTCAACATGTCATAGCCGCGCGCGAGCAACTGCATCGCCTCGCTCGCCGTGGCGGCGCCGGGCAGCAAGGGCAACTCTTCCTCCTCGCAGGCCGCGAGCAACGCATCGGTAGCACCGGGCGAGACGCCAAAGGTCGCCCCCGCCCGTTTCGCCGCGCGCACGTCATCGGGGGTGATGAGCGTGCCCGCCCCCACATGGCCGCCCGCGACCTCGGCCATGGCGGCAATCGCGTCGAGAGCGGCAGGGGTGCGCAGGGTCACCTCCAAAGCGGGCAGTCCGCCCGCGACCAGTGCCTCGGCCAAGGGGCGCGCCGTTGCGGCGTCTTCGACCACCAGAACCGGCACGATCGGGGCCAGGGCGCAGATGTCGCGGGTGCGACGGCTGGCGTCTTTTGCGTTCAATGTCATGGATCAACCTCCAAAAATGGTCGCGCCGCTGGTGGCGGCCCCGACGGTATTGCGGAACATGGCGAAAAGCTCGCGCCCCGTGCCAGCGTGATAGGCCGACAGATCGGTGGTGGCGTTGGGGCGGTCCTCAAAGCCCCCGGCCAGAACATCCAGCCTGCCCGCCACCGAATCGACGCGCAGCAGATCGCCATCCTGCACCCGCGCGATGGGGCCACCATCGACCGCCTCTGGGCTGACGTGGATCGCCGCAGGCACTTTGCCCGACGCGCCCGACATGCGCCCATCGGTGACCAGCGCCACCTTTTGCCCGCGCCCCTGAAGGATCGACAGAAGCGGCGTCAGGCTGTGCAACTCGGGCATGCCGTTGGCCTTGGGCCCTTGGAAGCGGACGACGACGACCAGATCGCCAGTCAACTCGCCCGCTTTAAACGCTGCCTTCACCTCGTTTTGATCCGCGAAAACCCGCGCCGGGGCTTCGACAACGTGATGTTCGGGTGCCACGGCAGAGACTTTCATACAAGCGGTCCCGAGCGACCCCGCCATGCGGCGCAGCCCGCCCGTGAGCTGGAAAGGATCGCTGGCGGGGCGGAGGATTTTCTCGTTCAGGCTCTCGCCCGCGCCCTTCTCCCAGATCAGCCCTTCGGCCTTCAGCTTTCGCTCGGCGGTGTAATGCTCCAACCCCTGTCCGGCGACGGTCTGGGTATTGGGATGCAGATGGCCGGAGTTGAGCAATTCGCCCATCATATAGCCCAACCCCCCGGCGGCGTGGAAATGGTTCACATCCGCCAGACCGTTTGGATAGACCCGCGCCAGTAGCGGCGTGACATCGGAGATGTCTGAGAAATCCTCCCAATCCAGAATGATCCCCCCGGCCCGTGCCATGGCGATGAGGTGGATCAGCAGGTTGGTCGATCCGCCCGTGGCGTTGAGGCCGACGATCCCGTTCACAAAAGCCTTTTCATCCAGAACCGAGGCGACGGGCGTGTAATCATTGCCCAAAGCGCTCAGCGCCAGCGCGCGTTTCGCGCCTTCTTGGGTCAGCGCATCGCGCAGCAGCCCGTTTGGCGGCACAAAGCTCGCCCCCGGCAGGTGCAGCCCCATGAACTCCATCAACATCTGGTTGGTGTTGGCAGTGCCGTAAAAGGTGCAGGTGCCCGGCCCGTGATAGGCGGCCATCTCGGCGGCCATCAGCGCGTCGCGCCCGACTTCGCCCGCGGCGAACTGCTGGCGCACCTTGGCTTTCTCGTCATTCGACAGCCCGCTTTCCATCGGCCCGGCAGGCAGGAAGACGGCGGGCAAGTGGCCGAAAGCCTGCGCCGCAATCACCAGCCCGGGCACGATCTTGTCGCAGACCCCAAGGAAAACCGCCGCGTCAAAGGTGTTGTGGCTGAGCGCCACCGAGGCCGCCAAGGCGATCACATCACGCGAGAAAAGCGACAGTTCCATCCCCGCTTCGCCTTGCGTCACCCCGTCGCACATGGCGGGCACCCCGCCTGCCACCTGCGCGGTGCCGCCCGCCGCCCGCACGGCGTCGCGGATCAGATCAGGGTAGCGCTCAAACGGCTGATGCGCCGAGAGCATGTCGTTATAGGTCGTCACGATCCCGAGGTTGCCTGCGCTAGTGGTTGCCAGCCGGTCCTTGTCCTTACCAGAGGCGGCATAGGCATGGGCCTGTCCGCTACAGGACAGATGCGCGCGGGCCGGACCCTTGGCGCGGGCGGCTTCCATCCGGTCGAGGTAGGGACGCCGGGTCGCCTCGCTGCGGGCGATGATACGGTCGGTGACGCGGTCAATCGTGGAATGCAGGGTCATGTCTCGTCCTTTCGTGTGATCTCGCGCCAGCGGCGACCGTCGCGGTGCATCAGCATCAGCGCCTCTTCGGGGCCGGAGCTGCCGGGGTCATAGGGGTACGGGGGTTGCCGGGTCTCTTCCCAGCCATGAATGATCGGATCGGCCCAAGCCCAAGCGGCTTCGACCTCGTCCCCGCGCATGAAAAGCGTCTGATCGCCGCGGATCACATCCATGATCAACCGTTCATAGGCGTCTTGCGGGGCGCCCTGCTCGCCCAAGGCATCGGCAAAGGTCATATCCAGCGCCACTTCGGCGAGCCGCATGCCGCCGGGGCCGGGGTCTTTGATGGTGTTGCGCAGGGTGATGCCCTCGTCCGGTTGCAACCGGATGATCAGGGCGTTGCCCTTGTGGCCTTCCGTCGCGGGGAAGATCATATGCGGCGGGTCGCGGAAGATCACCGCGATCTCGGAACTGCGCCCTCGCAGTTTCTTGCCCGTGCGCAGGTAGAACGGCGTGCCCGCCCACCGCCAATTGGCGATCTTCACCTTCATCGCGACAAAGCTTTCGGTGCGGCTGTCGGGGTCGCCCGCATGGTCGCGGTAGCTGCCCGCGCCATTGGCGGCGCGGTACTGGCCGCGGGCGATATCCTTCTGCGCCACCGGCTCCAGCGCCTCGATCACCTTCACCTTCTCGTCGCGCACGGCGTTAGGGTCAAACCGCGAGGGCGGCTCCATCGCCGTCAGACACAAAAGCTGCATCAGGTGGTTCTGCACCATGTCGCGCATGGCGCCCGATTTATCGTAGTATTCGCCCCGCCCTTCGACACCGAGGCTTTCGGACACGGTGATCTGCACATGGTCGATATGGGTGGAATTCCACAGCGGCTCCCACAGCGCATTGGCAAAACGCAGCGCCATGAGGTTCTGCACCGTCTCTTTGCCAAGGTAATGGTCGATCCGGTAAATCTGGCTTTCGTCGAAATTGGCCCGCAGATCGGCGTTCAGCGCCTGCGCGGTTTCCAAATCATGGCCAAAGGGCTTTTCGACGACGATGCGGCTCTCGGCTGTGGCGATGCCGTGGTCATGCAGCTTGCCACCAATCGTGCCGAAGAGCGACGGTGAAACCGAGAGGTAGAAGGCCCGCACCACATCATCGCGCATCAGGTCTTTGAGGTCTGCCCAGCCCGCATCGCCCGAGGCATCCACGCGCACGTATTGCACCATGCCAAGGAACCGCTCCAAGGCGGCGCGCTCTTGCACGAGCTTGGGGGCGAACTCCAACAGGCTGTCGCGGATCATCTTGCGGAAGGCCTCGGCATCAAGCTCGGAACGCGCCGCACCGACGATCCGCGCGGCCTCAGGCATCTGGCCGACGGTGAAACGGTGGAACAGTCCGGGCAGAATCTTGCGCCGGGCAAGATCGCCGGTCGCGCCGAAAATGACGAGGTCGAAAGGATCAACGGGGATGACGCGCGATACCATGGGGTCAGCCCTTCTACCTGCGTGGGCGCGCGACGGCACCCTGTTTTCGACTGTTCAACGCCATCGCCACCCCTTTCGCGCGCCCTTCCGGGCGGCCACTGATAGCGCTAACATATTTGAGCGAAAAAGATAGGCGGTTCTTCAACATTTCATATTTCCTCTACCCAAGGTGGGTTCGCCCCGGCCCGCGAAACGGTCACGGCGGCAACCCGCGCGCCATAGGCCAGCGCGTCGGACAGCACCTCGGGCGGAAGGGTGGCGAGCGCCGATTTATGCATCTGCCCCAGCTCGGACATCTTGGCCAGAACGCCTGCGTTGAACGTGTCGCCTGCGCCGACCGTATCGACGATCTCGGCCTTCACGGCGGGCACTTGCACCTCTTCGCCATTCGCCAGATAGCCCGTCGCCCCCTCGCCCCCGCGGGTCAGGATGACAACCGACGGGCCCTTCTTTAGCAACTCGGCCACCTTGTCGCGCAGCGACAGCGGCGCGGGGTTGATCCAGTTCAGATCCTCATCCGACACTTTCACGATATCCGACAGCGCCAGCATCCGGTCGAGCCTGTGGCGATAACCTTCGATATCCTTGATGAAACCGGGGCGGATGTTGGGGTCGATCATCACCGCGCGGCCCTCGGCGTTGCGCGCCAACAGCGCGGCATAGGCATCCGCCCCCGGCTCGCAGGCCAGACTGATCCCGCCAAAATAAAGCGCCGAAACCGCGCTCGACAAGGCGGGCATATCCTCGGGCGTGATCATCCGCCCGGCGGAGTTTTCGTCATAGAAATCATAGGTTGCGTGGCCGCCCACCAGCCGCACGAAGGCCAGCGTCGTCGGACGGTCGGACAGAGCGACATGGGACACATCCACATGGCTTGCCTTCAACCCGTCGACCAACAGCCGCCCGAACATGTCCGACGACAGGCCCGAGAGCATCCCCACCTGCGCCCCGAGCCGGCCCAAAGCGATGGCCGTGTTGAACACCGCCCCGCCCGCATGGGGCACAAAGCCATCCGGGCCTGCATTGGTCGGCGTGGGGATCATGTCGATCAGGGCCTCTCCGCAGCAAAGGATCATCTGTCAGCCTTTCAAAAATGCGTCGCGGTCGACGAGGAAACGGTCCGAGAGCGGCAGACTCGCCGCGCCGAGCGCGCGGGCGTCGCTGCCGACTGTGCCTTCGCGCAATTCGGGAAGGGTGACGCCCGGCAGGGGCCGGGCGGCGAGGTGGCGGCGGGTGCGGGCGACCAATGCGGCGCGAACCTCTGCGGGCACCGACCCGTCGATCATGACCGTGTCGAAATCAATCAAACATGTCGCGGCCCGGACCGCCTGCGCCAAGGCCTCAGCCGTACTGTCGAGCCATGGGTGCAAAATGTCATCACCAAAGCCCCAAGCCGCCGGATCGCTCCACGGGGCGCGGCGGGTCTCTCCGGCCTTGTGCAAGGCGGCCTCCAAAGTCGCTAGGGAAGCCACGTCAACCAATTGCCGCGCCGGATCCCCGGCCAATGGCATGGAGCCGAGCGCCCCGGCATTGCCACTTTTGCCGGTGTAGAGCTTGCGGTCCAGCACCAACCCGCCGCCAACGAAATAGCCGATGTAGAAATAGAGGAAATCGCGCGGTTTGTCCTGCGCGCCAAAGACCAGTTCCGCCCCGCAGGCGGCAGAGGTGTCATTGCAGATATAGATCGGCAGATCGACCAGTTCCGCCAAAGCCGCTTCGATATCAAAGGTCTGCCACGCGCTCAGATCGCCGCCCGCGACGTCCCATTCCCAGATACCAAACGGCAAGGCGACGCCCAGTCCGGCCACCCGCGCCTGCTGGTCCGGGGAGAGAGAAGCGAGCGCCTCCTGCAAAGCGCGCGCGGCAAAGGACATGACCGCATCGGGCGTGGGATGGGCGTAGGTCTCGCTGCTGTGGCGGATCACCTGCCCTTCGAAATCGGTCAGGATCAATTCGACACTGCGCCGCCCGACCTTCAGACCCAGAAAAAACGCGCCCTCGGCGTTCAGGCTGATCGGCACCGATGGCTGCCCGACCCTCCCCCGCACCCGCGCGCCTTTCTTCAGCAGACCCTCCGCTTCGAGGGCGCGCATGATGACGGATACGGTCTGCGCCGAGAGGCCGGTGAGCCGGGCAACCTCGGCCTTGGAGGTCGGCCCGCTGCGGCGGATGAGCGACAGGACCAGCCGCTCGTTATAGGCCCGCATCCCGCTTTGGTTCGACCCGCGCGCGGCGCGGTCGGCGACTGTCTGTTGTTGCTGCAAACTGGCCTCCCCTCCGGTTCATGCGGCGTCTCAAGGGACAAATCCCAAATGGGAGGGGGTGAGTCAACGACTAAATCAATCTAATTTACTTATCGACAAGAAAGTGCCGCCTGCCTTTGGGCAAACGGCCCGCCTTCGTGTTCAACCGGCCACCGTGATGCCGATCTTTCCCATGTGGGATTTCTCAAGAAAGGCTTCCTGCGCCTGTTTCAGATCGCGCAGCGCATAGCTTTCCGCGACGACAGGTCGGATTTCTCCGCGTTCGATATAGCCCACAAGGTCGGTAAAAACGCTCGGCTCTTGCCGCGTGCTGCCCATCAAAGTCTGATCCTTGAGATAGAGCGTGCGCAGGTCCAACTCCACGATCGGCCCGGCAATCGCGCCCGAGGTCACGTAGCGCCCGCGCGTCACCAGCGCGTCGAGCAGTTTGGGCCAACCCGCCCCGCCCACGAGGTCGAGCACCACGTCATAGCTGTCCTCCGGCAGGGTCGCATCCCGGTCGCGCGCCTCATCGGCGCCAAGCGCCTTCAGCGCCCCCATTTTGCCGGGGCTGGTCACCGCCGTCACATGGGCGCCGCGCCGTTTCGCCAGTTGCACCGCCGCCGAGCCGACCCCGCCCGAGGCGCCGGTGATCAACACGCGCTCGGCCCCCAAAGTGGCACGCTGGATCATTCCCTCGGCGGTCGAAAAGGCGCAGGGAAAGGACGCAAGCTCAACGTCCGTGAGGGGGCTGTCGACCCGCAGCGCATTGCTGGCCTCGGCGGTGGCATATTCCGCGAAACCGCCGTCCCGCTCTGATCCGAAGGTGACCAGATCGTCCGGCCCCGCGCCCGCCGGGCTGTACATGGGCCGGATCAAAACCCGCTCGCCGATGCGGTGCTGATCGACACCCGCGCCCACGGCCACCACCTCTCCGCAGCAATCGGCCCCTTGGATGCGCGGAAAGCTCAAAGCGCCGGACCAGCCGCCATCGGCGTCTGCCGCGCCGCCGTAGCCCTCACCCGCCGCCGAGCCGGTGTCGCCGCGCACCGCTTTGGAGTACCAGCCCGTGCGCGTGTTCACATCCGTGTTGTTCACCGCCGCCGCGCCGACGCGGACCAGCACCTCCCCCGGGGCGGGCGTTGGCAGCGCGACATCCTCGCGCCATTCCAGCTTGTCCAAGCCGCCATGGCCGGTCAGCAGCATGGCTTTCATGGTCTTGGGTAGGGTCATCGCACGGGCTCCTTCAGGGGTAGATGGTCGCGGTAGAATGATTGCTCTACTTGCGTAGGTAGAGCGACCCCTCTACAGGGTCAAGCATGACAGAGACCAAAAGCAAGATCGCCGCCGGGCTGGAACGTGCCTTTGCCACGCGCGGCTTTGCCGAGCCCAGCGTCGAAGACCTGCGCGATGCGGCCGGGGTGAGCCTGCGCACGCTCTACAAATACACCCCCTCCCGCGCCGAAATGGTGCTGGCCGCGCTGGAGAACCGGCAGCAACGCTATCTGGCGCTGGTCTTCGGCGATCTGCCCGAGCCCCCAACCGAGGCGCTGGAGACGATTTTGGCCCGCGTCGGGCAGTGGATGGAGACGGAAACCTCTCACGGCTGCCTGTTCCACGCCGCCGTCGCCGCCGACCCCGGCAGCGAGCAACTGCACGCCCTGCTCTCGCGCCATAAGGCCGAGGTCGCGGTCAAGGCCGCCGCAGCCGCCGATCTGCCGGCTGCGGAAACCGAGTTGCTGTTGATCCTCGAAGGGCTCACTCAGACTTGGCCGCTGCGCGGGGCGCAGGCCGTGACTGCCGCGCAGCATTTGGCCAAAACGCTGCTGCGCGATGCGCGCCCGCACCAATGACATGCTAGGGACGTTTCCATGATGCAAAACCACCGCTGGGGCGTGATCGCCATCCTCTTCGCCGCCGTGGTCTGGGGCACGACCGGCACCGCTGCCACCTTCGCCCCCGAGGTCAGCGCCGCCGCCATCGGTGCCGCTGCCATGGGGCTGGGCGGGGTCGCGCAGGCCCTCTGGGCCGGGCGGGGCATCCTGCACCAACGCAGTCGGCTCTGGCAACAGCGCCGCCTGCTGGTCATCGGCGCGCTGGCGGTGGCGGTCTATCCGCTGGCCTTTTACGGCGCGATGCGGCTGGCGGGGGTGACGGTGGGCACGGTCATCACCATCGGCTCTGCCCCGCTGCTTTCGGCGCTGATCGAATACCTGCTGGATGGCCGCCGCCTGACCCTGCGCTGGTCCTTCGGCGCGGCGGTGGGCCTGATCGGCATGGGGCTGATCTGCTTGGCCGAGGGCGAGGCGCACGGCGGCGCGGCAAGCGCGCCTTCCGTCCCTCTGGGCGTTTTGCTGGGTCTGATCGGCGGCTTCACCTACGCGCTTTATTCATGGAGCGCGCGCCGGATGATGCTGCAAGGCACCCGCTCTGCCGTGGCCATGGGGGCGACCTTTGGGCTGGGCGGGCTCTTGCTGATGCCGGTGCTGGCGGTCTCGGGCGGGGCGTTTCTGGCCTCTTGGACCAACGCCGCGGTGGGGCTCTACATGGCCGCTGTGCCGATGTTTCTGGGCTATATCGCCTTTGGCTACGGCCTTGCCCGGGTTGAAGCGAGCACGGCGACCGTAATCACCCTGTTCGAGCCGGTCGTCGCGGCGGTGCTGGCCGTGGTCATTGTGGGCGAACGCCTGCCCCCGCTGGGCTGGGTCGGCGTGGCGCTGGTGATCGGCTGCTTGGCCATCATCACCCTACCCGCCCCGCGACGGCAGCGGCGGAACACCCCTGCCCCGCCCTCACGCGCCACCTAGAGGGCCGCTGCCGCTAAAGCTGATCCGGCGGCGTCTCGCCCCGGAAAAAATGGTCGAGATTGTCCAGCGCCTTAAAGCCCATCGCATCACGGGTCGCCACGGTGGCGCTGCCGACATGGGGCATCATCATGACGTTATCGTGGGCCGCAAAGGCAGGGTTGCCGCCCGGCTCGGTCACAAAGCAATCCAACCCCGCCGCGCCGACGTGGCCCGAGGTGAGCGCGTCGAGCAGCGCCGCCTCATCCACCAGATTGCCCCGCGCGGTGTTCACGATGACGCAGCCCTTTGGCAACCGCGCCAAGCGCGCGGCGTTCATAAGGCCCACCGTCTCAGGCGTGGCGGGGCAGTGCAGCGAGAGGAAGTCCGAGACCGCCAGCAGGTCGTCCAACGCGGCGTGATATGTCGCGCCTGCCTCTGCTTCGGGGTCCAGACGGCGGCGGTTGTGGTAATGCACCTCCATATCCAACCCGCGCGCCTTGCGGGCAAAGGCCCGGCCCACGCCGCCCATCCCGATGATGCCAAGCCGCGCGCCGGAAAGCTGTTTGCCCACCAGCATCGCAGGCGACCACGACTGCCACTGACCGCTGCGCACCAGCCGGTCCCCGGCAACCGCGTGACGGGCCGCGCCCAGCATCAACATCAGCGCCAGTTCCGCCGTGGCATCCGACAGAACGCCGGGCGTGTTCGTCACCACGATCCCCCGCGCCTTGAGGCTGGGCAGATCGCAGTGATCCACCCCGACGGAATGGTTCGCGATGATCTTGAGCCGCGGGTCGAGCCGCGCCACCACATCGGCGCTGAAATGCTCGGAATGACAGGGGATCATCCCATCGACCCGCGCGCTCATCGCGATGATCTCCTCGGCGCTGCCGGGATTGTCGGCAGGATCCCAGATCACCTCGTAATCCCGCCGGGCGCGGTCGAGCGTGGCTTCGGAGAGCTGCCGCGTGATCCAGATGACGGGTTTGCTCATGGCTCAGTCCCGATCTTTCCGGCTGGAGGTGAAAAAGTCATAGGCCACAAAGGCCAAGGTCACCGCAACGATGATGATCAGGTCGATGCTGGGCACCTCTACGGCGAGGATCAGCAAAAACACCGAAATCGCGGCAAAGGCGAGCAGGGCAAGTAGGCGGTTCATGGTCTCATCCTCATTCAGTTGCACCATCGGCCCAGTCGAAAAGCCACTGGGCGCTGCGCATCAGACGCCCATCCTGGCCGTGACCGCCGACCAGTTGCACCCCCATTGGCAGCCCCTCTTCCGAGGTCATCAACGGCAGGGTCACGCAGGGGCTGCCGCAGAGCGTCCAAAGACCGTTGAAAATCGGATCGCCGGTGGTCTCCAACCCGCGCGGCGCGGGGCCGGTGGCTGCAGGGCAGAGCAGCACGTCGCAACGGGTCAGCAACTCTTCGAGTGCGGCGGTCAGCACCTTGGGCAGGTCGCGGGCCGATTGGTAGTCGCGGGCCAACACCTTGTTGCCCGCCTCCATCGCCTCCCGCGCCACGGGTGAGAGCAGCTCGGCCCCGTCGCGCAGATAGGGGTAGAAATGATAGGCCATCTCGGCAAGATTGATGCGTTTGCGCGCCTCGGCGGCTTCGTTGAAGACCGGCGGCAGGGGCATCTCGAAAGCCTGATCGCCAAGGGCTGCGACCAGTTCCTTAAAGGCGGCATGCAGTTGCGGATCGGCATCCTCCCATCCCGGCGGGCGGACAAAGCCGAAAACCGGCGGGATCGGCGGCGCGCTGCGCGCCTCGGCCAAAAGCGCGGGGGTCGGGGCGAGTTCGGTCGCACTGTCCTCGGGGTCATGGCCGAACAGCACCTCGGCCAGCAGCGCAGCCCCGGCGGGATCGCTGGCAAAGACACCGATGGTGTCGAGCGAGGGCGATTGCGTCAGCACCCCCCGGCGCGGGATCGCGCCGAAGGTTGGTTTGAACCCAGTGACCCCGCAATAGGACGCAGGCCGGATCACCGACCCGCCGGTCTGCGTGCCGATGGCCAAGGGCACCATCCCATCGGCCACCGCCGCCGCCGACCCTTGGGAGGAACCGCCGGGGCTATGCCCCGGATTATGCGGATTGGTGGTCTTGTTCGGATGCATGAAGGCCAGTTCGGTCGTGACAGTCTTGCCCATGATGATCGCGCCCTCGGCCCGCAGCCGCTCGACGATGAAAGCATCGCGCAGCGGCACGCGCCCCTTGTCCTGCGCCGCGCCGTTTTCGGTGGGGATGCTGCGCGTGTCGATCACGTCTTTCAGCCCCACCGGCAGCCCGTGCAACCGCCCAAGCGGCCGGCCCGCCCGGCGATGATTGTCGAGCGTTCGGGCCTGCGCGCGGGCAAACTCGGGGTCGAACCACGCCCAAGCGCCCACCACCTCCTCGCGCGCTTCGATCCGCGCGATGTAGCTTTCCACCAGCGCCAGCGCGTCCAACGCGCCGCTCGCCAAACGGTCCCGCAGTTCAACCACGCCAAGCGCTGCTGCGGCGGTCATCCTTGGCTCAGCGCCCATAGAACACCTCCGGCAGGTAGAAGACGATCTGCGGGAAGACATACATCAGGATCATCGACAGGATTACGCAGAACAGGAAGGGCATGACCCCCGCGAAGATCTGCGTCAGCCTCAACTCGGGCGGGGCGATCCCCTTGAGGTAATAGGCCGACATTGCCATCGGTGGCGTGAGGAAACTGGTCTGCAGGTTCAGCGCCACGAGGATGCCGAAGAACAGCGGGTCGATCTCGAAAACCGCCAGCAGCGGCAGGAAGATCGGCACGAAGATGATGATGATCTCGGACCACTCCAGCGGCCAGCCCAACAGGAAGATGATCAGCTGCGCGAGGATCAGGAACATGATCGGAGACAGGTTCAGCGATTGCACGAACTCCGAGATCACATGCTCCCCGCCGAGGTAGGAGAACACCGCCGAGAAAGTGTAGGAACCGACGAAAAGCCAGCAGACCATCGCCGTGGTGCGCACCGTGAGATAGACGCTCTCGCGCATCCGCTGCCATGTCATCGCGCGGTAGATGAAGGCAAGGAAGATGCCGCCGAGCGCGCCGATCGAGGCCGCCTCCGTCGGGGTGGCGAGACCGAAGAGGATCGAGCCCAGCACCGCGAAAATGAGGAAGGCCAGCGGCAGGAAGGAGGTGGCGATCATCAGCATCAGCTTGCCCATCGGCATGTCCGGCACCTCGTCCGCCGTGGGGCGCGGGGCCGATGAAGGCTGAAGCAGCGAGCGCCCGACGATGTAGATCAGGTAAAGCCCCACCAGCGTCAGCCCCGGCAGCAGCGCGGCTGCGTAAAGCCGCACGATGGAGACATTCGTTGCCGCCGCATAGACGATCAGCATGATCGAGGGCGGGATCAGGATGCCCAAGGTGCCGCCCGCGCAGATGATGCCCGCCGCGAAGGACGGGTTGTAGCGCGCCTTGAGCATCGCGGGCAGCGCCAGCAGCCCCATCAGCGTCACAACCGCGCCGACGATGCCGGTGGCGGTGGCGAAAAGCGCGCAGGTGATCAGCGCCGCCACACCCATGGAGCCGGGAATGTTCTTGGACGCGATGTTGAGCGTGGTGAACAGCCGGTCGACGATATTCGACCGCTCCACGATATAGCCCATGAAAAGGAACAGCGGCACGGCCGTCAGCACTTCGTTCGACATCACCGTGAAGGTCTGGTTCACGAAGAGGTCGAATATTCGGTTGTTGAATAACCCTTCAAACCAGGTCGACCATTGCTCCCATTGGCCGGCCCCCTCGTCCAGCCGGTCGAAACTGCGCCACATGCGGCGCGCGTCGAAATAGGCGTAGTAGCCAAAGCCGATGCCCATCGCCATCAGCGTGAAAGCAATCGGAAAGCCCAGGAAAACAAAGACGATGAACAGCCCAAGCATCATCAGGGCGATTTGCGGATCGGTCATGTGAGATGGCCCTTTTCGGCCTTGTTGGCTTCGCGCATCATGAGGTCTTCGGTCTCAAAGACGTCTTCCTCGGCTTCGAGCCAGTAGTTGGAACGTATGGCAATAAGGCAGCGGCAGACCTGCGCGATGCCTTGGATGAACAGCAGGATGCCTGCCGCCACGATGATTGCCTTGAATTGATAGATCGGAACCCCCGCCGGGCTGTTGACCGACACCTCGCCGTATTGCCACGAACGGGCGGCATATTTCCAACCTGCGAGGATCAGCGCGGTGACGCCGGGGAAAAAGAAGATGATATAGAGCACGAGGTCGATCATGCCTTGGGTGCGCGGCTGGAACAGCCGATAGAGGAAATCCC
Organism: Sulfitobacter sp. 1A12157; assembly: GCF_043557345.1. NCBI lineage: Bacteria > Pseudomonadati > Pseudomonadota > Alphaproteobacteria > Rhodobacterales > Roseobacteraceae > Sulfitobacter > Sulfitobacter sp. 1A12157. Next base: position 113,335 of record NZ_JBIFFV010000007.1, read on the forward strand.
CCCGCACATGGCCGCCCCGCGACAGCGTATAGGCCCCGCCCATCATAAAGAGCGTGCCATACATGATGAAGGACACGTCCAGCGCCCAAGCCGTGGGATTGTTCAGCACATAGCGCACAAAAACTTCGTAGCCCGTGCCGATGGACATCAGCAAAATGAGCCACGCAAAAGCCTTGCCGAACCATGCGGAAAGGTTATCGGCGAACCGAATGAAAGATATCATGATGCCCTCGGTATCTCGCACGAACCCCGGCGCGCCATGCGCCGGAGTTCGCGGTGATGTTATGGGTTTGCGGGATCAGAGTTTGATCTTGCCGGGGAAGTAATGCTCATAAGCAAGCCCGTAATCCGGCGAGTTCATCAACTCGTAATAGGCCACGCGGTCGACCCATTCGCGCTGGCTGTCGAGGGTCTTTTTCATGAAGGGATCGGATTCCAACTCGGGGATCAGCTCATCCCATGCTTTCAGCTGCGCATCCAAGATTTCCTTGGAGGTGCGCCGCACGGTCACGCCAGCCTCGTTTTGCAGGAACTGAAGGTCCGCCGAATAGCGGTCCATCGCCTTGGCCGTGTTCGCGGTTGAGGCCGCCTCGACCGCGTATTTCAAGATCGCCTGAAGGTCGGGGTCGAGGTCTTCGAGGAACATCTTGGAGAACAGGAATTCAAAGCTCTCGGAGGCTTGGTGATAGGACGACAGGTAGTAGTTCTTGGCCACATCCTGCGCGCCGAAGTCCTTGTCCGACGAGGGGTTGTTGAACTCGAAGGCGTCGATCACGCCGCGCTCCATCGCGGGCACGATCTCCCCGCCCGGCAATTGCGCCACCGACATGCCCAACTTCGCCATCAGATCGGCCGCCAGACCCACGGTGCGGTATTTGAAGCCTTGCAGGTCGTCGACGGTATTGACCTCATTCTTGAACCAACCAAAGGGCTGGGCGAACATCGGGAAGCCCATGTAGCCGACAACGTCGAGGCCCATGATATCCTGCGTCAGCTCGTTATAAAGCTCCTGACCGCCGCCTTGGTAGAACCATGACAGCATGGTGGTGGCAGAACCGCCGAAGACCGGGCCGGTGCCAAAGAGCGATGCGGCCTTGTTCTTGCCGTACCAATAGACGGGCACCGAATGCGCCGCGTCGATCAAACCGTCATTCACCGCATCGAGCACCTGAAACGCCGCGACGACCGCGCCCGCGGGCAGCACGTCGACCTTCAGACGCCCGCCCGACATTTCCTCGACCCGCGTCGCATAATCGCGGGCAAAGTCTTGCCAGATGTTCGCGTCGTTCCACGACGTCTGCATCTTGATGACGATCGGCGCTTGTGCCAGCACCGCCGGTGCGGCCAGCATGCTCCCGGTCGCCGCCCCCCCAGCAAGTGCGGACTTCGTCAGGAACGAACGTCGGTTGAACTTTTTAGTCTCAGTCATGTTTCCTCCTCCCAGAGTGGCCGCCCCTTTGCTTACTTGAAATACGCTATTGGTCGGGCGACCCGAGATCAGAGACTAACCAAATGATCTCATTTGGCAAGAATTGTCCGCAAGGGACTCGCCGAGTGCAACTTTATTGTGCAAACGCCGCAAAAATCGACACCCTACTGCGGGGCTGACTGGCTGCGTTCTAAGCGGGGCGGCGACAGGCTCCGCCCGCCCTCAAACAGCCCAGCGAAAGCCGGTTTCCACCTCGGACCGCGCCCAGAGCCTGACCATCGTCTCTTTGTCATAGGCATAGGGTTCCAACCTGCCGCGCCCGACCGGGCCGACTATCTCCATCCGGCCTGTGGGGCCATAAAGCGCGCGCTGCTCTAGCCCGTCCTCAGTGGCGCACATGACCTCGGGATAGGCGCCGCGCTCCGCCGTTTGAACGATCGGCAATTTCGACATCAGCCACCAAGTGGACCGGGTCATCGGCCCGCCGCAGGTGCGGATCAAAGAGGTGGCCGAGGCACCGGGGTGACAGACATAGACCGCCACCTGCCTCCCCGTCCGCGCGACACGGTCCTGCAAGTCATAGGCAAACATTATCTGTGCCAGCTTGCTTTGGCTATAGGCCGGGTTGGCGCGGTAGTTCTTATCTCAGTTCATGTCGTCGAACTGGATGGTGCGCAGGCCCATCTTGTAGCCAAGGCTTGCCACCGCCACGATCCGGCCACCGCTCTTGTCGATCCGGTCGAAGAGCAAGCCGCAAAGCAGGAAGTGGCCGTAGTGATTGGTGCCGAGCTGACTTTCGTGGCCTGCCTTGGTCAACTGGCGATTTGGCACCTGTGCGATGGCGGCGTTGCAGATCAGCGCATCAATGCGGGGAGTGTCGCGCAGAACCTCTGCCTCCCCCCCACATACCTCAAGGCGTCAAGCGACAGAACAGCCCCGCCGCCAGCTTCGCGCGCTCGGTGAGGCTGTCGACATAGATATGCTCCTGCAAGGTATGCAGCCCCTTGCCGCGCACGCCGATCGAATCCAGCGTTGGCAGGCCGAGGAAGCCGGTGAAATTGCCGTCCGATCCGCCCCCGGCGGAGCTTCCGGTGATCTCGATCCCCAGTTCGCCGCCAATGTCTTGGGCAAGCCTGAGCATCGCCATCGTACCGGGCTGGTCGGGCTCCCAAACCGGGCGGGTGACGCCGCGGCTGATTTCCATGATCACGTCGCCCGCGTCCGAGTTCAGCGCCATCATCTTTTCGACGCCCGCGTCGAGCTGCTCTTGCGTTTTCGCCATGGTCAGCACCTCGGCATCGCAGACCGAGGAGACGCAGTTGACCCATTGGCCCGCGTGAAAGACCCCGAGCGAGAAGGTGCAATCCTCAGTGGTCATGCCTTCGATCGTGCCCACGGCTTTGGCCATCTCCGCGATGGCCGAGCGGCCTTCGGAGAGCGCCCAGCCCGCGTGGCTGGGGCGGCCCCGGGTCTGGAGGTTGAACCGCGCGATGGCGTAGCGCCCGATCACCGCGCCGCCGTCGGGGCGGGCAGGCTCCGGCACGAGGATATACTTGTGGCGCTTGGCCTCCTCCTCGATCAGGCGGCGGGTGGCGGGGGTGCCGATTTCCTCATCTGGGGTAAAGAGCACCGTCACCGGCAGCGGCGTCTCGACCCCGGCGGCCAGCAGTTTGCGCAGCGCATCAAGGTAGACGTAATTGCCGCCCTTCATATCCATCAGACCGGGGCCGTAGCAGATCTCGCCCTCGCGTTTGTAAGGCAGGCTCGCCAAGGTGCCGAGGGGGTGAACCGTGTCCATATGGCCCAGAAGCAGGATGCCCCCCTCGCCCGCGCGGGGATGGGGCATCTCGGCGCGCAGGCTGTCGCCCAACCCCATCGGGCTTGGGATACGCTCGGTCCGCGCGCCCAAGACCGCCAGATCATGCTGCACCACATCCATCATCCGGTTCACCGCCGCCCCGTCGAATGTGGGGCTTTCGGTTTCGATCCAAGGGCGCAGCCCGGTGAGCATCTCTTCGGTATCAAATGGCAGATCAAGCGGGTTGGTCATGTTCAAAATCCTTTCCTCCGCCGCGCGACAGCGGGCGGTTGGCTTAAATTGAAAAATTGGCGCAGGGGTTCAGCCGCCGACCTTTGGCAGCCGCGTCTCAACAATCCGCGCATAGATCGAGGCACCGACAGGCAGAATGGCGTCGTCCAGCACGAAGCCGGGGTTGTGCAAAGGCACGCTGCCCGCATGGCCCACCCGGCAATAGGCACCCGGCACGACTTTCAGCATATCGGCGAAATCCTCCGACCCGCTGGCCTGTTCGGTCGAGACATGGGCGTTCTCGCCGCCCACCACGCTGGCGGCTGCTTCGACATAGGCGCTAGTCAGTTCGGGGTCGTTCATCAACACGTCAAAGACATTGCGGATGTCGACCTCGATCTCGATCCCATAGGCTGTGGCCATGCCTGCGCAGAGTTCGCGCATCCGTGCCTCCGCCATTTCGATCACATCCTCATGGAAATAACGGATCGTGCCCGCGATACTGGCGGTATCCGGCACCACGTTATAGGCCGAGCCTGCGTTGAACTTCGTCACCGAGAGCACGATCGGTTTGGTCGGCGGGGTGTTGCGGCTGACCACAGATTGCAACTGCTGCACCAGCGCCGTGCCGATGACGATGGGATCGCGCGACTGATGGGGCATGGCGGCATGGCTGCCGGTGCCTTTGACGGTGATGTCAAAAAAGGCCGCCCCCGCCATGGCCGCACCGGGGGTGACATTGACCACCCCCGGCTCTGAATTCGGATCATTGTGCATGCCGTAGATCTCGTCACAGGGGAATTTCTCGAAAAGCCCCTCCTCCAGCATCCGGCGCGCGCCGCCCAACCCCTCTTCTGCGGGTTGAAAGATCAGCACCACGGTGCCGTCGAAATCCCGCGTTTCCGCAAGATAGCGCGCAGCCCCCAAGAGCATGGTGGTGTGGCCGTCATGGCCGCAGGCATGCATCCGCCCGGGGTTGGTCGAGGCATAGGGCACGCCGGAATCTTCGACAATCGGCAGCGCGTCCATATCCGCGCGCAGGCCGACACGGCGGTTGCCGCCGCCCGCGCCCTTGATGATGCCCACAACCCCGGTGCCGCCCAGCCCTTCGTGCACCTCATCCACACCATAGGCGCGCAGCTTTTCGGCCACGATGCCCGCGGTGCGGACCTCTTCAAACCCCAGTTCGGGGTGGGCGTGGATGTCTTGGCGGATGGCAGTCAGATCGGCGGCGAAGGCTTCGATCTTGGGAAGGACGGTCATGCGGTGGCTCCTGTCGTCATGGTGGCGCTGCCGAGCGCGCGGTAGTTGGCAAAATCCCAATGGCGGCCCGGCGCCGCTTCGATCAGGTTGCGTGTGTAGTCGTGATGCGGGTTGGACAGCACATCGCCCGCGGGGCCATATTCAACGACCTGCCCGCGCTGCATGACCAAGACCTCGTCACAAATCTGCGCGGCAACGCGCAGGTCATGGGTGATGAAAAGCATGGCCACGCCGAACTTCTCTTGAATGTCATCCAAAAGGTCGAGCACCTGCGCCTGAACGCTTACATCGAGGGCCGAGACGGCCTCATCCGCGACCAGCAGATCGGGCTTCATCGCCACCGCCCGCGCAATGGCGATACGCTGGCGCTGCCCGCCCGAGAACTGATGCGGATAGCGGTCGAGCGCATCGCGCGGCAGGTCCACCAATTCCATCAGTTCAGCCGCATGGCGCATCGCCTCCTCGCGCGGGGTGCCGAAGTTGATCGGCCCTTCGCAAAGGCTGCGCGCCACGGTCCAACGCGGGTTGAGCGAGCGGTAGGGGTCTTGGAACACGATTTGCAGATGTTTGCGGTGATCGCGCAGCTGACGGCGGGAGAGTTTGGCAATCTCGGTCCCCGCGACATTCACGCTGCCCGCTGTCGGGTCGATCAGCCGCATGATGGCCCGCGCCACGGTGGATTTGCCCGAACCGGACTCTCCGACGATGCCCAGCGTCCGCCCCGGTTTGATGGTAAAGCTGACATCCTGCGCGGCTTTCACACCCTCGCTGCGGCGCAGAAAACCGCCGCCGCCATAGGTCATGTCGAGCCCGGCCACACGCACCACTTCGCTTTGCGAAGCCGCCGCCCTTGCGGGACGCGGGGTGAGGTTGGGCACGGCGGTCAGCAGGGTGCGGGTATAGTCCTTCTCCGGCTTGGTCAGCAGCTTTTCAATCGGCGCGCGTTCGACGATCTGGCCCTGCTGCATCACCGTCACGGTATCCGCGATCTCGGCCACCACGCCCATGTCATGGGTGATGAAGAGCACGGCGGTGCCGTGGCGCTCCTGCATCTCGGCAATCAGCTTGAGGATCTGCAACTGCGTGGTCACGTCCAGCGCCGTCGTCGGCTCATCCGCGATCAGCAGATCGGGGTCGAGGATCAGCGCCATGGCGATCATGATGCGCTGGCGCTGCCCGCCGGAAAGTTGGTGCGGGAAAGCGCTGAAGATGCGGTTCACATCCGGCAGATGCACCTGATCCATCATGTCGAGCGTGCGTTTCTTGGCCTCCGATTGGCTCAGATCGCTGTGCATATTGAGCACTTCCATGATCTGCTCGCCCACCCGCAGCACCGGGTTCAGCGCGGTCATCGGCTCTTGAAAGATCATCGCGATCCGACGCGCGCGCAGCTGGCGCATTTGCGCGTGGCTCGCGCTGGTGATCTCAAAATCATCCAGCGTGATGCTGCCGCTTTGCACCTCCAGCGCCGATTTTGGCAGAAGCCCCATGGCCGCCAGCGAGGTCACGGATTTGCCCGAGCCGGATTCCCCCACCAGGCAATGCGTCTCGCCCGCCCGGATCGTCAGGTCGATCCCGTCGATCACCGGTTTCGCCTGTGGCCGCCCGGCCAGCCCGATGCGCAGGTCGCGCACTTTGAGCACCTCACGCGCGTCGGAGAAGTCTTTGGTCTTGAACTGCATCTCTCAGCCCTCCCGTTTCTTCATGCGCGGGTCGAGCAGATCGCGCGCGGTGTCGCCCAACAGGTTGATCGACAGGATGCAAAGCGACAGCAGCAGCCCCGGCCAAAAGATCAGCCCCGGCTTGATCTGGAAGTAGGTCCGCCCCTCGGCCATGATGTTGCCCCATGTGGGGATCTCGGTGCTGACGCCCGCGCCCAAAAAGCTCAGGATCGCCTCGATCAGGATCGCCGAAGCGCAGATATAGGTGCCTTGGACGATCAGCGGCGCCATGGTGTTGGGCATCAGGTGCTGGATCAGGATCTTGGGCATCGACGAGCCGAGCGCGATGGCGGCCTCGACGTAAGGCTCCTCGCGCGCCGAGAGCACGACCGAGCGCACCAGCCGCACCACGCGGGGCACCTCCGGCACCGTGATGGCGATGATGACCGAGCCGAGCGATGGCCCGTTCAGCGCCACCAGCGCAATGGCCAGCAGAATCGCGGGGATCGCCATCAGGCTGTCCATGATCCGCATGATGATGCCATCCGCCACCCGAAAGAAACCGGCCACAAGGCCGATGGCCAAGCCGATGGCGACGCTGACCAAGGCCGCCCCGACGCCGATCAGCAGCGACACGCGCCCGCCGGTCATCACCCGCGAAAACGTGTCGCGGCCATAGGGGTCGGTGCCCAGAAGATAGGTTTCGGAAGGCGGCTTGAGCCGCGCGGCAGAGTTCATCGCCAGCGGGTCATAGGGCACGTAGAGCGGGGCCAAGATCGACGCCAGCACGATGGCCACGAGGATAAGCGCCGCCAGCAGCGGGCCGATACCGACCCTTGCGCCCGCAGGCAGGGAAAGCAGTCCGGTCAGCACCTGAAAGGCGCTGTGACGGGATTGGGGTTGCTCGATCATGTCAGTACCGGATTCTTGGGTCGAAGAATGAATAGGAGACGTCAACCAAGAGGTTCACGAAGACGTAGATGCCCGCCGTCAGCAGGATCATCGCCTGAATGACGGGGTAGTCGCGGGCGAGGATCGCATCGACCGTAAGCCGCCCGATGCCCGGAATGTTGAAAACGCTCTCGGTCACCACCACGCCCGAGATCAGCAGCGCGAAACCGGTGCCGATGATGGTCAGGATCGGCACGGCGGCATTGCGCAGCGCATGGCGGAACAGCACGACATTCTCGCGCACGCCCTTGGCCCGCGCGGTGCGGATGTAATCTTCGCCCAGCACTTCAAGCATGGAGGCCCGCGTCATCCGCGCGATAAGCGCCACATAGATCGTGGCCAGCGTGAGCGAGGGCAGAATGGCGCGCGAGAAGAACGGCCCGATGCCCTCCGAGGGCGCCTTGTAGCCCTGCACCGGCACCCAACGCAGTTCGATCGCGAAGATTTGGATCAGGATATAGCCGATCACGAAGACCGGCACCGAAAAGCCCAGCACCGAGAAGGACATCACCAGAAAGTCGACCCATGTGCGGTGACGCCAAGCGGCGATCACCCCCATCGGCACCGCCAGCAGGACGGAAATGGTGATGGTCATCAGCGCGATATTGATGGTCGGCCCCAGCCGGTCGCCCAACATGCCCGCCACGGAGGTGTTCGACAAAAGCGAGACGCCCAGATCGCCGCGCAGCAATTGCCCGATCCATGTGAAGAACTGTGTCAGCAGCGGATCGTTCAGACCCAGACGGTCACGGATCCGTTCAAGCTGTGCGGGAGTGGCGGCATCGCCGGCGAGAATGGCTGCCGGATCACCGGGGGTGAGACGCAGCAGGAGGAAGACGAAGATGGCGACGATCAGCATGACCGGGATCGTGGCCAAGACGCGCTTCAGGATATAGACGAGCATTTTCCGGAAGGTCCCTTTCGGCGGAAAGAAGGCAGGCCCGGACGCGGGGGCACTGCCTGCGGGCAGAGATGACGGTGGAGAGCGCGATGGCCGCGCTCTCCGGGAGGCTGGATTACTCCGCCTCTTTGGTCATGTTCCAAAACACCGGCACGGGCGATGGCAGCATGTTCTGGATCGTGTTGCGACGCGCCTGCGGGATCAGATACTCCCCCATCATGATGTAATTGACGTTATCCATGACGTGTTTCTGGATCTCGACCGCCACTTCCTTTTGCGCCTCGGGCCCTTCGGCCTTCATGAACTTCGCACGCAGTTCTTCGATCTCGGGGTCATCGGGCCAGCCGAACCACGCCTCGTCGCCACGGCCACTGACCATCACGTTGGTCAGCGGGTCCGAAATCTCGGGCACCATCCAGTTGGTGAAGAACATGTTCCAGCCACCCTCAGAGACCGGGCTTTGCTGGGCGCGGCGCTGCACGACCGATTGCCAGTCCATCGACTGCATGTCGACTTCGAAACCCGCCTCGCGCAGGGCTTGGGCGGCCACCACCGGCTGGTTGATCAGGCTGATCACATCCGTCGGCGCCATCAGCACGATGGGCGTGCCGTCATAGCCCGCCTCTTCGAGCAATGCCTTGGCCTTTTCAGGGTCCGCGCCGCCGGTCACGATCTCGGCATCCGCTTCGTCGCCCAGAGGAGTCGAACAACCAAAGATCGCGCCGCAGACGTTGTAATAGGCCGGGTCGCCCTGCATCGTTTGCAGCATGGATTCTTGGTCCAGCGCCGCCATCGCCGCTTGACGGACCAGTTTGTTGTCAAAGGGCGGGTGCAGGTGGTTGGGCCGGCCGATGGTCACATAGCCAAGGTCATCGCGGGTCTCGACCGTGACCTCGGGGCTGGCGTCGAGGATCGGCAGCAGGTCGATCTGCACCTGTTCGAGATAGTCGATCTCTCCGGCCGAGAGCGCGTTGATCGCGGTGAGTGCGTCGGGCATCGTGGTCCAGACCACACGGTCGACATTGACCACCTTGCCACCCGCCATCCACGAGGCTTCCTCATCGCGCGGCACGTAGTCGTCGAACTTCTCATAGGTGACGTTCACGCCGGGCTCGTATTCATCTTGGTTAAAGACGAAGGGGCCGGAGCCGATATATTCCGTGATCGTCTCATCCGCCGAAGTTTCGGCCACGCGCTTGGGCATGATGAAGGGCGGCACGGCGGATTGTTTGGAGATCACCGACAAGAGCGGGCCGAAAGGCTCGGTCAGGGTCCAGACGACGGTCTTCTCGTCGCTGGCCTCAAGGCTTTCGGTCACGTCAAAGATCAACTGGCCGCCGCCGTCGCGCTTGCCCCAGCGTTTGAGCGAGGCCACGACATCCTCGCCAGTCACCGGCGCGCCGTCATGGAACATCAGCCCATCGCGCAGGGTGAAAGTATAGACGAGCCCGTCATCCGAGACCTCCCAGCTGGCCATCTGGGGCTGCGGCTCGAAATTTTCGTCCACGGCGGTCAGCACGTCATAGACCATATAGCCGTGGTTGCGGGTGATATGTGCGGTGGTGATGACCGGATCGAGAACCCGCAGGCCCGAGTGCATGACCGCGGTGATGGTCGTTTCGCCATCCTGCGCCGCCAGAGAGCCGGGTGCCAAAAGCGCCGTGGTCGCGGCAAAGGCGGCGGCAAGTCCGCGCGACTGTTTCAGTGCCGATCGTAGAGGTATCATGTGGTTTTCCCTTGTTGGGTGATCTTTTGGTTTTTATTGGGCCACGGCGGTCTTGCCGCCATGGTCAGGTGGTGCGCTTTGGGCACCGTCGGCCCCGAAACGGGGGCCATTCGGGGACAGCCGAAGCCCCGCACGCAGGCGCGTGAAGGGCAAATCGGCTGGATTGAGGGGCATCGGCCCCGGCGCGCAGGCGACAAGAATGTCGCGCGCGATGGGGGCAAAGTCTGCGCGGAAATGGGTGGAGCTTTTGACCACCAGAAGATCCATCTCTTCGGGTTGGATACCGACAAAACGGAACATCTCGCGGTCGGCCATTTGGGCGATGCGGCTGGTCACGACGACATGGACCCCGCCGATGCGCAGGCAGGCCGAAGGGCCGAGGTCCAGCGCCGTGCCGCCGTAATAGGGGCCGGTCGCGCGCAGCGTGCCGTCGCAAAGATGCTGGACCGTCGCCGTCGTTTCAAATGGCGCGTCATCCGCGATGTCGGCATGGCCGCCAAGGCGCAGGTTAACCTCGGCACCGACCCCGGCCTGATGCGCCGCTTGGGCGGCGGCGGGGTCGACGATCAACCCGATGGCCGCGTTCTGCGCCTCGGCCTTCACCAAGGCGCGCAACATGCCCGTGGTGGCCGAGACGCCGCCCGCGCCGGGGTTGTCTTGAGTATCGGCGATGACCACAGGCCCCCGCCCCGGCCCGGCGGCACGCGACAGCGCCTCGGCCACTGCTCTGTCGGGGTCATAGGCGTCATTTTCCAAAAAGGCAGGCGCTGCCGCCTCATAGGCTGCGGCAAGCCTGTCGGCGGCGGCATCTGCTACGGTCTGCGTCTCGCCATAGGCGACGGCAACGGGGCCGCAATCGGGAATATCCGCCGCCGGGAAACCCATGAACAGGCTGGCCGTAAGCGCCTCCGCAGCTTCGCAGGCGGCGACCCCTTCATAGAGTTCACGCCCCGGCGACATTTCGGTCGATTGAAACGGGATCGGCACCAAATACGACATCTGGCGAAAGGCTTTGGCCGGACGCTGGCCGGTCGTCATGATCCGGTCGAGCTGACGGGCCGCGGCGGCGCCGGTATCGGCCATGTCCACATGCGGATAGGTGCGAAAACCGACGAGCACATCGACATTCGCAACGAAATCTTCAGAGATATTGCCGTGCAGATCGAGCGCCGTAGCGATCGGCACCTCCGGCCCCACGACCGCACGCAGACGGCGGACAAGCTCTCCTTCCCCGTCGTCGAGATGCTCCGCCACCATAGCCCCGTGCAGGTCCAGAAAGACCCCGTCGAGCGGCCCGGCCTGCCGAATGCCTTCGATAATCTCGCCCGCAATCGTCTCATAGGCGTCGCGGCTGACATGGGCCGAGGGGATCGCCCCCGCCCAGAGGATCGGAACGATCTCCCAACCCTGCACTTGGCCCACCCGCAGCGCGCCCGCCATGCCAAGGTTGACCTCTTCGAAGGCGGGCAACATCGCCGCGCCGCGCACCATGGGGACATAGCCGCCGCCCAGTTGAAAAGCCTGCATATCCGCCGGGTTGGGGGCGAATGTGTTCGTCTCGTGCAGAAAGCCCGCAACAGCCACGCGCATTCCAGAACCACTTTCCAAACCTGTCTCCTTCGCCTTCTCGGCCCCTTCATCGGCAAGGCCACGCCCATTGTGTATCGCATTGCAATACAGCTATAGTGCACAGCAAGCGTAAGCGGCGCTTTAACGATTCGTCAACTACAGGCCATTTATGAGTAGATTTTTCCGTGAAGACGCCTCGCAGGCGGCGCAGAATCAGGCAGAGGACGACCGTTTGTTCGTCCGGGCGGCAGATCGCGCAATGCAGGTGCTGGGGGCCTTTCACAACGCGACCGGGCCAATGACCCTTTCCGACATCGCCAAGAGTGCCAGCATCGACCGATCCGCGGCGCAACGGCTGGTCCATACGCTCACCAAACTCGGCTATATCCGGCGCAGCGGGGATGACCGCGGCTACCTGCCGGGCATTCGCCTGCTGGATCACACGCTTGATCTGCTGCGGCTCGACCCCGTGGTGCAGAAGGCCACCCCCGTCTTGCTGGAACTGCGCAAATCCCTACGCGAGCGGGTCGATCTCAGCCTCTATGACGAGACGCGGCTGATCTATGCCCTGCGCATGCAAAGCAAACGCGAGACCTTTTTCGCCACCCTCGTGGGTCATAGCGTGCCGACCTTTTGCACCGCGGGCGGCCGCGCCGCGCTGGCACAGCTTCCCGATGACGCGGCGCGCGAAATTCTCACCCGCGCACCTTTGCACCCTTTCACCGCCAGCACCAAGACCGACCCCGAAGCGATCATGGCCGAGCTTGGCACCGCCCGCGAAAACCGCTTTGCCGTGGTCTGCGATGAATATGCTTTGGGCGAGGTGGCGGTAGGCGTCGCCATCACCAACCGGAACGGCGCGCCCTTAAGCGCGATACATCTCGCAGGCTCCCTCTCGGAATACACGCCGGAGGAATTTGTCGCCAAGGCCGCCCCCCTCGCCATAGAGGCCGCCAGTGCCATCATGGCCGGGTGATGGCCCAAAGCCTCGAATATAGTCACCCCCGCCTTCGGCAAAGGGTTTCGCCGCGAATTTACTTGCGTTGCTAAATTCTTTCTCCGAAGTTCGCGACATCAGGGCGCGGATGCGGCTTTGAAAACCACGAACGAAAGGAACCGGAATGACCGACAGTAAACCGCTTTGGCAATGGGACGCGCAGGAAATCGCACGCGCGACCCGCGCAGGAAAACTCTCGGCGGTTGAAGCGACCGAGGCGGCGATTGCCCGCATGGAAGAGGTCAATCCGGCTTTGAACGCAGTGGTCGAGACCCTCGCCGATGAGGCCCGCGCCGAGGCTGCCGCCCTCGACAAAAGCGACGCGCCCAAAGGGCCGCTGCATGGTGTTCCGGTCACGATCAAGATCAACGTCGACCAAAAAGGCCATGCCACCAGCAACGGCGTGCCCGCCTTCAAAGACATCATCGCGCCCGAGGATGCGCCGGTGGTGCGCAACCTCAAACGGGCGGGTGCCATCGTGATCGGGCGCACCAACACGCCGGAGTTTTCCTTTCGCGCCGATACCGACAACCCGCTCTACGGGCGCACCCACAACCCCTGGGGGCAGCACCTTTCGGCGGGCGGCTCCTCGGGTGGGGCGGGGGCGGCTGTCATGGCCGGGATCGGCGCGCTGGCCCATGGCAACGACATCGGCGGCTCCCTGCGTTTCCCCGCCTCGGCCAATGGCGCGGTGACGGTCAAGCCGGGTCTGGGCCGGGTGCCCGCCTACAACCCCAGCCAAAAGGCCGAGCGCGGACTTTTGGCGCAATCCATGTCGGTGCAGGGGCTGATCGTGCGCAAGGCGGCGGACCTGCATCTGTCGATGCCCAGCCTGATCGCCGCAGACGCGCGTGACCCCTTCCATGTGCCGCTGCCTTGGCGCGGCGAAGCGATCGAAGGCCCGATCCGCGTGGCCTTCACCCGCGATGACTTCGGCTTTGGCCTGCATCCGGATGTGGCCACCGCGCTCGACAAAGCCGCCTCTGCCCTGTCCAACGCAGGCTACGCCGTCGAAGAGGTGGAACCACCCCTTGCCTATGAAGCCGGAAAGAACGGCTATCGCGCCCTGATGGGCGAAGTCGAAGCGCTGATGGGCGAGGACATCCAAGCCCATGGTTCCGACGATCTGAAGGCGATCTTTGAGGATTACTACGCCGAATACCCGCCTTTCAAAGGCACCGAACAGCTCGCCATGCTGGCCAAACGCACCCATTACGCGCGCGAATGGTCGCTGTTTCTTAAGGACTACCCCCTCGTGCTGACCCCCTTCATGTTCGCCCCCTTCTTCACCGCCGGGCGCGACACCGAAGGCCGCGAAGGCGTGCGCGACGTCTTGGGCAAGGGGCTTTGGTCTTTCGTGATGAACTTCACCGGCCTGCCTGCGGGCAACATCCCCACGCATATCGCGGAACTGCCCCAAGGCCCGCAGCCCATCGGCGTGCAAATCGCAGGCCGCCGCTGGCGCGAGGATCTGATCGTCGACGCAATGGCCGCGATCGAAGATGAGATCGCCCCGGTTTGCACGCGGCTGTGGGGGGCGTGAAGTAGCCTCAAAGCGTGACGCCGATGGCCCGCATCTACTGTGAGGCGGGCCATTTTCTAGGGCCAGCCCAAGCGCCTCCCGGCTTCTTGCGGCGGCGAAATCCGCTTTAGAGTTCACGAAACGGCAAAGGCGAGGGGCCACCCCCTCGCCTTCCCTCGTGTTCAGTCAGCCTTGGCGCCCTGCGTTTCACGGGCAACATTGCTGTTCCAGATCGTATGGTCGACGCCGTCGCCAAGCTCGGCATATTCGGCGATCCTGAACATCGGCTCTTTCCCGGCCTTGCGCTGCGCGAAATAGTCCCGCGTGAGTTTGGCGACGGTCTTGGACAGGATCAGAATGGCGATCAGGTTGACCGTCGCCATCAGCGCCATGGAGGCATCGGCGAAGTTGAACACGGTCGTGACCGCCTGCAACGAGCCCCAGACCACCATCGCGACCACAAGCGCCTTCAGCACGAGAAGCGGGATACGCTTGCCCATCCCAAGGAACTCCATCGCATTCTCGGCATAGGAATAATTCCCGATGATCGAGGTAAAGGCGAAGAACAGGATGGCGATCCCGATGAAGATCGGACCGAATGCGCCAATATGCTGTTCCAAAGCGATCTGCGTCAGCGCCATGCCGGTCGCCGCACCTTCGGAATAGTCGACCGCGCCCGACAGCAGGATCATCAGCGCCGTCGCCGTGCAGATCACCAGCGTATCGATAAAGACGCCAAGCCCCTGCACCAGCCCCTGACTGGATGGATGGTGCGGATCGGGCACCGCGACGGCGGCGATGTTCGGGGCCGAGCCCATGCCCGCCTCGTTCGAGAACAGACCGCGCTTCACCCCGTTGAGCAGGGCCACCATGAAGCCACCGGTAAAGCCCCCCGCCGCCGCCTCGAAACCAAAGGCAGATTTGACGATCAGGGCCAGCATGGCGGGCACATCGGCGATGTTCAAAACCACGATTAGCAGCGCCACGACGATATAGAGACCGGCCATGGCAGGAACGATCTTTTCCGCCACCCGCGCGATGGATTTGATCCCGCCAAAGATGACGATGCCCGCGATACCGCCGACGACAAGGCCGGTGACGAGCTTGGGAATGGCAAAGGCTTCCTCCATCGCGACCGAGATCGAGTTTGCCTGCACCGCCGAGAAGATCAGACCGAAGCTGACGATAAGGCAGACCGAAAAGACATAGCCCATGGCGTTCGACCCGATGCCCCGGGACATGTAGAAGGCCGGTCCGCCCCGGTATTGCCCGTCCGCGTTCCGAACCTTGTAAAGCTGCGCCAAGGTAGACTCCGCATAGGCCGTGGCCATGCCGACAAGCGCCACAACCCACATCCAGAACACAGCCCCCGGTCCGCCGAGATAGATCGCCACAGCCACCCCGGCGAGGTTGCCCGTACCGACCCGGCTGGCGAGAGAGATCGTCAGCGCCTGAAATGGCGAAATGCCCGCGGCGGAAGTGTCACGCGAGGATCGGACCACGCGAAAGAACTCGGCGAAATGCCGGAATTGCAGGAAACCAGTGCGCCAGGTGAAATAAAGCCCGACAGCCAGCAGGCCATAGACGAGGACGTAGCCCCACAAGACGGTGTTCAGGAAATCGACGATTGCGGTCATAATCTTGCCCCCTCGTTTACATGTTCAACAACTAACCCGTCGACAGACAAGGGAAAGCGTTGAACCGAAATGAAAATGCCCGGCGCGGGTCAGTCATGGGCTTCGCAGAATATGCGCACCGCCGAGCGAATGTATGGTATTAACCTGATACGCGATCAGATGAAGAATGACGTAGGCCGCAGGCCGCGCATGGCCCGCGCGACACTGCGACTGCCTTCACACCCTCAGTGCGTCCACGCCCCGCGGCGACCGGTCGCGAAATTCTCGCCATAGCCGCCGGGGCGGACGTTGGGCTTACGCTTGTTGGGCAGTTGCACCTGTGCGTCGATGCCGTGATCGCGGGCGTATTCTTCGGCGGCTTCGCGGGTGTCGAACTGCAAGCGCACTTGGCTTTGCGTATCATCGGAAGACGTCCAGCCCATCAGCGGATCGACCCTGCGCGCTTCCGCGGGCGAAAACTCAAGCAGCCAGACACGGGTCTTGGCCGTGCCGGAGGACATCGCTGTACGGGCGGGTTGATAGATACGTGCGCGCATTTCGGGACTCTCGCTTCAATAACCTCGGGCTTTATCTAATATTCCGTGCCTAGGGGCAAGGGAATGCAGGCCCGCGCAGATAAACCCTACCATGCTGCGGTGCAGAGACTACATCAAGATCACCCCATTGGAGTGTTCCATATGACCCCCTTCGCCCTCTTCGCCCTACAAAGCCAGATCGCCGCCCTCGCGGTGGAAGCCCAGATCGTGATGTCGTTGCGCCTCTTGGGCATGGCAGGCGCGCTGCCCGCCCGCCCCGGTGAGAACAACCGCATGGTGGCCGAGAAAGGCCCGGCCATGGTCAAAGCCTTCGCCGCCGGGACGCAGGCGATGATGCTGGGCAAGCGCCCCGATCAGATCATGGATGCCTCCCTCGCCCCGCTTGCCCGCAAGGTGCGACAGAATCGCAAACGGCTGATGAAGTAGCGGCAAAAGCGCCCTTCGCGCCCCCCTGCCCCTTGAACCCCGCGTGAAAGAGGGCACCTATGGGAAGCTTGACGAAGGATACCCGCGATGCCCTATGCCCACTCCGACAAGACCGAGGGGATGCCGATGCTGGCAAACCCCGCACCTGACGTGCGCAACCGTCCCAAGCTGGAGGGCGGCAAGAAGTTCAACCTCGTCACCGAGTTCGCCCCGGCGGGCGACCAGCCCACGGCGATCGCGGAGCTGACCGAAGGCGTGACCTCGGGCGAGCGCGATCAGGTGCTTCTGGGCGCCACCGGCACCGGCAAGACCTTTACCATGGCCAAGGTGATCGAGGAAACCCAACGACCCGCCATCATCCTTGCGCCCAACAAGACACTGGCGGCGCAGCTCTACGGCGAGTTCAAGGGCTTCTTCCCGGACAACGCGGTGGAGTACTTCGTCTCTTACTACGACTACTACCAGCCCGAGGCCTATGTCGCGCGCTCCGACACCTTCATCGAGAAAGAAAGCCAGATCAACGAGCAGATCGACCGGATGCGCCACTCCGCCACCCGCGCGCTGTTGGAGCGTGACGATGTGATCATCGTGGCCTCGGTGTCGTGCATCTACGGTATCGGTAGCGTCGAGACCTATGGCGCGATGACGCAAGACCTGAAAGCGGGCGGCATGTACGACCAGCGCAAGGTGATCGCCGATCTGGTGGCACAGCAGTACAAGCGCAACGACGCCGCCTTCCAGCGCGGCTCTTTCCGGGTGCGCGGCGACAGTCTGGAAATCTTCCCCGCCCACCTTGATGACCGCGCCTGGCGGCTGTCGTTCTTTGGCGAGGAATTGGAAAGCATCACCGAGTTCGACCCGCTCACCGGCGAGAAGACCGACACGTTCGACCAGATCCGGGTCTATGCCAACAGCCACTATGTGACGCCGAAACCGACGATGCAGCAGGCCATTCAGGGCATCAAGAAAGAGCTGCGCACCCGGCTCGACCAGCTGGTCGCCGACGGCAAGCTGCTGGAGGCCCAGCGGCTGGAGCAGCGCACCAATTTCGACATCGAGATGCTGGAGGCCACCGGCGTCTGCAACGGGATCGAGAACTATTCGCGCTATCTGACGGGCCGTGCCCCGGGCGAGCCGCCCCCCACCCTCTTCGAGTTCATCCCCGACAATGCCATCGTCTTCGCTGATGAAAGCCACGTCTCCGTCCCGCAGATCGGCGGCATGTACAAGGGCGACTACCGGCGCAAGTTTACGCTGGCCGAACACGGCTTCCGCCTGCCGTCATGCATGGACAACCGCCCCCTCAAGTTCGAGGAATGGGACGCCATGCGCCCGCAGTCGATCTTCGTCTCCGCCACGCCCGCGGCATGGGAGATCGAGCAATCGGGCGGTGTCTTCACCGAACAGGTCATCCGCCCCACCGGCCTGCTGGACCCCAAGGTCGAAATCCGCCCCGTGGAGATGCAGGTCGACGATCTGCTAGACGAGGTCCGCAAGGTGGCCGCCGATGGCTACCGCACGCTTTGCACCGTGCTCACGAAGCGCATGGCCGAGGACCTTACCGAATACATGCATGAGCAGGGCATCCGCGTGCGCTACATGCACTCCGACATCGACACGATCGAGCGGATCGAGATCCTGCGCGACCTGCGCCTCGGGGCTTTTGATGTGCTGATCGGAATCAACCTTTTGCGCGAGGGGCTCGACATTCCCGAATGTGGGTTGGTGGCCATTCTCGACGCCGACAAGGAGGGTTTCCTGCGCTCGGAAACCTCGCTGATCCAGACCATCGGCCGCGCCGCGCGCAACGCGGAAGGTCGCGTCATCATGTATGCCGACCGCATCACCGGCTCGATGGAGCGCGCCATGGGCGAGACCGAGCGCCGCCGCGCTAAGCAGATCGCCTATAACGAGGAACATGGCATCACCCCGGCCACGGTGAAGAAGAACGTCGAAGACATTCTCGCCGGGCTTTACAAAGGCGATGTGGACATGAACCGCGTCACCGCCAAGGTCGACAAGCCGATGGCGGGCGGGAACCTTCAGGCCGTGCTCGACGGGCTGCGCGCCGATATGCGCAAGGCGGCCGAGAACCTCGAGTTCGAAGAGGCCGCGCGGCTGCGCGATGAGGTCAAACGGCTCGAGGCCGTGGACCTTGCCGTCGCCGACGACCCGATGGCGCGTCAACAGGCGGTCGACCGCGCCGTCGATGCCGCGCAGCAAGCCTCGGGCCGCAGCACCTCGGGACGGGGCGGCATGCGTGGCGGCAATGTGAAACGCCGCAAACGCTAAAGAAAAAGGGCCGCCCCCGCGGGGTGGCCCTTGCACGATCCGACACTAAACGCCGCAGCTACCGTCGCAGCGCCGCCACCAAGGCCAGCACCAGCGCCGCACCGATTGCCGCGACCACCAGCAGCAAAAGCAAGCCCCCCGCAGCCACCACCGTCACGCCCAGCGCGGCAAGGATGAAGGGCAGCGCCACGGCGCCGACGACACCCAGAACAAGGTAAAGAATACGGTTCCTGCCCGCCACGGCGCCGGCAATGGCCCCGGCGGCAAGCCCGACCACCACGAGTGCGATCAGCGCCACGGCGCCAAGTGTATCAAGAAAGGCTTCCATCGAAGGGAACTCCTAAATCAAATGAAGGGTACGAAAGGCACGCCGCATCCCGCAAGGGTCAACAGCAGGCCAAGGGCAAACAATCGGCGCATCGGGGTTCCTTTCCAATCACGGCCAAACCAGCCGCACGCTCATCAGACCCGATCCGCCGCACAAAAACAATGGCGAACGCAGAGGATCGCCACAGCGAAAGGGAGGCGTCACCGCCTCCCCTAACTGCTTGGTGAGCTGTTCAAATCCAGTAATATGGCACGCCGTAGTGATCGAACGTCCGCTCTTGCCATGCGCGGTCGCTGTGCCACCGCTCGGTCCGTTCCGGCGCGCCTTTAACCGTCGCCTCGTCGATGTTCGTCATGAAACCATCGCGCGACGGGTCATAGTTCAACGCATTCCACGGCACCGGGTAATGCTCTTCCCCGAGGCCCAGAAAACCGCCGAAGCCCATCACGGCATAGGCGACCTTGCCGGATTTCTTGTCGATCATCAGGTGATCGATATGGCCGATTTCGGTCCCATCCGCGCTGAAAACGGCGGTGCCGTTCACGTTGTCCGAAGAAACCAGCGATGCGGGTGCTGTCGTGTCAGTCATGGCTTGTTCCTCTCATGATTGCTGTACCGGCAAAACCCGAGATCGGCGGTGCCGGTTCCCGCAATACGGGCAGACTGGCGAGGATTGGCTCAGCCCCGTCGCGGCGCGGTGCGGGAACCAATAAGCCCGCCCTCGGGTTGTCCACACAATAGAAACGCACGCATTCGAGAGGGATCAAACAATGGAATATGGACTTTTAGGGCTCATCGTCCTCATCGCCGACATCTACGCCATCTATCAGGTCGCTACCTCAAACGCCTCGGGCGCGGCCAAGATCGCTTGGATCTTGGGCATCATCATCCTGCCGGTGCTGGGCTTTATCGCCTGGCTCATTGCAGGCCCCCGAGGCGACAAGGCTCACGTCTGACGGGGCTCACGTCTGACGCCCCTGACATAGCAACTGCGAAACCCGGTGCCCTCGGCGCCGGGTTTTCACGTTCTTCCCCCGCAAGCAACGATTTGTTAACCGCTATTAACCAAGATCGCAGCAGGAGCCTGCTATGCGATCTGCCCTTTGCCTCACCCTACTGGCCTGCCAGTTCAGCCCCGCCGCCGCCCATGCCGGGCCATGGCTGCGCGAGGAAGGCACGACCTTCATTTCAAGTTCTTTCTCGGCAACCTACTTCTACGACCTCTCCCAAAGCACCTATATCGAATACGGGCTGCGCGAATCTCTCACCCTCGGCTTCGACCTCAACACCGCACAAAGCCGTTTTGGCCTGCAAAGCGGCCATGCCACCGTCTTCCTGCGTTTCCCCTTGGGAGAGCCGAGCGAGACAGGCCGGTGGGCCTATGACATCGGTGCCGGGGCAAGCTGGTCGGGGGAGTTCATCTCGCCCCACCTCAGGGCCGGGCTGTCTTGGGGCCGCGGCTTCACCTTGGGCGAACGGAATGGCTGGCTTACCGTCGATGCCTCCGCAAGATGGGAGTTTGGCTTTTCCCAAGAGGTCATCAAGATCGACAGCACCGCCGGGCTCGACTTCACCCCCGTGACCACCGGAATGGCACAGGTCTTTCTCACCTACACCGGGGGTGAGACCTATGCTAAATTCGCCCCTTCCATCGTCCTGTCGCCCAGCTTCACCAAATACCGCCTGCAATTGGGCAGCGAAATCCCCTTCGACGCGCCAGAAAATTCCGCCCTCACTCTTAGCCTCTGGCGGGAATTCTAAAGCAAATGGCCCCGCCGATCTCCGGCAGGGCCGCTTCACACCTCAGGGCCGCGCCTCGGTTAGCGGTTGTCCATCCGCACCATGACAGAGACCTTGCCCTTCACCGGCGTTGGCCAAACCACATGCAACTGATCCCGGTCCGGCCCCTCGGCGTGTTTCACATAAGGCATGTCGAATTGCGCCACGTTGTTGCCGTTGCGGATCGCCCCATGGGCCACCACCGCATCACTGTTGAGCGCTTGCCCCTCGAACGGCAGATGCCCGGCGGTATCAATCACCCACGTCTCTGACGGGGTCGATTGGGTGAACTCGATCTCGGCCATATTCTCAACCTGCGTGGTCACCGCATGGAAGGAATTGCCCTTCATTACCACGTTCTTGCAACGCGACAGATCGAGATCGGCAAAGGTCGTATCCACCCGCTCGGCCCGGTCAATGCTGCCGTTGAGACTGCGGAAACGGTTGCCGGTGATGCTCACCCCGCTCAGGAAATGCCCCGCCCCATGCGGTTTTACTACGATATAGCTAAACCACGGGGCGACTTCCCCAGACAAAAAGATATTGTCGCTGATGCTGAGCGCACTGAATGAGTAGCCCGTGGTGAAGGCCGGGGTCGGGTCTTGCTCATTCGTCCATTCGATAAAGCAATTGTCGACGTAGTTCCCCGTCACCACCGCGCTGGTATGGGCCGAAGCAAGGATCAGCCCCGCCGAGCGTACACCGTTGTCGACCTCATCGCCCTGAAAGAAGTGATTGCCCGTCACGATGCTGTTGCCCCCCGCAAGCAGCGCGAAGTGGCGGAACTTGGTCGCACGGCAATCGCGCAGCTTCACGTCGTTGGCGTTGGTGTTAAGCGCGATGGAGGACCGGTTCGGCACGGTCAGCGCATCCTCCGCCGACAGAAACTGGCAGCGGTCGATCAACATGCCCTGACAGCCCCCGCCGATCGAGGTGACGCCGCGGTCTTTCGGACGGCTGACGAAACAGTCGCGCAGGTGAAAGATCAGCCCCGAAGGCGCAAGGTTGATCGCGCTGCAGCGGTTGTTGCACTGGAATTCGATATCATCGAGCACGAATTTCGACAGCGAGGCGAAGCCGCTGAAATCCACCATGTATTGGAACTTGCGGAAGGTGAAATTCTGCGTTCCTTCCGCATCGTAAAGCGGCGCGTTGAGCGTGATCTCCTGCGTGGCGACATTCTTGGACCGCACATAGATCTCGCGACCCACCCCTGTCCCTTCAACGAGCGCGCCCACCGGCACATTGGCGATATTGGTGACATTAGTCAGCTTGCGCGCGTCCGAAGCCGCGTAGCGCCCCTGCGAGGTCACCACCACCGTATCCCAAGCGCTGCTCGACGCGGCCTCAAGCTGGCCGTTGCGGATCACCCGGCGGGTGGCATAGCTGGTCTTGTCCGGCACGGCCGCCTGCATGTCGAGCGGCCCGGTCACATTCACCTTGCGCCCCCCCATATCGAGCGAATCGTGATCCGCATTGTTCAAAAGCGCCTGAAAGGCTTTCAGAAAAGCGGTCTCTTCATTTTCGAAGGCTTCGATATAGCTGGGCAGATCGAAATTGCGGCGCAGCAGCAGCACCGCCCCCACCGGCATGGTCACATGACCCTCGAATTTGACCTGCGTGTCAAAGGTCACATCCCCGTTCAACAGGTAGTTCCCCGCAGGCACCAGTACCGTGCGCCCCGCCGCGGCGGCATTTGCGGCCTCGAAGGCGACGGTGTCGTCGCTCACCCCATTGCCGACCGCACCAAAATCGCGCACATCGACCTGCGCCAGCATGTCCCGCAGAAAGACCGAGGTGACATCCTCGATCACGATATCGTCGATCCGGACCACACCGCCCGTGGGCCCAGTCAGGTCCAGCCCGAGATGCCCGTAGACGGCCCCGGTGCCCCAGACCATGTCGACCCCGCCACGGTCGCCGCTGCCGATGATCGCGCTGACCTCGACCACCTCGCCATAGGCCGTCAGCGCAACCGCCGGCCCGGTCTCCGTCACACCGCTCACCCGGCCCCCGCCCGCCTGCGCCGGATAGCCCGCGATCCGCACCGTCGGCAGGTTACCACTGACCGCCTTCACCCGCGCTGTCACCCGCAGATAGCAGCCCGGCAGCAGCGGGGTTTGCCCCATGTAGCGCAGCCGTTGCGTGGCCTGCGTCTTCAGCAGTTCCAACGCCCCGCCGAAATCCTGATCTGCGGGGACAAAGGCGGCATTGGCCGCGTTCTCATAGGTGTCCGACCCCGGCGTGCCGTCGCCGCTTGACCAGACATCCAGCCCCGCCGCAAAGGGGGTGGGCATCAACACCACGCCATCGGTAATCACCTTGTTCATCGCATTTCCTTTCCCCGGTCCGCACCTCCCACCGGGGCGCGCCGCTCAACTGCTCAGGCTCGGCGAGGGCCGAACCGCGAGGTCAGGGAAGTATCAACGATGTATTAACCCGCATTTGCCCCGCCGTGCGGGAGCCGCGCAACAAGGGTCAGACATTGGCCCCCGGCGCGTCGAGGATTTGCACCGCGCCAATGCGCCAGCCCGCCTCCGTCTTCTCCATCAAATAGCCCAGCAGATGCGTGAACCCTTGAGGATCGACCACCTGCACCACCTGATAGAAACGCGCCCCATCCGCGCGCCGGTCGAGGAACCGCACCTCCGCCGGGTTCTGCACCATGGGGTAGCCATTGCTCACCATGCTGCGAAAGTTCTCAGGGGTTTGGAAATAGCGCTGCAAATTCGGCGTGGCGAATTCTAATGCGGTGGCGAAATCATTCGCGCGAAAGGCGTCGAACTGGCGGTTGATCGTCTCTTCGATCTCGGCCTGCTGCGCCATCGCGCCAAAGCTCAGGAGGGCCGACAGCACCAGCCCTCCGAAAAACGTGAACATCCCTTTGCGCATTGCCTTTCCCCCTTGCCCTTGCTGAATGATCTAAGTCACGCAAGGGCAGAGGCAAAAGTTTCACGCGCCGGTCAGCTTGCCCGCAAGCGCGTCGTCGATCAGCGCCACGGTCTCGTCCACACCATACAGCGCGATGAACCCGCCGAACCGCGGCCCCTGATCGGCGCCCAGAAGCACCTGGTACAGTGCCTTGAACCAGTCGCGCAGCGGATCGAAACGCTCCTTGCCGACGGCGAAAACCATGCTCTGCAGCGCCTCGGCATCAAGGCCGCCGTCCCAGACCTTGAGCCGCTCGCGCAGGTCTTCCAACGCCTCGCGTTCCAACTCGGTGGGCGCGCGGAACACCTTCGTCGGTTTCACGAAGTCGTTGAAATAGCGCACCGCGTGACCTGCCGCCGCATCCATGCCGGGATTGGCCTCGGGCGTTGCCTCGGACGCATAGCGCTGGATGAAGCCCCAAAGCTGCGACTTGTCCTCGGCGCTCGACACGGAGGCGAGGTTCAAGAGCATCGAGAAGGGCACCACCATATCCGACTTCGGGACATCACCGCCGTGGATGTGCCAGACGGGATTGTTAAGCCGTGCCTTCACGTCCTGCGTCTCATAGGCGCGCAGCTGCTGGTGATACTCGTCGACCGCCTTCGGGATCACGTCGAAATACATCCGCTTGGCCGTCTTCGGCTTGAGGAACATGAAATACGACAGGCTTTCGGTGCTGGCATAGGTCAGCCACTCGTCGATCGAGATGCCGTTGCCCGAGGACTTGGAGATCTTCTGCCCGTTCTCATCGAGGAACAGCTCATAGCTGAAATGCTCGGGCTTCTTGCCGCCCAAGATCTCGCAGATGCGGTCGTAGATTGCGGTGTTGGTGGCGTGCTCCTTGCCGTACATCTCGAAATCGACGTCGAGCGCGGCCCAGCGGGCGCCGAAGTCGGGCTTCCACTGCAGTTTCACGTTGCCGCCCGTGACCGGCAGGGTCATCTCGTTGCCGTCCTCGTCCTCGAAGGTGATCGTGCCGTCCTTGGCGTTGACCTCCTTCATCGGCACATACATGACGCGCCCCGTCTCGGGGTGGATCGGCAGAAAGATCGAATAGGTCTGGCGACGCTCCTCGCGCAGCGACTTCAGCATCACCGCCATGATCTCGTCGTACTTCTCACAGGCGCGCAGCAGCACCTCGTCGAACTGGCCCGAGCGATAGAACTCGCGCGCCGAATAGAACTCATACTCGAAGCCGAAGGTGTCGAGGAAGCGGCGCAGCATCGCGTTGTTGTGATGGCCAAAGCTTTCATGCGTGCCGAAGGGGTCGGGCACGGAGGTCAACGGCTTGTGCATATGCTCTTCGAGCATCTCGCGCTGCGGCACGTTGCCCGGCACCTTGCGCATGCCATCGAGATCATCCGAGAAACAGACCAGCTTGGTCGGAATGTCGCTGATCTCTTCGAAGGCGCGCTTGATCATCGTGGTGCGCAGCACCTCGCCGAAGGTCCCGATATGCGGCAGACCCGAGGGGCCATAGCCGGTCTCGAACAGCACGTAACCCTTCTCTGGCGGCTTCTTGGCATAGCGTTTGAGCACCCGGCGGGCTTCTTCGAAGGGCCATGCTTTGCTGCTGAGTGCCGCGTCTCGGGTCTCGGACATGTCAGATCATCCATCTCTTGGCGTCCCTGCGCCCAATGCGCACGGGGTCGCCCGTTCCTATTGCTTCACTCCCTGAGGGTCAATATTCTGCACCGCAACATACCTGTGCAAAGGATACCGCGATGCCCGACACGTCTTCCCTCTCGCTCAGCGCCCAAGACAGCCTTGTCGCGCTGATGATCGCGGTCTCGGCCTCGGATGAGGACATCCGCACCGCCGAACTAGTCAAAATCGAATCCGCGCTGAACCTGCTGCCGGTCTTCTCGGGCTATGACAATGACCGCGTCTCGACGATTGGCAAAACGGTCTTTGACCTGTTCGAACAGGAGGACGGATTGGATGCCCTCTTTGGCCTGATCCGCGAGGCCCTGCCGGAGCGTTTGCATGAAACGGCCTATGCGCTGGCCTGCGACGTGGCCGCCGCCGATGGCACGCTGGACGAGGCCGAACTGCGCCTGCTCGAAGAAATCCGCTATGAGCTTAACATCGACCGGCTCCACGCCGCCGCGATCGAACGCGGCGCGCGGGCGCGGCACCTGACCTGAGCGCGGGTTAGGACTCTTCCAAAGCGACTTCCGGCTCGGCCCCGATATCTTCGGCATCAGAGTCGGGCGCGGTTTGAGCCTCTGGCGCGGCTTCGCTCTCCGGCTCGGGCTTCACGGCCACGTTGTACAAAAGCCCCCACCGCTCCAGCAGCCCGCGTTGCACACGTTTGGCCCGCGCGTTCCAAGTCCGCGCCCCCGGCGGGCGCTCTCGCTCGGCCCGGCTGATCTTGGCCCGCTCCTCGATATTCGCGGTCAGGATCGCAAAGGCCAGCACCCGGTCCTCGGGCGTGGTCAGGAAGCCGGCCAGCGCCGAGACGAAGTTCAGCGTGCCGGTCTTCGCGTCGATCTCAATCGGATTGTCGCGCTCAGGCCGGCCCCGATCATCGCGCAGATAGACCGGTTTCAGGATCGGTCGCAGCCCCGTGCCATGAATGCGCGCCAGCCCTCCGGCCATGTCATGCACGGTCATCTTGCTGTCGTCGCCAAGACCCGAATGGTCGATCATCGCCGGGTTTTCCATGCCCAGTTCCTCAATCGCCCATTTGTTCATCTCGGCGGCAGAGGCGCGCAGGCTCGGCACCGTGCCCAACCGTTTGGCGCTGGCGGCCATGCCGACCATCTCGGCGGTCAGATTGGTGGAATACTCCAACATGTCCTTGAGGATGGGCCGCAACTCGGCGCTGCGGTGGGTGACGAGGGTCTCGCCCTCTGGCAGCGTCTCGACCAGTTCCGCATCGCCCAGTTTGATGCCATGGCTCCGGGCGATGGTGGCAAAGATGTCGCCCGCATAGACACCGGGCCGTCGGATCGGCAGCCAACGCGCCCCGCCCGAGCCCAAAGCCCCTTTTGCAACCGTCCAGACATCGCGTTCGGGCCGATTTTCATAGGTATAGACCGGCCCGCTGCGGTCCACGACCTCCATCGTGGCGGCGCGCACGGCGGGGGCATAGCGCGCCGCGCGGCCCTCCATCGTTACGTCATAGCCGTCACCGCTGCGCTTCCACTCGAAATGCACCCGGTTGTAGTTCAGCGCGATGCCTGAGACGCCGGGGTTGTAGCCCACATGGTCGGGCTGTTCGGGATCAATCGCAAAGGTCGCAGGCAGCGCGCCTTCATAGACCTTGAACGCCCCCTTCACGCCGATGATGCCCGCCTCTTTCAACTCCTCGGCCATCTGCCCCAGATTGTCACTATCGAGGGTCGGATCCCCTCCGCCGACGAGGATCAGATCGCCCTGCACCTCACCACCCACGACACCGCCGGTCGCCAAAAGGCGCGTCTCGAACACATGATCCGGCCCCAGTTCATCCAGCGCATAAAGCGCGGTGATCGCCTTGATGCTGCTGGCGGGCGGGATGCCATCGGTGGCGTTGGACGCCTCCAGCCAGATGCCAGTGTCGACATCGACCACGGCAAAGGCCACCGTGCCGGTGATGCCGCTGTCGGCAATGATCTCGGACACATTCGGAATGGCCTGTTTATACAGGTCCGCATCGCGCCCAACGGGGCGCAATGAAGTGGTCGGCGGCTCGGCCCAGGCAGAGGCCGCCGCCAGTGCAGCGGCAGCCGTCCCAAGGAAAATGCGGCGTGTGAAACGTCGTGAAAAATTCTGGCTCATGGGCTTGATATAAACCCCAAGCGGCGTTCGGCCACAACCGCTCTGACATTGGTGGAACTTTCGCAGTTGCACAAAACCGCCGACCTGCTACCCCAACGTCATGCAACGCGCTATCCCGATCATGTTTATCGCCATGTCGCTGATCCCCGCAGGGGACAGCGCGGGGAAAATCCTGACCTCTGGCATGGGGGTGGCACCGGTCTTCGTGGCATGGTCGCGCTTTGCCATTGGGGCGCTGATGGTGCTGCCGTTCCTGCCCCGTGGCACATGGGGGCTGATGCGCGATTGGCGGCTCTGGCTGCGGGCGGGCACCTTGGCCTTGGGGATCACCTGCATTCAAACCGCGCTCAGAACCGAGGCGATTGCCAATGTCTTTGCCGCCTTCTTTATCGGGCCGATGATCAGCTATCTGCTGGCCGCGATCTTTCTGCGCGAGCGCATCAGCCTGCTGCGCAGCGCGTTGATCCTCATGGGTTTTTGCGGCGTGCTGCTGGTGGTGCGTCCGGGGCTGGGCGGCGGCACAGGCGGGCCGGGGCTGCTCTTTGCCGTGGCGGCGGGACTGTTCTACGGCGTCTTTCTCACCATGTCGCGCTGGCTGTCTGACCTCGCCCCACCCCTTGCGCTGACCTTTACCCAACTGGCGATGAGCGCGGTGATGTTGCTGCCCTTGGGGCTGATGAACCTGCCCGCAGCGACCCTGCCCGTCGCGGGGCTGGCCACCGCGAGCGCGCTGTTTTCCATGCTGGGCAATCTGCTGCTGCTCTATGCCTACCGCCGGGCGCCCGCCACGCGGCTGGCGCCGCTGGTCTATTTCCAACTGATCGCGGCGGTGCTGCTGGGGCTGTTCCTGTTCAGCACCCTGCCCGATGCGCTGACTTGGGCAGGGCTTGCGGTGATCATCACCGCGGGCATCACTTCGGCCCGGCTACGCTGAGCGCCAGCCCCCCGCCGCGCGCAATGCGGTGGAAGAGACATCGACCATCGGCACATTGACGAAACACCACGCAGGCACCGTGGCGCGGCCCAGCAACTGGCTGTTCCGCCCTGCAATCCGGTAGGGCGCATAAAGCGCCGCTGCCCGGCTCATCCGGGCCGAGATGCGCTGGCCGGGCCTTGCCAGCACGCCCACCGGCACCGTCTCCATGATCCGCCGCCAGTCTTGCCAGAGGTGGAACTGCGCGAGGTTATCGGCCCCCATCAGCCAGACGAACCGCACGCCGGGATAGTGCTGCCGCAGCGCCGCCAGCGTCTGAGCGGTGTAGCGCGTGCCAAGCTGCGCCTCGATATCCGTGATCTCGACCTTGGGATGATCCATCACCACCCGCGCCCGCGCCATGCGCTGCGCCATGGGCGCCGGGCCATGCTCTTTCAACGGGTTGCCGGGGCTCAGCAGCCACCAGACCCGATCCAGCCCAAAGCGTTTCAAGGCCTCGCGGGTGATATGCGCATGGCCCTCATGCGCGGGGTCAAACGACCCGCCCAACAGGCCCACAACCTGCCCTTTGGTGGCGAATGGCATGGTATTGCGCAAGAAAATGGCCCCCGATCCGAAATCAGGGGCCAAAGGAGGGGCATTGCAGCCCTTTGTCAATGCGAAGCCCCTACTTGTGCTTCACGATTTCGCCCGAGCGCAGCCGCGCGACATAGCTGTTCAACTCACGCTTCACGATCGGCATCAGGAAATAAAGCGCGATGATGTTCACGATCGCCATCGAGAAGAGCATCGCATCGCTGAAGTCGATCACCGGCCCAAGGCTCGCCGCCGCGCCGATCACGATGAAGAGGCAGAAGATCACCTTGAAGGTCAGCTCCTTCGCCGCCCCCTCGCCAAAGAGATAGGTCCACGCCTTGAGCCCGTAGTAGGACCAGCTGATCATGGTCGAGAAGGCAAAGAGCACCACCGCCACCATCAGCAGCACCGGGAACCACGAGAAGGCCCGCGCATAGGCCGCCGAGGTCAGGGCCACGCCGCTGACTTCGCCCTCGGTCGCGATCCGGCCAGCTTCGGCGTTCCAGATGTAGAGACCGGTCTCGGGGTCTTGGTTGAGCACGCCGCTGATCACGATGACCAAAGCGGTCATGGTGCAGATCACCACCGTGTCGATGAAGGGCTCTAGCAGGGCGACGTAGCCCTCGGTCACCGGCTCCTTGGTGCGCACCGCCGAGTGGGCGATGGCGGCCGAGCCGATGCCCGCCTCGTTGGAAAACGCCGCGCGGCGGAAGCCTTGGATCAGCGCGCCGGTAAAGCCGCCGACCACCCCGAGGCCGGTGAAGGCGCCCATGAAGATCTGCCCGAAGGCCCAGCCGATCATATCCCAATTGATGATCAGGATCAGGATCGAGACCAGCACATAGAAGATACCCATGAAAGGCACGATCTTTTCAGTCACCCGCGCGATGGATTTCAGACCGCCCGCGATCACCGCGAAGGTCACGCCGGCAAGGACGACCCCGGTGATCCAGCCCGGATAGTCCCCCAAGACACCCGCAAGCTGGGCATGGGCTTGGTTGGCTTGGAACATATTGCCCCCGCCAAGCGCGCCGAGGATGGTGAAGATCGAAAAGAGCACCGCCATGAAGCCCCCCAGCGGCAAGCCCCGCTCGGAAAAGCCTTTGACAATGTAATACATCGGCCCGCCCGAGACATGGCCGTCGGGGAATTCATTGCGGTATTTCACACCAAGCGTACATTCGGTGAACTTGGTCGCCATGCCGAACAGGCCCGCGATCACCATCCAAAAGGTCGCCCCCGGCCCGCCGATGCTGACCGCCACCGCGACGCCCGCGATATTGCCCAGACCCACGGTGCCCGACAGCGCCGTCGCCAGCGCTTGGAAGTGGCTCACCTCGCCCGCGTCGTCGGGATCGGAGTAATCCCCTCTCACAAGCTGGATCGAATGCCAGAACCCTTTAATCTGGATGGCCCCGAAATAGACGGTGAAGACCACGGCCCCCACGACCAGCCAAAGCGCGATCCAAGAAAAATTTGTGCCCGGTAGCGGGGCAAAGATGAAAGATACGTACCAGCCGGTATAATCGGCAAAAATCTGGTTGATACGTTGGTCGATGCCGATAGTCTCTTGCGCGGCGGCAAGGCCCGGCAGCAATGACGCAAAGGCCGCCATCGCAAAGGTCAGTAACTTGTTCATGGCGTTTCCTTTCAGGGAATGATCGTGACCGGCACGCTGGAGCCTGCGACCAACCGGCCCGTCACCCCACCAAAGAGCCGCTTGAGGCCCCGCTCACCAACCCGCCCAACGACGATCTGAATCGCGCCACGCTTCTTGGCCACCGCTTCGAGGATGTCGGCCACGTCGCCATGCCGCACGATTCCCTCGACCTCGACACCGGCGGCCTTGGCCTCGGCCACAGCAGGGTCGAGCACGACATCGTGGGCGCGCTGCAACTCCTGCTCGCGCCGCTTGTGGCGCTGCTCGTTCTCTTCCTTGGTCTGAAAGGTGAAAGGCGACCATTCGATCACAAAGCAAACGGTGATCGAACAATCCCCGATCTGTTTGGCCTGTGACTGAGCAAACGCCAAGGCACGCGCGCCGGCCTCCGACCCGTCCAGACCCACAACGATGGTGGATTTAGTCATGAGTATTTCCCTGTTGTTGCGCTAAAGGCAGCCCCCATGACGGGCGAAAACCGCCTTCAACCTCCCTACTCTGAAGTTGGTGAACTTCGTCACCTAACCGCAGATTGAATAGAGTCTAGCGCGAAAACGGCAGAAAAGTCGACCGAATTTCACCGATCGACTGGGCGGATCGCCTGCCAAACCCTTGCAAAACCATCAAATAGCCCGCCCTGCCCTCTTCTTGCGCAGGCGCCTTGCCCGCCTTGCAAAGCTTCGCCGGGCGGGGTGCCTACGCGATACAGAGTGTTTGATATTGCCCCGCCCGGGGGATATTGCACTGCAAACCCCAAAACGCGTTGCAAGGATTCTCCAATGGCCGCCTATCAATACGTCTATCACATGTCCGGCGTCTCCAAGACCTATCCCGGGGGCAAGAAGACATTCGAAAACATTCACCTGAACTTCCTGCCCGGCGTGAAGATCGGTGTCGTCGGCGTCAACGGCGCGGGTAAGTCCACGCTGCTCAAGATCATGGCCGGGCTCGACAAGGATTTCTCGGGCGAGGCATGGGCCGCCGAGGGTGCCAAGGTCGGCTACCTGCCGCAGGAGCCGAAACTCGACCCCGAAAAGACCGTGCGCGAGAACGTGATGGAGGGCGTGGCCGAGAAGAAGGCCATCCTCGACCGTTACAACGAACTGGCGATGAACTACTCGGATGAGACCGCCGAGGAGATGGCCAAGCTGCAAGACGACATCGACGCGCAGAACCTGTGGGATCTCGACAGCCAGATCGATGTCTCGATGGAAGCGCTGCGCTGCCCGCCGGACGACGCGATGCCGGAAAACCTCTCGGGCGGTGAGGCGCGTCGCGTGGCGCTCTGCAAGCTGCTCTTGGAAGCGCCCGACATGCTGCTGCTCGACGAGCCGACCAACCACCTCGATGCCGAGACCATCGCTTGGTTGCAGCAGCACCTGATCGACTACAAAGGCACGATCCTCTGCGTCACCCACGACCGCTACTTCCTCGACGACATCACCGGCTGGATTCTTGAACTGGACCGTGGCCGGGGCATTCCTTACGAGGGCAACTACTCCGACTGGCTGGAGCAGAAGGCCAAGCGGCTGGCGCAGGAAGCCCGCGAGGACAAGTCCAAGCAAAAGACGCTGGAGCGCGAACTCGAATGGATGCGCCAAGGCGCCAAGGCCCGTCAGGCAAAATCCAAGGCCCGTATCGCGGCCTATAACGAGATGGCCGAACAATCCGAACGCGAGAAGCTTTCCCGCGCACAGATCGTTATCCCCAACGGCCCGCGCCTCGGCAACAAGGTGATCGAGGTCGAGGGGCTCAAAAAGCACATGGGCGACAAGCAGTTGATCGACGGGCTCGACTTCTCGCTGCCGCCCGGTGGCATCGTCGGCGTGATCGGCCCCAACGGCGCGGGTAAATCGACGCTCTTCAAGATGCTGACCGGCCACGAGCAACCCGACGAGGGCAGCATCGAGTACGGCGACACCGTTGAGCTCTCCTACGTCGATCAGAGCCGCGACGATCTGAACCCCGACGACACCGTCTGGCAGGCGATCTCGGGCGGGGCGGAGCTGATCAAGCTCGGTGATGCCGAGGTGAACAGCCGCGCCTATTGTTCGTCCTTCAACTTCAAGGGCGGCGACCAGCAGAAGAAAGTCGGCCTCCTGTCGGGCGGTGAGCGCAACCGCGTGCATATGGCGCGGCTGCTGAAAGAGGGCGGCAACGTCCTGCTCTTGGACGAACCGACCAACGACCTGGACGTGGAGACCCTGCGGGCGCTGGAAGACGCGCTGGTGGATTTCGCGGGCTGCGCCGTGGTGATCTCGCACGACCGTTTCTTCCTCGACCGGATCTGTACCCACATCCTCGCTTTCGAGGGCGAGGCGCATGTGGAATGGTTCGAGGGCAACTTCGAGGATTACGAAGAGGACAAGAAGCGCCGTCTGGGTGCTGATGCGCTGGAGCCCAAGCGCCTGAAACACAAGAAGTTCGCGCGGTAAGGATTGCAACTTAGCAATTTGGAGGGCGCCGGATTTCCGGCGCCCTTTTTCGTGCGCTCCTTTGCTAGAAGCCCCCCCGGCGGCACGCCGGGCATCGCCCTCCCTCCCCCCCGGAGGGCGATTTTGCAACGTACCGACATGCAAAAACGTCAGCGCGCCCTACTCACCCCTCGCAAACCCAAACCGTTAAGATCGCCCCCCAGGGAGGGCGACGCCCTCTGCACATGAACGCAAAAACCCGCCCGCACTGCGGACGGATCTATCCCTTCAAAGACTCCTGCCCTCAGCGTTCGTCGTCGATCGCCGTTTCCAACTGGGCAAAGAGGTTATCCTCATCATGCCGCACCAAGCCGTGCAGCGGATCCCAGCTTTGGAGATATTCGCGCAGCTTGTTGCTGGCCGACAGACCCGACCAGAGGCGCTGCTCGGTCACCGAATGCACCTGCAAGGACGGGGCCAGTCCGCCGTTCATGCCCTTGCCGTCCCAGTTCTTCTCCAGATGCTCGCGCATCCGCTCGGCCATCGAGGCGGTGTTCAATCGTGCGCGGCTCATCACCACGCCGATGAAACGCCCGCTGCCCGCATAGGCCAGATGAAAACGCATGCCCTCCAGCGAATGCACGGAGGCGCGGGCCACCTGCTCCATCTGGCGGCGGAAGGCCGGAGCCTTGACCGCGCGATAGATGCCGCGCGCCCCCTCGACCGAGATCGAAAACAGGCTCATGGAGAAACAGCCGCTTGGCAGGCGCAGCAGGTAATTCTCAAGCGCGGAGACATTGCTACAGGCCGAGACATCGAGGTCGAAATCCTCGTCAAAGCGGATCTGCATCATCTGCGTCAACTCGGCCAGCGTATGCTGCGCCTCGCGTTCGCGCAGCAGGGATGCGTTCAGCATGCTGGCAGAATTGATCCGCGCGCTGAGTTCGACACCGTCCAATGGCTTGCAAAGGAAATCCGTGGCACCCGCGTCAAAGGCCCGTTGCATCATCGCAGGCTCTTTGCTCGCCGTGATCATAATGATCGGCACGGCGCGGTAAAAGGGCACATCGCGGATCATCTCGCACAGGCTGATCCCGTTGATGCCCGGCATCATGATATCGAGCAGGAATGAGTCGAAGGGCCGGTTCGACTCCTGCATGATCTCCAGCGCCTCTTCCGAGCTTTCGCAGCAGGTCAGCTCGTAATTGTCATTCTCGGTCAGGCAACCTGTGAGCAGATCAAGGATGACCGGGTCATCGTCTACGGCAAGGATACGCATCATGTCTCGTTACTCCACATGGGGGGCGCTGGCAGGCGCACTTGGGGCTTTCTGGCAAAAAACCACCTGCGCCGGGCAGTAATGAGACCGGTTTGCGGCAAACTCGGGACGGTGCAATTTGGCGCGTTCCCCGCAAAATATGGGGATCGCGAAACTTCGTGGCGGGAATTTGCCGAAAACCGTGTTCTCGGTCCCGCCGAAACCCGCCAAAATGCGATGCCCCTTGAACGAATCCCCCCCGAGTGCAATATAGACGGTGCAGACGTTATCTTTTTCGACCACTGTCTCCCTCATACGGCGCTCAGTCTATCGATCCAGACCAACCACGCCGGGCCATCGCACCAACGCGGATGGCATCAATATGGAGACTACGGATATGGCCACTGGCACCGTAAAATGGTTCAACACAACTAAAGGCTTCGGCTTCATCGCACCCGACGGCGGCAGCAAAGACGTTTTCGTGCACATTTCCGCTGTTGAGCGCGCTGGCCTGACCGGCCTGGCCGACAACCAGAAAGTGACCTTCGACATCGAAGCTGGCCGCGACGGCCGTGAATCCGCGACCAACCTCGCGCTGGCCTAAGGCCCGGGGGCGTCGGCCCTGATGTAAGAATTCGAACCGACCTGCCGATACCGGCAGGTCGGTTTTTTTGTGTCGAGCCTTGCTAAAATGGCCTCCCATGGCAAAATGCGGGGAAACCGCAATATTTTGATGGAGCCTGCCATGCGCCGCCGTACCTTTTTGACCAGCACCGTGGCCGCAGCCGCCCTACCCCTGATGGCGCAGGCCCGCACCGCCGCCTATGACCCCGCCCCGCAGATGGTCCCGGTCAAGGCGCAATATGCGCCCGGGCAATTGCTGATCCTGCCGCGCAGCCATTACCTCTATTTCGTCACGTCGCCGGGCCAAGCGATGCGCTATGGCGTGGGCGTCGGCAAAGCCGGGCTGGAATTCACCGGCACCGCGACCATCGACGTCAAAAAGGAGTGGCCCACATGGCGGCCAACCAATGAGATGATCGAACGCGAGCCGCAGACCTACAAGCGTTTCATCGGCAACACCGACGCCCAGCCCGGCGGCCCCGGCAACCCCTTGGGCGCGCGGGCGCTCTATCTGTTCCAGAACGGGCGGGACACCTTCTTCCGCATCCATGGCACCACGCAGCCGAACTCCATCGGGCGGTCCGTGTCGAACGGCTGCATTCGGATGCTGAACGCGCATGTGATCGACCTGTACCAGCGGGTGCCGATCGGGACGAAGGTCACGGTGCTTTAAGGCCCCTTTCGACAACACCTGGCCCGGAATCAAGCCGCAGGCGCCGGGCCATCGCCTGCCCGCCCCGACGGGTAGGCGATTTAGTGAGTTCGGGTGCGCCATCGCGAAGGCGCGCCATGGCTGAACCATAAAGTGGCACGAGGCTTCGTCGGATCGCCGACCCGCGTGCAGGCGCTGGCCCTCCCCAGCAAAAAAGGGCCAACGCAGCGCGCCAGCCCCTCCCCTCATCATAGACGCCAAAGCTTACTGAAGCGCCTTGTCCGTGATGTCATGGGTCCAAGCGCCCTCAGGCGCCTTGGTGATCATTCCGCCTTCCATAGTGATCGCCGCGCTGCGATCAAAGGCCGCCTCGTCCAACCGCCCGTCGCTGCCTTCGGTCAGCTTGGCGATCTCGCCCATCATGCGGGTCTGGTGCTTCTCGGTCTGGGCGCCGGTCTGGTCGTTTTCCAGCACGATCTCGGCAGCTTCCTCGACATTCTCCTCGGCGTATTTCCAGCCTTTCATGGAGGCCCGGACGAAACGCGCCAGCTTGTCGACCATCTCGGGGTCTTCGAGGTTCTCCTCGGTGGTATAAAGACCGTCTTCCAGCGTCGAGATGCCCTCGTCCTCATATTTGAAGACCACCAGATCCTCGGGCGTCAGCCCTGCGTCGATCACCTGCCAATATTCGTTGTAGGTCATGGTGGTGGCGCATTCGACCTGCTTTTGCAGCAGCGGATCGACGTTGAAGTTGATCTTCTGGATCGTCACGCCGCCTTCGGAGCCATCGGTGGGATAGCCCAGCTTGCCCATCCAACTCATCAGCGGGATCTCATTGCCGAAGAACCATGTCCCAAGCGTATTGCCGGGGAAGTCCTCGGGGCTTTCGATGCCATGTTCCTTGAGGCAGGTCAGCATCAGGCCGGATTTCGCGAAGGGCTGCGCGATGTTGACGATCGGCGCGCCCTTCTCGCGCGCGGCCAGCGCCGAGGGCAGCCAGTCCACCATCACATCGGCCCCGCCGCCCAAGAGCACCTGCACCGGCGCGATGTCCGGCCCGCCCGGCTTGATCGTGACATCGAGCCCTTCTTCTTCGTAGAAACCCTTGTCTTTGGCCACGTAGTAGCCCGCGAACTGCGCCTGCGTGACCCATTTAAGCTGTAGCGTCAGGTCGTCGGCGGCCTGCGCCACGCCCCCCCAGAGGCCCAAGGCCGCCCCGGCAGCGATCTTCGTGATGGTTTTCATTTTTATCTCCCTGTTGGTTGGTCGTCTCTAGTTCCTTTGGCTGGGGTGCCAAAAGGTCACCCGTCCTTCGATAAGGGCCATGATACCATAGAACGCCGATCCGGCTATCGCCGCGACAACAATCTCGGCCCAGACCAAATCAAGCGCAAGCTGGCCCACCGAGGTGGAGATGCGAAAGCCCATCCCCAGCACCGGAGAGCCGAAGAATTCAGCAACGATGGCGCCAATGAGGGCAAGAGTGGTGCCGATCTTGAGCCCATTGAAGACGAAAGGCATCGCCGCCGGCAGCCGCAGCTTCACAAGCGTGCGCCAATAGCCCGCCGCGTAGGTGCGCATCAGGTCGCGTTGCATCGCGTCGCTGGCCTGCAGCCCCTGCACGGTGTTCACCAGCATCGGGAAGAATACCATGACCACGACAATCGCCGCCTTGGACTGCCAGCCAAAGCCGAACCACATCACCATGATCGGCGCCATGCCGATGATCGGCAGCGCGGCCACGAAATTGCCCACCGGCAAAAGGCCGCGTTGCAGGAAGGGGAAGCGGTCGATCGCCAGCGCCGTCAGGAAGGCCGCGCCGCAGCCGATGATGTAGCCGCTCAGCGCCCCCTTGATGACGGTCTGCACGAAGTCGATCCACAGGATGTCGAGCGACGTGGCCATGCGCGCCGCGATGACCGAGGGCGCGGGCAGCAGCACCTGGTTGATCTCGAACCCGCGCACCACGCCTTCCCAGACGGCAATGAGCGTGATGCCAAAGACCAGCGGCGCCGCCAGCGACGCCCCCCGCGAGGGCCGCTGCCGCGCCAGCCAGACATTGAGCGACAGGCCCGCGAT
This sequence comes from Sulfitobacter sp. 1A12157, assembly GCF_043557345.1. NCBI lineage: Bacteria > Pseudomonadati > Pseudomonadota > Alphaproteobacteria > Rhodobacterales > Roseobacteraceae > Sulfitobacter > Sulfitobacter sp. 1A12157. The sequence continues at coordinate 151,274 of NZ_JBIFFV010000007.1, forward strand.
CCATGCGAAAATGGCGAAAAGAACCCAGCCCATCACGCCATCCCCATCCGCTTGAGTGTCAGCCGCTGCACCAGCCCGATGAGCCCCACCATCGCAGCCGCAAGCGCAGCCGCCATCAGAAGCGCGCTCCAGATCTGCACGGTCTGGCCGTAGTAGCTACCGGCCAAGAGCCGCGCGCCGAGTCCCGCAACCGCCCCGGTCGGCATCTCACCCACGATGGCCCCGACCAGCGAGGCCGCAACGCCGACCTTCAATGAGGTGAAGAAATAGGGCATCGACGACGGCAGCCGCAGTTTCCAGAAGGTCTGCCAGCCGCTCGCGTTCCATGTCCGCATCTGGTCAAGCTGCATCTGATCGGGGCTGCGCAGCCCCTTCACCATGCCCACGACCACCGGGAAGAACGACAGATACATGCTGATGATCGCCTTCGGCAGCAGGCCCGACAGGCCCACGGCATTCAAGACCACGATGATCATCGGCGCGATGGCGAGGATCGGAATGGTCTGGCTGGCGATCACCCAGGGCATCACGCTCATGTCCATGGTCCGGTTGAAGACGATCCCCACCGCCAAAAGCGTGCCGAGTGCGGTGCCCATGACGAAGCCCAGAAAGGTCGCGCTGAAGGTGATCCATGTGTGGTAGATCAGCGAGCGTTTCGAGGTAACCTTCTTCTCCACCGTGGTCTTCCACAGTTCCGCGCCGACCTGATGCGGCGCGGGAAGTTTCGGTTTCTCCTGCGACCATGTGTCGGCCACCAGTTCCGAGAATGTCAGCGTCTTGTCGCCCCGTGCCGCCACATCCCGCGCCCATTGCGCGTTGAGCGCGACAGCCGCGCCATACCAGATGACGATCAACAGACCCACGACCGTGAGAATGGGGATAATATTCCGCATCAATCGTCCCCATGCCCGGCGCGCAGCCCCTCGCGCACGCGGTGCGCGATCTCGAGGAATTCCGGGCTTTCGCGAATCTCCAGGGGCCGTTCGCGCGGCAGCGGGCTTTCGATCACGTCGGCGATCCGTCCGGGCCGCGGACTCATCACCACGATCTTGGTCGACAGATACACCGCCTCGGGAATCGAATGGGTGACGAAGGCGATGGTCTTTTCGGTCCGCGCCCAGAGCTTCAAGAGCTGCTCGTTGAGGTGGTCGCGCACGATCTCGTCCAGCGCGCCGAAGGGTTCGTCCATCAGCAGGATGTCGGCGTCGAAGGACAGCGCCCGCGCGATCGAGGCGCGCTGCTGCATCCCGCCCGAGAGCTGCCAAGGAAACTTCTTCTCGAAGCCCGAAAGCTCCACGAGGTCGAGCACCCGTTTCACCCGCTGGTCCTGCGCGGCCCGGGGCACGCCCATGATCTCAAGCGGCAGGCGAATGTTGCCGCCGATGGTGCGCCACGGGTAAAGACCCGCCGCCTGAAAGACGTAGCCATAGGCCCGTGATTTACGCGCTTCCTCGGGCGAGACGCCGTTGATGGTCACGGTGCCGCCCGTGGGCTGCTCTAGATCGGCCATGACCCGCAGAAAGGTCGTCTTGCCGCAGCCCGAAGGGCCGATGAAGCTGACGAAATCCCCCTTGTGGATTTCGAGGTTCACGTCTTTCAACGCGTGGACCGGCCCGTCATTGGTTTGAAAGGTCAGGTCAAGATTGCTGGCGCTGATCACGCTCTGGCTGTCATTCACGTATTTTACTTCCCTGTTGGTCGGCCGCTTTTGGCGCGGCACTTTACCCGGTTATCGCGGCGGTTCTACATGGCTCAGATCCCCGCCGGGATGTTCAGCGGATCACGCTTGATCAACTTGGGGCTGTTGAGTTCCTTCCACTTACTGAGCGCGACATTGGCGCTCGGGAAGGCCGGGCGCGGTACGAAACGGCCACGACCGGGCTGCGGCTGGCTGTTCTGCCCCCAGGCCCAGATCACCTCGCCACGGCTTAGGGTAAAGCGGCTCTGCGCCTTGACCTCGAAGCCTTCGAAGACGTTGTAATCCAGCACCGAATGATGGTTCGCGGGGCTGATCCTCTTGGTGATCTTCGGATCCCAGACCACGATATCGGCATCCGCGCCTTCGACGATGGCACCCTTCTGCGGATAGATATTCAGGATCTTGGCAATATTGGTCGAGGTCGTGGCGACGAACTCGTTCGGCGTCAGCCGGCCCGTCTCCACCCCTTCGGTCCAGAGCACGGCCAGACGCTCCTCCAGCCCGTTCGAGCCGTTGGGGATGATGCGGAAATCATCGCGGCCCGCGCGTTTCTGCTCAGTGCTGAAAGCGGCATGGTCCGTGGCGACCACCTGCAAGCTGCCCGATTGCAACCCGGCCCAAAGACTGTCCTGATGATCCTTCGAGCGGAAGGGCGGCGACATGACGCGGCGCGCGGCATGGTCCCAATCGGTGTTGAAATATTCCGACTCGTCCAGCGTCAGGAACTGGATCAGCGGCTCGCCATAAACCCGCATCCCCTTCTGCCGCGCACGCCGGATCGCCTCATGGGTCTGTTCGCAAGAGACATGCACGATATAAAGCGGCACACCCGCCGTATCGGCGATGGTGATGGCGCGGTTCGCGGCCTCACCCTCAAGCTCGGGCGGGCGGGAATAGGCGTGACCCTCCGGTCCGGTGATGCCCTGATCGAAATACTTCTGCTGCAACTCGGCCACCAGATCGCCGTTCTCGGCATGGACCATCGGCAGCGCGCCCAATTCGGCGCAGCGCTTGAAGGAGGCGAACATCTCGTCGTCCTCGATCATCAAGGCGCCCTTGTAGGCCATGAAATGCTTGAAGCTGTTCACCCCCATGTCGACCGCGTCCTTCATCTCGTTGAAGACGGTCTCGTCCCAGCCGGTAACGGCCATGTGATAGCCGATGTCCGAACAAATCTGCGGCGCCGACTTGCGGTGCCATTCGTTAATCGCGTTCTTGATGCTGCCATCGGCGCCGGGCAGGCAGAAGTCGACCACCATCGTGGTGCCGCCCACCGCCGCGGCCCATGTGCCGCTCTCAAAGGTCTCAGCCGCCGTGGTGCCCATGAAGGGCATCTCCAGATGCGTATGCGGATCAATCCCGCCGGGGATCACATAGGCGCCTTCGGCGTCGATATATTCGCCTCCCGTAAGGTCTTCGCCAATGCGCTTGATCTTTTCTCCCTCGATCAGCACGTCGGCCTTCCACGTTCGGTCCGCCGTGCAGACCATGCCACCCTTGATTACCTTGCTCATTTTCTCCCCCTCTTAAATTAGTACAAATGCACATATCGCTAGGCTAATACCGATCGCAAAAAGCACTTTGGCGAAACGATATAGATGTGCCCGTTTTGATGCCGTTTTCTCATTATCGGCGATATCGAGATCGAAGTTTTCACAGAGCACAAGAAGCACATCATGGTAGTTTGCATTGTCGTTGATCGCCTCTCGAAGCTCGCTCGCAGTTCCTCCTGCCGAATACAGTTTACCTGGCATCGCAGAAAGGGACGAGAACAGTGCGGCTCCGCTAAAGAAAAGTGCTGATCCAATTCGTAAAAAACTGTTTTCTGAATCGGCTAGTGCACCAAAAACTAGTGCAGCAGCAGCAATCGATAGCGTTGAAGACACAAGTGCTCTTTGGTCGGCAGCACTCGCGATGCTAGCCTGAAGTTGAAGTCGATCATGGCACCGGCTATAGCTTAACTCTATCAACTTTTTAGCGTTATCCGATAAGGTATTTGTCATGAACGATAAACCAAGTGACGGCGGCGGCCCGAAGAAGCCTGCTCAGGCCATCGTAATTCCCCGGCAAAAACCGCTGACCCGTAGCGCGCATCTGACGTACACTCAGAAGCCATCAAAAAAGCCACCGAAGAAGAAATAGTCACTGGATAACCTCCGCCGTCTCCAGCACCGCATGGAGCAGCACATCCGCCCCCGCCTTGGCCCAATCCTTGGTGATCTCCTCGGCCTCGTTGTGGCTCAGACCATCGACACAGGGGCACATCACCATCGCCGTAGGCGCCACGCGGTTGATCCAGCAGGCATCGTGACCCGCGCCCGAGATCAGGTTCATATGGCTATAGCCCAGCCGTTGGGCAGCGTTGCGCACAGCCGTCACGCAGCCCTCGTCAAAGGCCACGGGATCAAAGCCGCCTACCTTTTCGAATTCGATCTGCACATCCATATCGTCGGCGATCTTTTGACCCTCTTCGCGCAAACGGGCCTCCATATCCTCAATGACCGACAGTTCGGGCGACCGGAAATCGACGGTAAAGACCGTCTTGCCGGGGATCACGTTGCGCGAATTGGGATAGACCTCGATATGGCCCGCCGCGCCGACCGCATGGGGCGCGTGGCTGAGCGCGATCTCATTCACCTTCTCCAACACCCGCGCCATCCCGAGACCGGCATCCCGGCGCATCGGCATCGGGGTGGAGCCGGTGTGGCTGTCCTTGCCGGTGATCGTTACCTGGGTCCAGCTCAAGCCCTGCCCGTGGGTGACGACGCCGATGTCCTTGCCCTCGGCCTCCAAAATCGGACCCTGTTCGATGTGCAACTCGAAGAAGGCATGCATTTTGCGCTTGCCCACTTCCTCCTCGCCGCGCCAGCCGATGCGCTGCAACTCGTCGCCAAAGCTCTTGCCCTCGGCATCGGTGCGCGCGTAGGCCCACTCTTGCGTGTGGATGCCAGCAAAAACCCCCGACGACAGCATCGCGGGGGCGTAACGGGTGCCTTCTTCGTTGGTGAAGTTGGTCACGACGATCGGGTGTTTGGTCTTGATGCCCAGATCGTTCATCGTGCGGATGATCTCCAACCCGCCAAGCACGCCAAGGATGCCATCGTATTTCCCGCCCGTCGGCTGGGTGTCGAGGTGGCTGCCCACATAGACCGGCAGCGCATCGGGGTCGGTGCCCGCCCGCTGGGCGAACATATTGCCCATCTGGTCGAGCCCCATGGTACAGCCCGCCTCTTTGCACCACTTTTGGAACAGGGCGCGGCCTTCGGCGTCTTCATCCGTCAGCGTCTGGCGGTTGTTGCCCCCCGCCACGCCGGGGCCGATCTTGGCCATTTCCATCAAGGAATCCCAAAGACGGTCGGGATCAATCTTGAGGTTCTCTCCGGGCGCGGGCATAGGTCACTCCTCTGTCATCGGCTGGGGCCGTGTTGTTTTTTTACCATTTGGTAAATCCACGATTGCGATTAGGTTAGGCTCTGTCAAGAACTGGTTTGAAACAACCCGCCGCCGATCCGGCAAACGCCTTTTTTAGCAGCACCAAGGATCATTGCCTTGCCCGAAAGCTCCGCCAAGAAACCCAGCCGCATCCAACGACGCAACCGCCGGGTGATTCTGGATGCCGCGCTCGAAGTCTTTTCCAAACACGGCTACCGGGGTGCCACGCTGGACCAAATCGCCGCCGAGGCTGGGCTGAGCAAACCGAATATTCTCTATTACTTCAATGGCAAAGAAGACATTCACGTCACTTTGCTGTCGCAGCTGATGGAAACATGGCTCGACCCGTTGGTGGAACTGGACCCCGAAGGCGACCCCCGGCGCGAGATTTTGGACTATGTCGAACGCAAGCTGACCATGTCGCGCGAACTCCCACGCGAAAGCCGTCTTTTCGCCAATGAAATCCTGCAAGGCGCGCCCCGGATCGAGCCGGAGTTGCACAGCCATCTCAAACCCCTGTTCGACGAGAAATGCGCCGTGATCGCGGGCTGGGTAGCGGCGGGCAAACTGCCCGCGCTGGACCCGCAACATCTGATTTTTTCCATCTGGGCGACGACCCAGCATTACGCGGATTTCGAGGCGCAGGCGCAAATCCTGCTCGGCCCCGAGACCGATCCCCGCCCCCGCGCGCAGGCCCATCTTCAGGCGATGTTCGGCGCGCTATTGGATCAGCCCGCGCCAGCGCCAAACGGTTAACCATAACGGCCAGCTCCACCCTGCGTTTAAGTCCCCGTTAACACATGCCCCCCAGTCTGACGGCGGGTGTGGGCTCCTTCCAAGGGAAAAGGGGCAGTGATGAATGTAGGTAATTTGAACGGCGCAGGCGCTGCGCGGGATGCGGAGGGGGCAGATCCGGCAGCGTCCGATGAACCGGCAGGCGCGCCGCCCGTCACCCGCGAAGAGATGGCCCGGGATGCGGCCATGGCACTGATCGCGGCACGGCGGGAGGTGGCAGAGATACCGCCCCCCGCGGCCGATACCGCCGCCCCGTCGCGCAGAAAGCCCTGAACGCGGGGCGCGGGCGGGTCTTGCCTTACTCTGCCGGTTCAACCGCGTGAACGGAGGGGTTGTTGGGGTGCGTGGTCCAATTGGCATAGTCCGGCGTCACCGTCTCGCCGGTGCGCAGGTCGGTGGTCCCCGCCGCCAGTTCCTCCATCGAGATGCAGTCTTCGACCGGGCAAACATTGACGCAGAGATTGCAGGCGACGCATTCCTCTTCGATCACGGTAAAGGTGCGATCCTCCGACATGGCGATGGCCTGGTGGCTGGTGTCCTCGCAAGCGGCAAAGCAACGACCGCAGGAGATGCATAGGTCTTGGTCGATCTTCGCCTTGGCGACGTAGTTCAGGTTCAACTGGTTCCAGTCGGTGACATTCGGCACCGCGCGGCCCACCAGTTGGTCGACCGAGGTCAGCCCCTTTTCGTCCATATATTCCGACAGGCCCGAGATCATCTCCTGCACCACCTTGAAGCCATAGGTCATCGCCGCCGTGCAGACCTGCACATTGCCCGCGCCAAGGGCGAGGAACTCCGCCGCGTCGCGCCAAGTGGTGACGCCGCCGATGCCGCTGATCGGCAGACCGTGGGTCTCGGGGTTGCGGGCGATCTCGGCCACCATGTTGAGCGCGATGGGTTTGACCGCCGGGCCGCAATAGCCGCCGTGGGTGCCCTTGCCGTCGATCGTGGGCTCGGGCGCGAAAAGGTCCAGATCGACCGAGGTGATGGAGTTGATCGTGTTGATCAGGCTCACCGCATCCGCGCCACCGCGCTTGGCGGCCTCGGCGGGGTAGAGCACATTGGTGATGTTCGGCGTCAGCTTCACGATCACCGGCATGCGGGTGTACATCTTGCACCAGCGGGTGACCATCTCGATGTATTCCGGCACCTGCCCCACGGCGGAGCCCATGCCACGCTCGGCCATACCATGCGGACAGCCGAAGTTCAGCTCGATCCCATCGGCGCCAGTCTCCTCTACATGCGGCAGGATGGCTTTCCAGGCCTCCTCCTCGCAGGGCACCATGATCGAGGCGATGAGCGCGCGGTCGGGATAGTCGCGTTTCACCGCCTTCATCTCGCGCAGGTTCACCTCAAGCGGGCGGTCGGTGATCAGCTCGATGTTGTTGAGCCCCAGAAGCCGCCGGTCCGCGCCCCAGATCGCGCCGTAGCGCGGGCCGTTGACATTGACCACCGGCGGCCCTTCGGAGCCGAGGGTCTTCCAGACCACCCCGCCCCAGCCCGCCTCATAGGCGCGGCGCACGTTGTATTCCTTGTCCGTCGGCGGCGCGGAGGCCAGCCAGAACGGGTTGGGGGATTTGATCCCGATGAAGTCGCTTCTCAGATCAGCCATGTTATGTCTCCCTCTCGGCGCGGCCTCAGCCCGCCGCCCCCATCAATGTGGTGTGAATGTCCATCGCCGCGTCGCGGCCCTCGGCCACCGCGGTCACCGTCAGGTCATCGCCGCCGCTGGCGCAATCGCCCCCGGCCCAGACCCCGGCGAGGCTGGTGCGCCCGGTGCCATCGACCTTGATCTTGCGCCCGTCGAGTTCGGGCAGCCCCTCGCCCAACAGCGTCTGACCGATGGCCTTGAACACCTGATCCGCTTGCAGGCGCAGGGTCTGGCCGGTGCCCTTCATCGCCTCATCGACATATTCAAACTCGATCTCGCGCACCGACCCGTTGCCATGCACGGCAATCGGCACCGCATGGGTTACGATCCGCACCCCTTTGGAGGCGGCGAGGTCTTGCTCGAACACACTCGCATTCATCCGGTCGCGCCCCCGGCGGTAGACCAGCGTGACATTGAGCGCGCCCAGCAGTTTGGCCTGCACCGCCGCGTCCACCGCCGTCATCCCGCCACCGATCACCACCACATCACGGCCAATCGGCACGCCGGAGATATCACTGGCCTGCCGCAGTTCGGCGATGAAATCGACCGCATTGGCAACCCCGGCCTTATCCTCCCCCTCGGCCCCGAGGGCATTGACGCCGACCAACCCCATGCCAAGGAAAACCGCATCGTAATCGGCCTTCAGTTCTTCGAGAGTGACATCACGCCCCACGGCAACCTCATGGCGGAAGGTGATCCCGCCGATCTGCATCAGCCAATCCACCTCGGCCTGCGCGAAGCCGTTCGGGGTCTTGTATGCCGCGATGCCATATTCGTTCAGCCCGCCGGGCTTGGGCCGCGCGTCGATGATCTCGACCTCATGGCCCAGCATCGCCAGACGGTGCGCGCAAGACAAACCCGCCGGCCCCGCACCCACCACCGCGATGCGCTTGCCCGTGGCCGCCGCGCGCTTGAACGGATGCACGCCCTGCGCCATCAGATGATCCGTCGCATAGCGCTGCAACTGGCCGATCAACACCGGCTTGCCCTCAGCCACTTCGCGCACGCAGACCTCTTCGCAGAGCGTCTCTGTCGGGCAGACCCGGGCGCACATGCCGCCGAGGATGTTCTGGCTCAGGATCGTCTTGGCCGCCGCATCGGGCGTGCCGGTGGCGATCTGCCGGATGAACAGCGGAATGTCGATGTCGGTCGGGCAGGCTGTCATGCAGGGCGCGTCGTGGCAAAAGTAACAGCGGTCCGCCGCGACCAGCGCCTCATGTTCGTCCAAGGGCGGATGAAGATCCGAAAACCCCTCGGCATAGCTCTGCGGTTCTAACCGCCCCGGAACGATCCCCGGCTCAAACACATCTCGTGCCATATCAAAATCCCTGTCGTTTTCTTGGTGTTTTGAAAACGCTCTCACGGAATCATTTTTTTATCAACTGGTAAATTTTTGAAAAACGCGCCTTCTGCAAGTTCCCGAGATGCCTGCCAGTTTTGTAACAGGCAGGTTATATTTCATGGGCGCTTCCTTGCTTGTGCCCCCTCGCCCCGTAAAAATCCTTGATTTTAAAAATAGAGATTCCAATATCACAACTGCGACGCGAAGACTTTTCGACCCGGCTGCCCTAAGGCTCCAGCGATCACGAATTCGACCGAGCCGCGCTGCCGCATGTTGCGGGCAGATCAGAGAGAGGGAGACACGGGGCATGGCTACTGGCACCGTAAAATGGTTCAACACGACAAAAGGCTACGGCTTCATCGCACCGGATGCGGGCGGCAAAGACATCTTTGTCCATATTTCCGCAGTAGAGCGCGCAGGGCTGACCGGGCTGGCGGACAACCAAAAGGTCAGCTTTGACGTCGAAGCCGGCCGCGATGGCCGCGAAAGCGCGAGCAACATCGCGCTGGCCTGAACGGGCCACATCATGATGATCGAAACGGACGCTGCGGCGTCCGTTTTTGTTAGCGGCGCGCGGCGGCGCGGGTGGCAAGCTCCACCACCACAGGGCCAATGTCTTCCACGATCAGCGCCACGCCTTCGGCATTAGGGTGGATGCCGTCGCCTTGGAAATAGCGCTGCACCGTCTCGCTCCGCGCGCTGGCGGCATTCTTTTCCTCGGCCAGCAGGCCGGTAAAGAAGTCCGGGTAGAACAGCGCCCCGTAAGCCTCGGCCAGATCGGGGTAGAGCCCTTCGAACTCCGCCTTATAGCCCGCCCCGTAGTTGCCCGGCGCGCTCATGCCGACCAAGAGCACCTCCACCTCCGCCTTTTCCGCAGCGGCAAGGATGCCGTCGATGTTGCCGCGCGCCTGCGCCGGGTCCAGCCCGCGCAGCATGTCGTTGCCCCCCAGCGTCACGATCATCGCGTCCACCTCAGGCGTCAGGGTCCAGTCGACCCGCGCCAGCCCGCCAGCGGTGGTGTCGCCCGACACGCCCGCGTTGAGGATCTTGGCCTCGACCCCCTCGGCATACAGCCAGTGTTGCAATTGCGGCACGAACCCCTCCTCGGCGGGCAGCCCGTAGCCTTGGGTCAGGCTGTCGCCGAGGGCTGCGATCACCACCTCCTCGGCCTGCGCCGCGCTGCCTAAAATAAAGGCAAAACAGATCAATACCTTGCGCATCCTTCGCGGACCTCCATATCCATCACGTACCCCAAGCCAAAGGCGACCCGATGAGCGACCCTGTCTATGACCTTCAAGATGTCACGCTGAGCCTCAAGGGCAATGCCGGCCCCGTCGATATTCTGCGCGGCATTTCGTTGCAGGTCCAGCAAGGGGAGAGCATCGCGCTGACCGGCGCTTCCGGGTCGGGGAAATCATCGCTTCTGATGGTCATGGGCGGGCTGGAGCGCGCCACCGGCGGCAAGGTCACCGCCCTCGGCCATGACCTGAGCGCGCTGCGGGAAGACGGGTTGGCCCGGTTCCGGCAGGGGCGCATGGGGATCGTCTTTCAGTCTTTCCACCTCATCCCCACCATGACCGCGCTTGAGAATGTCGCCACCCCGCTGGAGCTTTCCGGCGCCGATGACGCCTTTGACCGCGCCCGGGCCGAGCTTGAGGCCGTGGGACTGGGCCACCGGATCAACCAATATCCCGCGCAGATGTCGGGGGGCGAGCAACAGCGCGTGGCGCTCGCGCGCGCCGCAGCACCCCGCCCCGCGATCCTTTTGGCGGATGAGCCGACGGGCAGCCTCGACAGCCGCAACGGGGCCGCGATCATGGACCTGTTGTTTGAACTGCGCGACCGCCATGGCGCGACGCTGGTGCTGGTCACCCATGCCGATGATCTGGCGCAGCGCTGCGACCGGGTGGTGGAACTTCGCGACGGGCGTCTCGCATGAGCCTGCGCCTTGCCGCCCGTTTCGCCCCTCGGGAAATGCGCGGCGGGTTGCGCGGCTTTCGCCTGCTGCTGGCCTGTCTGGCGCTCGGCGTGGCCGCACTGGCCGCTGTCGGGACCGTCCGCGCGGCGATCGAAGCCGGGCTGGAGGCCGAGGGCGCGGCCCTTCTCGGCGGCGATGCCGAGCTTGATTTCACCTATCGTTTCGCCACCGAGGAGGAGCAGGCATGGATGGCGGAGCGCGCGACGCGGGTCTCCGAGATCGTCGAATTTCGGTCCATGGCCGTGGTCGGCGCGGGCGAGAGCTCGGACCGCGCGTTGACGCAGGTGAAGGCTGTGGATGACCTCTACCCGCTGATCGGTGAGATGGTCTTGGACCCCGCCCTGCCGTTGGAAGATGCCCTTTCGCCCTCCGCCACCACGCTGCCCGGCGCGGTGATGGAGCGGGCGCTGGCGGATCGGCTGGCCCTCTCCCCCGGGGACACTTTCGCGCTAGGCGAGGCCGAATTCACCCTGACCGCGCTGATCACACGCGAACCGGATTCCGCCGCCAGCGGCTTTTCCCTTGGGCCCCGCACGCTGGTGAAACGCGTGGCACTCGAAGGCGCCGGCCTGCTTGCCCCCGGCACGCTTTTCAACAGCAAATACCGTCTCGAATTGCCCCAAGGCACCGCCCTCGCCCCGCTCGAAGCCGAGGCCAAGGCGCGTTTTGCCGATGCCGGAATGCGCTGGACCGACGCGCGCAACGGCGCGCCGGGCGTGGCGCTTTTTGTCGAACGTCTGGGCGCCTTTCTGGTGCTCGTGGGCCTCTCGGGGCTGACCGTGGGCGGCGTCGGTGTGGCGGCGGCGGTGCGCGCCTACCTGCAGCGCAAGACCGCCGTGATCGCCACCTTCCGCGCCTTGGGCGCGCGGCGGGCGACGATCTTCCAGACCTATTTCATCCAAGTCGGCATTCTGGCCATGGCCGGGGTCGCCCTTGGCCTGCTGATCGGGGCGGGGCTGCCCTTGCTACTCGCGCCGCTGATCAAGGCAAGCCTGCCCCTGCCCGCGCGTTTCACCCTCTACCCCGCCCCGCTGATCGAGACTGCGCTCTACGGGCTGCTGACCGCCGCCCTTTTCACCCTCTGGCCGCTAGCACGCAGCGGCGATGTCCGCGCCGCGACGCTGTTTCGCGACGACTGGCAACGGCAATCGCCTTGGCCCGCCGCGCCCTACCTCATGGCGATGGCGCTACTGCTGGCCGCCCTGTTGGCGCTGGCGGGCTGGTTCAACGGGTCCTGGGCGCTCACACTCTGGACGCTGGGTGGGCTGGCCGCGACGCTCGCCCTGCTGGCATGCGCCGCGGCGCTCTTGCGTCTGCTGGCCCGTGCTGCGGCCCGCCGGGCGCGGGGCCATCCGCGCCTGCGGTGGGCGCTGGCGGCCATCGGCGGCCCCGGCGAAGGGGCGACGGCGGTGGTGTTGGCGCTTGGCCTCGGCCTGTCGGTGCTGGCCGCCGTGGGCCAGATCGACGGCAACCTGCGCCGGGCGATCTCGGGCAACTTGCCCGACGTGGCGCCCTCCTACTTTTTCGTCGATATCCAGAAAGACCAGATGCCCGGCTATACCGCGCGGCTTGAGGGCGATCCGGCCGTGTCGCGTATCGAAAGCGCCCCGATGCTGCGCGGTGTGATCACCCAGATCAACGGACGCCCCGCGCGTGAGGTTGCGGGCGATCACTGGGTCGTGCGCGGCGACCGGGGGGTGACCTATGCGGCCCTGCCCGGCGAAGACACGCGGATCACGGCGGGGGAGTGGTGGGCGCAGGATTACAGCGGCGATCCGCAGATCAGCTTTGCCGCCGAAGAGGCCGAGGAGATTGGGCTGGAACTGGGCGACACGCTCAGCGTCAATATCCTTGGCCGCGACATCACCGGCACGATCACCAGCTTTCGCGAGGTCGATTTCTCGACCGCCGGGATCGGCTTTGTGCTGACGATGAACCCCGCCGCCCTTGCCGGCGCGCCGCATAGTTTCATCTCGACCGTCTATGCCGAACCCGAGGCCGAAGCGGCCATTCTGCGCGATCTGGCCAGCGAATACCCGAATATCACCGCCATCCGCGTGCGCGATGCGATCGACCGGGTCGCGGCGGTGCTGGCCGGGCTCGCCTCCGCCATCTCCTTTGGCGCCTTGGCCACGCTGGCGACGGGGTTCATGGTGCTGATCGGCGCTGCGGCCGCAGGCACCGGGGCGCGCAGCTATGAGTCGGCGCTGCTGAAAACCATGGGCGCCTCGCGCCGCGCCATCGCCACCAGCTTTGTGCTGCGCGCCGCGCTGCTCGGCCTCTTTGCCGGGGCGGTGGCGCTGCTGGCGGGGATCACCGGCGGCTGGGCCGTGAGCCATTTCGTCATGGAGACCGATTTCGCCGTGGTCTGGCCCAACGCGCTGATGATCATCGCGGGCGGCGTCTTGGCCACGGTGCTAGCGGGTCTGGGCTTTGCGCTGAAGGCGCTGAACGCACGTCCCGCAGATATGCTAAGGGCGCAGGAGTGATCCCGCGCCCTCGGCCTTTCTGAAACTTTCGCCTTACTCCGCCGCTTCGGCGTAATCCTCCAGCGGCGGGCAGGTGCAGATCAGGTTGCGGTCGCCGTGCACGTTGTCGACGCGGTTGACCGGCGGCCAGTATTTGTCGACGCGGAAGGCGCCCGGCGGGAAACAGCCCTGTTCGCGGCTGTAGGGCCGGTCGCCCCATTCCACCACCAGATCCTCCACCGTGTGCGGCGCGTTCTTAAGGGGGTTGTTTGCGCGGTCCATACGGCCCTCTTCGATCTCGCGGATCTCTTCGCGGATCGCCAGCATCGCGTCGCAGAAACGGTCCAACTCGGCCTTGGTCTCGGACTCGGTCGGCTCCACCATCAGCGTGCCCGCCACCGGCCAGGACATGGTCGGCGCGTGGAAGCCGCAGTCGACCAGACGTTTGGCGACATCCTCATTGGTGATCCCCGCCGTCTCCTCATAGGGACGCACGTCGATGATGCATTCATGCGCCACCCGACCCGACGGGCCCTTGTAGAGCACGTCGTAGGCGCCTTCGAGCCGCTTGGCGATGTAGTTGGCATTGAGGATCGCGGCACGGGTCGCCTGCGTCAGACCCTCGCCGCCCATCATCAGGCAGTAGGACCATGAGATCGGCAGCAGCGAGGGCGAACCGTAGGGTGCCGCGGAGACGGCAGCGCCTTCCTCGTTCGGATGGCCCGGCAGATGCGGGATCAGGTGCGACTTGACGCCGATCGGGCCCATGCCGGGGCCGCCGCCGCCATGCGGGATGCAGAAGGTCTTGTGCAGGTTCAGGTGGCTCACGTCGCCGCCCAGATCGCCGGGGCGCGAGAGCCCCACCATGGCGTTCATGTTGGCCCCGTCGATATAGACCTGCCCGCCATGGTCATGGGTGATCTTGGTGACCTCGTGCACGGTTTCTTCGAACACGCCGTGGGTCGAGGGATAGGTAATCATGCAACCGGCGAGGTTCTCGCTGTGCTGCTCGGCCTTGGCGCGGAAATCGTCGAGGTCGATGTCGCCGTTGGAGGCTGTCTTGATCACCACGACTTTCCAGCCGACCATCTGGGCCGAGGCCGGGTTGGTGCCATGGGCGCTCATCGGAATGAGGCAGATATTGCGGTGCCCCTCACCCTTCGAACGGTGGTAGGCGGCGATGGTTAGCAGGCCCGCATATTCCCCCTGCGCGCCCGAGTTCGGCTGCATGGAGATCGCGTCATAGCCGGTGATCTCGCACAGCTTCTCCGACAGATCGTCGATCATCTCGCGGTAGCCAAGCGCCTGATCGGCGGGCACGAAGGGGTGGATGAGCGAGAACTCGCGCCATGTCACCGGCATCATCTCGGCCGCGGAGTTCAGCTTCATGGTGCAGGAGCCTAAGGGGATCATCGCCCGGTCGAGCGCAAGGTCGCGGTCCGCAAGACGGCGCATGTAGCGCATCATCTCGGTCTCGGCCCGGTTCATGTGGAAGATCGGATGCGTAAGGTAATCGCTGGTGCGCACCAGCCCTTCGGGCAGGCGGTATTCAGGCGTGAAATCGTCATCCGCCTGACGGATGCCGAAGGCGCGCCAGACCGCCTCGATCGTGTCGGGGCGGGTGCGTTCGTCCAGCGTGATGCCGACCTTGGTGGTGCCGACGCGGCGCAGGTTGATGCCCTCGTCCACGGCGGATTTCATCACAGCGGCCTGCAACGGGCCGACCTCGACGGTGATCGTGTCGAAATAGGCGTCGGGCTGAACGTCGAAGCCCGCGGCCTGCAGTCCCTTGGCCAGACGCACGGTCTTGCGGTGGATGCGCTGCGCGATGGCCTTGAGCCCTTCCGGCCCGTGGAACACGGCGTACATCGAGGCCATGACCGCCAGCAGCGCCTGCGCGGTGCAGACGTTCGACGTGGCCTTCTCACGCCGGATGTGCTGCTCGCGGGTCTGCAGCGACAGGCGGTAGGCGCGGTTGCCGTGCGCGTCGATGGAGACACCCACAATCCGCCCGGGCATGGACCGCTTCATCGAGTCCTTGCAGGCCATATAGGCGGCATGCGGGCCGCCGTAGCCCTCGGGCACGCCGAACCGCTGCGTGCTGCCGACGGCGATGTCGGCACCCATGGCGCCCGGCTCTTTCAGCAGGGTCAGCGACAGCGGGTCTGCGGTAACGATGCCGACGGCCTTGGCCTCATGCAGGGCCGCCATGTGATCGGTGAAATCGCGCACGTGGCCGTAGGTGCCGGGATACTGGAAGATCGCACCGAAGACCTTCTCGGCCTCCATCTCCTCGGGTTCACCGACGATGACCTCGATGCCCAGAGGCTCGGCGCGGGTCTTCATCACGGCGATGTTCTGCGGGTGGCAGTTGGCGTCGATGAAGAAGCCCTTGGCCTTCGATTTCGCGCTGCGCAGCGCCATGGTCATCGCCTCGGCGCAGGCCGTGGCCTCGTCCAGAAGCGAGGCGTTGGCGATCTCCAACCCGGTGAGGTCGCTCACCATGGTCTGGAAGTTCAACAGCGCCTCCAGCCGGCCCTGCGAAATTTCGGGCTGATAGGGGGTATAGGCGGTGTACCACGCCGGGTTCTCGAGGATGTTGCGCTGGATCGCCGGGGGCGTGACGGTGCCGTGATAGCCCTGCCCGATCAGGCTGGTGAGCACCTTGTTCTTACCCGCGACGCGGCGCATGTGCTCTAGCACCTCACGCTCGCTCATCGCCTTGCCGAAATCAAGCGGCTCTTTGGCGCGGATCGCCTTCGGCAACGTGTCGTCGATCAGCGCATCAAGGCTCTCGGCACCCACGGTGTCGAGCATCTGAGACATCTCGGAAGGGGACGGGCCAATGTGACGCCGGTTGGCGAAATCATAGGGCAGATAATCGGTGGGCTTGAAGCTCATGTCGGGTTCCTCGTCACGGCGCGGCAGGGCGCCCCCTGTTTGTGGCGCGCCGCCCATGGGGCGACGCAGGTGATCAGCATCGCCGGTCCCCCGGCGCGCGCGGCGGTTTAGCCGATGAATTTCTGATAGGCGGCTTCGTCCATGAAATCGTCCATCTGGCTGGCGTCGGAGACCTTCATCTTGAAGAACCACGCCTCGCCCTGCGGGTCGTCGTTGACCATGCTGGGGTTGTCGGTCAGCGCAGAGTTCACTTCCGTGATCTCACCGTCGATGGGCGCAAGGATATCCGACGCCGCCTTGACGGATTCGATCACTACGACCTCGTCGTCCTTGCTGACGGTGGTGCCTTCCTCGGGCAGTTCCACGAATACGACATCGCCCAGCTGCTCGGCGGCATGGTTGGTGATGCCCACGACCACTTCGTCACCCTCGACGCGCAGCCATTCATGCTCTTCGGTAAATTTCATAATGGAGTTCCCTGTGTAGATTCAGCGTTTGAAGTTCGCCGCGACGAACGGCATTTTCGTGACAGTCAGTGGCAAGCGCTTGCCGCGCACCTCGCCCCAAAGCGCGGTGTCGACCTTCGCATGCTCGGCGCTGACATAGCCCATGGCGACGGGGCCGCCAACCGTGGGGCCAAAGCCGCCGGAGGTCACGCGGCCAATCTCGTTGCCGCCCTCGGCGGCATCATAAATCGCCACACCCTCGCGCATCGGGGCGCGGCCCTCGGGCAGAAGCCCCACGCGCTTGCGCGGCGCGCCGTCGGCCAGTTGTTGCAGCACCACGCCCGCGCCGGGAAAACCGCCCGCGCGGGCGCCATCTTCGCGCCGCACCTTCTGGATCGCCCAGTTCAGCGCCGCCTCGACCGGCGTGGTGGTGGTGTCGATATCGTGGCCATAAAGGCAAAGCCCGCCTTCCAGCCGCAGACTGTCGCGCGCGCCAAGGCCGATCGGTTCGACCTCCTCCATCGCCAAAAGCTTCTGCACCAGAGCCACCGCATCACCATTGGCGACGGAAATCTCGTAGCCATCCTCCCCGGTGTAGCCCGAGCGCGACAGGGTGACGGTGATCCCGTCAAGGTCCACGTCCCGCGCCACATCCATAAATTTCATATCCGCCACCGAGGGCTGCAGCCGCGCCAGCGCCGGCTCGGCCTGCGGCCCCTGCAAGGCCAGCAAGGCGCGGTCGTCCAGCACCTCGATTTCGCAAACGTCCGACAGGGCCTCCCGCATCAGGGCAATATCATCATCCTTGCACCCGGCGTTCACCACGACAAACAGATGATCGCCCAGATTGGCCAGCATCAGGTCATCCAGAATACCGCCATTGGGATCGGTGAACATGGCATAGCGCTGGCGCATCTCACCAAGGCCCAGCACATCGACCGGCACGAGCCGCTCCATCGCCAGAGCCGCATCCTCATAGCTGCCCGATTTCGCCCGGACGACAACCTGCCCCATGTGGCCCACATCGAACAACCCGGCGGCGGCGCGGGTGTGCAGATGCTCCTTCATCACGCCAAGAGGGTATTGCACGGGCATGGAATAGCCCGCGAAGGGCACCATCTTGGCCCCCAGTTCCACATGCAAATCATGCAATGCCGTCTGCTTGAGATCGCTCATCCGGTTCGCCTTTCCTGTCGCTTCCGGATGACCTTTTGACCATGCCGGCACCTTAGCGCCGCTGCTGCAGCACATGATGCCCCCTCTGTCCTTCCGCCTGAGATCGTTATCCCTTCGGCGTGCGCATCCGCGCCTCTCTCCAGAGTCTTGGTCACATCACGGTCCTGGGGCCTGAGAGTTTCCGGGGCGGTTGCTCCTTCGGCATCGGCGTTAACCGATTCTCCCGTGACGATTGGGCCTTTCGTATGCTGGGGCATACCTCTGCGTCAAGCATGGTTGTGAGCGGATGCGACACATGTTTTCTTACCGGCAACACGACAGATGGAAAGCACCCCGCATGACACCCTATTTCTTTGGCTACGGCAGCCTTGTGAACCGCAACACCCATAGCTACCCCGACGCCCGCCCGGCGCAGCTCGACGGATGGCGCCGCCAATGGGTCCGCACCGAGGGGCGCGATATCGTCTACCTTTCCGTGGTGCAGCATCCCGAGACCCGGATCGACGGGCTGATCGCCGCCGTCCCGGGCGCGGATTGGGCCGCGCTGGACAAACGCGAATACAGCTACGAACGCCGCGCCTCAGGCGGCGCGGTGGTGCATGACCTGACCCCCGCCCCCGACATCGCCCATTACGCGATCCCCGCCGACATCGCGGTGAACCACGGCGATCACGTTATCCTGCTCAGCTATCTCGACGTGGTGGTCCAAGGCTTCCTGCGCGAATTCGGCACCGAGGGCGCGGCACGCTTTTTCGACACGACCGACGGCTGGGACACGCCCATCCTCGACGACCGCGCAGCCCCGCTCTACCCGCGCCACCAAACGCTGACGAAGGCGGAAACCGCCGTGGTCGACCACCACATGGATCGCCTGTCTGTGCAGATCAAAGAACGCGCCGAAACAACCTTCGCCGCAAGGAACTTCTAAAGGGCGAAAACACGCCCCCCCAAACTTCCTTCATCCTTTCTCAAATACCCTCGGGGGTCCGGGGGCAGCGCCCCCGAAAGGGTGCCTCATGCCCCTTAGGCCCGCCAATCAGCCGCGCGCCTTCACCACCTGCAACAGCGGCATCACCTGCGCCATCTCCGGCCCATGTTCCTGCCCCGTCAGCGCCAGACGCAAAGGCCGAAACAGCCCGCGCCCCTTGCGGCCCGTGGCTTCCTTGACCGCTGCGGTCCAGCTGGACCAAGTGGTCTCATCGAAAGGCATATCGGGCAGCAGCAACATGGCCTGCGCCACGAATTCGCGGTCTTCCTCGGCGATCACCGGCTCCGCCCCGTCGCGGAACATGGCCCACCAGGGGCCAAGATCCTTCAAGGTCGAGATATTTTCGCGGGTCACGGCCCAGAACTGCGCCGCCTTGTCTTCCGGCACGCCAAGCGCCGTGATGTCGTCTTTTACGGCCTCCAGCGGCAATTGCTGCAAGTAGCGCCCCGTCAGCGGGAAGAGATCAGCCACGTCGAATTTCGTCGGGGCCGAGCCGAAGCGGTTGATGTCGAAGCCGTCGATCAACGCGGCCATCTCCGTGCGCAGCTCCACCGGATCGGAAGAGCCGAGCCGCGCCATCAGGCTCAGCAGCGCGAAGGGCTGGACCCCCTGCTCGCGCAGGTCGCGCAGCGCCAATGTGCCCAAACGCTTGCTCAGCGCCTCGCCCTGCGGGCCGGTCAGCAGCGAGTGATGCGCGAAGGAGGGCACCGCTGCATTGCCAAGCGCCTGCATGATCTGAATTTGCGTGGCGGTGTTGGTCACATGGTCCGAGCCGCGCACCACATGGGTCACGCCCATCTCGGTGTCGTCGACGACGCTTGCCAACGTGTAAAGGATCTGCCCGTCGCCGCGGATGAGCACCGGATCACTGACCGAGGCCGCGTCGATGGAAATATCGCCAAGGATACCATCGTCCCATTCAATGCGCTCGTGATCGAGCTTGAACCGCCAGACCCCGTCGCCACGTTCGGCGCGCAGGGCCGCCTTCTCATCGTCCGACAGGTTCAGCGCGGCGCGGTCATAGACCGGTGGCTTGCCCATGTTGAGCTGTTTCTTGCGTTTGAGGTCCAGCTCTGTCGGCGTCTCGAAAGCCTCGTAGAAACGGCCCTTGGCGCGCAGATCATCGGCGGCGGCGTGGTAGCGGTCCAGCCGCTCGGACTGACGCTCGACCCGGTCCCACTCAAGACCCAGCCATTCGAGGTCTTGCTTGATGCCGTCGACATATTCTTCCTTGCTGCGCTCGGGATCGGTGTCGTCGATGCGCAGGATGAAAGTGCCGCCCGCCTTGCGCGCGATGAGGTAGTTCATCAGCGCGGTGCGCAGGTTGCCCACGTGGATATAGCCAGTGGGGGACGGGGCGAAACGGGTGACTGTGGGGTTGGACATCTGGCGTACTCCTGTTGCGCGCGGGCTTGCCACAGGGCGCGGGCGTTGTCCAGCAAAGGCGGGGGTCAGCCCCCGTCTGCTGCGGTGCCGGTCTGCGTGGGCGTGGCCTCTGACGTATCCGCGTCGGTGCTGTCTTCGGGCGCGGGTGTTTCGGTGGCCGCGTCCTCACCGTCAGCCTCTTCCGAAGCCGCATCCGCCGCCTCCGAGGTTTCGGCCCCGGCGCTCTCATCGCTCAGCGCGCCATTCTCCCATTCGCCCGAGGCTTCTTCGCCGCTGGCATAGCGCATGGTGCCGCTGCCCTGCCGCTTGCCCGCTTTGAACGTGCCCTCATAGACATCGCCATTGGCATAGGTCGCAACACCCTGACCTTCGATCTCGCCCTCGGTCCACGCGCCCTCATAGACGAAACCGCTGGCCATGGTGATCTTGCCCTGACCGTGGCGCTGGCCGTTCCTGAAGGCCCCCTCATAAACGGTGCCATCGGGATAGGTCGCCTTGCCCTGCCCATGCCGCTGGCCGTCCTGCCAGCCGCCCTCATAGCGGTAGCCATCGGCATAGGTCATCACGCCCTGGCCATGATTGCGGGCATCCTTGAATTCGCCTTCATAGACCACGCCATTGGTATAGGTGGCGATGCCCTCGCCCTCGATCACCCCGGCGACCCATTCGCCCTCATAGGTGGAGCCATCGGGATAGGTGATCTTGCCCGTGCCATCGGCAAGATCATTGCGGAAGGTGCCGACATAGACCGACCCGTCGGGATAGGTCACCTGCCCCTCGCCTTCGATCTGCCCGGCCACCCAAGAGCCGGTGTAGACATAGCCATCGGTGCCGGTGAAGGTGCCCTGCCCATCGCGGCGGTCATCCTTGAAATCGCCCTCATAGGTGTCACCGTTTTCATAGGTGACCTTGCCCTTGCCCTCGCGGCGGCCCGCGACCAGCGTGCCTTCGTAGACATCGCCGTTGGGCTGCGTCAACGTGCCGGAGCCGTCGATCTGGCCGTCTTTCCACTTGCCGACATAGACCAGCCCGTCGGGCATGGTCAGCGTGCCTTCGCCGCTGCGTTTGCCGGCTTCGATCGCGCCTTCATAGACCGCGCCATCGGGGTAGGTGATCGTGCCAACGCCCTGTTTGACGCCATCGACCCAATCGCCTTTGTATTCATAGCCACCGGGGCTTTGCATCACGCCCTTGCCGTGGTGCTTGGCGTTGCGAAACTCGCCCTCATAGCGCACGCCATTGGCGTAGATCGCCACGCCCTGCCCCATGATCGCGCCCGCTTCCCATTCGCCTTCATAGGTGCCGCCATCGGCAAAGGTGATCTTGCCCAGCCCGTCGGGCTTGCCCTTGGCGAAATTGCCCTCATAGACCGATCCGTTGGGGAAACGCGCGACGCCTTCGCCCTTGATCTCCCCCTCGACCCACTCGCCGGAATATTCATAGCCATTGGGCAGCTTATAGGTGCCGGTGCCATGCTGGAGACCGCCTTGAAAGGTGCCCTCATAGATGCCGCCGTCGTCATATTCCTTGGTCAGCACCTGCCCGTCCTGCGCCGCAAGCGGCGTGGCCAGAAGGGCGATCAGACAGAGGGGCAGGCTGCGGTGCAACATGGGCGGAAATTCCCGATCTCGTTAAGTGGCATTTGGCCCGAGGTTACGGGTGATGGCGGGCAGAGGCAACGTGTTTGCAAGACGGGCGCGCCGGTTTGGGCGGATCCCGCGCTGCCGTGCCTGCGCGCAGGGGTTTCGCCCCCCGCCCGATCTGCTAGATCCACCTGACGCCTGCCAACACGGAGCCGCGCCATGTCAGACCGTTTCCGCCTCACCCTCGGGCAGTTGAACCCGACCGCCGGTGATCTGCCCGGGAACGCGGCATTGGCCCGCGACGCCTGGCAGGCCGGACGCGACGCAGGCGCGCAGATGGTCGCCCTGCCCGAACGCTTCCTGGCAGGGCATGACGCAGAAGAACTGTTCCAGAACCCTGCCTACCAGCGCGATGTCCTGGCGCAGCTTGAAGCACTGGCCGCGCATTGCGCCGATGGCCCCGCCTTGGCTTTGGGCGCACCTTGGGTCGCGGCGGGCAAGATCCACAACGCTTACCTCATCCTGCAAGGCGGAAAGATTGCCCAAAGGGTGCTGCAACACGCGCCCCGCCCGCGCGGTCTGTTCGATCCCGCGCCGATCAGCGGCCCCTATGCGGTGGCGGGGCTGCGCATAGGCTCTCCCATCGGCGCGGATGGTGAGACGGGCGACGTGGCCGAAACCCAGGCCGAGACGGGGGCCGAACTGCTGCTGATCCCCAATGCCACGCCCCATCTGCGCGGCGCGATGGAGCGGCGCCTCAACCACATGGTCGCGCGGGTGATCGAGACGGAACTGCCGGTGATCCACCTCAATAGGACTGGCGGCGCGGATGAGACGGTCTTTGACGGCGCCACATTCGCGCTGAACCCCGGCGGCAAGCTGGCATTGCAGATGCCCGCCTTCGACACGGCGCTTGCTCATGTCGATCTGGCGCGCGGACCGGAGGGCTGGCGGATCGTGGAAAGCGCCTTCGCGCCGCAGCCGGAGGCACAGGAACGGGACTACCGCGCCTTGGTCGTGGGGCTGCGGGACTATGTTGCCAAAACCGGCGCCTCGAAGGTGGTGATGGAACAGGCAGAGGGGAACGATACCGCGCTCGCGGCAGCGATAGCCCGGGATGCTTTGGGGGCCAAAAATGTCCGTCAGATCGCAGTCCCTACGGAGGGTGATCTACATGCCACGCTGCACGAAACCCTGGCAGAGCTGGGCGCGAAGGGCGGCGCCGACACCCTCGCCCTGCCCCTGCGCGACCTGATCCTGCGTGCGCTGGCCGGTGACGCCGGGGAAATATTGCTTTCGCCGCAGAACAAATCCGCCGCCGTGATGGGACAAGGGGCCATATCCGGCGATTTCAACCCGATCAAAGACCTGTATCAAACGGAAGTGCATGCGCTTTGCCAGTGGCGCAACAAGACCCACCACCCGTGGATGCTCGGCCCGGCGAACACGGTGCTGCGCCTCTCCGAACCATCCGCAGAGGATAGGCAGTTGGATGATATCCTGCACATTTTGCAGAACGCGCAGGGCAGTGCGGAGGACTGCGCCGCGGCGGGGCTGGACCGGCAGACCGCCCGAAGTGTCGCAGAACGCCTCCGCAGCCGCTCACGAAACAGCCGTTCCACCCCGGGCCCACGCATTTCCTCCACACGTGCCACATGATGCGGCGACAGCCCATAACGTCGCGCCCAACGCTTGGGTTTCCAACAAACTGCACAGCCGCGGAGGCAGGCATCATTCCGCCGATGCCGGGCAGTTTGCCGCTCAAATATGCAGCAAAAGGGCGCAACGGCTCAGCACTCCGCGAACAGCGTGGAACGAACCCTCTTTCCCATTGTTGTCCGAACACGACCAACAACGGCGCCGGACATCCCGCAGGGCACTCCCCGCCGAACAGAAAGGGTAAGAGATGAATATCGTCAAACTTGGAATGGTATCCGCCATCGCTCTGGGTGCCGCTGCACCCGTCTATGCACAATCGGCCGAAGCCTATGCGGCAACCGATCTCAACATCCGTTCGGGCCCCGGCCCTCAGTATGACATCGTCGGCGTCATCCCCGGTGGCGAAGCTGCCATGGTGGAAGGCTGCCTTGACGGCCAATCTTGGTGCCAAGTCTCCTTTGGCGACGCGACAGGTTGGTCCTATTCCGATTACCTCGCCGTTGAAGTCGAAGAGCAGGCTGTGGCCCTGACCACGCGCCCCGCGACCGTCGAAGTGGGCACCGTGACCTATGAAGACCCCGAAGGCACCGCCGAGAATGAAACCGCTGGCGCTGCTGCTGGCGCGACGATTGGTGCGCTGACGGCCTATGCCGTGGGTGGCCCGATCGGTGGCATTATCGCGGGTGGCATTGCCGGTGGCGCCGCTGGCTCCGCCGCCGCTGAACCCGAAGAATCCACCATCACCTACGTCCGCGAGAACCCGGTCGAAACCGTGTACCTCGACGGTGAAGTCGTGGTCGGCGCGGGAATCCCTACATCGGTAACCACCTATGAGGTGCCGGAATCCACATACCGCTATGTGAACATCAACGGCGCGACCGTGATCGTCGATAACGAGACCAACCTGATCGTCGACGTTGTACGCTAAGCCGTCACAGGGTTAGCTAAAGAAGGCTCGGAGCGTGATCTCCGGGCCTTTTCTTTGCCCGAAGATTGGGGCTAGCATGGGGCAGCAAGTGCAGGGAGCCAGCATGATCGCCGTCATTTTCGAAGTCTTCCCCGACCCAGACCGCCGCGCGGAGTACCTCGATATCGCAGCCAAGATGCGGCCGCTGTTGGAAGAGGTGGACGGTTTTATCTCTGTCGAACGGTTCCAAAGCCTGACCAACCCCGAGAAACTGCTTTCGCTATCCTTCTTCCGCGACGAAGAGGCGGTGCAAAACTGGCGCAAGCTGACCGCCCATCGCGGCGCGCAGGCCGCAGGGCGCGAGGGGATATTTATCGACTACCACCTGCGCATTGCCCATGTGATCCGCGACTATGGCATGTTCGACCGCGCCGAAGCGCCACAGGACAGCCGGGATATCCACCCGCCGCGGCCCGCGCCCACGGCAGGTCGCGCCTAAACCGTCTCGCCCGCGTCCAACCGTTGCAACCATCTATCCGCATCGCGCAGAACCGCCTCACGCCGGTCGGCATCCATACGGTCCCAGGTGGCATAGATGTTCTTCATCCGCATATTGCCCTGAAACCGTTCGCGATGGCGGTCAAGGAAATGCCAGTAGAGCAGGTTGAACGGGCAAGCCTTCGGCCCCGCCTTGGTGCTGACGCTGTAGCTGCACCCTTTGCAGTAATCCGACATGCGATTGATATAGGCCCCGGAGGAGACATAGGGTTTCGAGGCGATCACCCCGCCATCGGCGAATTGGCTCATGCCCACCGTGTTGGGCGCTTCGACCCATTCATAGGCGTCCGCATAGACCTCTAGATACCACTCATGCACCTGATGCGGGTCGACCCCCGCCAGCAGGGCGAAATTGCCCGTCACCATCAGCCGTTGGATATGGTGGGCATAGGCGTGTTTCTGGGTCTGCCCCACGGCCTGCCGCAAGCAATTCATCTGCGTCGCGGCCCCCCAGTAGAAGGCGGGCAAGTCCCGATCATGGCGCAGCACATTGCGCGCCACATAGTCCGGCCCTTCGAGGAAATAGATGCCGCGCACATATTCGCGCCAACCGAGGATCTGGCGGATGAACCCTTCGGCGGCGTTGATCGGCACGTCTCCTGCCTGCCACGCTTCCTCGGCGGCGCGGCAGACCTCCATGGGGTCCAGCAGTCCGAGGTTCAGATAGGGCGAGATCAGCGCGTGAAAGAGATAGGGCTGCCCCTCCAGCATCGCGTCCTGATAGTCGCCAAAGCGCGGCAGGGCATGGGCGATGAAATGACCCAGCACCTGCAAGGCTTCCGCGCGCGTTGTGGCAAAGTCAAAGGGGTGCAGATCGCCGAAGTTATCGCCATAGCGCGCCGCCACCAGTTCCAGCACCGCCTCCACCTCGGCATCCGGAGCGAAGGTCAGCGGGCCGGGGATATCAAGCCCCTCCTTCGGAGGTTTGCGGTTGTCGTGGTCGAAATTCCACTTGCCGCCCGCGGGGGCGTCGCCCTCCATCAGCAACCCTGTCTCGCGGCGCATCTCGCGATAGAAGTATTCCATCCTGAGCGCCTTGCGCCCCTCGGCCCAATCCTCAAACCGTTTGCGGCTGGCGATGAAACGGTCGTCCGGCAAAAGCCGGGTGGGGATCGGCGCGTGGGTTAGCTTGTTGATCAGACGCCACTCCCCCGGCTCAGTCACGATCACCTCGCCCGCGCCCGTCTCCCCGGCCCGGCGGAGCAATTCGCCGACGATCGAACCCGCATTCTCGGGATCGTCCAAGGGGGTGTAGCGCAGCGTCCAGCCGTCTTTCTCCAACGCACGGGCGAACTTGCGCATCGCGGCAAAGACCAGTGCAATTTTCTTAGGATGGTGGCGGACATATTCCGCCTCCTGCGCCACTTCGGCCATGACCACCACATCGCGCGCCTTGTCGGCCGCGCGCAGGGACGACAGGTTCAGCGAGAGTTGATCGCCCAGAACCAGCACTAGACGGCTCACCATGGCACCGCCTTTCCGGCCCAATCAAAGAACCCGCCGCTCGCCTCCGGGGTCAGCCCGTCGATCACCCGCAACAGATTGCCCGCCGCTTCGGGAGCCGGAACAGCCGGATGGCGGCCAAGGTATTTCTCCGTGAAGGGCGTCTCTACCGTGCCGGGGTGTAGCGCCACGCAGATGCTTTGCGGATGAGAGCGGGTCAGTTCGATCGCGGCGGTATGCACGATCTGGTTCACCGCCGCCTTGGCGCTGCGGTAGCTGATCCAACCGCCCAGACGGTTGTCCCCGATGGAGCCGACCCGCGCCGAGAGCACGGCGAAAACCGCCCGCCTGTCGCGCGGCAAGAGCCGCCCCGCGTGTCGCAGGACCAGCGCCGGGCCGACGGCGTTGAGCGCGAATTGATCCAGCATTGCCTTTTGCGTGATGGCGCGCAGCGACTTTTCCGGCGTGGCCCCGTCGATCTCCAACGCGCCGGTGGCGACGATCACCGCGTCGAAAGGGCCGCTCAGCCCCTCCAGCGCCGCATTGACAGATGCCTCATCGGTCAGGTCCAGCCCATCGCTGGCGCGAGAGAACGCCGTTACCTCATCGCCGCGCGCGCGCAGCGCCTCGCTCAGCGCCGCGCCGATCCCGCCACTGGCCCCGATCACCAGCACCCGCGCGCTCACGCCGCCGCCCATGGTATCGCTTGTCGCTGCATCCCGATCTCCCTTGCTAATAGGCAGATAGGCGGCGCTGACGCAGGGGCAAACAAAAGCCGCAACACCCCCTTTTCATTTGAAAAGACGGGCGTATAACTACTGCCATGACACAGGCCGTCCATATCCCGACCCTGCCGCGCAACTGCGCGGGCCTGCTGCGCGCCAACTTGCTGCACCTAATCCGCCTCTGAGCGTGCCCTTCGGCGCGCCCGCTCAGAGGGATGTGTCGCGCGCCAAGGATACCAGCAAAGAAAGAACCCAGGATGACAGATATGACGAAACAGGACCGTGTGCTGATTTTTGACACCACCTTGCGGGATGGCGAACAATCCCCCGGGGCGACGATGACCCATGCCGAGAAGCTGGAGATCGCGCAGCTTCTGGACGAGATGGGCGTCGACATCATCGAGGCCGGTTTTCCCATCGCCTCAGAAGGCGACTTCAAAGCGGTTTCCGAGATCGCGCGGCAGAGCCAGAACGCCGTGATCTGCGGCCTTGCCCGGGCGCAACTGGGCGACATCGACCGTTGTTGGGAGGCAGTGAAACACGCAGCCCAGCCGCGCATTCACACTTTCATCGGCACCTCGCCGCTGCACCGCGCCATCCCGAACCTCACCAAAGATGAAATGGCCGACCGCATCCATGAGACGGTGAGCCACGCCCGCAACCTCTGCGACAACGTGCAATGGTCCCCGATGGACGCCACGCGGACCGAGCTCGACTACCTCTACCGGGTGGTGGAGATTGCCATCAAGGCGGGTGCCACGACGATCAACATCCCCGACACCGTGGGCTATACCGCCCCGCGCGAGAGCGCCGAGCTGATCGCGAAGCTCTTGGAAAACGTGCCCGGCGCGGATGAGATCGTCTTTGCCACCCATTGTCACAACGACCTCGGCATGGCGACGGCCAACTCCCTCGCCGCCGTGGAGGCCGGGGCGCGGCAAATCGAATGCACCATCAACGGCCTTGGCGAACGCGCGGGCAATACCGCGCTGGAAGAGGTCGTCATGGCGCTCAAGGTGCGCAACGACATCATGCCATACGAGACCCGCATCGACAGCCGCAAGATCATGAACATCTCGCGCCGAGTCGCCGCCGTCTCGGGCTTTGCTGTGCAGTTCAACAAGGCCATCGTCGGCAAGAACGCCTTTGCCCATGAGAGCGGCATCCACCAAGACGGTATGCTGAAGAACGCCGAGACCTTCGAGATCATGCGCCCCGAGGACGTGGGCCTCACCGAGACCAATATCGTCATGGGCAAGCACTCGGGCCGCGCTGCGCTGCGCTCCAAGCTCGAAGACCTCGGGTTTGAACTGGGCGACAACCAGCTTAAGGATGTTTTCGTGCGGTTCAAGGAATTGGCCGACCGCAAAAAGGAAATCTATGAGGATGACCTCATTGCGCTGATGCGCACCGCGACGGACCCCGAGGAAGACCGTATCCGCCTGAAATCGCTCAAGGTCGTTTGCGGCACCGATGGCCCACAGACCGCCGATATGGTGCTTGAGATCGACGGCGCGGAGCAGACCACCAACCAGACCGGCGACGGCCCCGTCGATGCGGCGTTCAACTGCATCAAGGCGCTGGTGCCACATTCCGCGCGGTTGCAGCTTTATCAGGTGCATGCGGTGACCGAGGGCACCGACGCGCAGGCGACGGTTTCCGTGCGGATGGAGGAAGAGGGCCGCATCGTGACCGGCCAGTCGGCGGATACCGATACCGTGGTAGCGAGCGTCCGGGCCTATATCCACGCGCTCAACCGCCTGCTGGTGCGGCGCGAGAAGGGCGGCACGGACAAGCGCGAGATTAACTATAAAGATGTGAGCTGAGCTATAGGGCGGGGGAGACCCCGCCTTATTTACGTATACAGTATGGAAGTAGGGCATCGTCTGCCCGCGGGGTGGCGAACCAAACCTTAGTTCATACCACTTTATTGATCTGCCATGGCGCACCCTTAAAGTGGCATACCCAGCCTCACTAAATCGCCTCCCCGTCCGGGCGGGCAGGCGATGCCCGGCGCCTGCGGCTTGATTCCGGGCTGGGGATGCCCACTACCCCATCAATACGGGTTCTTCGCCCCGCGATCCGCACTTAGCGATGCCTGCCCCCGCTCGACAATCATCACCACCGCATCCGCGAGATGCTGCCGCTGGATATGATCATCCCCCGCCGCAACCCGCAGCTTATGCGCCTCCAGCATCACCTCGGCATGGCTCGACCCGCGCGGCGGGATGAAAGTGTAGCAGGCCAGTTCGATCAACAGCCCCAGCGGATCCTTGAAGTAGATCGAATGCATGAACCCCCGGTCCTTCACGCCGGAATGCCCGATGCCCCGGGCCTCCAACCGCGCGGGCACCTGATCGAACATCGCGCGGTCGACCTCGAAGGCCAGATGATGCACGCAGCCCGGGTCCATCGGCGTGCGGTTGTGCACCCGCTTGCGGTTCTCATTCGTAAAGATCGTGATCAGCCGCCCGTCGCCGGGATCGAAATACAAATGCCCCTCGTCCGGGTCATCCAGATTGGGCTGATCAAAGATGAAAGGCATCCCCAACACCCCCTCCCAGAAGTCGATCGAGCTTTGCCGGTCCGCCCCGGTGAGGGTGATGTGATGCACTCCAAGTGTCTGTATTTTCTGCATGGTATCGCCGACCTCCGCCTGTGCTGCGCCCTAAATATACCGCTCTATGATAGCGCGGCGGCAATATCGCGCCACCTTTGCGGTCTTGCCCCTTTCACCCTGCCCCCGTGCGCCCTATAAGAGCCAATAGCCCGCGCGTGGACCCATGCAAGCGGGCCTGTCCGAATTGTTGCAAGGCTCCGCTACTGTTATGTCCATCCTCGATCAATTCCGCGGCCTGTTCTCCTCTGATATGGCGATCGACCTCGGCACCGCGAACACGCTGGTTTACGTCAAGGGCAAGGGCATCGTGCTGAGCGAACCTTCGGTTGTGGCCTATCACGTCAAGGACGGCGTCAAGAAAGTGCTCGCCGTGGGTGAAGACGCCAAGCTCATGCTGGGCCGCACGCCGGGCAGCATCGAGGCGATCCGCCCGATGCGCGAAGGTGTCATCGCGGATTTCGACACCGCCGAGGAGATGATCAAACACTTCATCCGCAAGGTGCACAAGCGCTCGACCTTCTCGAAGCCCAAGATCATCGTCTGCGTCCCCCATGGCGCCACCCCGGTGGAAAAACGCGCGATCCGCCAGTCGGTGTTGTCGGCAGGCGCGCGCCGCGCGGGCCTGATCGCCGAGCCGATCGCCGCCGCCATCGGCGCGGGCATGCCGATCACCGACCCGACGGGCAATATGGTCGTCGACATCGGCGGCGGTACCACCGAAGTCGCGGTGCTTTCGCTGGGCGACATCGTTTATGCCCGCTCGGTCCGCGTCGGCGGTGACCGGATGGATGAGGGCATCATCAGCTACCTGCGCCGCCAGCAGAACCTGCTGATCGGGGAGACGACGGCCGAGCGGGTCAAGACCTCCATCGGCACGGCGCGGATGCCTGACGACGGGCGTGGCACCTCGATGCAGATCCGGGGCCGCGACCTGTTGAACGGTGTGCCGAAAGAGATCGAAGTCACGCAGGCCCAGATCGCCGAGGCGCTGGCCGAACCGGTGCAGCAGATCTGCGAAGCGGTGATGACCGCGCTGGAAACCACGCCGCCCGACCTTGCCGCCGACATCGTTGACCGCGGCGTGATGCTCACGGGCGGCGGTGCGCTGCTGGGTGATCTCGATCTCGCGCTGCGCGAACAGACGGGGCTTGCGATCTCGGTCGCGGACGAGCCGCTCAATTGCGTGGCCCTCGGCACCGGCAAGGCGCTGGAATACGAGAAGCAGCTGCGCCACGCGATCGACTACGACAGTTAACACTGGCAAGTTAGCCAGACCCGGCATGCGGCGACACCGCCCCGCCTGACCGGGTGGGAGTTTCGGCACAGATGGCCAAGGACCGTTCCAGTTCCAGCGATTTCACCGGCCCGCTGCGGCGGCTGCTGCTGGCCGTGCTGGTGCTGGCGTTGACCGGCATCTTCTTGCTGTGGCGCATCGACAGCCCGCGGGTCGAGCGGTTTCGCGCGCAGGTGACCGACCGTTTCGTGCCCAACCTCGACTGGGCCATGGCCCCGGTCACCGGCACCATCAACCTGCTGCGCGACTTCCAAAGCTACCAGCGCCTGAGCGAACAGAACCGCGAGCTGCGCTCGGAACTGCGGCAGATGCAGGCGTGGAAAGAGGCGGCGCTTCAGCTGGAGCAAGAGAACGCCCGGCTTCTGGACCTCAACAACGTGCGGCTCGACCCGCGGCTGACCTTCATCACCGGCACGGTGCTGGCCGACAGCGGCTCGCCCTATCGCCAGTCGGTGCTTTTGAACGTCGGCGCGCGCGACGGGCTGGTCGAGGGCTGGGCTACGATGGACGGCATCGGCCTTGTGGGCCGCATCGCGGGGGTGGGCAAGAACACCGCGCGGGTGATCCTGCTGACAGATGCTTCCAGCCGTATTCCGGCGACGATCCAGCCCTCGGGCCAACGCGCCATCGTCGCGGGCGACAACAGCGCCGCGCCGCCTTTGGATTTCATCGAGAACCGTGAGTTGGTCCGCCCAGGCGACCGGGTGATCAGCTCGGGCGATGGCGGCGTGTTCCCGGCGGGCATCCTGATCGGTCAGGTGGCCGCCGATCCGGGCGGGCGGCTGCGCGTGCGGCTGGCGGCGGATTACGAGCGGTTGGAGTTCCTGCGCGTGTTGCGCCATCACGGCAATGAAACCGTGCCGGATACCGCCCATGTCATCACCTCTGACGGCCCCTTGGCCGATCCGGCAGCGCCGGTCGGGGTGCAGCCATGACCGATCTGTCGCGCAGCCGCCTCTGGGTCATGCGCCTGAGCTTTGTCGCGCTGACACTGGTGATCCTGTTCTTCCACCTTCTCCCGCTTGAGACGACCCCGCGCGCTTGGGCCGGGCCGGACCTGCTGCTGGGCTTTGCCTGTGCCTGGGGGCTCCGACGGCCTGAATACGTGCCCTCGCTTTTTCTGGCGCTGGTCTTTCTGCTGGCGGACCTGTTGCTGCAACGCCCGCCCGGACTTTGGGCGGTGCTGGCCCTGATCGGGGTCGAGAACCTCAAATCGCGGGGGCGGCACCTGCGGGATGCGAGCTTTGCCGCTGAATGGCTGACCGTGGCAGTAATCCTGACCATGGTGATCTTTGCCAACCGTATCTTGCTCAGCCTTGCGCTGGTGCCGACGCCTTCGCTGACGCTGAACCTCACGGAATTGGCACTGACGACTCTTGCTTATCCGCTGATCGTAGCGGTGACCCATGGTATCATGGGCGTGCGCAAGACCGCGCCGGGCGATCTGGATGCGCTTGGCAAACGGGTGTGATCGGGGAGCGATGAGATGAGACGGAGCCGCGCCGACAATGATGCGACCCACACGCGCCTGACGCGCCGCGCCGCCCTTTTGGGCGGGGCTCAGCTGCTGTTCATGGGCGGGCTGGCCGCGCGCATGCGCTATCTACAAGTCGATCAGGCCGACCAATTCCGCCTGCTGGCCGAAGAGAACCGCATCAACATCCGCCTGATCCCCCCCGCCCGGGGTGAGATTTTCGACCGCAACGGAGTGCAGCTTGCTGACAATGTGCCCTCCTACCGGATCGTCATGGTCCGCGAAGATGCGGGCGACGTGGAAGCGGTGATGGAGCGGCTCGCCCAAGTCATCGAGATCGACGAGGAGACCCGCGAACGCGCCATGACCGAGATGTCGCGCTCTGCCCCCTTCCTGCCCGTCACCATCGTCGATGACGTCAGTTGGGAAGTCGTGAGCAAGGTCAGCGTCAATGCCCCCGCCCTGCCCGGCGTCACGCCCGAAGTGGGCCTGACCCGCGTCTACCCGCGCGGCGCGGATTTCGCCCATGTGGTGGGCCGCGTGGGCCGGGTGAGCCAAGCCGACCTCGACGCGCTGGAGAACCCCGATCAGGTGCTGCGCATCCCGCGCTTTCAGATCGGCAAGATCAACGTCGAGGCCCGCGCCGAAAACCTGCTGCGCGGCGCGGCGGGCACCAAACATGTGGAGGTCAACGCCACGGGCCGCGTGATGCGCGAGTTGGAGCGGCGCGAGGGGCAGGCCGGAGCCGATCTGCAACTGACCGTGGACGCCAATCTGCAACGCTATGTGCAGGCCCGTCTGGGCGAGGAAAGCGCCGCCGTGGTCATCATCGACTGCGAGAATGGCGATCTGGCCGCCCTCGCCTCCTCCCCCAGCTACGACCCGAACCTATTTATCGGCGGCATTTCCTCGGCGGATTACAACCCGTTGCTGAACTCGAAATACCGCCCGCTGGTGAACAAACCCGTGCAGGGCACCTACCCGCCCGGCTCGACTTTCAAGATGATCGTGGCGCTCGCCGCAATCGAAGAGGGCATCGTCACCCCCGATGAGACGGTCTATTGCCCCGGCCATCTTGAGGTCGCAGGGCGGCGGTTCCACTGTTGGAAACGCGCGGGCCACGGTTGGGTCGATCTGCAACATTCGCTCAAGCAGTCCTGCGATGTCTATTACTACGATCTGGCGGTAAAGGTCGGGATTGAGAAAATCACCGCCATGGCGAACCGCTTTGGCCTTGGGATCAAACATGACTTGGCGCTGTCCTCGGTCGCGGGCGGGCTTGCGCCCACAAAACAGTGGAAACGCTCGGCCCGGGGTGAGGATTGGGTTGTGGGCGATACGGTCAACGCCTCTATCGGGCAGGGTTTCACCCTCTCCTCCCCGCTGCAACTGGCGGTGATGAGCGCGCGGATCGCCACGGGCCGCACGGTGACACCGCGGTTGATCAAATCCATCGACGGGGTGGAGCAACCCAGCGGCGCGGGCGAGCCGATGGGGCTGAACGAAAACAACCTGCGCCAATTGCGCAAGGCGATGTACGACGTGGTGAACGACCGCCGCGGCACCGGCTACCGCAGCCGCATTATCGACGACACGATGCGCATGGCGGGCAAGACCGGCACCAGTCAGGTGCGCAACATCACCGCCGCCGAACGCGCGCGCGGTGTGACCAGCAACGCCGACCTCCCGTGGGAGCGGCGCGATCACGCGCTTTTTGTCTGCTTTGCGCCCTATGACAAACCGAAATACGCAGCCTGCGTGCTGGTGGAACACGGCGGCGGCGGCTCGACCGCCGCAGCCCCGATTGCGCGCGACGTGATGTTGCAGGCCATGGCGGGCGGCGAGCCGCCGCTCGAAGCCTACCCCAAGTCCGACCGGGGCCGCATCGCCACCCAGCAAGAGGAACTGCGCAACACCACGCCCGAGACGACCGCCAAGCTGGAGGGGAAGGATCAGGCATGAGCTATCTTGAGCATACGGTCAAATCCGTCCCCACGGGGCTGCGCAAAATCCTCTTTATGAACTGGCCGCTGGCGATCCTGCTGACCAGTGTCGCGGGCGTCGGCTTTCTGATGCTCTATTCGGTCGCGGGCGGGTCATTCTCGCCCTGGGCCGAACCGCAGATGAAACGTTTCGCCATGGGCATGGCAATTATGTTCACCGTGGCGATGGTGCCGATCTGGCTTTGGCGCAACCTGTCGGGTGTGGCCTATGGGGCGACCTTGGTGCTGCTGGTCGCGGTCGAACTCTTCGGCTCTGTCGGCATGGGCGCGCAGCGTTGGATCGACATCGGCTTCATGCGGCTGCAACCGTCGGAACTGATGAAGATCACGCTGGTCCTGTTTCTGGCGGCCTATTACGACTGGCTGCCGGTCAAAAAGGTCTCGCGCCCCTTTTGGGTGCTGCTGCCCATTCTGATCATCGTGATCCCCACCGCACTGGTGCTGAAACAGCCCGACCTTGGCACCTCGATCCTGTTGCTGACCGCCGGGGGCGGGCTGATGTTCCTCGCAGGCGTGCATTGGGCCTATTTCGCCGCCGTCATCACCGCCGCCATCGGGCTGATCACCGCCGTTTTTCAGTCGCGCGGGACACCGTGGCAACTGCTGAAAGACTACCAATACCGCCGCATCGACACCTTTCTCGACCCCAGCCAAGACCCGCTTGGCGCGGGCTATCACATCACCCAGTCGAAGATCGCACTCGGCTCGGGCGGCTGGTCGGGCCGGGGCTATATGCAGGGCACCCAATCGCGGCTGAACTTCCTGCCCGAGAAACACACCGACTTCATCTTCACCACATTGGCCGAAGAGTTCGGCTTCGTCGGAGGCGTCTCCCTTCTGGGGCTTTACGCGCTGATCATCCTGTTCTGCGTGGCCTCGGCGGTGAAGAACAAGGACCGGTTTTCAAGCCTGCTGACCCTTGGCATCGCGCTGAACTTCTTTCTCTTTTTCGCCGTTAACATGTCGATGGTCATGGGGCTGGCCCCCGTGGTTGGCGTGCCACTGCCGATGGTGAGCTATGGCGGCTCGGCCATGCTGGTGCTGCTGCTGGCTTTCGGCTTGGTGCAATCGGCGCATGTTCATAGACCGAGGTAATTCATGACGATCAACATTCTCTTCGCCGCCAAAGCCGAACGCTGGGACGGCTACGAACAGCCTTTGAACGCAGCGCTGCGCAAGGCCCTGCCGGGGCAGGATTTCACGCTGGCCACCGATCTGCCGCCCGAAGAGGTCGACTATATCGTCTATGCCCCGAACAGCGAGTTGCAGGACTTCACCCCCTACACGCGCGCCAAGGCGGTGCTGAACCTCTGGGCCGGGGTCGAGGCGATCACCGGCAATGAGACCTTGAAAATACCGCTGGCGCGGATGGTGGACTTCGGCCTGACTCACGGCATGGTCGAATGGTGCACGGGCCATGTGCTGCGCCATCATCTGGGGATGGATACCGATATCCTGCGCACGGATGCCAAATGGGAGCCGCGCACCCCGCCGCTGGCGCGCGAGCGCAGTGTCGCGGTGCTGGGCATCGGGGCGCTCGGCCAAGCGGTGGCCGAGGCGCTGGTGGGTCTGGGCTTTGACGTGACCGGCTGGTCGCGCAGCGCGAAGCGGATCGAAGGCGTGCGCTGCCTGCACGGCGACGACGGCCTTGCGGAGGCGCTGACACGCGCCGAAATCGCCGTGCTTCTGATGCCCGACACGCCCGCCACACGAGACGTTCTGAACGAAAAGACGCTAGCGCAGATGCCCAAAGGCGCGTTCATCATCAATCCCGGTCGCGGGCCGCTGATTGACGACGACGCCTTGCTGGCGGCGCTCGACAGCGGGCAGATCGCCCATGCGACGCTGGATGTCTTCCGGGTGGAGCCGCTGCCTGAGGATCACCGCTATTGGGCACATCCGAAGGTGACCGTGACCCCGCATATCGCGGCGGCCACGCGCAACGACACCGCCTCAGAAGTTATCGCCGAGAACATCCGCCGCAGCGAGGCCGGTGAGCCTCTGCTGCATCTGGTGGATCGCGACCGGGGGTATTGACCCCCGGCCCCTGACCTACGCCGCCAGCCCGCGCCCTTTGAGCAGCGCCTCGACCCCCGGCAGACGTCCCCGGAATGCGGTGTACAGCTCCGCCGGATCACGGCTGCCGCCGGTCGAGAGGATGTGTTCCTCCAGCGCCTCGGCACGTTCCGCATCAAAAGCCCCGCCCGCTTCCTCGAAGGCGGCGAAGGCGTCGGCGTCCATCACCTCGGACCACATGTAGCTGTAGTAGGCGCTGGAATAGCCGTCGCCCGAGAAGACATGGGCGAATTGCGGGGTGGCGTGGCGCATGCGGATCGCCTGCGGCATGCCGATGCTGCGGAGCACCTCGGCCTGTTTCGCCATCGGATCGACGGGCGGTTCGCCATCGTGGAACTCCAGATCGACAAGGGCGGAGGCGATGTATTCCACCGTCTGAAAGCCCATGTCGAAGGTCGCGGCCTTCAGCACCTTGTCGAGCATCTCCCGCGGCATCGCCGCGCCCGTCCGCGCATGGGTGGCGAATTTCTGCAGCACCTCGGGCTGGTCCAGCCAGTGCTCAAAAAGCTGGCTCGGCAGTTCCACGAAGTCGCGCGCCACCGAGGTGCCGCTGACGCTTTCATAGGTCACGTCCGAGAGCATCTGGTGCAGCGCATGGCCGAACTCGTGGAACAGCGTGCGCGCATCGTCATAGGACAGCAGCGCCGGATCGCCCTTGGCGAAGTTGCAGACATTGATCACCACTGGCGCCTGCGCGCGCGGGAACTTCGCCTGGCTCCGCATTGCCGAGCACCATGCGCCCGAACGTTTCGAGCCGCGTGCGAAATAGTCGCCGATGAAGACCGCCACATGCTTGCCGCCCCGCGTCACCTCCCACGCCCGGCAGTCGGGGTGGTAGAGCGGCACGTCGAGCGGGGCGAACTCCAGCCCGAACAGCCGGTTGGCGCAGTCGAAGGCCGCGTCGATCATCCGGTCGAGCTGGAAATAGGGCTTCAGCGCCGCCTCATCGAGGTCATGCTCGGCGGCGCGCCGCTTCTCGGCGTAGTAGCGCCAGTCCCAGGGCTCCAGTGCACCGTTCACACCATCCTCGCGCATCAGCGCGGTCAGCACCTCGGCATCGGCATCGGCCTGCGCCTTGGCCGGCTTCCAGACCGACATCAGCAAGTCGCACACGGCGGCGGGCGTCTTGGCCATCTCGGTTTCGAGCTTGTAGGCGGCGAAATTGTCGTAGCCGAGCAGTTCGGCGCGTTCCTTGCGCAGGGCCAGCGTTTCCGCTGCGATCTCGCGGTTGTCGGTCTCACCACCGTTCGCGCCCCGCGCTTCCCATGCGCGAAAGGCCTTCTCGCGCAGGTCGCGGCGGTCGGAGAATTGCAGGAAGGGTACGATGAGCGAGCGCGAGAGCGTGATCACCGGGCCGTCGGCGCCCTTCTCCTCCCCCGCCGCGCGGGCGGATTCTACGACGAAATCCGGCAGGCCGGTCAGGTCGTCTTCGGAAAGTTCCATGAACCACGCGCGCTCGTCGGCCAGCAGGTTCTGGGTGAACTGCGTGCCCAGAAACGCCAGCCGTGCCTTGATCTCCTTCATGCGCTCGGCGGCCTCGCCGGTCAGCGCGGCCCCGGAGCGGACGAAGCCACGATGCGTCAGCATCAGCACGCGGGCCTGTTCCTCGGTCAACTCGAGCGTGTCGCGCGCCTCCCAGACGGCGGCGATGCGCGAAAACAGCGCTTCGTTGCCCGAGATCGCCGACTGGTGCGCGGCGAGCTTGGGCGAGAAGTCGCGCTGCAACGCCTCCCGCGCCGGGTTGCTGTCCGCGCCCGCGACGGTGAAGAACACGCTCAGCACCTTGTCGAGCGCCGCGCCGGAGGCTTCCAGCGCCTCAATGGTATTGGCGAAGCTCGGGGCCTCGGGGTTGTCGGCGATGGCGTCGATCTCGGCCCGGTGGGCGGCGAGCGCTTCGTCCAGCGCGGGCGCGAAATCCTCGTCGGAAATACGGTCAAAGGGGGCGATGCCGAAGGGGGTTTCCCATTCGGTCAGAAGCGGGTTTGTCATGCAGGTCTCCTTTGCGCCCAAGATGGGGCGCGCCGGGGGGACATGCAATCACCCGCCGCAGGTTTCGCAGCCCTTACGCCGTTTCAGCCCGATCTTGCGGGTCTCGCCGTAAAGCCCGTCGTAGATCATCATCTCGCCGCGCAGCACGCTGCCCGCGCCGGTAATGAGCTTCACCGCCTCCAGCGCCATCATCGTGCCGATTACACCGGGCAGCGGGCCGATGACCCCGGCCTCGGCGCAGGAAGGCGCAAGTCCCGCCGCCGGCGCTTCGGGGAAGATACAGCGATAACAGGGCGCGCCGCGGGCGGGGTCGAAGACGCTGAGCTGCCCCTCCCATTGGCTGAGCGCGCCGGAAATTAGCGGCTTGCCCGCAACGACGCAGGCGGCATTGACGCGATAGCGGGTGTCGAAATTGTCGGTCCCGTCAAGCACGAGGTCATAGTCGGCCACGAGGTCTTCGGCGATCTCATCGGTCAGACGACGGTGGTAAGGGCGGACCGTGATATGGGGGTTCTGGGCCAGCATCTCGGCTTCGGCCGAGAAGACCTTGGGCATGCCGATGGAAGCATCCTTGTGGATCACCTGCCGTTGCAGATTGGCGTTTTCGACTGCGTCATCGTCGATCACCCCAATGGTGCCGACCCCCGCCGCAGCGAGGTACTGCAGCGCGGGCGCGCCGAGACCGCCCGCGCCGATCACCAGCACCTTGGCGTTCTTCAGCGCCTTCTGGCCAGCGCCGCCGACCTCGCGCAGCACGATGTGCCGGGCGTAGCGGTTCAACTCACTTTCAGAAAAACGGCCCGAATCGGGGGCTTCGGTCGGCGCGCCGCGCGTGGCGCGCGCGCGCAGGGTCGCCAGCCCCTGCCGGTAGAGCAGCACCAGCACCACAAAACCGCCCAAGAGCAGCCACGGCGCGGCGCTGCCGCCGGTGGCGAGCCGCAACGGATGGGTGGCCGGAAACAGCAGATGCAGCGCGACCAGCGCCAGATACATCAGCCCGATCAGCCCCGCGCGCAGCCCGCGCGGCAACCCAAGAAGGCCGCCGCCGAACCAAAGTGCCGCCGCGATAATCAAAACAGCCAACATCACCGCGCCCCCGTGGAGCCGAACCCGCCCGCGCCGCGCTGGGTCTCATCAAGGCATTCGACCAGATCAAAGTCCGCCTGCACCACCGGGGCCACGACCATCTGTGCGATGCGCATGCCATGTTCGACGGTGAAAGCCTCCGCCCCCATATTGCACATGATCACCCCCACCACGCCGCGATAATCGCTGTCGATGGTGCCGGGGCTGTTGATCAGGGTGATCCCATGCTTCAGCGCCAGACCCGAGCGGGGGCGGATCTGCACCTCGAACCCCTGCGGGATCGCCATCTGCAACCCGGTGGAGATCAGCGCCCGCGCGCCGGGGGTCAGTGTAACAGCGCCGCCGAGCAGATTGGCCCGCAGGTCCGCCCCCGCCGCCCCGGCGCTTTCATAGGCGGGCAGCGGCAGGCTGCGGTCCGCGCCCTCGGCCCAGCAGAGTTTGATCTTGGTCATTGTGCCCCCTCAGGCAAGTGCTGCGGCGATACGTTCGGCCAGACGGGCGGCCACGGCATCTTTGCCCATGCGCGGCCAATCCTCGGCCCCGGCATCGGTGATCAGCGTCACGGCGTTCTCGCGCCCGCCCATGATGCCTGTGGCAGGCGAGACGTCATTGGCGACGATCCAGTCACAGCCCTTGCGCGCGCGTTTCGCCTTGGCATGGGCCAGCACGTCGTCAGTCTCGGCGGCGAAGCCCACAACGAGCGGCGGGCGGCCTTCACAACGCTGGCTGATGGTTTTCAAAATGTCGGGATTCTCTGCGAAAGACAGGCTCGGCAGCTCATCCTTGGATTTCTTCAGCTTACGGTCCCCTGCCCCCTGCACATGCCAATCGGCCACTGCGGCCGCAAAGACGGCGGCATCGGCGGGCAATGCGGCCTCTACCGCTTGCATCATCTCTTGCGCGGTCTGCACGGGCACCACTTCGACGCCCTCGGGCGGGGCGACCTCCGCCGGGCCGGTGACAAAGACCACTTCGGCGCCCAGAGCCGTGAGCGCCCGCGCGATGGCTGTGCCCTGCGCCCCGGAAGAGCGGTTGGCGATATAGCGCACCGGGTCGATCGGCTCATGGGTGGGGCCGGAGGTGACGAGGATGCGCTTGCCCGCCAGCGGCCCCTGCCCCAGCCGCGCCTCTACCGCCGCGACAATCTCAAGCGGTTCGGCCATCCGCCCCGGCCCGTATTCGCCGCAGGCCATGTCACCGTCATTCGGCCCGACCATGGCGATGCCATCGCCGCGTAGGGTGGCGATGTTGCGCTGCGTCGCGGGGTGCTGCCACATCCGCACGTTCATCGCAGGCGCCAGCAGCACCGGCGTATCGGTGGCCAAAAGCAAGGTCGATGCCAGATCATTCGCCGCCCCCTGCGCCATCTTGGCCATCAGGTCTGCCGTAGCGGGGGCGACCACCAACAGGTCCGCCGCGCGGCTGAGCTGGATATGTCCCATCTCGGCCTCATCTCCAAGGTCGAAAAGATCGCGAAAGACCTTCACCCCGGTCAGGGCCGAGACGGAAAGCGGGGTGACAAACTCTTCGCCCGCGCGGGTCAGAACCGGAGTTACCTTGGCGCCACGCTCGCGCAGACGCCGGATCAGATCGAGGGATTTATAGGCGGCAATGCCGCCGCCGATGATCAGCAGAATATGTTTGCCCGACAGCATAAAGGCCCCCCGTTTGCGTTGGGGAGACCTTAATCCGGGGCGGGAAAATCTGCCAGCCCCGGCGGGCATCGCAATGCGGCGTCAGGCCAGAAAGGCAAAGACCTCACGCGATTGCATCTCAAGCGATTTGCGCATCTTGCCAAAGGCCGCGGCCTCAAGCTGGCGCACCCGCTCTTTGCTGAGGCTGAGCTCGTCGCCAAGGCTTTCCAAGGTACGCGCCGGATCCCGCAGTTTGCGTTCGCGCACGATGAATTGCTCGCGCTCGGACAGGCCCTGCATCGCCGTCAGCAACCAGTTGCGCAACTGTGCCGTGTCATGCGCTTCCTCGACACGTTCGGCGGCCTGCGTGCTTTCATCGGCCAGCGCTTCGATCCACTCGCGGCCCTCATCCTCGGCGCTTTGGGTGGCGTTCAGCGAGTAATCCGACCCCGACAGGCGGCCTTCCATCATCTCGACATCATGCAGCGGCACGCCGATCTCGGTCGAGATCATCTGGCGCAGCTGGTGCTTGTCCAGCGTCTCGCCCATAGCGGTGGCCTCGCGCTCCAAACGGGCTTGCACGCGGCGCATGTTGAAAAACAGCGATTTCTGCGAGGAGGTCGACCCCGTCCGCACCATCGACCAGTTGCGCATCACATGATCCTGAATGCTCGCCTTGATCCACCAGACCGCATAGGTCGAGAAGCGCACACCGCGGTCGGGGTCAAATTTGTCGGCGGCTTTCATCAGGCCGAGACCGGCCTCTTGGATTAGATCGTTCATCGGCGCGCCGTAGCGCTTGAACTTGCCGGCCATCGAGATCGCCAGACGCATGTAGGCGGTGATCAGACGGTGCAGCGCAGCCTCGTCGCGGTGATCGCGCCACGCATAGGCCAACTCCAACTCCGTCTCGGCATCGAGCAATTCGGCCTTCATTGCGGTGCGGGTGAGTGAAAATTCGCGAGCGGTCTGCAATGACATTTGGTATCCCCCTTGAGAAATGCGTGGCGCACCTTGTGATGGGCCGTTGGTGGAGATACGCAGAGACATGCCATTTGGTTCAAATATTTGGTGAGAAGATGTTGCCTAGAACTACCTTTGCCCTAGGCGGGGCGGCCTCGGGCAAATCGGAATGGGCAGAGGCCCTCGTGAATTCCAGCGGCATGTCAAAGACTTACCTCGCCACCGGGCGCATCTGGGATGACGAAGTTCAAGAACGCGTGAACAAACATCAAGCAAGGCGCGATGCGGGGTGGCGCACCGTGGAATCTCCGCTCGATCTGACCGAACCGCTGGCGAAATTGCCCGCCGGCGAAATCGTGCTGATCGACTGCGCGACCATGTGGCTCAGCAATCACCTGATGGAGGGGAGCGATCTGGAAGCCGCTCAGGCGCAGCTTTTGCAGGCCCTGCGGGGCTGTGCGGCACATTGGGTCGTGGTCTCGAACGAGGTCGGCCAAGGGATCGTGCCCGACAACGCCATGGCGCGCCAGTTCCGCGAGGCGCAGGGGCGGCTCAACATCGCCTTGGCCGCCGAGGCTGAGACGGTGGTGCAGGTCGTCGTCGGGCTGCCACAACTGCTGAAAGGGGAAATGCCGTGACCACTTGGCACTGGGTGCGCCACGGCCCGACCCATGAGAAGAACTTCGTTGGCTGGCGCGATGTCCCGGCGGATCTTTCCGATGCGCCCCGACTGGCACGGTTGAACCTACACCTGCCGGATGAGGCGCTGTTGGTCTCTTCGGACCTGATCCGCGCCGTGCATACGGCGGATGCGCTGGCCCTGCCTTCGCGCCGCCGCCTACCCCACGAGCTTGGGCTGCGCGAGCTGCATTTCGGCGCTTGGGACGGGCTGCATTTTTCAGAAGTCGCCGCACGCGACCCGGACCTCAGCCGCGCCTATTGGGAAACCCCCGGCGATGTCATGGCCCCCGAGGGCGAAAGCTGGAACCAGACCAAGGCGCGCGTCGACCGGGTGGTGGCGCGGATCAACGCCGCCCACCCCACTGCCCATGTGATCGCCGTGGCCCATTTCGGCGTAATCCTCACGCAGGTGCAGCAGGCCCAAGGCGGCGGGGCGCTGGAGGCGATGGCCCATAAGATCGACAACCTCTCGGTCACGCATCTGTCCCACGCCAACGGCCAATGGCGGGTCGAAGGGATCAATCACACGCCCTGACCCCACAGTGCCCTGACCCACAGTGCCCTGACCCACAGTGCCGTTAACCATTCCTAAACCCGTCTTGCCTACCGATTAACCATAGCAAGACGGAGCAGGGGTGATGGTATCGCGGGCCTATACGGTCGCATTTCAAGGGGTCGAGGCGCGCATCGTCGAGGTGCAATGCGCCGTCACCGCCGGGCTGCCGGGCTTTTCCATCGTCGGGCTGGCGGACAAGGCCGTATCGGAAGCCCGCGATCGGGTGCGCGCGGCGCTCAGCGCCTTGGCCATCGCGCTGCCCTCCAAACGTATCACTGTCAATCTCTCCCCCGCCGACCTGCCCAAGGAAGGCAGCCATTTCGACCTGCCCATCGCGCTGGCGCTGCTCTCGGCCCTCGATATCCTGCCGGATGACATCACCCAGTATGTGGTGGCCTTGGGGGAGCTTTCGCTCGACGGGACTCTGATGCCCGTTGTCGGCGCCCTGCCCGCCGCCATGGCCGCCGCCGCCGAGGACCGCAGCCTGCTTTGCCCCGCAGGGTCGGGGGCGGAGGCCGCATGGGTGGGCAAGACACAGGTCATCGCCGCCGCCAATCTGGGCGACGTGGTGCGCCACTACACCGGGCAGGTGCCGATCGCCCCCGCCGAGCCGGGCGAAGTGCCCCTCGCATTGGCGGGCCGCGACCTGCGCGAGGTTAAGGGCCAAGAACGCGCCAAACGCGCGTTGGAGATCGCCGCCGCCGGGCGGCACCACCTGATGCTGGTCGGCACGCCGGGGTCGGGCAAATCCATGCTGGCCGCGCGGCTGCCCGGCATCCTTCCCCCGCTCACGGCATCCGAGGCGCTTGAGACCTCGATGATCCACTCCCTCGCCGGGCTGCTGGATGAGGGCGGCATTTCCCGCAGCCGCCCCTTTCGCGAGCCGCATCACACGGCCTCTATGGCCGCGATCATCGGAGGCGGTCGGCAAGCGCGACCGGGGGAGGCATCTCTGGCCCATAACGGTGTGCTGTTCATGGACGAGTTCCCCGAGTTCAACCGCACGGTCCTCGAAACCCTGCGCCAACCGATCGAGACTGGCGAGGTCATGATCGCGCGGGCCAATGCCCATGTGAAATATCCCTGCCGCTTCATGCTCGTCGCGGCGGCGAACCCCTGCAAATGCGGCTACCTGCCTGACCCGGCCCGCGCCTGCGCCCGTGTTCCGGCCTGCGGCGAAGACTACCTCGGGCGCATCTCCGGCCCCTTGATGGACCGGTTCGACCTGCGCGTCGACGTGCCGCCCGTGAGCTACAGCGATCTTGACCT
Organism: Sulfitobacter sp. 1A12157; assembly: GCF_043557345.1. NCBI lineage: Bacteria > Pseudomonadati > Pseudomonadota > Alphaproteobacteria > Rhodobacterales > Roseobacteraceae > Sulfitobacter > Sulfitobacter sp. 1A12157. The sequence goes on from NZ_JBIFFV010000007.1 coordinate 196,056, forward strand.
GCCCGCTACTGGCGAGACCTCGGCCGAGGTCGCGGCAAGGGTCGCTGCCGCGCGGGCGTTGCAATCCACCCGCTACACGCCGCATGACGGGATTTCAGTCAATGCCGATGCGCCGGGCGACTTGCTCGAAACCGTTGTCAGCCCAGATGCCGAAGCGCGGGCGCTGCTTCTGCGCGCGGCGGAACGGTTTTCCCTGTCGGCTCGCGGGTATCACCGGGTCATGCGTGTCGCGCGCACCATCGCCGATCTTGCAGGAGAACCCGAGGTCCGCCGCCCCCATATGGCCGAGGCGATCAGCTTTCGCCTGCCCGATCCGGCGGCAGGGCATTGATCCAATCGGCGAGGGCCGCAAGGCTCTGCCGCGCCTCGGGCAGGTGGTTCTGAAACAGCGGCCAGACATGCGGCAGATCATGGACCTCCTGCAAACTGGCCGACACGCCCGCTTCGCGTAGGCGGGCCGCCAAGCGGCGGCTGTCATCACGCAGGATTTCGCTGTCACTTACGGTGAGCCAGACGGGCGGCGCGCCTTTGAAATCGGCGAGAATGGGACTCGCCCGGGGGCTCTCCGCATCCTGCCCTCGAAGATAGAGCCGCGCCATTTCCCTAGCGCGGGCGGCGGGCAACAACACGTCGCGTTCGGCATTCTGCGTGAAACTTGGGCCCGAAAACGTCAGGTCCAACAAGGGGGACAGCCCAAAGGCGCCAGCAGGCAGCGCCGCCCCCTCGCGGCAAAGCTGCGCCAACAGGTCAAAGACCAGCGCGCCGCCCGCGCTGTCGCCACCAATTACGATGTTCCCCGCCGCGATGCCCATCTGACCAAGCGCATCCCAAGCCGCGCGGATATCTTGCGCAGGTTTGGGAAAAGCCGCCTCTGGCACCCGCGCATAGCGCGGCAGCACCGCCCGCGCACCGGTCAGCAGGGATAGGCGCGCGACCATCGCCCGGTGCGTCTCCGGACTGCCAAACACGAACCCGCCGCCATGGACGTAAAGGATCACACGCCCCGAAGAGGCCTGCGGCGGGGTCAGCCAAAGCGCCGATCCCGCCCCCGGCAGCCCCCGCCATTCGGCATGCACCGCGCGCGGTCCTTTGAAAAAGAGCCGCGCCTGCATCTCCATCGTGGCCCGCAGGAATTGCGGATTTCCATGCGCCAGCAAAGGTTTCTCTGTCAGACGCAGGTAACGGTTCAGAAGATGCTGGCGCAGGCTCACCCGCGCTTGGCCTCGATCGCCTCCCAGATTTTTCCGGCAATATTTTCGCCATCGAACCGTTCCAACTCTTGAATGCCGGTGGGAGAGGTCACGTTGATCTCGGTCAGATAGTCGCCGATCACATCGATCCCGACAAAGATTTGGCCCTTTTCCTTGAGCAATGGACCGATGGCCGCGCAGATCTCCAGATCGCGCTCCGTCAGCCCGACCTTCTCAGGCCGCCCGCCGACATGCATGTTCGACCGCGTCTCGCCCTCCGCCGGAACGCGATTGATCGCGCCCACCGGCTCCCCATCCACGAGGATGACGCGCTTGTCGCCTTTGGATACGGCAGGCAGGAATTTCTGAACGATCAGAGGCTCACGCGAGAAGCCGGTGAAGAGTTCATGCAGCGAGGTGAGGTTGCGGTCATTGGCGTCCAGCCGGAACACACCGGCACCGCCATTGCCGTAAAGCGGTTTCAGGATCACATCGCCATGCTTCGCCTTGAAGGCTTTGATGGTCGAAAGGTCGCGCGCAATCGTGGTGGGCGGTGTCAGATCGGGGAAATCGAGGACCAGAAGCTTTTCGGGGTAATTGCGGACCCAAAAGGGATCGTTGACCACCAAGGTGGTCTCTTTCAGCCGATCCAGCAGATGGGTCGAGGTAATGTAATGCATGTCGAAAGGCGGATCCTGACGCAGCCAGACCACGTCGAAATCCGCCAAATCGACCTCGCGCTCTTCTCCGAACCGCGCGTGATCGCCCTGCAGGCGCTGCACGGTAAAGTCATAGCCCCGCGCGGTGATCCGCCCCTCTTGATACGCCAGATGATCGGGCGTGTAAAAGAACAGTTCATGCCCCCGCGCCTGCGCCTCTTCGGCCAACCGAAAGCTGCTGTCGGCATTGATGTTCACGTCCCCGATCGGGTCCATTTGAAAGGCGATTTTCATCGGCGTCCCCCGCTGCTTACCTTTGTCGTGATCCGACCCGGACCGACGGTGCAGGCATTTGGGATCGCTTCTTAGATGGCGCAACAGGGGCCTATGCGCAATGGGTCAGCCGTGGCCAAAGGCGTTTTCGATGATTTCGGTGGCCCCCTGCCCATCGACAAGCGCCACGTCAAAGCGCACCTCGGTCAGACTTCCTGCAGGTTCGCCGGCAAGAAATTCCTCAGCGGAGCGGTAGATGCGCTGCATCTGTCTGGCAGAAAGGCTTTCGGCGGCCCGTGCAAAACTACGGCTTTGCTTCACCTCGACAAAGATCAAGGCAGCCCCGTCGCGCAGGATCAAATCAATTTCACCAGCGCGGCCCCGCCAACGGCGGCGGGCGATGGCAAAACCGCGCCTTTCATAGTCCTGCGCGATCCGGTTCTCGGCGGCGATCCCGGCATGATAGGCCATGCGCCCCCGTTGGCGTTTGGCCGCAGTTCGTATCCCTGTCTCACCCTGCGCCATTTTCATCGCTCCGATCCCTGTTCTACCCTTTGCCGAGCGCCAATGCCGCTTGATACACCTGTCGCCGCGGCAGGCCATGGGCCTGTGCCACCAAATCGACGGCGTCACGCATCGACATTTCGGTTAGCGCCCGTTGCAAATCTGTTTCTAAGTCAAGGTGATTAACAGAGTCTGAACGGCTGCGATCAATCAGCACGACCACCTCGCCTTTCGGCGCCTTCGCTTGATAAAGATCGGCGAGGCTTTCGAGGGTATCGCGCTGAATTTCTTCGAATTTCTTGGTCAATTCCCGGCACATTGCCGCTTTGCGCCCCGCGCCCAGTGCGGTTGCCGCATCGCGCAGCATGGCGCCGAGCCGTTTGGGCGATTCGTAGAACACCAGTGTCCCCGGCACGTCGCGCAGCTTTTCCAGCGCTGCGATCCGGGCCGATTTGCTATTGGGCAGGAAGCCCGCAAAGAAAAATGCATCCGTTGGCAGGGCGCCCAAGGCCAGCGCGGTCAGCACGGCCGATGGTCCCGGCGCGCAGGTCTGCATCACCCCCGCTTCGGCCGCGGCGCGGCTGAGTTCAAACCCCGGATCGGCGATCAGCGGCATGCCCGCCTCCGACGCATAGGCGACAGATTTGCCCTCGCGGATGGCCGCGATCAGCCGCTCTTGCACCGATGTGCCGCTGTGATCGTGCAGCGCCAACACCTTGCGCCCATCGAGCGGCACCCCGTGAATCTCCATCAGCCGCCGCAGGCTGCGCGTATCCTCTGCCGCCAGCAGATCCGCCGAGGCCAGCGTGTCGAGCGCGCGCAGCGTGATATCGCGCGCGGTGCCGATGGGGACGCCCACGAAATAAAGTCCCGGGGCTAGCTCTGTCTTGTCGAATTTCAACGCTGGACCCGCCTTTCGCAGTCACTATGATCGCGGCCATGTTCCGGCGACCATCGTCGTCTTGCCACCACCGGGGAGTGAATACAAATGATTGCCTGTTTCCGCGCCATCCGCAAGAAGATGCACCTGCTCTTACTGCCGCTCTTCGCGGTCCTGCTGGCGGCCTGTCAGCCTGTTGCCATCGGCGGCGCCAATTCCGGCGGCCCGCGCATCGATCCCGCCGCCCCCGTTCCGGTGGCGCTCTTGGTCCCGCGGGGCGGCTCGGCCGGTGATGAGTTGTTGGCCAAGAACCTCGAAAACGCCGCGCGCCTTGCGATGCGCGATCTGGACGGCGTTCAGATCGACCTGCGCGTTTATGGCACTGCGGGCAACGCCAGCACAGCCGCTTCCGTCGCCGCGCAGGCGGTGAATGAAGGGGCCAAGATCATCCTCGGCCCGGTTTACGGCGAGGCGGCCAATGCCGCAGGGGTGGCCGTGGCCTCCTCCGGGGTCAACGTGATCTCATTCTCGAACAACCCGACCATCGCGGGCGGCAATGTTTTCGTGCTTGGGCCGACTTTTGCCAATACCGCCAATCGGTTGGTGAGCTTTGCCAAGCGCAACGGCAAGGACAAAATGGTGGTACTGCATAGTCAGGACCTTGCCGGACAACTGGGCCGTGACGCAATCGTTCAAGCGATCAGCGCCAATGGCGCGACACTGGCGGGCACCGTCGATTACGCGCTGAGCCAAGAGTCGGTCGTGGCCGCCGTGCCGCGCGTCAAGGCGACCATCGAAGGCAGCGGCGCCAATGCGCTGTTCCTCACCACCTCCTCGGCCAGTGCCCTGCCGCTTTTCGCGCAGCTTCTGCCCGAGGCGGGCATTCAATCGGCCACCACGCAATATGTCGGCCTGACCCGGTGGGACATCCCCGCCCAAACGCTGGAACTGCCCGGGGTTCAGGGCGGCTGGTTCGCCCTGCCCGACACGGCGGCGAGCGGAGCCTTCGCCAACCGTTACACCGCGGCCTATGGCAGTGATCCGCACCCTCTGGCCGGGCTGGCCTTTGACGGGATCGCGGCGATCGGCTCCTTGGTGAAGGGTGGCAAATCCAACGCGCTGTCCGGGGCCGCGCTGACCCAAGGGGCGGGTTTCCAAGGGGCGAGCGGCATCTTCCGCCTGCGCCGCGATGGCACCAACGAACGCGCATTGTCCGTGGCCACGATCCGCAACAACCGCGTCGTCGTGCTCGACCCGGCACCCCGCGGCTTTGGCGGAGCTGGTTTCTGAATTGGACCTCGCGAAACCGACAACGACATCAGGCGCGCGTCGACACCCGCGCCTGATTTGCCCGCCCGAGCAAATCTTTGACGACACGGCCATTTGGCAGGCCCTCGCCCAGCGCGACAGCACGTTGGAGGGCGCGGCCCTCAGGGCCGAAATTGTCCCCCTGATCCAAGACGCCCGGCAGGCGGGCCGCAAGGCCATCGCGGCAGGCTTTGCTGAATCGCCCTTCGACGCGCGGGCAATGACCTCTTCCTACACCTTTCTTACCGACCAACTGCTGCGCTGCGTCTTGCAAATCGCCACGCAGGTGCTGCACCCCAACCCGAACCCGACCGAGGGTGAACGGCTCGCCATGATTGGCGTCGGCGGCTATGGCCGGGGAGAGATGGCGCCCTTTTCAGATGTCGATCTGCTGTTTCTCATCCCCTACAAGGCCACCGCCTGGTCAGAGAGCGTGATCGAATCGATGCTCTATATCCTGTGGGATCTGAAGCTAAAGGTCGGCCACGCCACCCGCACTATTGAGGATTGCCTGCGGCTGGGTGCGGATGATTTCACCATTCAGACCGCCCTGCTGGAGAACCGCTTCATCGACGGCGATGTGACCCTTGCCCAAGAGCTTTCCGAACGGCTCAAGAACGAACTCTTCTCAGGCGCGGGAAAGGATTTCATCGAAGCCAAACTGGAAGAGCGCGACAACCGGCACCTGAAACAGGGTGAGCGCTATATGGTCGAGCCCAATGTCAAGGAAGGCAAAGGCGGGCTGCGCGATCTGCATTCGCTGTTTTGGATCGCCAAATTCATCCATGACGTGGACCGGGTCGCGGATCTGGTCGATCTCGGCGTCTTCCGCGCCGATGAATACGACACTTTCCGCGAGGCCGAGGCCTTTCTCTGGGCCGTGCGCGGGCATCTTCACCTGATTGCCGGGCGCGCGACCGAACAGCTGACCTTCGACATGCAGGTGCAGGTCGCCCAAGCCATGGGCTATCAGGACATCGGGGGCCGGCGGGGCGTCGAGATCTTCATGCAGGCCTATTTCCGCCACGCAACGGCGGTGGGGGATCTGACGCGCATCTTCGTCAGCGGGCTCGAAGCGTCGCATATGAAGGCCGAACCGCTGCTGGAACGCATCTTCCGCCGCCGCCCGAAAATGCGCGAAGGGTTTCAGGTGGTGCACAACCGCATCGCGGTGAAGGACGACGCAGAGTTTCTGCAAGACAAGCTGAACCTGTTGCGCATCTTCGAAGAGGCCCTGCGCACGGGGATGTTGATCCACCCCGATGCGATGCGTCTGATCAAGGCCAACCTCGCGCTGATCGACGACGACATGCGCCGCACGCCCGAGGCGCGTCGCATCTTCCTCGACCTACTGCTGAAACACGGCAATCCCGAACGTTCACTGCGGCGGATGAACGAATTGGGCGTCTTAGGCGCTTTCATCCCCGAGTTCGAGCCGATCGTCGCGATGATGCAGTTCAACATGTATCATTCCTACACAGTCGACGAGCACACGATCCAATGTATCGCCAACCTCGCCCGGATCGAGAAGGGCGAGCTGGAAGAGGAACTGCCCGTTGCCTCCTCGATCCTGAAACGTGGGGTGAACCGCAAGGTGCTCTATGTGGCGCTGCTCTTGCATGACATCGGCAAGGGGCGGCCCGAGGACCATTCCATCATCGGCGCGAAACTGGCGCGGCGCATTGGCCCCCGGTTGGGGCTGAAACGCGATGAGGTCGACACGGTGGAATGGCTGGTACGCTATCACCTGCTGATGTCCGACATGGCCCAGAAACGCGACATCGCCGATCCGCGCACGGTGCGCGACTTTGCCAAGGCGGTGCAGACGGTCAAACGGCTCGACCTGCTCTGCGTGCTGACGGTCTGTGACATTCGCGGTGTCGGGCCGAACACATGGAACAATTGGAAAGCGGTGCTGATCCGCGCGCTCTATCGCCAGACCGAGCGGGCGTTGGATACTGGGCTCGAAGACCTCAACCGCGAAAACCGGGGCGCGGAGGCCAAGAAAGCCCTGCGCGCCGCGCTTTCCGATTGGCCGCGCAAACATCTGCAGCGCGAGACGGCCCGGCACTATCCGCCCTATTGGCAGGGTCTGCACGTCACCGCCCATGTCGCTTTTGCGGAACTGCTGCGCGACATCGGCAATGACGATATCCGCATTGATCTGCACCCCGATGAGGACCGCGGCGCGACACGGGCCTGTTTCGTCATGGCCGATCACCCCGGCATCTTTGCCCGGCTCGCCGGCGCGCTGGCGCTGGTCGGCGCCAATGTGGTGGATGCGCGCAGCTATACCACGAAGGACGGTTTCGTCACCGATGCCTTCTGGATTCAGGACAGCGAGGATCACCCCTATGAGGCCAGCCGCCTGCCCCGGCTGCGCGAGATGATCCTCAAGACCCTGCGCGGTGAAATCGTCGCCCGCGATGCGCTGAAATCCCGCGATAAGGTCAAGAAACGCGAACGCGCTTTCAAGGTGCCCACGCATATCACCTTCGACAACGAAGGCTCGGAAATCTACACGATCATTGAGGTCGACACCCGCGACCGGCCCGGCCTGCTCTATGACCTGACGCGTACCTTGGCGGCCTCTAACGTCTATATCGCCAATGCAGTGATCGCGACCTATGGCGAACAGGTGGTCGACACCTTCTACGTCAAAGATATGTTCGGCCTGAAATACTATACCGAGGCCAAGCAGCGCACCTTGGAAAAACGTCTGCGCGAAGCGATTGCCGCAGGGGTGGAGCGGGCCGAAGGCTAGGGTTCCTTCGGCTTGCCCCGACCGGCGAAATACCGCCACCGGCTATTTTCGCGCTTTGTTTTTGACTTCGGATCCTGAAAATCCCTTTCAACCCGGCAAAAGCGCGGGATTCCATGAATGAGGGACATATGAGCGTCACACGCGTAGCACTGCCGAACCGGGGCCTGATGGCTCTTTGCGCCACACTTCTTTTGACGGCAGCCTGCGCCAAAGCGCCTGATATCCCACAGACCTACGATTTCGGCGGCATCGATCCCCAGCGGCATTTCATGGCCGTACAAACCGCCCAAGACATGCGCGCCAAGGGCCAGCGTGTTTGGTGCGTGCCCTTCGCCCGCAATGTCAGCGGCATCCAGATTCGCGGCAATGCAGAAACATGGTGGGGCAAGGCCAAGGGGCTTTATCCGCGCGGCGATGATCCCGTCGTCGGTGCCGTGATGGCCTTCAGCGCCACCCGCTCCATGCCGATGGGCCATATCGCGGTGGTTTCCGACATCGTCTCTCCGCGCGAAATCCGGGTGGATCACGCCAATTGGAAGCGCAATGAAGTCTCACTGAAAATGGCGGTGATCGACGTCTCCGACAACAACGATTGGTCCGCCGTGCGTTTGGAAAGCCAGCCCGGAGCCTTTGGCGGCACCTATCCGATCAATGGGTTCATCTACCCCACCGGCGAATGAGCGCCGCCTTGCCACAACGGGTGGCTGGGGCATCTGCCCCCGCTCACCGCGATTGCACCGGATGAACGCCCGCGCTAGGGATCACCGCAGCGCAATTTAAGGCTCCTGCGATGAAACCTATCCGTCTTATGTCCGGCTTTTTCACTGTCGGGGTCTGGACCCTGCTGAGCCGCCTGCTCGGCTTTCTGCGCGAAGTGCTGCTGTTGTCGCTCATCGGCCCCGGCCCGGTCATGGACGCTTTTGTCGCAGCCTTCCGCCTGCCCAATATGTTCCGCCGCTTCTTTGCCGAGGGCGCGTTCAACGCGGCCTTCGTGCCAATGTTCGCCAAAAAGCTGGAGGGCGAGGAAGGCGCCGGGACATTCGCCCGCGATGCCTTCAACGGCTTGTCGCTGGTGGTGCTGGCGCTGACCGCTCTGGGCATGATTTTCATGCCCGGCTTGGTCTGGCTGACCGCCGAAGGCTTCGTCGGAGACCCGCGCTTCGACATGACGGTCGCCTTTGGCCGCATCGCCTTTCCCTATATCCTCTGCATGTCGCTCTCGGCGCTGTTTTCGGGCATCCTCAACGCCACCGGGCGCTTCGCCGTGGCCGCCGCAGCACCGGTGCTGCTCAACATCTTCGTCATCGCAGCCATGACCTTCGCTGCCCTCACCGGGGGTGAGGTGGCGCTTTGGCTGATCTGGTCGATCCCGGTCGCCGGTGTGGCACAGCTGGCGCTGACATGGCGCGCCGCGGCCCAAGCGGGTTTCCCGCTGCGCCCTTCCCGCCCGCGCTGGACCCCCGACATGCGCGCGATGATCGTTATCGCCCTGCCCGCCGCGCTGGCCTCGGGCGTGATGCAGATCAACCTCGTGGTCGGGCAATTGGTGGCCAGCCAATATGACAAGGCCGTCTCATGGCTCTTCGCCGCCGACCGCCTCTATCAACTTCCCTTGGGCGTGGTGGGCATCGCCGTGGGCATCGTGCTGCTTCCCGACCTGTCGCGCCGCCTGCGGGCCGGAGACGACGCAGGCGCCCAAACCGCGCTGAGCCGCGCCGCCGAAATTTCGCTGGCCCTGACGATCCCCTCGTCGGTCGCGCTGATCGTGATCCCCTTCGCGCTGGTCACCGTGCTGTTCGAACGCGGCGCCTCGGGCGTCGATGACACCGCCGCGATTGCCACAGCGGTGATGGTTTACGGCCTAGGACTGCCCTCCTTCGTGCTGCAAAAGATCCTGCAACCGGTCTATTTCGCCCGCGAAGACACCCGCCGCCCCTTCCACTTCGCCGTTGTCGCCATGGTGGTGAACGCGGCCCTCGCTGTGGGTCTCGCCCCCTTCATCGGCTGGATCGCCCCGGCGGTCGCCACGACGCTGGCAGGCTGGACGATGTTTGCTTGCCTCGCCATCGGGGCGCGGCGCTTTGGCGACGCCGTCAAGTTCGACGCGCGGTTTCACAAACGCATCTGGCGCATCCTCACCGCCTCTGCCGCCATGGGCGGCGCGCTCTGGCTCGGCAATGCGGCACTGCAACCGATGCTGGGCCTACCGTGGTGGCGCGGGCTGGCGCTGGTGCTGTTGCTTGCGATCGCTGCGGTCAGCTACTTCGGCGTCGGCCAATTGATCGGCGCATTCCGGCTGTCCGAGTTCAAATCCGCCATGCGGCGCGGTTAACGCTGCTGCAACCGCGCCCGCAGTCGCGCCCATTCCCCGGGCGCGACCAGAAAGCTCAGGCCGAAACCACAGATGAACCCGGCCAGTTCCGCCACCCAAAGAAAGCCGGTCTCGAAAAAGATGCCCCAGAACAATTGCAGCCCCATCAGCAGGGCGATCAGCGTGAAGGCCTGATACTGCGGCCCGCCAGAGCCCAGCAGCCGCCGCCACATCACGAAACTATAGCCGCCGATCAACCCGTAAACATTAGGATATGCCCCGGCGAGCCAGACCGGATCGTTCAACAGCGCCCCATAGACAAGCGCCCCGCCGATCCCCGACAGCACGAAGATCGCCAAAAACGCCATCTGCCCCATCGCCTCGGCCACCATCTTGCCCAAGGCCAAAAGCAGCACCACGGCAAAGATCGCATGGGTAAAGCCCAGATGGATGAACGGATAGGTCACCACCCGCCAGATATGTTCGATCGGGTACTGGCCTGCGCCGATCATCGCGTCAAAGATCAGCCCCGAAAAGCCAAAGTCGCGCACCAGCGCCAGCCGCCAGCCCACGGCCGCGGGGCCACCCACCAGCCCCGCCTCGGCCAGAGAGAGCACCACCTCGACCCCGGCAATGGCCAGAAACAAAATGACAACGGCGGGCGGCAGCGGGTTCACGGGGGGCTGGAGGTCGGGGTCTTGCATGGGCGCTCCTTGACGGGGTTCGCGGCCAGAAGTAAGCCTGCCGCGCAAGACTTTCCAGCCCAGAGGTGCCTCCCGATGTCCGAGACCCAGTTCACCCCGCGCGTGTTTTCCGGCATCCAGCCCTCGGGCGACCTGCATCTGGGCAACTACCTCGGCGCGCTGAAACGCTTCGCCGATGCGCAAGAAAAGGGCGTGCAATCGATCTACTGCATGGTCGACCTGCACGCGATCACGGTCTGGCAAGACCCGGCGGACCTCAAGCGCAGCACCCGCGAGCTCTGCGCCGGTTTCATCGCCTCGGGCATCGACCCGGAAAAATCCATCCTGATCAACCAAAGCCAAGTGCCCGAACACGCGCAACTGGCCTGGGTCTTCAACTGCGTCGCGCGCATGGGCTGGATGGGCCGCATGACCCAGTGGAAGGACAAGGCCGGCAAAAACGCCGAGGCCGCCTCGCTGGGCCTCTTCGCCTATCCGGCACTGATGGCCGCCGACATCCTGATCTACCACGCCACCCATGTGCCGGTGGGCGAGGACCAGAAACAGCATCTTGAGCTGACCCGCGACATCGCCGCGAAGTTCAACCACGACTACGGCGTCGACTTCTTCCCGCTCACCGAACCGGTGATCGAAGGCGCGGCCACCCGCGTCATGTCCCTGCGCGACGGGTCCAAGAAAATGTCGAAGTCCGACCCTTCGCCCGCCAGCCGCATCAACCTGACCGACGATGCCGACACGATCGCCAAGAAATTCCGGAAGGCCAAGACCGACCCCGACGCCCTCCCGTCCGAGGCCGAGGGGCTGAAGGACCGCCCCGAGGCGCGCAACCTCGTGAACATCTACGCCGCCCTCAGCGACCGATCCGTCGATCAGGTGCTGGCGGAGGTCGGCGGCCAGCAATTCGGCACCTTCAAACCCGCGCTGGCCGAACTGGCCGTGTCGAAAATGGGCCCGATCACCGCCGAGATGCAGCGCCTGATGGCCGATCCGGCCGAGATCGACCGCATCCTCGCCCGCGGCGCGGAACAAGCGCGCGAGATCACCGCCCCGATCCTCAAACGCACCTATGAGATCGTCGGCATGGTCGGCTAACCACCAGAAACCCTAGCCCCCCCCCCCCCCCAAAGGTGCTAGGGCCGCCCCAAGCCCCCCGCTTTCCACCCAAAGCGCCCCCTCCCCCCTTCATCCTTTCTCAAATACCGAATCCCGCACCCACCTCACGCGCCACCGCCCGCGTGAGCCCCCGCGCCATGGACAATCCCGCCGCCCTGCGCCACCTTCCCCGCAAGGATGAAGGGGAGCACAAGATGACCGCAGGTTTTTTCTGGGACGAACGCTGTTTCTGGCACGCAGGGGGGAACTACGTCTTTACCATGCCGGTGGGCGGGCTGGTGCAGCCCCTCGCCGCCGGGGGGCTGCCGGAAAACCCCGAGACCAAACGCCGGTTGAAAAACCTGATGGAGGTGACCGGGCTTTTCGCCGAACTCGACACCCGCAGCGCCGCCCCGGCAAGCCGGGAGGCCTTGGCGCGGGTGCATCCCGAAACCTATCTTGACGATTTCAAGCGCCTTTCGGATGCGGGGGGCGGGGAGCTGGGCCATGCGGTCCCCTTCGCCCGCGGCGGCTATGAACTGGCGGCGCTCTCTGCCGGGCTGTCCATCGCCGCCGTCGATGCCGTGGCGCGGGGCGAGCTTCAGAATGCCTATGCCCTCAGCCGTCCGCCGGGGCATCACTGCCTGCCGGATCTGCCCAACGGTTTTTGCCTTCTCGCCAATATCGCCATCGCCATCGAGGCCGCGCAGGCCAAGGGGCTGGCAAAGCGCGTCGCCGTGCTGGATTGGGACGTGCACCACGGCAATGGGACCGAAGCGATCTATTATGACCGCGATGACGTGCTGACCATCTCGCTCCATCAAGAGGGGAATTACCCCATCGACACCGGCGGCCTGAAGGATCGCGGACGCGGGGCGGGCGAAGGCCATAACATCAACCTGCCGATGCACGCAGGCGCGGGCCATACCGCCTACCTCCACGCGATGGACCGCGTTGTGATCCCGGCGATCGAGGCTTTCGCCCCCGACATGATCATCGTCGCCTGCGGCTATGACGCGGCGATCATCGACCCGCTGGCGCGGATGCAGGCCACCGCAGAGACCTTTGGCGAGATGACCAAACGCATCCGCAGCACCGCCGAGCGGCTTTGCGATGGCAAGCTGGTTCTGGTCCATGAGGGCGGCTATTCCGAGGCCTATGTCCCCTTCTGCGGCCATGCCACCATCGCCGCGCTGAGCGGCAGCGCGATTGACGCGCCGGACCCGATGGCGCGGTCGCTCAATGCGCGCCAACCCTCGCCCGCCTTTGATGCCTTCCTCCGCCAGTCGATTGACGATATGGCGCAGCAACTGGACCTGTAAGAGACCCCGATGCCCGTAGCCGACCCTTCCGCCCTCGCCTTTTTGCAAAATCGCCGCTCGCGCCCGGCCAAGACATTGGGCCTGCCGGTGCCCGATGCCGAAGCCCTGCACCCGCTTCTCACCGCTGCCGCGCGCACGCCGGATCATGGCAAGTTGGAGCCCTGGCGTTTCGTGATCATCGACCGTGCTGCGATGGCGCGTTTGGCCGAGGTGGTCGAAACACGCGGCGCGGCGCTTGGCCTTGGGGCCGAAGACATCGCCAAGGGGCGTGGCCAGTTCGATCAGGGCAACCTCGCCGTGGCCGTGATCGAGGTGCAAAAACCCTCTCCCAAAATTCCGCCGCTGGAACAGACCTATTCTGCCGGGGCGGTTTGCCTTGCGCTTCTGAATGCCGCCCTCGCCGCAGGCTGGGGCGCCAATTGGCTGAGCGGTTGGCCCGCCCATGACCGGGGTTTCATGGAAGAGGGCTTGTCCCTCGCCCCGCATGAGCGCATCGCGGGCATCATTCACATCGGCACCGAGACCGCCGCTCCGCCGGAGCGTCCGCGCCCGGACATCGACGGGATCACCACATGGCTGTAAACGCGATCTTCAGGTCATTCACCCGCGCAGTTGGCCAATTGGGCGATGCGCGCTTTCGCAAGGTGGTGCTCTTGGGCGTCGGCCTGTCGCTGGCGCTGCTGATCGCGGCCACGGCGGGCTTTGCCTATCTGGTGGATTGGGTCACCCCCGAAGACGCTTGGCTGCCCGTGCTGGGCGAGGTCCACTGGCTCGACGATCTGCTGAGTTGGAGCGCACTGATCCTGCTCATGGTGCTCTCGGTCTTTTTGATGGTGCCCGTGGCCTCGGCGATCACCTCGATGTTTCTCGATGAGGTGGCCGATGCGGTGGAGGAGGTGCACTACCCCCATCTGCCCCCCGCGAACCAAGTCGGCATCGGCGACGCCATCCGCGATACGGTCAATTTCATGGGCGTGCTGGTGGGGGCGAACCTGCTGGCGCTGGTGCTCTACCTGCTCTTCGCTCCAGCGGCGCTGTTTATCTTCTGGGGGCTGAACGGGTTTCTACTGGGGCGGGAGTATTTCACCCTCGCCGCGCTGCGCCGCCACGGGCGGGACGAGACCAAGCGCCTGCGTCGCCGCCATGCGGGCACGATCTGGATGGCCGGAGTGCTGATGGCGGTGCCGCTTTCGGTGCCGCTGCTGAACCTGCTGATCCCGATCCTAGGGGCGGCGACCTTTACCCACCTGTACCATGCGTTGGTGCCGCATTCGGATGCAGCCAGCCTTCGATATCCGCCACGCTGATCCAGCCCGACAGAATGATCGTCGCGCAGATCGCCCAGATGATTGCGGCGACCAATGTGGTCCACAGCGCCTTGCGGCCCAGATGATGCTGCTCGGGCGCGCCCGCGTGGGTGCCCGGCACGACCGCGCCCGCGTCACCTTGGGTCTGCACCCGAATCGGCAAGGCGATCAGGAATGTCATCGACCAGATGACGGCAAAGAGGACGAGCCCCGAAACGATCCCCATGATCAGACCTCCTCAAGTTCGACGAGCGCGCCGTTGAAATCCTTGGGGTGCAGGAACAACACCGGCTTGCCATGCGCCCCGATCTTCGGCTCGCCCGAGCCCAAGACACGCGCGCCGGTGGATTTCAGATGGTCCCGCGCCGCGAGGATGTCTTCAACCTCATAGCAGATATGGTGGATGCCACCCGCCGGGTTCTTTTCAAGAAAGCCGTTGATCGGGCTGTCTTCGCCCAAGGGGTGCAGCAATTCGATCTTGGTGTTCGGCAGTTCGATGAAGATCACGGTCACCCCGTGGTCCGGTTCGGCCTGCGGCGCACCGACCTTTGCGCCAAGCGCGTGGCGATACTGATCCGCCGCCGCTTCGAGATCCGGCACCGCGATGGCCACATGGTTAAGACGTCCGATCATCCTGAATGCTCCTCGTGATTTGCCAGCTTTATGCCCGCCACCCCGGTAAACAACAATGCGTCACGTTAACGCGTCATTAGCCAACGCGGCGTAACGATGGCGCAGCAGTTGTTGTTGTTGGAGGCGATGATGGACGATACCGACCCCTTTGAAAGACCGACCCTCACCCCCACGGCGGAGCGGCCATTGCTGGGCCTTACCGTTCTGGTGGTGGAAGACAGCCGTTTCGCCTGTGAGGCGATGCGCCTGCTCTGCCTGCGCTCGGGCGCGCGGATCAGACGGGCGGACTGCCTGCGCTCGGCCCGGCGGCATTTGCAGGTCTACCGCCCCAGCGTGGCGCTGGTCGACCTTGGCCTGCCCGATGGCAGCGGGTTGGACCTGATTGCCGAGCTGATGCAAAGCACACCCCGGGTCGAGGCGATCATCGCCATCTCGGGCGACAGCCATATGGAGCCTGACGCCCGCGCGGCGGGGGTGGATGGGTTCCTGCTCAAACCGATCACCTCGCTATCGTCCTTTCAGCAAGCCATCCTCGCCGCGCTGTCCGACGAGCGCCGCCCCCGGGGGCCGCGCATTCTGCCGGATGAGGATGTCACCCCCGACCGGATCGGTTTCCAAGATGACATCGCCCATATCGCCGACGTGCTGGGGGACGCGCCTGACAATCAAACACTGGATTACGTTGCGCAATTCCTGTGCGGGGTGGCCCGTTCGGCCAATGACCAGCGTTTGGAAGAGGCCGCCCGCGCCTTGGCCCATAAACGCGCCCTCGGCCAATCCGCGGGGCCAGAGACCGCAGCCATCACCGGGATGATCCAGCACCGCCTTGCCGAAAAGCTGGCAATCTAGCCCGCGCGGTTAAAGCGTCGGATCCCCGGCCACCCGGACAAGGCGGGTCAGATCGCCAAGCCGCTCTTTCTGCTGCCCCTGCCCGTCGAAATTGCCGGGGGCAAGCCAAACCTCGAACGCCTCTTTCAGCGCGGGCCATTCCGCGTCGATCGCGGCGAACCAAGCCGTGTCGCGGTTGCGCCCTTTGACGATGGTCGCCTGCCGAAAGACGCCCTCATAACTTAGCCCCAGACGCTGCGCCGCGCGGCGCGACGGACGGTTGAGCGCATCGCACTTCCACTCGAACCTGCGATAGCCCGCCTCGAAGGCCCATTGCATCATCAGGAAGATCGCCTCGGTCGCCGCCGGGGTGCGCTGAAGCGCGGGGCTGAAGTTGATATGACCCACTTCGATACTGCCCGCCTCGGGCTTGATCCGCAGGAAACTCGCCACGCCGAGCCATTGCTCCCGCGCGCGGTCCTTTACGGCCATGAAATAGGGATCGGCCTTTTCCGCATTGTCGCGCACCCAGCGGTGGTACTGCGCCGCCGAAGAGAATGGCCCGTAGGGCAGATAATCCCAAACGTGATCCTCCCCCACATAGGCGGGGTAAAGCAGTGCCGCGTGTTTCTCGGCCGAAAGCGGTTCCAACACCACATGTTGCCCGGTGAGCACCTCACCCCCCGGGCGCGGCGGCTCGGACCAATTCTCGACAAGGGGGCCAACGGGGCGCGGGTCAGATTTGCTGTTCATGGAAAAGTTATGCACCGGCATTTTCGAGCCGCCAAGCTGAATAAACTTGAATTAATCGCATCAGACCCCAGTCTTGGCATCCAAGCTACACATTGATGCCACAATCGGCCTTCAGCATCGTCGCAACCGCAAAGGCCCGGGAGGGTGAGATGAGCCAGCAGCACAGAAAGGACAGCGCGACACCCGCAAAGCCGGTCGACTGGATCGTTGTGGGCGCGAATGCGCTTGGGCTGATCGTCGTCGCCTTGGCGGCATTTCACGCACAAACCGGCGGGCTGTTCCAAGAGGTCGCCAGCCAAGCGGCCCAGGGCGCGGTCTTCTAAGGCGGGAACCTGCCGGTGGCTGCGGCGTTAGCCACAGGTAACACCAAAGGATTTTCCCATGCCCTCCATCTATGACGCGATCAAAGAAGATCATGATGAGCACCGCGCCCTGCTGAACACCATTGCCGACACCGAAGGCGACAGCGCCGAGCGCCGCGAAGCTTGGGACCGTTTTTACCATGACGTGAAATCCCACGCCGCCGCCGAGGAAGAGACTTCTTATTCCACGCTGATGTCCGAGACATGGGGCCAGGATCACGCGCGCCATTCGGTGCATGAGCACCAGCAGCTTGACGATATCATGGAAGAGCTGCGCGAAACCGATATGTCCTCGTCTGCTTGGCTGACTCGTTTCAAGCAGCTCAAGCACGATTACGAGCATCACATGGATGAGGAAGAAGACGAGCTTTTCACCCGCGCAAAGAAGGTGATCGGCGAGGAACACAACGACGCCTTTGGCGACAAGTTCCTGAAGCGTAAGGAAAAGGAAGCCAAACTCATCGAGGAAAAGCGCGAAGACAGCCTTGAGGATTGACCCAAGCCGCTCTTCCCTGCTAAATGTGTTCCCTTAACGTTCTTGTGGATATCCAGCCCCGCCGGGCAGGTTGCGGTTGCAAGAAAGCCCGAGGGAACGCAATATATTGGATATGAGCGATAATCCATCACAAGACCTACGCGACTTTCTGGGCAAAGACCGGTTTGGATGCGTCATGGCGGACCCGCCGTGGCGCTTTACCAACCGCACCGGAAAGGTCGCGCCCGAGCATAAGCGCTTGGCCCGTTATCCCACGATGACGGTTGAGGATATCTGCGCCCTGCCCGTGGCCGATCACCTCGAAGACCGCGCGCATTGCTACATGTGGGTGCCCAATGCGCTGCTGCCCGAAGGTTTGCAGGTGCTCAAGGCTTGGGGGTTTGAGTATAAATCCAACATCATCTGGCACAAAATCCGCAAGGATGGCGGCAGTGATGGGCGCGGCGTGGGCTTCTATTTCCGCAATGTGACCGAGATTTTGCTTTTCGGCGTGCGCGGTAAGAACGTGCGCACGCTCGACGCCGGGCGGCGGCAGGTGAACATGCTGCAAACCCGCAAGCGCGAACATTCGCGCAAGCCGGATGAGCAATATGACCTGATCGAAAGCTGCTCTTGGGGCCCCTACCTCGAACTTTTCGGGCGCGGCGTGCGCGAGGGCTGGACCGTTTGGGGCAATCAGGCCGAAGCGGATTATAAGCCCGATTGGAAGACCTACAGCTACAATTCCAGTGTCGCGGCTGAGTAATCTGGCGCGGCGCATCGACGACGCGGTTTTCGACAGCGACAGGCTCGTCGAAGACCTGCTGCCCGTCGATCTGCGCGACCGCTATTCCGTCACCAGTTACCGCAGCGCCGCCGCCGTGCTGCAACAGCGCGCGCCCGAGGAACTGGCCGCGATCATCCGGGTGCTGCGACAGTTCACGATCAGCCGCAATGAAATCCGCGCGCCGGGGGGCAACCGCATGTCGGCCACCACCCGTTTCGCGCAATATGCGGCAGCCGAGAATTTCCACGAAGAGGTGCGGATCAAGGCCGACCTGCTGGTGCAACTCACCGCGGGCAAGGGCGACAGCGCGCCGGAGGTTGACCGCATCATCCGCGAAGACTTCATCCACAATCATATGGTCGATTTCTGGCGGGGCCGGGTGGCATTCGACTATGAGTGGAACAGCAAAGATCAGACCTACGACCGCGACCTCTATGCCTTTCGCAGCTTCTTCGAAGCGGGGGTGATCGACGTGGGCGTCATCGTGACGCGCGAACTGTCGAACGACTTTTTCAAATCGCTCGGCAATTGCTTGGACAAATTCGGCAATGAGACCGACAAGACCGTCAGCGCGAAATTCGGGGCCAGCACCACCGGCACCCACAAGCTGATCAGCCGTATCGCCGCCGGGCGCAGCGGCGGCTGCCCGGTTCTGGTGCTGGGCATCCTACCGGGCAATATCACCCCCGGTTAAGCCGGGGGCGACGTTTCATTCAGACAGGATTACTCCTGCGGGATGACCCGCAGCCCCAGTTCCATCAGCTGATCGCTGGTGGGTTCGGAAGGGGCGTTCATCATCAGGTCTTCGGCGCGCTGGTTCATCGGGAAGAGGATGACTTCGCGGATGTTCTGCTCTTCGGCCAGCAGCATGACGATACGGTCGATGCCCGCAGCACAGCCACCGTGGGGCGGCGCGCCGTATTGGAAGGCGTTGACCATGCCACCGAAACGCTTGCGCACCTCGTCTTCGCCATAGCCCGCGATCTCAAAGGCTTTGAACATGATCTCGGGCTTGTGGTTCCGGATCGCGCCAGAGACCAGTTCGTAGCCGTTGCAGGCGAGATCGTACTGATAGCCCAGCACCTTGAGCGGGTCGCCCTCCAGCGCCTCCATTCCGCCCTGGGGCATGGAGAAGGGGTTGTGCTCGAAGTCGATCTTGCCGGTCTCTTCGTCGCGCTCGTAGATCGGGAAATCCACGATCCATGCAAAGGCGAAACGCTCCTTGTCGGTCAGGTTCAACTCCTCGCCGATGACGTTGCGCGCACGGCCCGCGACGGCCTCGAAGCTCTTCGGCTTGCCGCCGAGGAAGAAGGCCGCATCGCCGACGCCAAGGCCAAGCTGCTGGCGGATCGCCTCGGTGCGCTCGGGTCCGATGTTCTTGGCCAGCGGGCCTGCCGCCTCCATCCCGTTGCCCTGATCGCGCCAGAAGATATAGCCCATGCCGGGCAGCCCTTCCTTCTGCGCAAAGGCGTTCATGCGGTCGCAGAACTTGCGGCTGCCGCCTGTGGGTGCGGGAATGGCGCGGATTTCGGTGCCTTCCTGCTCAAGCAGTTTGGCGAAAATCGCAAAGCCCGAGCCGCGGAAATGATCGCTCACCACCTGCATCTTGATCGGATTGCGCAGGTCAGGCTTGTCGGAGCCATACCACAGCGCGGCGTCCTTGTAGGAAATCTGCTCCCACGTCTCGTCGACCTTCTTGCCGCCGCCGAATTCTTCGAAGATGCCCGCGATCACCGGCTGGATCGTGTCGAACACATCCTGCTGCGTGACAAAGGACATCTCCATGTCGAGCTGATAGAAATCGGTGGGCGACCGGTCGGCGCGCGGGTCTTCGTCGCGGAAGCAGGGCGCGATCTGGAAGTATTTGTCAAAGCCCGAGACCATGAGCAGCTGTTTGAACTGCTGCGGCGCCTGCGGCAGCGCGTAGAACTTGCCCGGATGCAGACGCGACGGCACGAGGAAGTCGCGCGCGCCCTCGGGGGAGGAGGCGGTGATGATCGGCGTCTGGAACTCGCGGAAGTTCTGATCCCACATGCGCTTGCGGATCGAGGCCACCACATCCGAGCGCAGCGCCATGTTCTTTTGCATCTTCTCGCGGCGCAGGTCGAGGTAGCGATAGCGCAGACGTGTCTCTTCGGGGTATTCCTGATCACCGAAGACCTGAAGCGGCAGTTCCGCGGCAGAGCCCAAGATTTCAATGTCGCGCGCGTAAACTTCGATCTCGCCCGTGGGCAGCTTGGGGTTGATCAGGCTCTCGTCGCGCGCCTTGACGGTGCCGTCGATGCGCACACACCACTCCGCGCGCACCTTTTCCATCTCGGCAAAGGCCGGGCTGTCGGGGTCGCAGATCACCTGCGTGATGCCATAATGGTCGCGCAGGTCCAGAAACAGCACACCGCCGTGATCCCGCACCCGGTGCACCCAGCCGGACAGGCGCACATTGTCACCCTTGTTCTCAAGGCTCAGATCGGCACAGGTATGGCTGCGATAGGCGTGCATGATGGTCCCTTCCTAGGGCTATTTCAGGTTTCGCGCAGGTACACCGTTTGACGGTCGGGAAGTCAAGACTTTGCTGCCACGCGCCCCACAATAATAGGAGGTTTCCGAGACGAAAGCGTCGCCCAAGGCTGCGTGTGATCCTGCTTTGAAAGGTCAGCTAGAGCGCGAGCGCGTCCAAAAGCTGCTCTCTTTTCGCTTCGGCCTTTGGGATTGATTGGGTGATCTGCCCGCGCTGCATGACGTGGAAATGATCCGCGTTGTTATAGGCGAAATCGAAGTTCTGCTCGACCAGCACGATGGCCAACGCCCCCCGGTCGCGCAGAAGCCGGATGGTGCGGCCAATCATCTGGATGATATTGGGCTGAATCCCCTCGGTGGGTTCATCCAACAGCAGCACCTTGGGGCGGGCAATAAGCGCCCGGGCAATGGAAAGCTGCTGTTGTTGCCCGCCCGACAAGTCCCCCCCGCGCCGGGTCTTCATCTCAGCGAGGACGGGGAAGAGGTCGAAAATGTCATCCGGGATCCTGCGCTCGGACTTGGGCAGGCAGGCAAAGCCCGTCTCAAGGTTCTCTTGCACGGTCATCAGCGGAAAAATCTCACGCCCCTGTGGCACATACCCGACGCCCGCCTTGGCCGAGACTGCCGCACGCCCCGGTTGCAATTCCACGCCATTAAGCCTGATCGCCCCGTCTGAGAAAGGGTGCCGCCCCGCGATGGCTTTCAGCAGGCTCGTCTTGCCGACCCCATTCGTGCCGGTCACACAGGTCACCTGCCCCACGGGCGCGTTCAAGGTGATGTCATGGAGGATCTGCGATTGCCCGTATTTCAGGCTCAGGTTCTCAATCTGCAGCATCGGTGCGCCCCAAATAAACGTCAATAACGGTCTGATTGTTGGTCACATGATCCAGTGACCCTTCGGCCAGCACCGATCCTTCGTGCAGCACGGTCACCTTGCAGTTCAGCCGCCGCACGAACTCCATATCATGCTCCACCACGATAACGGCGCGGGTCTTTGCCGCCTTTTTCAGGATGTCGGTGGTGTGTTCGCGCTCATGCGCGGTCATGCCCGCGGCGGGCTCATCCACCAGCAGCAGGCGCGGCGATTGCGCAAGCAGCATCCCGATCTCCAGCCATTGTTTTTGCCCATGGCTCAACTCTCCTGCCGGGCGGGAGAGATGGGCGGTCAGGTTGATCTCATCGGCGATCTGTTCCAGCCGCGCCGCCCCCTCTGCACTTTTGCGATGAAACAGGACCGAGAAGGTGCCGCGCGGGTTCTTGAGCGCCATGGCAAGGTTTTCGCGCACGCTCTGCGCCTCGAACACCGTGGGCTTTTGAAACTTCCGCCCGATCCCCAGCATGGCGATCTGGCTTTCCGACAAACCGATGAGCGAGCGGCTGTCTTCGCCGAAACGAATATAGCCCTCATCCGGCTTCGTCTTGCCGGTAATGATATCCATGAAGGTGGTCTTGCCCGCCCCATTGGGGCCGATGACGGCCCGCAACTCCGGCTCCCCAATCTGCAGGCTGAGGTTCTTGATCGCCTGAAACCCGTCAAAGGATTTCGAGATTCCGGACATTTCCAAAAGAGAAGTCATGACTTGCGCACCAGTTTGTCAAAGAGGCCGCCGATGCCCTTGGGTGCAAACAGCGTGATAAGTACAAAGCTCAGTCCAAGCAGCACCAGCCACCAGTCGACCCAATGGATCGTATAGACTCCCAGATCAATGCTGGGCGCACCACCCCCCGTGAACCAACTGGACAAAAGAGAGACCACCGCCGCCCCGATGACCGCCCCGTAAAGCCGCCCTCGCCCGCCGATGGCGACCCAGACTGCCAGATAGATCGAGGCGATGGGCGCGATTTCCGCCGGGTTGATGATGCCCGCCTGCGGATAATAGAGCGCGCCTGCGATGCCTGCGACGATGGCGGTGATGGTAAAGACGAAAAGCTTATAGCTCTCCACATGATAGCCGAGGAACCGGACGCGCGATTCATCGTCGCGGATGGCTTGGATGATATTGCCCAGCTTGCTGTCGGTGATCCAAGCGAAGAACAGATAGCCCAATGCGAGCGCCAAGGCAGAGGCGAGAAAGAAGACGATTGAGACCACATCTTGCCCACTATCGGCGAAACCGGGGATGTTTTGCAGCCCCGACAAGCCGTTATTGCCCCGCAGCCCGCTGTCGTTCTGGAAGAGGTAAAGCGCCAGCGCCAGCGTCATGGCTTGGGTTAGGATCGACAGGTAGACCCCATTGACGCGGCTGCGGAAGGCAAGCCAGCCAAAGACCAGTGCCAGCGCGCCGGGGATCAGCACGACGAAGGCCAATTGAATCCACAGACTGTCCGCAAAGGCCCAGATCAGCGGAAAGTCGGATGAGCCGACAACCCCGAAAATCTGGTTTCCGATGGCGTCCGATATCTCCTGCGGAGTGGGCGGGATGGTCTGACCGGCAAGACTGTCGGCCACAATGATCTCGGTGCGCGCATACATGAGCCACATCCCTATGGCGTAGCCCCCGATCCCGAAAAAGGCGAAATGCCCGAGGCTGAGGATACCGCAATAGCCCCAGACCACATCCATCGCGATGGCCACAAGGCAGAGGCAAAGGGTTTTGCCCAGCGTCTTGACGAAAGAGGTCGAGGCAAGCCCGGTGCCGACCGCTTCGGACATCACCGTGACCAGGGCCGTGAACAGGCCAAGCGCGGCAAGGAAGTAGAGAACCGAAGGATTGCGCCCGATGAAGGAACTGCCTTGGCTGTGCGTCTGGGTCATGGCTCAATCCGCCGCTGCCCGGCCCTTGGGGGCGACAATGCCCTTGGGCCGGAATTGAATGAACAGGATGATGAAAAGGATCATGTAGGTCTGGGCCGCCAGCGTGTTGGAGGGGTTCAACCACTCGATCCCCTTTTGCAGGAAGCCGATCAGCCCCGCGCCCGCCAGCGTGCCGAAGACCGAACCGACACCGCCCACCACGACGGTCATGAAGCTTTGCACGATGTAATTCGTGCCCATCTCGGAGGTGACCTGCGCATAAAGCCCGATGCCGACGCCCGCGACCCCGGCGATGCCGGAGCCCAGTCCGAAGGTCATCATGTTGATGCGATCGGGATTGATCCCCATAGAGGCCGCCATGCCGGGGTTCTGCGTCACCGCGCGCACCTCCAAGCCAAGGCGCGTGCGCTTGAGGATGTACAGCAGCAGGAACAGAAAGATCAGCGCCAGCACGAAAATGGCGATGCGGATGAAACTGATCTGAATCACATCCGAGATCACCAGCGCCCCGCGCAGCCATTCGGGCGATGTCAGCGGGCGGGCCTGGGTGCCAAAGATGTTCTTGGCGATCTGCTGCAAAGCGATCGAGATGCCGAAGGTCGCCAAAAGGGTCTCAAGCGGGCGATGATAGAGATGCCGGATCACCAGCCGCTCCATCGCGACGCCCGCGCCAAAGGTGACGGCAAAGGCCAGTGGCAGCGCGATCAGAAGCGACACCGTGTAATCGGGGATGATGAGCTGCACGACATAGCCCGTATAGGCACCCATCATGATAAACTCGCCATGGGCCATGTTGATGACCCCCATCTGCCCAAAGGTGATCGCAAGCCCAATCGCGGCGAGAAAGTAGATCGAGGCCAGCGAAAGACCGTCGAGCGTCAAATCCAACGTCTGCGCCCAGCCAACCCGCGTTTCGACCGCGTCGAGCGTGGCGCGGGCCGCGTCGGTGATCGCGGTATCATCCTCTTCGAAGCGTTCGTAAAAGACGGCGTTTTGCAAAGCGGCGTCGATATCATCCTGCGTCACCAAAGGCGGCAGGCTGCCTGCCTCGACAAGCGCGCGATAGGCATCCACCCGCCGCGCCGGGTCATCCAATTGCGTTAAAGGAATGCCGCCCACACGGCCATCGACGATATTGGCTTCCAGCGCCGCACGTATCTCGCCTTGTGGCACGATCGCAGGGGCAAGCCCTGCCTCGACCAGCGCCTCATAGCTTGCCAAGGGTGCTGCCATTGGATCAAGAATGCGGGCGATGTTCCCCTCGGGCTGCTGTTTGGCCACGCCGGTCTTGACCGAAAGGATCTGGCTCAGTACCGCCCGCGCTTCGAGTGAGGTGTCGGAGGACAGGCTTTCAATCGCACGGATGCGATTATCAGCCGCCTGTCCAAAGCGCGCGGTCAGGAAATTGGCCAACTGTTCTTTGCGGGCGCGCAGGGCGGGGTCATCCTCCCCGTCGAGCGAAGCCACGAGCGGGTCAAGCTGGCTGGCATCGCTACGGCGCGCGATGCTTTCAAGCGCAGCCCGACGGCGTTCGGGGTCAGGATCGGAGAGTTGGAACTGCACCAGCGCCGTGCCGATGACCCGCCGCACACCGCCATTGGGGCGCAATTGGCTGTATCCATCCGAGGGCGCAGTCGTTTCTTCGCCCGTATCAACGTCGCGCAGCGCGAGTGTATTGCCGTCCTCGGTCCCAAAGTAGAACAGACCCGAGGCATCGTCCTGCCAGACGTTCCGCTCGGCCCATTGCTCCAGAAAGGCCGGCACCTGTGGCAGACCCGAGGCCACCAGATCGTCCAATAGGACACCGACCGATTTACGCGAGGGTTTGACCACCTCTGTTTCGTGGGCCTGCAAAAGGGACTGGAGATCCTGAGCGGATGCAAGACCGACAGAGGCCAGCAAGCACATCAGGCTGAGCAGCATTCGAACCATGAGGTATGGGGCTTTCGGAGAGGGACTGGTCAAAACAGATGCCGGGCACGGCTGAGCACGCGCCCGGCCCTTGGGTTCAGTAGTTCGAAGTCAACTGAACGCAGGTCTCTGTCTCTTTGTTGTACATGCCGCATTCGAGGTCTTTCCAATCGGAGACCAGAACCGCCGATTCAGGCAGGAAATCCGTCCATGCATCGCCCGGCACTTCTTCGGTCTGGCTGATGATGTCGAATTGGCCGTCTTCGGTGATTTCGCCGATCAGTACAGGCTTGGCGAGGTGGTGATTGGGCAGCATGACAGCCGTCCCGCCCGTAAGGTTGGGGAATTCCTGCCCATACATCGCCGCGCGCACCGCATCCACATCCGTGGTGCCCGCTTCGGTGACCGCGTTCACCCACATGTTGAAACCGATGTAATGCGCCTCCATCGGGTCATTGGTCACCCGGTCTTCGCCCATCGCCTCTTTCCACGCGGCGACCCATTCGTCATTCTGATCGGATTCAGCCGATTGGAAGTAGTTCCACGCGGCGAGATGCCCCACGAGGTCAGCGGTATCGAGGCCCGAAAGCTCTTCCTCCCCGACCGAGAAGGCGACGACCGGAATGTCATCGGCGGAGATACCGGCAGCCGCCAGTTCTTTGTAAAATCCGATATTCGCATCGCCATTGATGGTTGAGATCACGCCCACCTGCGAGCCATCCGCACCCAGTTCGACCACATCCGCCACGATGGTGGACCAGTCGGAATGGCCAAAAGGCGTATAATTGACGAAGATGTTCTCTTTGGAAATGCCCTTATCCAGCAGATATTGCTCAAGAATGTTGTTGGTGGTTCTGGGATAGACATAGTCGGTGCCCAGCAGCGCGAATTTCTCGACGCCCAGTTCCTCAAGGAAATAATCGGTGGCTGGAATCGCCTGCTGGTTCGGCGCCGCACCGGTGTAGAACACATTGCGCGAGCTTTCCTCGCCCTCATACTGGACCGGGTAGAACATCAGGCCGTTCAGCTCTTCCAGAACGGGCAGCGCGGATTTGCGTGAGACCGAAGTCCAAGAGCCAAAGATGACATCCACTTCGGAGACGGTCAGAAGCTCGCGCGCTTTTTCGGCGAACAGTGGCCAGTCGGAAGCCGGGTCGACAACGACCGCTTCGATCTCACACCCCAGCAAGCCGCCCGCGGCGTTTTGCTGCGCGATCAAAAGCTCCATCGTGTCTTTCAATGTCGTCTCGGAAATGGCCATCGTCCCTGAGAGGGAGTGCAGCACGCCAACCTTGATCGGATCGTCGCAGGCCGCGGCGGCGGCTGAACCTGCGAGTAGAAAGGCAGCGGTCGCCGTGACTGTGCGTTTGGTGAAAAACTTCATGACGGTATCCCCGTTTGGTGTGCGGAAAAGCAAAGACGCGAAGACGCCTTCTCCACACAGCGTTTATTGTTATCGCGCGCGGATTCCCCCTTGCCGGACAACTCCCTTGGCGCCGCCCCATAGCGAGGCACCCACAGCCTCGATTTCCCGGGGGCGTTCTAACAAGCCTTAACCTGGGGTCGCTTTCTGCGGCGCAGCAATAACGCCTTTCGATTGGGCAATTTGAGGTCGAGCTCCTAAAATTTGGGCGCTAAGCGCATGGGGCGGGGCGGCCTGCCCGGTCGTATCACGCGCCCTCGGCAGTTGCGCCCGTGATGCAAACACACCAGAGCAAGGCGCGGATCGGATCGGCCTCTGGGCTCGACACGCTGGTCAAGTTGCGCGGGTCCGATATTTTGCGGGTCAATGGGATAAAGGGCGACCGCGGATCGCCGTGATTGCCGGTGACAGGACCAAACCCCGAACTGAGCCGTAGGCGGGATAGCAGCTTCACCCGGCATGGCGATGGTTTCCAGCCGCCACAGGGGCGTCTGGGATAAAAACGGAATACGGTAGCGCACGCGGCGCGCGCCAAGACCGTAACTGCCCCAGCAATTGTGAGTGGTGAGTGCCCCCGGCAAAGACCACTGAACTGCAAGCTGAACTGGCCCCCATTTCGACCGGACACCTTGGACTGACCAAGGAGATGGGGTGGTTGCCGTCCTCCCCAAACGGCA
>NZ_JBIFFV010000008.1:0-215605 GCF_043557345.1 Sulfitobacter sp. 1A12157
TGCCGTTTGGGGAGGACGGCAACCACCCCATCTCCTTGGTCAGTCCAAGGTGTCCGGTCGAAATGGGGGCCAGTTCACGCGGGCCATAGATCGGCGCTTCAAGGCCGCGTTTCAAACGTTTGCGCACTGTTTTGCGGTCACAGCCAACCTTCCACGCGATCGCAGAAATGCTGAGACCCTGTTTCTTCATCCCACATTTCCAAAGTAAGGCGCTGATTTCGCTGTCCTGACCATTATATTTCCTATATAAAACATGGTGTTGAAGGCTGCGAGGGGCGCGTTTCATGGATCACCCAGAGGGTGCGGGCTTGCAACGGGCAGATCGGGTGGATTTCGACCCTCGCGTGCGGCTGGAATTTCGCGGCACGCAGCTCAGTTCCGACGGCGGCCTTCTGGTGATGCGCGAGCTTGATGACGCGCTCGGGTTGTCCGATTTGGCGTCAGCGGCGCTGCGCGATACTCGCTCTGGCAAGAACACGGTCCATCGGCTCGACGGCCTGTCCCGGCAATCAGTCTTTGGGCGGCTGGCCGGATACGAGGATGTCAACGACGCCAACCGTCTCGCCTGCGATCCGGTCATGCGCCAAGTTGTCGGCGGCAGAGCGGTCGATGCACAAGCGGCCTCGGCATCGCAGATGGGACGGTTCGAGACCGAGACGCTGGCTCTGGCCGGGAACCGTGCCGCGCTGGCCGACCTGAACGGGCAATGGATCGACCGGTTCCATGACCGTAACGGGCTGAAGTACATCGTTCTGGACATGGACAGCTCGGTCAGCCCGACCCATGGCGACCAGGAAGGGTCCGCCTGGAATGGCCATTTCGACTGTAGCTGCTATCACCCCAACTTTCTGTTCAACCAGTTCGGGATGCTGGAACGCTGCGCCCTGCGCCATGGCAACGTCCACAGCGCCGATGGCTGGCGTGATGTTCTCGACCCCGTCATTGCGCGCTACGCGGAGCGCGACCTTGGTGACAGGTTCTTCCGGGCCGATGCTGCCTACGCGATCCCGGCGATCTATGAGCGATTGGAAGAAGCGCGGTTCTTCTACGCCATCCGGCTGCCCGCAAACGCGGTCCTCAAGGACAAGATCGCGCATCGGCTAACGCGCCCTGTCGGGCGGCCGTCACTGACCAAGGTCAAGCGGTTCTTCGAGGAATTCGAGTATCAGGCGGCGTCCTGGGACAAGGAACGCCGGGTGATCGCCAAGATCGAATGGCATCCGGGCGAACTGTTCCCGCGTGTCGGCTTCATCGTCACCAACCTGCCGATGGAGCCGGACTGGGTGGTGCGGTTCTACAACCAGCGCGGCACCGCCGAGCAGCACATCAAAGAGGGCAAATACGCCTTTCGCTGGACGCGGCTGTCGTGCCGGAAGTTCCGCGACAATGAGGTGCGGCTGCAACTGCACGCCCTGGCGTACAACCTGGCCACCTTCTTGCGCTGCATCGAGCTGCCCGAGGCCATGGCCGACTGGTCGTTGACCAGCCTGCAACTGAAGCTGATCAAGATCGGGGCACGTGTGGTCCGTCACGCCCGCACCATCACCTTCCAGCTGGCCGAGGTCGCTGTCACCGGCACGATGGTACGCGCCATCCTCGCCGCTATCCGCCGATTGCGAGCGCCACCGCTATGCGCATGATCGCGATCCACGCTCAAACTGAACGAAAGCGGCTGGACAGATCTGTCCGCTGCGCTGAAAAACGCCGCCCCTGGGCAAGGAAACAGCGGCTTCGCGGTCTGATCCGTCCAGATCCAGCAGTCTGCGCGACCGCAGGTGCCGCTTGCGGCAGAAAATCCTTGTCTAGCGCTCGGATACAGGCGATCTTCACCTCAAACGACACGCCACTTGGGGAATGCAGGAAGAAACGTGGTGACATGACCTTTCCGAGACGCTGGACCGCAGCGATGCTGTTCCTCGTGGCGCTTGCTTGCAGCGCCATCCTTCCACACCCGATGCTGGCACAGGAGGCCACGGCCTCCGAGCCCGCCCCAAGCAATCTCGACCTGCTCCTCGACGTCATCGAGAACGACGACAGCCGGGCGGCCCTCATCGACGAACTCCGCGCCGCGCAGAGCGAGGCCGACGCACCGGTCGACGACCAGATCGTCGAGACCCTCGCCGCCGATGGGGCCACCCCGCCCGAGGCGCTTTCGTTCAGCCGGCGCATCGCGCTGATCACTCAGGAGGCCGCGCAGGACATCGCCTCGGGCCTCGAAACCGCCTGGACCCAGATCATTCGCGCCCCGATGGTCTTCGAGGGCCTGAGCGGCGGCGAGGCCGGCGTGCTGCTCGAAGCCGCAAAGCAACTGGCCCTGATCATCGTCGTGACGGTGGCGGTGTTCCTCGCGCTGCGCTGGATGGGCAAATCGCTCTATGCCCGGATGGACGCCAAGGCCGAGGCCAGCGGCGCCCTGCGCACGACGCTGCTGTTCATCGCCTCCGCCCTGATCGACGCGCTGATCGTGATCGTCGCCTGGGCTGCCGGCTATCTCATCGCGACGCTGTTCCTTGGCAATTTCGGCGAGATCGGAATTCGCCAGACGCTCTATCTCAACGCCTTCCTGCTGGTCGAGCTGGCCAAGGTGGGCGTGCGCCTGATCGTGTCGCCGGCCTCGAGCAGCCTGCGTCCGCTGCCGATCTCCGACGGCTCCGCGAAATACCTCGGGTCGCGGCTCAATTTCATGGTCGGGATCGTGGGCTACGGCCAGTTGCTGATCGTGCCGATCCTCAACGCCAGCATCTCGGCCTCCGCGGGCCGCGCCGTCTCGGCGCTGATCGCGGTGATCGTGGTGGGGCTTGCGATCTGGATGGTGCTGCGCAACCGCCGACCGGTGGCCGACTGGCTCGAGCGCGGTGGCCGCAGCAAAGCCGACATGGTGCGCGAATCCCATCTCGAGGAACAGGGCGAACCGGTCGAGACCCCGGCCAGCGAAGAGTTCCCGATGGGCACGCCCGAAACGCCCAAGAAGAAGCGTGGCGGGCTTCAGGTGCT
Source organism: Sulfitobacter sp. 1A12157 (assembly GCF_043557345.1). Lineage (NCBI taxonomy): Bacteria > Pseudomonadati > Pseudomonadota > Alphaproteobacteria > Rhodobacterales > Roseobacteraceae > Sulfitobacter > Sulfitobacter sp. 1A12157. Next base: position 2,995 of record NZ_JBIFFV010000008.1, read on the forward strand.
GGCGCGCAACTGGCACATCCCGGCCCTGATCTACCTGCTGGTGATGCTGGTGCTGGTGCTGGTCCAGCCCGGCGACGCCGCCTTCCTGTCGCTGATCAACTCCGGTCAGGTGCTTCTGTTGGCGATCCTCGGTGTGGCGGTCGCGGGGGTGATGACCCGGACCATGGTCAACGGCGTGCAGCTTCCCGACACCGTCAACGCCCGCCTGCCGGCGCTGCAGCGGCGGCTGAACACCTTCGTGCCGAAGGCGCTCTTCGTGCTGCGGCTGGTGATCTTCGCCCTCGTGGTGATCTTCGCCCTCAACGCCATCAGCGTGATCGACCTGAGGGCGTGGATGGCCGGCCAGTTCGGGCGCGAGTTCACCGCGACGGTGTTTTCGGTCGTGGCGGTCCTGCTCGTGTCCTTCGCGATCTGGGTCGGCATGACCTCGTGGGTCGATTATCGCCTGAACCCGGAATACGGCACCGTGGCGACCTCGCGCGAGCAGACGCTGCTGACGCTGCTGCGCAATGCCGCAACCATCGCGCTGGTCGTCATCACGCTGATGTTCGTGCTCTCCGAGATCGGTCTCGACATCGCGCCGTTGCTCGCCTCGGCCGGGGTGCTGGGCCTTGCCATCGGCTTCGGTGCGCAAAAACTGGTGCAGGACATCATCACCGGCATCTTCATCCAGTTCGAGAACGCGATGAACGTGGGCGACGTGGTCACCGCCGGCAGCACCACCGGCGTAGTCGAGAAGCTGACCATCCGCTCGGTGAGCCTGCGCGACGTCAGCGGCGCCTACCACCTGATCCCGTTCTCGTCGGTGGACATGGTCACGAACTTCATGCGCGAGTTCGGCTACTTCGTCTGCGACATGGGCGTGGCCTACCGCGAGAACATCGACGAGGTGAAGCAGGCCATGCTCGACGCCTTCGAGCAGCTGCGCGCCGATCCCGAGCAGGCGGCCAACATCATGGGCGATCTGGAGTGGTTCGGCATCAATGCCTTCGGCGACAGCGCCGTGGTGGTGCGGGCGCGGATCAAGTGCGTGCCGGGCACCCAGTGGGGGGTTGGACGGGCCTATAACGGTGTGCTGAAAGAGGTGTTCGACGCCCGCAACATCGAGATCCCCTTCCCGCACCAGACGATCTATCTGGGCGAGTCGAAATCGGGCGCGACCCAGTCCTTCCATGTCGTCGCGGAGGGCAGCGAGACCCCCGGCGACAACTGAGGACCTTCACAGGACAAGAAAAGGGGCCGCGCGGCGATGCTGCGCGGCCCTTTCTCATTGATCACGACCGACGCCCCGCCGCATGGCAGCGCGGCAGCCGCGCTTACTGGATCGAGATCTCGACCCGCTGGCTTTCGCCGGTGCTGCCGGGGATCCGCAGGAAGTAGCGCCCGGGCTTGATGGCCAGGAAGTCGATCTCCATCGTGCCGGCCTCGTCGAACTCGACGCTCTCGAGCCCGAAGGGCCGGATCTCGAGCCCGTTCACCACGACCTCGTTGACCCAGATCGCCCGGAAGAAGCCCGTAAAGGTGTTTGGTTAATGTCGGTTCATATCATGGATCAAAACGATCTCCCTCAGTCTCTTCACCTGTCTGTCCCCCTGTCGGTCTCCATTGGGAGCATCAGGCCTGTGTCCCGCGACAGCGCCAATTCCGAATATTTAAGGTTCGGAATTAGCCCTCCCGCTTATGGCTGGGGATTTTTCAAACGGCGGTTTAGGGTAGATTACGTCCGGCGGTTGCATCCCGAAGTCAGCGCTGGAGGGAAGTCGCCTCACGACATTCGGATTACCTTACTGTGATACCAATCGAACCCGTTCGATTTGAGGCCAAGGGGAGAGCCCGCGTACAGGCACCAGCGATCTACACCTACCTTGCCGTACTTCTTTAGATAGGTAGCGTAGGCGTATGCCATGTCGAGATCCACGTTGTCTACCAGCCAAGTTTTCAACTTCCGATTCCCACGTTTCGTTAAGTACGCGCGTCTTCCATCAAAAGCGGCGGATGGGCTATGTTTTATAACTATGAGACCACGCTTTTTCGCAATGGTTCCCTGCTCTCTCGAAAGCCAGCCGTACCAAATAAGCAAAAACGGCAAAACAAGGTCATTGCTTAAACCGCGTGCGGTAAGTTCTCCGTTCAGAGGGGGCATGAATTACTCCTATTTTGGGAGCGTCCTGCTAACCGATGTAGAGCAGCTTGTCGAGCATGATCGGAGCAAAACATTGGCAGGCGCTGCGCATACGGAAACATACTTGCTTTTTCGCAGGAATTTGGTTGAGGTTCGGAAGGCTGCGGCTCTGTCGCAGGCAGGACTTGCGAAAATGCTAGGAAAGCCGCCCTCCTACGTAGCGAAATATGAGCTAGGAGAACGTCGCTTAGATGTGGTTGAAATGTGTGTCATACTTAAGTGTATCGGCATGGAGCCGCATCAGTTTCTACAGCCGATTTTTGAAGACGCCCCTACAACCTTACGCTGAAGCAATTTTAAGTTCGTCCAAAGCGTGCAAATTTGTGTTTCGCCACGGCGTGAGCTTGTGCCGACCTCTGCAAGACGTCTTCCCGGCCTAGATTTGAACATTCAATTGCAAAGTTTTCCAAGGACGAACCTTGCAATTGGCGCCACTTCACATTGTTCTTGACGGTGAAAGTATATGCTATTGTAGCGACCCTGCACCCAGTAGTAGTATGCGGATGCGATCTTTCTATCTTTCCACCCCTTTCAGTCGAATGGCCACTAGAGCAACCCCTTCTTTTGCATAAGGGCTACGAACTTACGAGAGTTAGTAGGTCTGTTGCCTTTCACGATCTCGCCGTCTTCCAAGTTGAATCCGTAATCGACCAGGACTTCGAAGAACTCGCGAACTATCTCTATTTCTTCATTAGAATTGTGTCCTATCGTGACGATAGCATTTCCTTCGCTCCCGTCGATAGCACCGTTAGTTTTCTTCATTTTAGTTACGAAGCTATCCAGCAAACGCATCTGCGTAAGCGCTTTGCTACGATCTGCCACAATGTCCCGGAACATGCTTTTGAGGCGCGGGGTAAGCAAGGCCGCCATTATTTCTTCCTCATCAGAGGAAAATGAAGCGTTAGCGCTCCGTGTAACCTCTTTTGGGGCCGCTTCCTCGGCGAATGCCCTGATGAGCGCTTTCAGGTCATCGGTGTTGTAGATAGATTGGGCCTTCGGTCCGCCCTGCAATCCGAGGAGCTCGATCCTTTCTGCAACCGAAGCGAAAGTTACAGAACCATTTTCTTCGATGATCTTCTTACAGGCGGCCACGATATTCTTAACGGCTCTGACCCGACGGGGCGATTTTCCGTTGCTGATCTCTGAAGCAATGGCGTGCGCTTTGACGAAATCACCCATGTGCAATAATCCCAGACTGTCGTTGGTTGGCGGCAGTTTCTGAGCGAACAGCTTGCTCGTAGGCGTCGTAGTCACCGACAATAACTACCTGTCTCGCCGCACGGGTGATGGCCGTGTAGATCAAGCTGCGCTCGACGAAGGAAGTCCGTGTCGAGCTGAAAAGCGGAACAATCACTCGATCCCATTGACTGCCCTGGCTTTTGTGAACCGTCAGACAATAGGCTAAGTCGATATTCTCGATATCATCAGCACCCAAAGAGACAATATTACCTTCAAAGTTAGCCAAGTCTGGCTTCAAAAGACGTCCCAGGGAGCCGTTCCTAAGATCTCTACCCTGATCAGTGCTCAAGTAAACGATGGGGTCTCCGACCCTGATGGTTACGCTCCCGGTCATTAATTCTCTGGCAGATCGTAGCGATGACATGAACCTGTTGATGTTGTTGACGCCTCCCTCGCCGCCTTTGACCGGTGCGATGATCTGCATATCGTCTTTGCTGCAGCCAGCCTTGACGAAATCCTTACCAATCTCCAAGATAGCTTCCGGTGCTTGGTTCTGGTTTACTTGCAAATGCTGAACACCGTCCTTCACGCCAGTGTAGCGCTCCAGATCATCCAAGACGCCATATCGAATGTTCTTCGCAATCGCTGGGATGCCGGTCATTTCGTCCTGACGATGGACCTTATCGAGTACTACTTTTTGAATCCCGGGATATTCAAACAGATCGCAAAAAGGGGCTCCGAAGCCGATTGGGGGCAGTTGAGCGGGATCACCAATGAGGCAAACTCGCGCCTTTGCTCCAATTCTCAATATTCTATAGAGGTCCGGCAAATCGACCATGCTGGCTTCGTCGATTAGGATAAGGTTGGCCTCCTCAAGTTCCCTACCCGCGTGATTTCTTGTGAAGCTTGCAATAGTGCTCGATGGGTAGCCGGTGGCTTCGGTAATGCGTTTCGCAGCGCGACCGGAGAGAGCCATCAAATGGATCTTCAAGCCACACGCCTCGGCAAGCTCACAGACGGCTCTTAGGACACTGGTTTTGCCACTGCCAGCATATCCTGCGAAAACGTTGAATCGATGCTTCAGTGCGCTTCTGACGGCCTTGAGTTGCATTTGTGTGAACCCGAAGCCCTGCTGGCACTCGATCTTTCGAATATGCCGGCTAAAATATTCTTTCGGCATTATAACGCTGTCAAAGAGATTTTCCTGGGCGACCTGCAAGGTGCGGGCTTGGCAAAGGATATACTGTTCCATGACCGCAGCACCGAAGGGTTGCAGCCCATCATCGTTGTAAATGGCACCGTGATTATCGACACAAGCAGTTATTGCTTCAGCACCGAGCTGTTGCCCCAGAAACGCTACTAAGCGTTCTCCTGCATATTCCACAGATGTCCATGTATGACCTTGGTTCAGCCGACCATACAAAAAGTACTCGCAGGCAGCGCAAAGGCGTTTCGGATCGCTTGGGCTAATACCCATGCTCTGGCCAATGGCATCGACCTTTTTCCAGTCCAGCCAGCTAATCAGAAGATAGGGGTTCGCCTGTAGGCTCTTGGCTCCCAGCTGGCCCCAGGCTTTGACGACTTTACTGCCAAGCCATTTATCCACACCGAGGGCATCGAGATACATCGCGAGCTCGGCACCTGCCGCTGCATCACTGAAACTTTCGAAAAGGGCAATTGCGGTATCCGCCGGTATCAGATCGAGTATACCAGCATCACGATTTACAATCGCATCACGAAGTCCAACTCCAAACCTTTCAACCAGTTTGGAAGCGCGAACGTATCCGATGCCGTGGAACATCTGCTCCTCTGCAAGGAAGCGAATAATGTTGGCCTTGGAGCTTTGCTCAAACAAATGTTCACCAAACACAAATTCGTTTTGCGCGTTGGTCCGCCTCCCTGCTTCTGAACCTAGCTGGGACAGCGCGGGCCAATTATCAATGGGACTGTTTTCTCGCTTCGTTACGAGCCGATCCCCCTCCATCGAATGACCCCCCCCACCATTTCCATCAACTGATGCGAAGGCAACGTCGCTCCGGACACAAAACTTCGTGCCCACTCGGATCATAGCTTCACCCTACGACCAGTCGGGACAACTACATCCAAGATTGTATTACTCGCCAGCAACTTCCGTTTAAGCTCTTCATTCTCAGCGGTCTTGTTCGCAAGGCGCTCCCGAAGTGCATTTATTTCTCGGTCTTTTCTTGCCAATTTGGATTCGAGCGCAGTGGGATCACCCTGGCTTTCGTCGCTGTCAGAATGTTGGTAGATATTCCTTGATTTCAATAGCACATTCTCGATCAGCGCTAGCTCAGCCTTTAATTGATTGTTGCTACTGAATAATGACCGAGAAAATCCACACTCCAGTGCGATCTCACTTCTATTCAACATCCCTCGTCGCACGTAGCGGTCAAGGGTTCCTTCTCTAACCTTTTCCTCTACCCACGACTGGAAGTTTCGGACTGCCTCAATCGATATCTGTGCAGTACTTTTTCTTTTAGCGGCCATAGTCAATTCCGATAGAATCACTTTGGTCTGAAACAGCATCGATATCGTCTCCAACGAGTTGGATAGCTCGGCCTACCAGGGTTTCAAATGAACTTAGGCCACCGATCTCTTCGAGCATCAGCCTGCCGGACATAAGGTCATCCGTTTCTTTTGCCCCATATAATTCGGTCATCATGATCGTTAGCCGGTTGCCGGCCCTGAGCAACTCATCGTCTGACAGCTTAAGGAGCAATCGTTTCAGGCCATTTTTCTCCGCCATCCGCTCAAGCAATATGCCCTTCCGAAATCTCGCGTTGGAATCAGGAAGTTGCGGGAAAAATTCAAGAGCTTGCGATGCCCACTCAACGCTCTCGAAAATCGATGATTCAGACACGCGCGCCTCAAGCTCACGAGGATCCAGCTTAGTGACGAGCGCTGTTTTTTCAAAGCCTCTTTCATCTTGTTCGTTCATCAAATCAAGACTCGAATAGATGTTTGCAATGCGTGTCCCCAAAGAAGCTATGCGTTCTTCGAGTTCGATAGTAACTTTATCGAGAAAGTCCTGCTCTTTGCGAGCCGCTCTATTATTTCCCCGCGCACGTGCATCTTTCACACGCCGGTAGATTTCTTCTTGCTGCTCACTTCGCTGCCGGATCGAATAGAGTAGTGTGTTCGCGAGGGTCACTTGTCCTGCGAGGAATGCGGGTCCCGTAATATAAAATCGGCAAAGTGCGCAGTTAAACCCGTCAGGGCGAATCCTCTCATAAGAGACGACCCCGGTTTCGAGGTCCTTACGCTCAAACCCCTGTTCGCACAAAGTTTTTCCGGAGGTGCAGATGCCGTCAATGTCGATATGCCATAGGCCTGGATCACCGCTCGGGAACTTGTCGTGTCCGTCGCCCATTCCTACGAGGTTCTCGCTGAGCAGCTCATCCGAAGTTTCGCAAAGCCTGTCGAAGAACTCGTCCTCATCAGATTCGGCGAGATTCTTAGAAGCTTCCGCGATTACCTCATGAATCTTTCTCGGACCAAGCTTAGTATAGTAAAGGGTCATTACCAGAGTTTGGTGGCCGGAAAGAAACTCAGCCAGTACATGAAGTGGCACACCAGCCTCAATGAAATGCGTGATATTGCTTACGCGGAGGGAATGAAGCGTGAACTCCGTCCTGAGGTTCTCTTTGCCGTCAATCCAGACAAGCTGAACAGGTGTTCCTTCACACTCGAGGCGCGACTGAACTTCCTGTAACAATCTAAGCCAAAGACGGTTAATTTCGGGCCTCGTAGGAAGGTCCCATCGGCGCGACCCCTTCCGGATATCACGAAACATGAACGTGTAGGATTCGAGCTGATCAACTTGCGAACCCTGGTACTTCCAGTCCTTCCCGGACAATTGACTTCTGTTGATTAATACATCAACTGGATTATACTTTTCCTGAAAAAGCCGCTGAGCAGCAAGAATTTCCATCAGTTTAGAATCGTGGAAAGGTATCTCATACCCTTTTTGTGCATGAATTTGTTCTTTGTTCGTGTTCACGAACACGCCGCAGAACTCTGTGCCAGGCGTCGCTCCCACGAACCGTCGAGCGTATCCCAACTTTCTTCCCTTCTGAGCGAGGGGATGCTTGTTCTTTGAAAGTTTCCCTTCCAGCGAAACGACACAATCATCGGCTTCTCCGCTGTCCAGCATGACTGCTTGTGCAGTTCGAATGGGCAGAGACAAGATCAGAAACAGAAGATTACTGATTGTGGGGACGAATAAGTTCTCTTCGGCTCCACGGTATCCGATTTTTACGTATTGATCCTCAAGCTTCCTAGCGAAGGAGTAATCATCTTCGACAATGATTTTTTTGGCCATTTCAATTATACGGCGAGGTAAAACTGGCTTATTCGACTTTCCTCGCTCCCGGGCATACTTATCAGGAAACCTTTTTTTATCGCTTTCGTTCAGGGGGGAAATCAAAGTTTGCCCAGTTTCATCGAGCCATGCATCACTACAATGCGCAAAAAAATCAACCAGATTTCGGACAATCCTTGATTTCGCATGCGGCATACATCCATGCCCCTTTAGGTACCCAAAGAAGGCGTCAGGAACGCCTCTCTGCTTCGGTTGCACAAAGTGCCGGCGATTGAGCTCCTGAGGCTTATTATCGGCTAAACCATTCGATGCCATCCATTCGCATAGGAATACGATATCATTATAAAGCGTCGAAATTTTTGCCGCGGTGCTTGAAGTGATCCAATCTTCAATGGCTCCTACCCATTCGCTTCTTACCGAATCCTGAAGCACCGCTAGCTTCACATTAAGGTGGGACTTCATTGTTTGAATAGGGTCAACGAGTTGTGTCACTTCGACACTAGCGTTAAATACGCCAGTCCTTGGAGCGCTACGGATGTTACTGCTAACGCTCAGATGGTTTGCAAAAGGCTCATTCCCGTCTTCAGCCGGGCATTTTGACGCAAGCAACTGTAGAAAACGCGCGGTGTCATAAAACGCATCTCTATAGAGACCGGCGTCCAAGATACCCTTTGATATGTACTTATCGACAGCTTTTGTATAGGATGCGCAATCAGGGACACGCACGCTTGAAAAGATAAACCTATATCTAGCGCCAGCCCCCTTCATTCGATTTCTTACAGCGCTACAATCCTCACGATACCATCGATAAAACTTTTCGTAGGGTTGGCCATAGATGTTAGCCTTTTCTTGCGCGTGCCAACTAGGAGTTTCTTTCGATCTCGGTGCCACCATAGGCAGGAGAACGCAATCAGCGTTCAGGTAATGCTCGATGACCTCCAACAGCGTCTTTCGAATGACTGCCTTGACCTCAGTATGGACGTCGAGTTCATCTCTATTCGATACCTCTTCCAGAACCTCCTCCCAAAATCCAAGAGTCTTAACCTTACTCGAATTTTTAAAATATCTATTCCATAGGAAGGTTCTGGAACTAACTTTGTAGAACGACTTATCGCCATCCTTCGCGAGTTCCTGTCTCACCAGTTCGTTTGCGCGCGCCCAGCCTTTAGCGCTCTCGTCTACAAAAAGCCGACTTTTGCTGAGGTTTATTTTTGCTATGCCAATAACTTTAACAGACGCAGTTACATGCCTATATTCGGTCACGATTCGCCCCCAAGACTTGCGGCGTAAATATGCCGGCCGGATCACTTTTATATCTTCCACCAATCAAGTCAGGGATCTCGAGAGCTGGGAGGTCTGAATATTTACCGTCTTTCTGAATGCGCATACGCTTCGCAGCGTCTTGCAGTTCTGCGTTTACCACATCGTCACTTGGCCGAGTATATACCTTCTGGCTTTCAATGCTTAAATGATGCATTGCCTCCTGTATATGGAGCGGTGATAACTTCATCGATACAAGCGTTTGGCCGTAGCTGTGCCTAAAAGCATGCAGGTTGGTATCATTGGACTTGGACTGTTCGATACCCGCCTTCTTCATTGCGACTTTGAAGGAATCCTTTAGACCCTGTATTGTCCAGGGCTCCCCGTAATAGCGGGCATCAGTGGATACGAACAAATACGGATGTGCTGGGTTCGAAGGGTAAATATGGCGTCTATATTCCCAGAATGCCTTGTAGAACAGTTCATGAAAGTAGGGTAGGAGGAACAGCGGTGACCGATTTCTTGCAGCATCTGTAATTAGGAACGTCTTCCAACCTGCGCGCTGAGTTCCCGTAATCATATTCCTGGGAAGAAGAGCGTATTGGTCCCTAAGAATATCAACCCTCCTAGCCCCCTTTCGATCTAAGCCGTGCTCAGGATGGTACATCCAAATTCTATCGGGATGGATGTCTTCAAAGAATATATGAAAAAGCTCTGATTGCCTTAGCCCACCTCCAGCCATTAAGATAATCGCCATCAACAAATTTAAATTGAATTCGCTTGCCAGTGTAGGGTTCCCGAGTTTGTCGTAAAAATCTGGTATTGACCTGCTTCGGCGACATCCGACCTGCAGAAGGTTCAACAAAGCCTGAGGGTCAAATCCTGCACATTTACGGATGACACCGATGGATCGGCCACCATAGCTGCGCTCGCCGGACCTTTGCCTAGGCGTTCCAACATGAAATAGAATCGACCTTATTTTTCTATTCTCGAGGGCCCGCGAATCGATAGAGGCTTGAATAAAACGGGTTGGAATAATGGTTTCTTCGGCGGTCAGGTCTGTGAGGGCGTTAAGAAACACCCGCAGGTGGGCTTTCCGGACGGCATACACCTCGGGACTGCAAGGCTGCCAACGTAGCCCTGTAAGGTCAGAGCCGTCCTGAAGCACTGTTCCCCTTAGGAGGGCAAGAAGAAAGTTTCGGACAAGCTTGTGCTTACTTATACCTTCTTTGAAATCGTCGACTTCCGAGGCTTTGAAAAAATCGTAAAAAAGACCGATCGTTTTCGCGACCGCCATTCGCCAACTGTGACTTAGTGAGCTATAGCGATCATCATGAAAGAACTCGTAGGCTTCTCTTAGAAAAAAGCCTTCTTCTTCTGATACGATGATAACAGGGACATGCTCCGAAGCCAAACGTGGCGAAGGCAATGATCGTATGAGGTGGTAGGTGACTGAACGCGGCATTTCATCCCACCTTCCCCTCGTGTTCGAGTAAGAAAGTAGGCTACCCCATACATGTTGTCCATCAATATCTTTGCTTTGTTCTCAAGTCGGTGAAGGGCAGTTAGCATTGCGGTATAAAAAAAGCTCAGAGAATGGCCAGTCGCAGCAAAAGCGGTTCGTGCCGCGATTACCGACTCGAACCTAAAAAAGTGCCTAAAATCTAAGTTTTGGTGGGGGCAGAGAGACTCGAACTCTCACTGGTGTTATCCAACTGGAACCTAAATCCAGCGCGTCTACCAATTCCGCCATGCCCCCAAACTGATGTGGTATAAAAAGTAGCTACCTATAGCCCCCTATATGAACCCCCACGCCATAGGCGCCAGAACCTAAATCTGGTGCGTCTACCAATTCCGCCACACCCGCACTGCACCAACTGGTGCCCGCGCTGATTAGCAAACCCGCGCGGCAGATGCGAGAGCAAAAAAGCACAAGACATTAACCGGATGTTTGCATATGGTTGGTGATACCTGAGGCAGGTACAATAGAAAGAGACGCCCATGAAACCGAATACGGTCGGGTGCGTAGGCGGCAATGATCGCCATGGGGGGCAGTTTTCCCCATTCGCTGCGCTGGACACCGGTCTTGTGCAGGGCGCCCTTATTTTGACGCTGGATGGTGAAATCCCGGTCGAGTATCTCTCGGTCGGGGATCGGGTCATCACGCGCGACAGTGGCTTTGCGAAAATCCTTCATATTCAACGCACAACCCGCAGCGTGCGGCGCATCGCGCTGGCGGCGGGTTCACTGGGCCACACGCGGCCCGAGCGCGACGTTGCGCTCGCCGGGGATCAGATGGTGCTGGTGCGCGATTGGCGCGCGCGGGCGCTTTTCAATTCCGAACGCGCCTTGGTCGCGGCGCGGGCCTTGGTCGACGATGAATTCATCACCGATCTGGGAGAGGAAGAGACAACCCTGATCCAGATATTCTGCGACGGCCCGCATGTGATCTATGCCGATGGGCTGGAGCTTGGCACCGCCGATGCCGCCCGCGCCCGCGGCGCGGTGTTGCACGCGGCCTAAACCCCCAAGTCCCGCAGCACCTGTGGCATCAGGTCGGGCAGGTCTTCGGCAATCAGCCCCGGCCCATGCAGGAGCGCTGCCTCGGCATGTATCCATGCCGCGGTGGCGGCCGCTTCGACAGGCGCGATCCCCCGCGCGAGAAGCCCGGTGATAAGCCCTGCCAAGACATCGCCCGCCCCAGCGGTGGCCAGCCAAGGGGTCGCGCGGTCTTGGGTCGCGCTATGGCGCCGCAGCTCCCCCTCGGGCGTGGCGATGATCGTTTTCGGGCCTTTCAACAGGATCACGCAGCCGAACCGTGCGGCGGCCTCTCGCGCGGCCTGCGCCTTGGCCCCCTCCTCATCGGCCTTTGCCGCCTCGGCCAAATCCGGGGCCAGCCGCGCGAACTCCCCCATATGGGGTGTCAAAACGCAGTTGTCGTGCAGAGCGTCGCGTAGATCGGCATCTTGCGACAGCAGGGTGATCGCATCGGCGTCCAAGACGACAGGCGACGCGGCGAGGGCGGCTTTGACAAGCCCTGCCGCGCGCGCGCCAAGGCCCAAAGCGGGCCCGAGGCAGAGCGCCTTGATCCGGCGGTCTTCAAGCGCTTCGGACAAGGCCGCGCCATCCGCTATCCGTTGCAGCATGACCGCCGTGAGCTGCGTCGCCGCTTCAAGCTGCGCGGCGGGTGGCACGCCCAAGGTCACGGCCCCTGCCCCGATCCGCAGCGCCCCGCGCGCCGCCATACGCGCGGCACCGGTCTGACCCGGCCCGCCGGATAGGACGAGCGCATGGCCGTGGTCATACTTATGCCCCGGCTCTTTGCGCAGCACATCGAGGTTCAGGTTCTCGCGGGTGATCTCGGAAATACGCATGCAAAGGGATTTAGCAACTGCCGCCCAAAGGTACAGCCCGGAGGCGATTCACGAATGCTTATTTATTAGGCGCATTGCGCAAATTTTCAGCGCCTCTTGGCAAATGCATCCGCCGCGCCATGTTACCCCCTGCCCGGCGCTGGACGTTACGCGGGCGGGATGCTCTGTCGAAACCAGAGCATAAATGCGCGGGAATTGTCAGGGGATTACCATGAAAAAGATCGAAGCCATCATCAAGCCGTTCAAACTCGACGAAGTCAAAGAAGCCCTCCAAGATGTGGGCGTTCAAGGCCTCAGCGTGATTGAAGTGAAAGGCTTCGGCCGCCAGAAAGGCCATACCGAGCTCTATCGCGGTGCGGAATATGTGGTAGATTTCCTTCCCAAAGTGAAGGTTGAAGTGGTATTGGATGACGATCAGGTCGATGCCGCTATCGAGGCCATCGTCGACGCCGCCAAGACGGAGAAAATCGGTGACGGCAAAATCTTCGTTTCCCCTGTTGAACAAACAATTCGCATCCGTACCGGTGAATCCGGTTCAGACGCGCTTTGACAACGGCCCTCGGGCCTAGACTACGAATAGACCATAAAGGACCTACACGATGGATACCCAGGAATTCCTGAGCAAAATCAAAGATGAAGGCATCGAATATGTCGACATCCGCTTTACCGACACCCGCGGCGCCTTGCAGCACGTTACCATCGTGAGCGATCTGGTCGACGAAGACTTCCTTGAAGAAGGCTTCATGTTCGACGGCTCCTCCATCGCAGGTTGGAAAAGCATCGAAGCCTCCGACATGAAGCTGATGCCCGATGTCAGCACCGCCTATGTCGACCCCTTCTATGCCGAAACCACGATCTGCCTCCATTGCTCCATCGTTGAGCCCGACACCGGCGAAAGCTATGAGCGTGACCCCCGCGGCACCGCTGAGAAGGCCGAGGCCTATCTGCGGTCTTCGGGCATCGGCGACAACGCCTACTTTGGCCCCGAGGCCGAGTTCTTCCTCTTCGACAACGTCAAGTTCTCGAACGAAGTCAACAAGGTATCCTACGAAGTTGACGCATCCGACGGTTCGTGGAACACCGACACCGACTATGAAATGGGCAACATGGGCCACCGCCCGGGCCTCAAAGGCGGCTACTTCCCGGTGAACCCCGTGGACGAAGCGCAAGACCTGCGCGCCGAGATGCTTTCGACCATGAAGCGCCTTGGCATGAAGGTCGACAAGCACCACCATGAGGTTGCCTCCTGCCAGCACGAGCTGGGCCTGATCTTCGGTGAGCTGACCAAACAGGCGGATGAAATCCAGAAATACAAATACGTGATCCACAACGTGGCCCACGCCTATGGCAAATCGGCGACCTTCATGCCCAAGCCGATCTTTGGCGACAACGGCTCTGGCATGCACGTCAACATGTCAATCTGGAAAGACGGCAAGCCGTTGTTTGCGGGCGACAAATACGCCGACCTCAGCCAAGAAGCGCTGTGGTTCATCGGCGGCATTCTGGCCCACGCCAAATCGCTCAACGCATTCACCAACCCGACGACCAACAGCTACAAGCGTCTGATCCCGGGTTTCGAAGCGCCGGTCCTGCGCGCCTACTCTGCGCGTAACCGTTCGGGCTGCGTGCGTATCCCATGGACCGAAAGCCCCAAGGCCAAGCGCGTCGAGGCCCGTTTCCCCGATCCGGCGGCGAACCCCTATCTGGCGTTCTCGGCGCTCTTGATGGCTGGCCTTGACGGCATCAAGAACAAGATCGACCCGGGCGAGGCGATGGACAAGAACCTTTATGACCTGCCCGCGGAAGAGCTGGCGGACATCCCGACAGTGGCCGGTTCGCTGCGCGAAGCGCTCGACGAGCTGTCCAAGGACATGGACTACCTGCTGGCCGGTGACGTGTTCACCCGTGACCAGATCGAAGGCTACATCGGGCTGAAGATGGAAGAGGTTCTGAAATTCGAACAGACCCCGCATCCGATCGAATTCGGCATGTACTACAGCTGCTGATCGGCCATCCGCCCCCCGGGGCGTGAGAGGAAATCGAAAGGGCGCGGCGCATTCCGCGCCCTTTTGCATGGCACCCCCCGGAACGGAGCCAGACTTGCCGCGTTTGCTTGGCAGAGCGGTAAGTAAGGGGTGCGCATCATGGCCAATGATTCAACGGCGCTGACAGATGTTGTTGATGAATTGAAAGACGCCTCCGAAGGGAAAGACACCGTCGACGTTGGCCAGTTGATCGACGCGCTTGACCAGCGCGGCTATGGCCCCGCCCTTGCCGTTTTGCCGTTGATAGAGCTTACCCCCCTTGGCGGCATTCCTGGCTTTCCAACCGCGCTGGCCCTTTTGGTGGGGACCATCGCGCTGCGGATGCTGCTGGGGTATGAGCATTTCTGGGCGCCGAGCTGGCTGCGCAAACGCAGCATGGATTCCGACAAGGTACTGAAGTCTGTCGAATGGCTGCGGCCCGTCTCGCAATGGATCGACGACAAACTCCAAGCTCGGCTCTCGCGTATCGCAGGCCCCGCCGGTCAGAAGGTCGCCTGCGTCGTCATCCTTGCCCTGTGCTTTGCCGTTCCCCCGCTTGAAGTGGTGCCCTTCGCCACCTCCGCGCCGATGATCGTGATATCCATCTTCGGGCTGGCGCTGCTCTATCGTGACGGGCTGCTGATGCTGCTGGGCTTCATCGGCGCCGGTATCGCGGCTTTTGCCGGGGTGTCTTATTTTCTGGGCGGCTGACCGCCCCGCGCCGCACCATCGCCATAAAAGAGCCACAGCGCTTAAGCAATCTTTACCATGACCCTGCGAAGGAAGCGGATAGATGGCGATGTCCACGACGACCTTTAACGAGCGGCTGCACCGCATCGAACAGCGCGCCAAACAGGCGCGCGGCAAGCAGCGCCGTGCCAAGCGCAGCCGGAAAGGGCTGATGTTTCTGGTAACCGTCGGCCTGCTGTTCGGCGGGGCAAGCTTTGCCCAAGACAGCGCCCCGCAGGTCAATCTCTGGGCCGGCACCGCCTTTGAATATCTCCGCGCCCTTCTGCCGCGCTAAGGGACAAAGTTTTTCCCTTTCCGTCGCCAAGTGAGTTGAACCGTTGCCCATATGGGCTAACCTTTGCTCGGCACACAGACGCAGAGGGTCAATCTCATGTTCAAAACACTTTTCACCACCACCGCGGCCATCTGCACCTTCATGGCCGCGCCCACTCTGGCCGCCCAATGCGGCAACACGGCCAATGGCTTTGACGCGTGGAAAGGTGCCTTCGCCCAAGAGGCCCGCGCCGCAGGCGTCGGCCAGCGCGGTTTGGATGCCTTGGCAAGCGCACGCTACGCCAATGGCACCATATCCGCCGACCGGAACCAAAAGTCCTTCAAATACTCCCTGTCTAAATTCATGCAGGTGCGCGGCGCGGATACGATTGTGGCCCAAGGCCGCAAGCGCAAAGCGCGCAATGCCGGGCTTTATAACGCGCTTGAGCAGCGCTACGGCGTGCCTGCGGGTGTTTTGCTGGCGATCCACGGGATGGAGACAGGCTTTGGCGGGTTCATGGGCAATAGCGGTGTTGTCTCGGCCATCACCACGCTGGCCTACGACTGCCGCCGCTCGGACTTTTTCGTGCCCCATGCCATCGGCGCGTTGAAACTGGTCGACCGCGGCGCCATCACCTCGAACACCCAAGGGGCCAAACATGGGGAGTTGGGCCATACGCAATTCCTGCCGGGCAATGCGCTGACATATGGCGTAGACGGCAACGGTGACGGCCGGGTGGACTTCTATAACGAAGTCGACGCGCTGGCCTCGACCGCCAATTTCCTGCGCCAGAAAGGCTGGCAGCCGGGGGCGGGCTATCAAGAGGGTCAGCCGAACTTCCGCGTCATTCAGGCGTGGAACGCGGCGGGCGTATACCAAAAGGCAATCGCCATCATGGCGAGCCGCATCGACGGCTAAGATCACACTTAAACTTTGTTAAGCGGCGGCGCGTCCCAATCGGGGCGCGCCGCTTGCTTTTGTGCAAGGGGCACGCCTTTGCGCCCCATTTTACCCCCGCAAGCCAAGGGGTTCCCAGCAATCTTTTACCCCGCCCGGGGAACCGCGCGCGGCGTCAGTCGTTGGACCGTAGATAAGCAAATTGCTGCACACGAATGGAGGGACCCATGCACGGAATTTTCTACCTCATCGGCCTGATCGTGGTCGTTCTCGCGATCCTGAATCTCGTATTTTAAAGGAGGTCACCATGCCCGACAACAACACCACACAGTCTCAAAGCGCCGCCGCCAAAGAGCAGGCTGCCGCTGCGAAAGACAAGGCAGCCGCTGCCGCAAGCAGCGCTGCTGACACCGCCAAGGCGCACGCCCGCGACGTGGCTGATACCGTCTCTGCCGAAGCGACAAACTACGCCTACCAAGCGCGCGACACTGCCGCTGACGAGGTGAAAGGCGTGGCTTCCGCACTGCGCACCGCGGCCGATGAGCTGCGCAGCGGCTCCCCGCAGGAACGCAGCTTTAGCCAGTTGGCCGACGGTCTTGCCGATGTCTCTGACACCATGCGCGACAAAGACTTGGGCGAAATGATGAGCGACCTGAACGGTTTCGCCAAGCGTAACCCGCTGGTCTTTCTCGGTGGCGCGGCCCTGTTGGGCTTCGTGGCGACCCGTTTCGCCAAAGCCTCCAGCGATCGGCCACAGGGCGGCTATGCCGGCTCCGGCGTCGAATATGACGATGACGACCGCATTGATCGCCCGATGACCGGCACGCCGCCCACAGGTGCTGCCAGCACCGTGCCGGGCCGCACCGCCGCTCAGCCGACAACACAGCCTGCCGCGCCCAACGTCGTAACAGGAGAGAAAGCATGACCACCGAAAGCAATAAATCCGCCGGGAGCCTGCTGACCGAAGCACTCTCCCACGTCAGTTCGCTGATGCGCAAAGAGGTCGATCTGGCCCGCGCCGAGGTGAACGAGAACCTGAAACATGCGGGCGTGGCCATTGGCCTGATCGTCGGCGCCGTGGTTGTGGCCCTGACCGCTCTCAATGTGCTGAGCGCCGCTCTGGTTGCTGCCCTGACCGAAGCTGGCATTGCCGCTGGTTGGTCTGCCGTGATCGTCGGCGTTCTGCTGGCCATCGTCGCCTATGTGATGGTCCAGAAAGGCACCAACGATCTGAAGCTTAACAGCCTTGCGCCGACCCGCACCGTTAAAAACGTCAAGCGTGACGCAGAGACCATGAAGGAGGTCTACGATGACAAATGACTCCAGAAACCCCGAAGAAATTGAACGCGAAATCGAACGGGAGCGCGCCGGTCTGGCCAATACGCTGGACGATTTGCAAGACCGCTTTTCGGTCGAAGGCATCGCGCGCCAGTTTTCCGACCAGTTCCGCGAACATGGCGGCGACTGGGGGCGCTCCATCTCTGACGCGGCCAAGCGCAACCCGGTTGCGCTGGCGCTGACCGGCGCGGGTCTTGCGTGGATGATGTTCGGCAGCGGCAACAGCCGTGACCGCCGGGGCTACGAAGGGCTGGACCGCGACCGCGCACATCCCGTGCCGGTGCCGGTCACCGATATTGAAAACCGCCCCGCCCTGCGCGACGCCCGCCGTTCCTCGGCCCCGGCGAGCCCCTATGCGTCCAGCTATGGCTCCGAACGTGGCGCGGGTGACAATGTGCCCGCATGGGCCCGTGACGTGCATCATGACGACGATGAGGGTCGCGGCCTTGGTGACCGTGCCCGTTCGGCCGCAAGCAGCGTGAAAGGGGCCGCAGGCTCCGCCGCAAGCGGCGTGTCCGGGGCCGCAGGCTCTGCCGCCGGGAGCGTCAAAGGCGCTGCAAGCTCGGCTGCCGGTCGTGCCCGCTCTGCCGGGTCGTCGGTCGCCAGTGGTGCCCGCTATGCCCGGGACCGCGCGTCCTATGGCACACGCTCTGCCGTCGACAGCATCCGCAGCACCGCCAGCGGCGCCGCCCATAGCGTGCGTGACAGCGCCAATGCCGCCAACGAGCGTGCCCATGCGCTGCGGGACCGCCTGTCGGAAGGCACCGAGAACATGACCGCCGAAGCGCGTGAACGTATCGTGATGGCCCGTGCCCGCGCTGTGGACGCGTGGAATGCCGGTGGCCGCTATGCCCGCCAGGGCGGTGAGCGTGCGGCGGATATGTTTGACGAGCATCCGATGGTCGCCGGTGCGCTGGCCCTCGCCGTGGGTGCCGCGATCGGTGCCGCCCTGCCCCGCAGCCGCACCGAGGACGCCTATCTGGGCGAGCATAGCGACGCGCTCTTTAACGAAGCCGAGCGTATCTACGCGGAAGAGCGTGACAAGCTCAGCAAGGTCGCCAAGGCCGCGACGGATGAAGCGAGCAAGGTCTTGAAAGAGACCAAGGCCAATGCCGATGCCGCCGCCGACGAAGAGACCGCTGCCGATGCCGCCGTCAAGAAGGCGAAGGAGAGCGGTCAGCGCGTGGCGGATGCCGCAAAAAAGGAAGCCGACAAGCAAAAGCTCGGTGACGTGAAGAACTAAGCCAAGCCTAGGCCCGCTCCCGACCTCGGGGGCGGGCATATTTTACGCCTCAAGTTAAAATTCGAAGGACCAGATATGGCGCGCGGACGGAAAGCGGAAACGCCGATGGAAATACCGGCCCCCGGATGGAAAGACATCCTATTACGGGTCAAGGATGAGATCGCCGCCGATCACGTGTCGCTTGTCGCCGCCGGTGTCGCTTTTTACGCGCTGCTGGCGATTTTCCCTGCCGTGACCGCCCTGATGGCCCTCGCCGGGCTGGTGATGGAGCCCGCGCAGGTTACCGCGCAGCTTGAATCCCTCACCAACCTCATTCCCGAAGAAGCCGCCACGATCATCCTTGACCAAGCCGTCGCCGTGACCGGGTCGGAAGAGACAGGTCTCGGCTGGGCCTTCCTGATTGGTCTGGCACTCGCGCTCTACTCCGCCTCAAAGGGTGTGGGCAGTCTGATGGAGGGGCTGAACGTCGCCTATGACGAAGATGAGACACGCGGTTTCATTTCCAAACTCATCTGGACGCTGGGCCTCACCCTTATGTTGATTGGGGTGCTGCTTTTGGGTCTTTCGGCCACACTGGCCGTGCCTGCCGTGGTCGCCTTCTTCGCCCTGCCGGATTGGTTTGAGACGCTGCTCACCTATGGCAGTTGGGTGCTGCTCGCAGCACTCACCACGCTCGCGCTGGCGGTGCTCTACCGTTATGGCCCCGCCCGTGACGATGCGGAATGGAAATGGCTCACCCCCGGTTCCATCATCGCCTGTATCCTGTGGATCGTAGCCTCCGTCGGCTTCTCGATCTACGTCAGCAATTTCGGCAGCTACAACGAGAGTTTCGGCAGCATGGCCGGGGCGATCATCTTGCTCATGTGGCTGTGGATCTCAGCTTTCATCGTGCTTTTGGGGGCTGAGTTCAACTCCGAGATGGAGGCCCAGACCCGCAAGGACAGCACCACCGGTCCGGATGAGCCGATGGGCCAACGCGACGCGGTCAAGGCCGACAGGCTGGGCCGCGCGAAGGGAAAGTAGGAGAGGTCTCATGGCACCGCGCGCACTTTGGAAAGGTCAACTTCGCCTCTCGCTGGTGTCGATTCCGGTCGAAATATTCTCGGCCACCAAGACCAATTCCAAAGTCTCCTTCCGGCAAATTCACAAACCCTCGGGCAAGCGGGTGCGCTATGAGAAATCCGTGCCCGGCATCGGCCCGGTCAAGGCTGAGGATATCGTCAAAGGCTATGAGGTCGGCAGCGACGAATATATCCTGCTCGACCCCGATGAGGTGGATGAGATCAAGCTGGAGACGAAAAAGACCTTCGAGTTGGTGCAATTTGTCGATGCCTGCGAAATCTCTCCGCTCTATTTCGACAAACCCTATTACATCACCGCCTCCGACGATCTGGCCCAAGACGCCTACCGCGTGGTGCGCGACGCGCTGCGCCAAGCGGGCAAGGTCGGTCTGGGGCAAGTGACCATGCGGGGCAAGGAATATCTGGCCTGCGTCAAACCCTGCGGCGACGGGCTGTTGATGGAGACGCTGCACTATGCCGATGAGTTGCGCGAGGCGGATGAGATTTTCACCGATATCGAGGACGACAAGACCGACAAGGAACTGCTGGAGGTTGCGACCTCGCTGATCGACAAGAAAACCGCGCCCTTCGACGCCTCCGCCTATACCGACAAATACGCCGAAGCGATGCAAAAGCTGTTGGATGCGAAGGTGAAGAACAAAAAGACCCCGCGCGTGCAGACCGGGGATGACAGCGCCGCCGAGGGCGAGAATGTGATCGACCTTATGGGCGCGCTGAAAGAGAGCCTGAAAGAAGCGGGGGGTGGGAAATCCAGCGCCAAGAAAAAGGCGCCGCGTAAGAAAGCATCGTGATGGCCAAATCCCCCGACAGGCTGGCCAGCTACAACGCCAAACGCGATTTCGACGCGACAGCCGAGCCGCGCGGCCAGATCGGCAGCGGTGCGGGGCAAAGTTTTGTCGTTCAGAAACACGATGCCACCCGCCTACACTATGATTTCCGCCTTGAATGGGAAGGGGTGCTGCTGAGTTGGGCCGTGACCAAAGGCCCCTCCCCCGACCCGTCGGAAAAGCGCCTTGCCGTGCGGACCGAGGACCACCCGCTCGACTACGGCGGGTTCGAGGGGACGATCCCCAAGGGGCAATATGGAGGCGGTACGGTGATGCTCTGGGACCGGGGTACATGGATGCCGCAGGTCGATGTGGCCAAGGGGCTGAAAGACGGCAAACTCAAGTTCACGCTGCAGGGCCAGCACATGCAGGGCGGTTGGACGCTGGTGCGGATGCGGGGCCGGGAAAAGCGAGAGAACTGGCTTCTGATCAAGGAACGTGACGACTATGCCCGCGATCTGCCCGATGGGCTGACCAAAGGCACCGCCCGGTCGATCACCACGGGCCGCACCATGGCCGAGATCGCCAAGGACGCCCCCGCCAAAAAGGTCGCCGACCCGCGCCCCAAACGCAAAGGCAAGAACCCCGCTTTCGTCAAACCCCAGCTTGCCACCCTCGTCGCCGACGCGCCCGAGGGGGACGGCTGGATGCATGAGACGAAGTTCGACGGCTACCGCTGTCTGGTGTCCCTCGGCAAGGACGGCACGCGGCTATTTACCCGCTCAGGCAAGGATTGGACCGTTAAGTTCGGCGCGCTTCGGGCCGCCTTCGATCTGCTGCCCTGCGACCGGGCGCTGTTGGACGGAGAGGTCATGGCGGCCAAGATCAACGGCTCGGCCTTCTCCTCGTTGCAAAAGGCGCTGAAAGAGGGGCATCCGCTGGTCTTTTACGCCTTCGATCTGCTGGCGCTCGACGGGGAGGATTTTCGCGCCGCGCCGCAGATGGACCGCCGCGCCCGTCTGGCGCAGTTGCTATCCGGCGTCCCCGCAGGCGGGCCGCTGCGGCTGAGCGAACATGTCGTCGGCCATGGCCCCGAAGTCTTCGACCGCGCCTGCAAAGCCGGGGCCGAGGGGATCATCTCCAAACGCATCGACGCGCCCTATGCTGGCAGGCGCAGCAAAAGCTGGCTCAAGGTCAAATGCACCCGGCGACAGGAATTCGTCATCATCGGCTATTCCCCCTCCGACAAAAAGGGCCGGGCCTTTGCCTCGCTCCTGCTGGGCAGCCATGAGGGCGGGGAATTGCGCTACAAGGGCCGCGTCGGCACGGGGTTTTCCGAGGCGGTGATGGCCGACCTCGCCCGCGCCATGACCGCCCGCAAGACCCCGCCCGCGAGCGATGTGCCAACGGAGGTGGCGCGCGATGCCAAATGGGTCCGCGCCGATCTGGTGGCCGAGGTCGATTTTGCCGAATTTACCGCCGATGGCGTGATCCGCCACGGCAGTTTTCTGGGCCTGCGCGAGGATAAGAACGCGAGCAACGTGACCATGGAGGAACCGCAGGAGGAGCCGGAAATGGGCGATGGCAGCAAGATCGGCGGCGTGCAGATCAGCAACGCCGACCGCAGAGTCTTCCCCGATGCGGGCTGCACCAAAGGCGATGTGGCGCGGCATTACCAACGCGTTGGCGAGCGAATGATCGACCTCATGGGCCACCGCCCGCTGTCGCTCTTCCGCTGCCCCTCGGGGATCGACGGGCAATGTTTCTTTCAGAAGCACGACAGCGGCGGGATGCCCGACGCGCTGTCACGAGTCTCAATCAAGGAAAGCGATGGCGAGGCGGCGGATTACCTCTATGCCACGCGCCCCGACAGCCTGATCGCGGCGGCGCAGATGGGCAGTCTGGAATATCACATCTGGGGCGCGCGAGTAGATCGGTTGGACCGCCCCGACCGGCTGGTTTTTGACCTCGACCCCGATGAAGGGCTGGATTGGGCCGATGTCCGCGCGGCGGCCTTTGAGCTGCGCGATGCGCTGGCGGGCCTCGGCCTGCGATCGGGGGTGATCGTCACCGGCGGCAAGGGCGTGCATGTCTGGCTGGCCCTGCGCCGGACGCGCGGTTGGGAAACGGTCAAACTTTTCGCCAAGACCTTTGCCCATGTCATGGCCGCGCAAGACCCCGACCGCTATATCGCGACCATGTCCAAGGCCAAGCGCAAGGGCCGGATTTTCATCGACTGGCTGCGCAATGAACGCGGCGCCACGGCCATCGCGCCCTATTCCCTGCGCGCGCGTCCCGCTGCGCCGGTCGCCGTGCCGGTGACATGGGAGGAGTTGGAAACGCTCGACAGCGCGAATGGCTTTCACATGGGCGATATGGCCGCGCGGCTAGATCAGCCCTGCCCGGCGCTGGCGGTGCAGGAGGATCTGCAATCGCTGACCGATGGGGTGATCGACAGGTTGCAGGAATGGTCTGAAAGGTGATGCAAGATTGGCCGCGAGGGTGCGCGGCCAATCCGGTTTCCCTGCACTTACTGCCCGAGCGCTTGGCCCAGATCGGCGCCAAGGTCTTCGACATCCTCGATCCCGACCGACAGGCGCAACAGCCCCTCGGGGATCCCGGTATGCGGCTCGATCGTGTGGCGATGCTCGACCAGGCTTTCCACCCCCCCGAGCGAGGTCGCACGGTGGAACAGCTGCAACCGCCCCGCCGCTTTCAACGCCGCCTCGGCCCCGCCTTTGACGACAAAGGACAACAGCCCGCCATAGCCGCCGCGCATCTGCTGCGCGGCCAGCGCATGGCCGGGATGGTCCGGCAGGCCGGGGTACATCACCTGTTCCACCTGCGGATGATCCGACAGGAACTCGGCCAAGGTCATGGCATTGCGAGACATTTCGCGCATTCTGAGCGGCAGGGTGCGCATCCCACGCGCCAGCAGCCACGCCTCCATCGGGCCAATGACCCCGCCCGCCTCGTTGCGGTCATCGCGGATCATCTGCCAGCGCGGCGTCCCGGCGTCTTTGGTGGCGAGCGATCCGGCCAGAACGTCGGAATGGCCGTTGATCCCCTTGGTCGCCGAATGCATCACGATATCCGCGCCAAGCTCCAACGGGTGGCTCAGCACCGGTGTGGCCGCGGTGCTGTCGACCACCAGCGTCGCGCCCACTTCATGGGCGGCGGCGGCGGCCCCGGCGATATCGGTGATCCGCAGCCATGGGTTCGACGGCGTCTCGATCAGGCACAGATCGGGCTTTTCGGCGCGGCACAGGGCGGCGAAGGCATCCAGATCGCTTGCGTCCACCTCATGCAGCGCGATCTGCCGCCGGGCGCAGAAATCGCGGATCCATTTCGTCGTGCCCCAGTAAATCTGGCTTTGCACCACCACGCTCGCCCCATTGGGAACGGTGCGAAAGACCGCCGCGATGGCCGCCATGCCCGAGGGGAAGATCAGCGTCTCGTCGGCCCCTTCCAGCGCGTTCAGCAGACGCTCCGCCACGCGGGTATTTTCGTTATGCGAGCGCAGATAGACGTTGTCAGGATTGACCAGATCGTAATTCTCATCCCGCAGATAGGTGGTGGCGAATTGCACCGGCGGCACCACCCCGCCCGACGCAGGATCGACGGCGCCCGCGGCTTGGGCCGCGATGGTGGCAGGGTGCAGGTTCGGTTTGGGGGGCTGGGCCAAGATATGTCTCCGACAGGGGTTTTGCACAAGTCGTATACAAAGCAACAAGCCGGGGCAAATGCGATCACGCGCAGTGCTTTCGCGTCACGCTTGGGTGAGCGCGCGGCCCCGGCCCTTGATCCGACCGCTACAGATGTCACCTTTAGCCCAAGCAAACTGGAGAGCCTCATGGCCATCGAACGCATCACCTTTCCCGGCTCGGGCGGCACGGAACTCTCCGCCCGGTTGGACATGCCGGAGGGGCCGCATCTGGCGACCGCGCTTTTCGCGCATTGTTTCACCTGCGGCAAAGACAGCCCCGCCGCGCGGCGCATTGCGGGCCGTCTGGCGGCGATGGGGATTGCGGTGCTGCGCTTTGACTTCACCGGACTGGGCCACTCGAAAGGCGCTTTCGAGGAGACGTCGTTCTCGTCCAACGTCGATGATCTGCTCGCCGCTTGCCGCTATCTGTCGGGCCGTGACATGGCCCCCGCACTTTTGATCGGCCATTCACTGGGCGGCGCGGCCGTTCTCAAAGCCGCTGCACAACTGCCTCATGTCAGCGCCGTCGCCACGCTCGGCGCGCCGTTCGATCCCGCCCATGTGACCCATAACTTCGCCGAAAGCCTGCCCGAGATTTCGGCCAATGGCAGTGCCGAGGTCAATCTTGGCGGGCGGCCCTTTACCATTAGCCAAGGGTTCATCGACGATGTGCAGGGCGCCACGCTGGCCCCCGATATCGCCGGGCTGAAAGCCGCCCTGTTGGTGATGCACGCGCCGCGCGATGAGATCGTCAGCATCGACAACGCCGGACAGATTTTCATGGCCGCGAAACACCCCAAAAGTTTTGTCACCCTTGACGATGCCGACCACCTGATCACCCGCCCGCGCGACGCGGAATATGCGGCAGAGATCATCGCCACATGGGCGGATCGCTACATGGCGCTGAAATCCCCCGCCCCGCCCCCCGGCGCGCCCGAAGGCATCGTGCGCGTGACCGAAGCGGATGCCGATGGGTTCTTACAAGACGTGACCGCAGGCCCGCATCACCACGCGCTGGCGGATGAGCCGCGGGCCTATGGCGGCACCAACCGCGGCATGTCGCCCTATGGGTTTCTCTCCGCCGGATTGGGCGCTTGCACCTCGATGACCATCCGCATGTATGCCCGGCGCAAAGGCTGGCCGCTCGACGGCGTGAGCGTGGATGTCTGCCACGACAAGGTGCACGCGCAGGACGCAGGCACCGGCGCGGCGGAGAAGATCGACACATGGCGGCGGCGTATCCGACTAGAGGGGGATTTGACCGAAGAGCAGCGCCAACGGCTCTTGCAGATTGCGGATAAATGCCCCGTGCATCGGACGTTGGAGCGGAGTTCGACGGTGGTGACAGAGCTTCTGTAACGACGGTGACCTTACCACCCCGGCCCGGAATCACGCCGCAGACGCCGGGCCATCGCCTGACCGCCCGCCGTATTAAAGGCGTGCCGGTATATCTGGCGCACCTTTGATGCGACCGGGCAGGTGCTGGCCCTCCCGCCTCAGACTTGTCCTTACCCCCAAGTCAGTCTATGCCGCCCTTGACCCATCCCCTGTCCCAAAAAGGTGCGCGCATGATCCCCCGCTATTCCCGTCCCGATATGGTTGCCGTCTGGTCGCCGGAAACGAAATTCCGCATCTGGTTCGAGATCGAGGCCCATGCCTGCGACGCCATGGCCGATCTGGGCACCATCCCGCGCGAGAATGCCGAAGCCGTCTGGAAAGCCAAGGACGTCGAATTCGACGTGGCTCGCATCGACGAGATCGAAGCCGTGACCAAACATGATGTCATCGCCTTCCTCACGCATCTGGCCGAACATGTCGGCAGCGATGAGGCGCGGTTCGTGCATCAGGGGATGACCTCCTCCGACGTGCTCGACACCTGTTTCAACGTGCAACTGACCCGTGCCGCCGACCTGCTGCTCGACGGTATGGACAAGCTGCTTGCCGCGCTGAAGAAACGCGCGCTTGAGCATAAAGACACCGTGCGCGTGGGCCGCAGCCACGGCATCCACGCCGAGCCGACCACCATGGGCCTCACCTTTGCCCGCTTCTATGCCGAGATGGACCGCAACCGCGCCCGTCTCGTCGCCGCGCGTGAGGAGATTGCCACCGGCGCGATCTCGGGCGCGGTCGGCACTTTCGCCAATATCGATCCGCGCGTCGAAGAGCATGTCTGTGAGAAATTGGGCCTCAACCCCGAGCCGATTTCGACCCAAGTCATCCCGCGCGACCGTCATGCGATGTTCTTTGCCACGCTCGGCGTCATCGCCAGCAGCATCGAAAACGTCGCCATCGAGATTCGCCACATGCAGCGGACCGAGGTGCTGGAAGGGGCGGAATTCTTCTCCATGGGGCAAAAAGGCTCCTCGGCCATGCCGCATAAGAAGAACCCGGTGCTGACCGAGAACCTGACCGGCCTGGCCCGCCTCGTGCGCATGTCGGTGATCCCGGCGATGGAGAACGTGGCGCTTTGGCATGAGCGCGACATCTCGCATTCCTCCGTCGAGCGCGGCATCGGCCCCGATGCCACCGTGACGCTGGACTTCGCCCTGCACCGTCTGGCGGGCGTCGTCGACAAGATGCTGATCTTCCCCGACAACATGCTGGAGAACATGAACAAATTCCCCGGCCTCGTGATGAGCCAGCGGGTGCTTCTGGCCCTGACCCAAGCGGGCGTCAGCCGCGAAGATGCCTATTCCATGGTGCAGCGCAACGCGCTGAAGGTCTGGGAAGAACGGCTCGATTTCCGCGAATTGCTGCTGGCCGATGAAGAGGTCGTCGCGGCGCTCGGCGAAGAGGGCATCAACGAGAAATTCGACATGGGCTACCACACCAAACATGTCGACACGATCTTCAAGCGCGTCTTCGGCGCGTAAGGCGTTCATCCTATTGCTTTGAGATTGGCGCGGGTGGGTGTACCCTGTCCGCGCCTGTCAAAGGAGCAAACGACATGAAACTCGCACTGACACTCGGCGCCCTCATGGCGCTCACGGCCCCCTCCCTCGCCCTCGCCTCGGGCTGTGTTCATGACAAACAGGTCATGACCTGCGCGGAGGGTATGAAACTCGACATCAAGAGCGGCACCTGCGTGCCGGACGCCACCGCCTGAGATTGCCACCGGCGGCCAAGTACAATGCACGCGCTGCCCGGGCCTCTGACGGCTGACCCCGGCCTATGGCGCTCGGCACGGCTTGTTGCGCGCGTCGGCGCAGGCTATGTCAGGACAAGTTTAACAGCCTGTCAGAGCCCATGTCGGACCCAGCCCCCCAAGCCAAAAAGCCCTATCCCTTCGGCCGCCGGGCCCGGCATTACCTAAGCAACCTGCTGATCGTCGGCATCATCCGCACGGCCTTGGCCCTGCCCTATAAGACGCGGGTCGGCTTTGTCGGCGGATTGGTGCAGCATGTTCTGGCCCCACTCGCAGGCTACCGCCGCCGGGCGTTGGACAATCTTGAGCATGTCTGGCCCGAGATGCCGCTTGCCCGGCGTGAGGAGATTGCCACCCGCTGCCTCAACAATCTCGGGCGGTCTTTTATCGAGAATTACTCCGCCGAGGACTTTCCCAAACGCATGGCCGAGGTGGCCCCACAGGGGCCGGGCATGGCCGCGCTGGAAGAGGCCAACCGCACGGGCCAGCCGGTGATCCTCGTGACCGGTCATTACGGCAATTACGAAGCGGCGCGGGCCTCCCTCGTGGCGCGGGGCTATGACATCGGCGGGCTCTACCGCGAGATGAAAAACCCTTATTTCAACGCGCATTACGTCAAAACGCTCGAAGCTTTCGGCGGGCCGGTGTTCCCCCAAGGGCGGCGCGGCACGGCGGGCTTCGTGCGGCATCTGAAACAAGGCGGGCGGCTGGTGCTGCTGTTCGACCAACATGTCATCCGCGCGCCGATCCTCGATTTCATCGGCAAGCCTGCCCGCACCGCCATCTCGGCGGCGGAACTGGCGCTGCGCTATGACGCGCTGCTGATCCCCTTTTATGGCATTCGACAGGACGATGGCGTCAGCTTTGACGTGGTGCTCGAAGCGCCGGTGCCGCATAGCGATCCGATGACCATGACGCAGGCGCTGAACGACAGTCTGACTGCGCAGGTCACCAAGACGCCGGAACAGTGGTTCTGGGTGCACCGCCGCTGGCGGCCCCACGAAACCTGACGGCGGGTCTTACTTGGCACGCGCGGCGGCGAGGATCGCCCCCGGCCCGCCCTGCTCATTGCGCTGAACGATGACCACGACGGGCAGATCGCCCTCAGCATCGGCACGCAGTGACAGCGGTGCCGCCCCGTCCCACTCCGTCAAGGCCTGCCAGCCCTGCACCACGTTGCTGTGCTCCATGACATGGCCCGCGTTTTCCCCCCGGGTGACCTTGGTCCGCTCCATCGGGGAATAGCGCAGCATGTGGACCTGCATCGGCCCCACGCCTTCGGCCAAAGGGTCTGCCGTGATCTCAACCGCTGCACCGGACCGCGCGACCGTCAGCGCCACCTGCGGCGCGGCCTCTGCATGACGTTCGACCGCGTCCATCAGTTTCATCGGTTTCGCGCCGACGATATCGGTCTGCCCCTGCACGATCAGCTCGGGCGTATAGACGCTGCGCCGCCCGCCGACAGCCGCATAGCCGCGCTGCCGCTCGGCATGGGCCGGATCGCCGAAAGGATCCTCCCAGCCGATGTAATCCCAGTAATCCACATGCAGCGCGAGGGCGATGATATCCTCCCGCTCGGCCAATTCGGCGAGCATCGCATCGGCATCGGGACAAGAGGAACAGCCCTGAGAGGTAAAGAGTTCGACCACCACAGGCTGCTCCTGCTGAGCCTGCAAAGGCGCGGCCAGCAGCGAAAATGCGGCAAGGATGGGAAAAATCAGGGGCTTCATAAAATTCCAGACGGATCAATATCGCGGTGATGGCTTTGGTCTAACGGCTGGGCGCGTGAAATACCAATCAACCTTTGTTGAAACGGCCGTTAGCGCCCACAGCCTGAAATGCGCATGATGCCCCCTTTAAGGTCGGTACACAATGGTATACAAAATCGCGCGAAACCGCCTGATAACAGTTGAACCGCCGCGCCCGTAGTGGCATTGAGACGGCAATCTAGCCACCCATCAGACCCCGAAGGGAGCCCGCCATGACAATCCAAGTCGGTCACGACAGTGCCAAGACACGGAAAACCCTCTCCGTTGGCAGCCAGAACGTCGCCTATTACTCCATCCCCGCCGCCGAAGCGGCTGGTCTGGGCGATTTCTCTAAACTGCCAGCGGCGCTGAAAGTCGTTCTGGAAAACATGCTGCGTTTTGAAGACGGCAAGACCGTCACCCAAGACGACATCAAGGCTTTCGCCGAATGGGCGACCAAGGGCGGCAAGAACCCGCGTGAGATCGCCTACCGCCCGGCCCGCGTGCTGATGCAGGACTTCACCGGCGTGCCGGCGGTGGTCGACCTTGCCGCGATGCGCGACGGTCTGGTGGCGCTTGGTGGCGACGCGGACAAGATCAACCCGCTGAACCCCGTCGACCTCGTCATCGACCACTCCGTCATGATCGACGAGTTTGGCAACCCGCGCGCCTTCCAGATGAACGTGGACCGCGAGTATGAGCGCAACATCGAGCGTTACACCTTCCTCAAGTGGGGTCAGAAGGCGTTCAACAACTTCCGCGTTGTGCCCCCCGGCACCGGCATCTGCCACCAGGTGAACCTTGAGTATCTGTCGCAGACCGTCTGGACCGACAAGGACCAGAACGGCGAGGAAGTGGCCTACCCCGACACGCTGGTCGGCACCGACAGCCACACAACCATGGTCAACGGCGCCGCCGTTCTGGGCTGGGGCGTCGGCGGGATCGAGGCCGAGGCCGCGATGCTGGGCCAGCCGATCTCCATGCTGATCCCCGAGGTCGTGGGCTTTGAGCTGACGGGCCGCATGATGGAAGGCACCACCGGCACCGACCTCGTGCTGAAAGTGGTCGAGATGCTGCGCGAAAAAGGCGTGGTCGGCAAATTCGTGGAATTCTACGGTGACGGCCTTGACCACCTGCCGCTGGCGGACCGTGCGACAATCGCCAACATGGCGCCTGAGTACGGCGCGACCTGTGGCTTCTTCCCGATCGACGACGAGACGCTGCGCTATCTGACCAACACCGGCCGCGACAAGGATCGCGTGGCGCTGGTCAAAGCCTATGCGCAGGAAAACGGCATGTGGCGCGATGCGGATTACGCGCCGGTCTACACCGACACGCTGAGCCTCGACATGGGCACCATCGTGCCCGCCATCTCGGGTCCGAAACGTCCGCAGGACTACATCGCACTCGACAAGGCGCACACGGCATTCGCCGAATACGTCAAGGGCATCCGCGAAGGCAAAGACACCTCCGCGAACTCTGAAATCCGTTGGGAAGGCGAAGGCGGCCAGCCCGAGCCGCAGGACATTCCCGGCGACGAGGGCCACCACAACCGCGGCTATGTGATGACCGACGACGGCCATTACCAGCTGCATGACGGCTCCATCGTGATCGCCTCGATCACCTCCTGCACCAACACCTCGAACCCCTATGTGATGATCGGCGCGGGCCTTGTGGCGCGCAAGGCGCGTGAGCTGGGTCTGACCCGCAAGCCTTGGGTCAAGACATCGCTGGCGCCGGGCTCGCAGGTCGTGTCGCATTACCTTGAGGCCGCGGGCCTGCAAGACGATCTCGACGCCATTGGCTTCAACCTCGTCGGCTACGGCTGCACTACCTGCATCGGCAACTCCGGCCCGCTGGAAGCGCCGATCAGCAAGGCGATCAACGACTATGACTTGATCGGCACCTCGGTGCTCTCGGGCAACCGTAACTTCGAGGGCCGGATCAGCCCCGACGTGCGCGCCAACTACCTCGCCTCCCCGCCGCTGGTGGTGGCCTATGCGCTGGTGGGTGACATGAACCACGACCTGACCAACAGCCCGCTGGGTCAGGACAAGAACGGCAATGACGTCTACCTGAAAGACATCTGGCCCTCGACGCAGGAAGTCGCCGAACTGGTCGAACAGACCGTGACGCGCGAAGCCTTCCAAGAGAAATACGCCGATGTCTTCAAAGGCGACGAAAAGTGGCAAGCGGTCGAGACCACCGACAGCAAGACCTACGATTGGCCGCCGCAGTCGACCTACGTGCAAAATCCGCCCTACTTCCAAGGCATGTCGCCTGAGCCGGGCACGATTTCGAACATCGAAGGCGCGAAAGTGCTGGCCGTGCTGGGTGACATGATCACCACCGACCACATCTCGCCCGCCGGGTCGTTCAAGGAAACCACGCCTGCGGGCCAGTATCTGACCGAACGTCAGGTGCCGGTGCGTGAGTTCAACTCCTATGGTTCGCGTCGCGGTAACCACGAAGTCATGATGCGCGGCACCTTCGCCAACATCCGCATCAAGAACGAGATGCTGGATGGCGTCGAAGGTGGCTACACCAAGGGCCCCGATGGCGCGCAGACCTCGATCTTCGATGCCGCCATGGCGCATCAGGAGAACGGCACCCCGCTGGTGATCTTCGGTGGCGAACAGTACGGCGCGGGCTCCTCGCGCGACTGGGCCGCGAAGGGCACCGCCCTTCTGGGTGTGAAGGCCGTGATCGCCGAAAGCTTTGAGCGTATCCACCGCTCCAACCTCGTTGGCATGGGCGTAATTCCCTTTGAGTTCACCGGCGGCGACACCCGCAAATCGCTGGGACTCACCGGGGATGAGACCGTCTCAATCGAAGGGCTGGACACAATCAAGCCGTTGCAGGAAGTGCCCTGCAAGATCACCATGGCGGATGGCAGCACCAAGGAAATCACCCTCAAGTGCCGCATCGATACCGCGATCGAGATCGAATACATTGAGCACGGCGGCGTGCTGCACTACGTGCTGCGCAATCTGGCGAAATCGGCCTAAACGCCCATCGTCACAGCCAAACAATTCCAAGGAGCGGCCCCCGTGGGCCGCTCCTTTTCTTTGCCCCAACGCCCTAGGCGGGAACCTGCCGCCTCATCACGGGTTGCCTTCGTAAGACGATTGTTTTCGAGGAAGGCACAGCAATGTTAGCAAGTTACGCACTAGGCGCTTTGGGCGCGGTGATCCTTGTTATCGTGCTGCTGGATTTTCTCTATACCGCCATTGGCGCGGCCCCTGTGGCCCCCCTGTCGGAGCGGGTGGCACGGGCGGCGTTTTTCCTTTTCACCAAACTCATGCCACAGGGAAATGCCCGGCACCGGCTTTCCGGCCCGGTGGTGATGACAGCCATCGCGGTGACTTGGATCGTGCTCGTCTCCCTCGGCTGGACTTTGGTGTTTCAGCTGAGCCGCGATGCCGTGGTCATGTCGGACAGTACAGAGCCTGCGGGTTTTGTCCGCGACTCCGCCTTTGTGGGTCATCTGCTTTCGACCCTCGGCGGCGGGCCGCTGCAGACGCAAAGCCCCTTCTGGATGGTGATGTCGGTGCTCGTCGGGGTCAATGGGATGGTGATCCTCACGCTCTCGGTCAGCTTCGTGCTGTCGACCACCACCACCGTTGCGCAAGCGCGGGGGCTTTTGAGCAAGGCGTCGATGTTCGCGGCGGACAGCGATGAGATGAACACGGTCATCATGCCCGCCCTCGCCGATCTGGTGTCGAACCTCAATGCGATGCAATTCGCGCTTTACTACAGCGCCGAACACCCCGCCCGCCGGGTGCCCGCAGGGATGGTGGAACTGGCCGAGCGGGTGGCCCCCTACCCCGAACAAATGCGCCGCCTGCGCATCGCGCTCGAGCCGCTGCCCGGTTTCACCGCGCCCGAGGGCCGCTTGGACCAACTGACCAACGCCCAATTTATCGACCGTCTGCGCGAATGGGCGCGGCCCTATTCGCTCTGACCCCGGGGAACAGAAGACCCAAGCATTCCGTTAATCCCGAAGCACCTCGTGAAAGGAGATACCATGAGCCCGAAAATCACCGTTCTGTTCTACTCCACCTATGGGACAAACCACGCCATCGCCAAAGAAGCCGCCCGCGCCGCCGAAGAGGCAGGCGCCGAGGTGCGCCTGCGTCGCTGCGCCGAGACCGCCCCGCAGGCCGTCGTCGATGGGCAAGACGCGTGGCGCGCGCAGTTGGACAAGATGCAGGACATCCCCGAGGCCAAACCCGAGGACATGGAATGGGCGGATGGCTATTTCATCTCTGCCCCCACCCGCTTTGGCGTCGCCGCCAGCCAATTCCGCGCCTTCATCGACACGTTGGGGCCGCTCTGGCAGTCGGGGGCGCTTGCCAATAAGGCGATCACGGCGACCACCTCGGCCCAGAACCCGCACGGCGGGCAGGAGACGACGCTTCAGTCGATCTATGTCACTGCGATGCACTGGGGGGCAATCATCGTGCCGCCGGGCTATGCCGATGGCATCAAATTCGAAGATGGCGGTAACCCCTACGGATACTCCTGCGAACCCGGCCCGCTGAGCGACACTGGCAAGAAATCCGTTACATATCAGGCGAAACGTCTGGTCGAATACGCCGCCAAGATCAGCGGGTGATCGCATCCCGTAGAGCCGGGAGGAACCGCTGTTCGTAATCACTGCCGACCAGCGGCCCGGCAAAGCGGAACAATACCGTGCCGTCCCCGTCGACGATGAAAGTCTCTGGCGGGGCGGTCACACCCCAATCAATCGCCACCCGGCCCTGCGGGTCGAAACCGACCCCGGCGAAAGGGCTTTCTGCATCTCTCAGATAGGCGGTGGCGTTCTTCTCGGTATCCTTGAAATTGACGCCGATGATGTTCATCCCCTCGGCCTGCATCTCAAGCAGTTTGGGGTGTTCGGCGCGGCAAGGCGGGCACCAACTGGCCCAGAAGTTCACCAAGCTCACTTGGCCCGCGCGCAGCATGTCATCCGTGGCCTGCGGATAGCCGGGCAGCGTGGCCTCGGGCATGGCAGGCGCCTGTTGCCCCACCAGCGTCGAGGGCAGCCCCTGGGGATCGTCGCGGTACATGCCAACGGCGGCCAGTGCGACGAAAGCGGCAAAGATCACCGGCGGCGCGATCATCATGGGCGAGAGTTTAGCCACGGCGTCCGGCCTCCTGCTCTGTCTCTTCCAAGGCCCTGCGCGCTGTACGGCCACGCCAGAGGGTCAAGCCGATCAGCGCTGCCAGTAGCAGCAGAGACACGGCATAGGCCGAGAGCACCTCGCCCGCGTATTTTCCAAGCTCCGGCATCACGCCCCCCTGTTCATCCGCGCCCTGAGCGCCGCCGTCCGGCGCAGGCGAATTTCGGTGCCCGTGCGATAGACCACCAACGCCAGAAACAGCAGGCCAAAGCCCAGCATCGCCAGAACCAGCGGGTAAAAGAAAACATCTGCCACACTGCGGTTGCCTGTCGCGACGGGGATCGAGGTGCCCTGGTGCAACCCTTGGTTCCAGAACTGCACGGCATAGCGTGACAGGACCGCAAAGACCGAGCCGACAAGGCAAAGAACCGAGGTCAGATCGGCGGCGGTGTCGGGGTCTTCGACCGCCTGCCACAGCGCGATGTAGCCGAGGTAGAAAAGGAACAGGATCAGGAAGGACGTGAGCCGCGGATCCCAGGCCCACCATGTGCCCCACATCGGTTGGCCCCAGATCGCCCCCGTCACCAGCGCGATCAGCGTCATCACCAGCCCCACGGGGGCCGCGGCCTTGGCCGCCAATGCGCTGACGTGATGCCGACGGATCAACCAGATGAGCGAGGCCACCAGCATCATGAACCACGCATTGATCGCCATCAGGGCGGCGGGCACATGCAGGTAGATGATCTTGACCGTGCTGCCCTGCCGCGCGTCATCAGGCGTGCCGAAAAAGCCCCAGAGCAAGCCCACGCTCACAAACGCCGCTGCCAGCACCCAAAGCGCAGGCTGCACGCGCTGCGAAAGCGCAAGGAATTTGACCGGGTTTGCGTATTGCCAAAGGGACATGCAGACTACCTATCGCGCGGTTGGGTGGTGCTCAATGCACGATTTTTCGGGGTCATCGCAACCCCATCCGTAGCACGGCGGCTGCGGCAAATGGCATCAAGGCCACCACGGCCAGCGTCAACCCCGCCAGCATCGAAAGCGGCGTCGTGACCTCCAATCCCGCCGCCCCGCGCCGGGCGACCTCGGCCCCGAAAATCAGCGTTGGAATATAGAGCGGCAGCACCAGCAGCGACAGCAGCAGCCCACCGCGTTTGATCCCCACCGTCAGCGCCGCGCCAAACATGCCAATCACCGAGAGCGCAGGCGTGCCGAGCGCCAGCGAAAGCAGCAGCCACAGATGCCCCGGCGCCGCGAGTTGCAGCATCACCCCCAAAAAGGGTGCCGCCAGCACCAGCGGCAGCCCGGTCGTCAGCCAATGTGCCAAAGCCTTGATCGCAAGCGCCCCTTCCAGCGGCAGCGGGGCGGTCAGCAGCAGCTCCAACGAGCCGTCTTCGAGGTCGAGCGCCAGCAGACGGTCGAGCGACAGAAGACAGGCCAAAAGCGCCCCGAGCCAAAGCACACCGGGCGCAATCGCGCGCAGCAGCGTGGCCTCCGGCCCGACGCTGAAGGGCACCAGCATTGTCACGATCAGGAAGAACGCCAAGCCAAGGCCAAAGCCCCCGCCTGCCCGCAGCGCCAAGCGCAGGTCTCGTAGCAACAACGCCTTCATAGAAAGGCCGCATCGCTGGCGCCGAGATCGGCATCGGGGGCCGCGCGATAGGCGCTGATGTCGAGCATGCGTGCCTCAACCCCCAGATCGATATGCGTGGCCATGAGGGCCGATCCACCGGTCGCCAAATGCCCGCGCAGGACAGAACCGAACAGCGCCACCGCATCCGCGTCAAGCGAGACGGTCGGCTCATCCAAGACCCAGATCGGCCGCCCCGTCACCAAGAGCCGCGCCAAGCCCAAACGGCGCTTTTGCCCGGCAGAGAGGGTCGCAGCCAAACGGTCCGCCAAAGGGTGCAGCGCATAGCCGTCGAGGGCGGCGGAAATGTCAGTGTTGCCAAAGACCTGCGACCAAAAGCTCAGGTTCTCGCGTACGGTCAGCATGGATTTCAGCCCATCCGCATGGGCGGCATAGGCGACCCGATCCTCCGCCCCCTCGATCTGTCCCGCGAGGGGCGCTTGCAGCC
The DNA here is from genome assembly GCF_043557345.1 of Sulfitobacter sp. 1A12157. NCBI lineage: Bacteria > Pseudomonadati > Pseudomonadota > Alphaproteobacteria > Rhodobacterales > Roseobacteraceae > Sulfitobacter > Sulfitobacter sp. 1A12157. Next base: position 39,489 of record NZ_JBIFFV010000008.1, read on the forward strand.
CCGCGATACAGCGCAGCAGCGTCGTCTTCCCGGCCCCGTTCGGCCCGCGCAGCACCAAGGCCTCCCCCGCCGCCAATCCGAAGGAGAGACCCGAGAGCACCGGCACCCCGCCGCGTGCGACGCTAAGGTTGCTGACTTGCACTGGCCGCGCCGCTCCGCCCTTAGACCGGCAAGAGGGCCAGCGCGATGCGCCGCCCCTCGCTCAGCAGAATGTTGTAGGTGCGGCAAGCGGCGGGAGAGGACATGACCTCGACCCCCAGCCCGGCCTCTTCCAAGGTCTCGCGCAGGTCATCGGGGATATGCGCCACCTCCGCCCCGGTGCCGAGAAAGACGACATCTACTTTGCCCGCCAGCGCCAGCACCGGCGCGGGATCGGCCAGACCGCCCCAGCCGGTGATGCCTTCGGGCCCGATCACCTGCGCGCCCTCGACGACTTCGCCGGCGATGCGAAAAAAGCCGGGGCCGTAGCCGTCGATCGGTTTGGCGTCGGTATAGGTGATCTCGTTCAATCGCATGTCGCGTCCCTCACAGGCTCAGATATTCCACAACGGCAGGCCGAGGATAGCCGATGCGGCGATGACGATATAGGCCACCGCGCGAAAAAGCCGCTCTCGCTTTGGGTCAAATAGCCGCGCCCCGATGATATTGGCGATGACATTCGGCACCCCGGCCAAGAGGCCCAGCCACAACACCGGCCAGACCACCTGCCCCGTTACGCTGAGCATGGCAAAAAGCATCAGGTCGAGCCCCAGAAGATAGAGCAGGAAATTCGCCCGGATCACCGCAGCGGGCTTCCGGCTCGCCATATAGAGCAGGATCACCGGCGGCCCGGCAATGCCCGCGAAACCGGTCATAAAGCCCCCCAGAGCGCCGATGGCCGTCACCAGCTTCGCGCCCAGCGGCCCATGATAGCGCCAGCCCGCGAGCAGCAGCACCAGAAGGCCCAGCACCACCCCCGAGACGATCCAGCCGAACCCTTCGGGTGAGACCAACGACAGCCCCCAGAGCCCAAGCGGCATCCCGATCAGCACGCCGAAGAGCAGCCGCCCCACTTCGCGGGGCGCGCCCTCGCGCAGGGCATCGGGGAGATTTGGCAGGGGGCCGATCACCTCGGCCGCGGTGAGAAAGAGTATCGCTTCGACCGGAGACAGGACAGAGGCCGCGACAGGCATGATGATCATGGCAGAGCCGAACCCGGCAAAGCCGCGCACCAGCCCCGCCACGATCACGGCCAGCGCAAGCCACGCCACCCCGGGGGTGGCCATGGCCTGCGCCAGCAGGTCAGGCATCAATATTGGCGAATTGCGTGCCCGCGCCCGCGTCGGGCTTGGACCAATCGCGCTTGACGCCAAGGTAGAGCACCATGTTCTTAGCCACATAGACCGAAGAATAGGTGCCCACGATCACGCCCCATGTGATGGCAAAGACGAAGGCCCGGATCACGTCACCGCCCAAGATCAGCAGGGCGATGAGCGCCAGCAAGGTGGTGCCTGAGGTCATCAGCGTACGGCTCAGCGTCTCGTTCACGCTGAGGTTCATCACATCGCGCAGAGGACGCTTTTTGTATTTGCGCAGGTTCTCCCGCAGACGGTCAAAGATCACAACGGTGTCATTGATCGAATAGCCAATGATGGTCAGGATCGCGGCCACGACCGGCAGGTCGAAACGGATCTGAAGGAGCGAGAACAACCCGATGGTCAGCACAACGTCGTGGAACAGCGCCACCACCGCACCGACCGAGAACTGCCATTCGAAGCGCAGCCAGATGTAGATCAGAATCGCCGCCAGCGCCCCGCCCACGGCAAGGAAAGCGGTCTGGATCAGCTCGCCCGAGACTTTGGGGCCCACGGATTCGACGGAGGTGAACTTGATATCGGGGGCGACGCCTTGCAGTGCCGCTTCGATGGTCTCGATCGTGTCGGAGGTCGCCGCCTGCTGCCCTTCTTGAGCCTGCACGCGGATCATCGCCACATGGCGGTCTGCACCGAAACCGGGGTCAAAAACCTCGGAGATGGTCACGTCGCCCAGCTCCAGCGGGGTCAGCGCATCGCGGTAGGCGCCCACATCGACGGCTTGGGTGCTTTCGGTCCGCAGGGTGGTGCCGCCGCGGAAGTCGATGCCGAAGTTCAGCCCCATCACGCCCCAGGCGATCAGGGACAGCACCATCAGCACCACCGAGGCGCCGAAGGTAATCTTGGCATAGCCGAAGAAATCGAAGTTCGTATTGTCGGGTACCAGCTTCAGTCGCATGTCAAACCTCGATTGTCTTGGGACGGCGGCGTTCAAACCAGATCACCACCAGCAAGCGGGTGACGAAATAGGCGGTGAAGACCGATGTGACGATGCCCAGCCCCAGCGTCACGGCAAAGCCGCGCACCGGGCCAGAGCCGAGAGCGAAGAGGATGACCGCCACAATGAAAGTGGTGATATTGGCATCCAGAATGGCGCTGAGCGCACGTTCATACCCCAGTGAGATCGCCCGCGCGGCCCCCTTGGCGTTGCGCTGCTCTTCGCGGATACGCTCGAAAATCAGCACGTTGGCGTCGACCGCCATGCCGACGGTCAGCACGATCCCGGCGATGCCCGGCAGCGTCAGCGTGGCTCCGATCAGGCTCAATAGGCCAAAGATCAGCCCGACGTTGATGATCAGCGCGAGATTGGCGAAGAAGCCGAAAAGCCCGTAGGACGCCCACATGAAGAACAGCACGGCGACGAAGGCGACCACGGTCGCGATCTTGCCCGCGTCGATGCTGTCTTGGCCCAGTTCCGGCCCGATGGTGCGCTCTTCGACAAAGCTAAGCCCCGCAGGCAGGGCGCCGGCGCGCAGCAGCACAGCAAGGTTGGTGCTTTCCTCGACCGAAAAGCGCCCGGTGATGATGCCCGACCCGCCGGGAATATGGCTTTGGATCGTGGGCGCGCTGATGACTTCGTTGTCAAGCACGATGGCAAAGGGCGCGCCGATGTTCTCGGCGGTGTAATCGCCGAACTTGCGCGCACCGGAAGTGTCAAAGCGGAAAGACACGGCAGGCGCGCCGTTCTGGTCAAAGCTCGGCTGTGCGTCGACCAGTTGCTCGCCGGTGACGACGGGGGCGGTCTCAATCGTGTAGAAGACGCCTTCTTCGTCGGCGGCGGGCAGGATCGCGTTGCCGATGCCGGGGTTGTCGTTCTCGCTCGAGCCGCGATTGACCACCGGGTTGAAGGTCAGCTGCGCCGTGGTGCCGATGATGGCTTTCAACTCAGCCGCCGAGCCGATGCCCGGCACCTGAATCAGGATTCGGTCCGCGCCCTGACGCTGGATCGTCGGCTCGCGGGTGCCGACCTCGTCGATGCGGCGCCGCACGATTTCGAGGCTCTGCTGCATGGTGCGTTCGTCGGTCGCCTGTTTTTCGGCATCCGACAGGGTGATGGTGATGACACCATCGGCCCCGCTTACGTTGATGTCGCTGCCGCCTGCGCCGGTCACGGTGGTGACGGGCCGGGCCAGATCACGGGTGATCTGCAACGCCTCGGCCATCTTCGATGGATCGTTCAGACGGACCCGCAACTCCCCCGCTGGCGCTTCTTGGCGGCGCACCGGGGTGAGGCTGCGCAGAGCGTCGCGTACCTCGGGCCATTGGGCTTCCATGCGCGAGGCATAGACATCGGCCAGTTGCACTTCGGCCAGCAGATGCGCACCGCCGCGCAGGTCAAGGCCAAGGTTCACCAGCCCCGAGGGCATCCATTCGGGCCAAAGCGCGCGCTGCGCTTCCAGTTCGGGCGTGCTGCCCTGAACCTCGATGGCCGCGACGGCGTCATTGTGCTTTTCGACAGGAGCGTAAAAGGCATTGGGAAGCGCCAGCCAAAGCCCTGCCAGACAGGTCAGGACAATGACAATCCGCTTCCACAGATCAATCTGTAGCATAGTTCCGCCTTTGGGTTGCGGCCTCGGGGTAGGGTTTATTTCGCCGGTTCGGTCTTGGAGACCACGGTGGCGATGGTGGCCTGCACCACGCGAATTTTCACGCCTTCGGCGATTTCCACCTCAAGCTCGCCATCGTCTTTGACCTTGGAGACCTTGCCGATGATGCCGCCTTGGGTCACGACCTGATCGCCCCGACGCAGACCGGCCACCATGGCCTGATGTTCCTTCGCCTTCTTCTGCTGCGGGCGGATGAGCAGAAAATACATGATCGCGAAGATCAGGATCAGCGGCACGAATTGCTGGATGCCTTCCATGGGGGTCGTCCTTTTCGATGGGTATTGGGCCGCAAAACGGGCCTTGAGAATTTGGCCAGAACCTATGCGCGGTGGCAGCGGGGTGCAAGGTGGAAAGCCGATGCCGCCTGCCCGCCCGCGCGGGGCCAATCGCCGCATGGTTGCGGCCCCTACCCCCGCACCGCACATTAAGGCATAAGGCAGCAAAACCGACTCACCCGATCTTGAGGACAAACCCATGCACGACATCCGCGCCATCCGCGACAATCCCGAAGGTTTCGACGCCGCTCTTGCCCGCCGGGGCGAGGCTCCGATGTCGCAGGCGGTGCTGTCCCTCGATGCCGCGCGCCGCGCCAAGATCGCCGCCGCCGAGACTGCCAAGGCCGAGCAGAACAAGGCCAGCAAGGAAGTCGGCGCCGCCAAAGGCCGTGGGGATGAGGCCGAATTCGAGCGTCTGCGCGCGCTGGTCAGCGACAAGAAGGCCGAAGTCGCCGCAATGAACGCCGAGGCGCAGGAGTTGGACGCGAAGCTGACCGACATGCTCGCCCGCATCCCCAACAACCCGGCCGATGACGTGCCGCAAGGCGATGATGAGAACGACAATGTCGAGGTCAAAAGCTGGGGCGAGAAGCCTGCCTTTGATTTCAAGCCGGTCGAGCATTACGAGATTGCGGGCGTCAAACCCGGCATGGATTTCGAGACCGCGGCCAAGACCTCGGGCGCACGTTTCGTCATGCTGAAGGGCGCCGTGGCGCGGGTGCACCGCGCGCTGGCGCAGTTCATGATCGACACCCATGTCGACGAGAACGGTCTGACGGAGGTAAACTCCCCCGTACTGGTGCGCGACGAGGCGATGTATGGCACCGACAAACTGCCGAAATTCGGCGAGGACAGCTATCAAACGACGGATGGCTGGTGGCTGGTGCCGACCTCCGAAGTGCCGCTGACCTATTCGGTGGGTGGCGACACGCTGGAGCAAAGCGCCCTGCCGATCCGTCTCACCGCCCATACGCTCTGCTTCCGGTCCGAGGCCGGCAGCGCGGGCCGCGACACCGCCGGAATGCTGCGCCAGCACCAGTTTGAAAAGGTCGAGATGGTCTCGATCACCCATCCGGATGAAAGCGACGCCGAACAGCAGCGCATGGTGGGCTGCGCCGAGGGCATCCTCGAGAAGCTGGGCGTGCCCTACCGGACGGTGATCCTCTGCACCGGCGACATGGGGTTTGGCGCGCGGCGGACCTATGACATCGAGGCTTGGGTGCCGGGGCAGGATTGCTACCGCGAGATCTCTTCGGTCTCCACCACCGGCGATTTCCAGGCGCGGCGCATGAACGCGCGGTTCAAGCCCGAAGGCGGTGGCAAGCCGCAGTTCGTGCATACGCTGAATGGCTCGGGTCTGGCCGTGGGGCGCTGCCTGATCGCAGTGCTGGAAAATGGCCAGCAGGCGGATGGATCGGTGAAACTGCCCGAGGCGCTTGCGCCCTATCTCGGCGGGAAGACCACGCTGACGGCAAAGGGTGTGCTCGCCTAAGGGTGAGCCGCCGCGTGGCCCGATCCGCGCCGCAGGCGCCGGGCCATCGCCTGCCGCCCCGTCACGCCCGGGGGGCGGGCCAGATCATCTTGGGTGCACCTTTTGTGCGACCGGGCAGGCGATTTGGTGAGCCGTTGCGCAACTCGGAGAAGTGGCACGCAAGCTGGTATATAACGTGGCATGGTTCAGTGGCTCAATCGCCACCCCACGGGCAGGCGCGGGCCCTTGGTTGCCGTGGCGCGCGGGCGCTCTAGAATTAGCTGTACCGCAACAGCTAATCCCGCGAGGCCGACCTTGCCCAAATCCTCCCGCACCCTGATCGCCGTGCTTGCCTTGCTGCTCAGCATCGCCTTCGCGATATCGCCCTTTTTAGTGCCCAGCTTCTCGGGCTTTGATCCGAACCAATTCCCCATTCCGCAGGACAACCCGCCCGCGCAGCCGGCGGGCTATGCCTTTTCCATCTGGGGGGTGATTTACCTGTGGCTGATCGCGGGGCTTGGCTATGGCCTGCTGCGCGCGCCGCGGGACGGGCAGTGGCACGATATGCGCGTGCCGCTCTGCCTGTCGCTCGCTGTGGGGACCACATGGCTTGCCGTGGCCACCATGAGCCCGGTCTGGGCCGCGATACTGATCTGGATCATGCTGGTCACCGCCCTCGTCGCCCTATTCCTCGCCCCGGTCGAAGACCCGCTCTGGGCTGCCGCCCCGGTGGGGCTCTACGCGGGCTGGCTCTCTGCCGCCTCCTGCGTGTCGCTGGCGCTGCTGGCGGCGGGATACGGCTATTTGGAAGAGCAGACGGCGGCGGTTGTTTTTGTCGGTTTGGCGATCGTGATCGGCGCCATCGTGCAGACCGCTCTGGGGCGGACACCGACCTATGGCATCGCGGTGATCTGGGGGCTGGTGGGCGTGGTGGTAGCCAATTGGGGCGAGACGCCCTTGGTGGCCTATCTGGCGCTTGGGGGCAGCATCGTCGTGGCGCTGCCCACCCTCAGGGCGTTCCGGCGCGGCTGAGCGCGCTCAGTCCTTGCGGCGACCGTCGGTGTGCTTGCGCAGCTTCGACGGCGCCGCTTTCTTGCGGTTCTTATAGGGGTTGGCGTCGGACTGGCCGCGCATCCACAGCCGGATCGGCGTGCCGGGCATGTCGAAATCCAACCGCAACCCATTGACCAGATAGCGCGTGTAGCTGTCCGGCACCTTGTCGGGGTGGCTGCACATCACCACGAAGCCCGGCGGACGGGTCTTGGCTTGGGTCATGTAGCGCAGCTTGATGCGCTTGCCCTGAGGCGCGGGGGGCGGATGCGCCTCCATCATGCCCGAGAGCCAGCGGTTGAGCTGCGCGGTGGTGACGCGGCGGTTCCAGACCTCATAGGCGCGCATGATCGCGGCCTGCAGCCGGTCGAGGCCGCGGCCGGTCTTGGCCGACACGGTAATCAACGGCGCACCGCGCAATTGCGGCAAGAGCCGCTCGAAGCTTTCCTTGAGATCGCGCAGTTTCTCCTGCCGGTTCTCTTCGATGTCCCACTTGTTAACGGCGACGACCACGGCACGGCCCTCACGCTCGGCCAGATCGGCGATGCGCAGGTCTTGCTGCTCGAAGGGGATTTCGGCGTCGAGCAAAAGCACCACAACCTCGGCGAACTTCACCGCGCGCAGACCGTCGCTGACACTGAGTTTCTCTAGCTTTTCCTGAACCTTGGCCTTCTTGCGCATCCCGGCGGTGTCGAAAATGCGCATCGGCACCGGCTCACCATCCGGCCCGGCCCATTCGGTGGTCAGGGAGATCGCATCGCGGGTGATCCCGGCCTCTGGCCCGGTCAGCAGACGGTCCTCGCCCAAAATTTGGTTGATCAGCGTCGACTTGCCCGCGTTGGGGCGGCCCACCACGGCGACCTGCAGCGGCTTGGCGCGGGTCGGCATCGGCAGGGATTCGGCTTCGAGATCGGCGTCATCCTCGGGCAGGTCCACATCCGTCTCGGGCGCGTCTTCTTGCGCGCGTTCGGCATACTCATCCGCCAGCGGCATCAGCGCGGTGTAAAGATCGGTCAGACCCTCGCCATGTTCGGCGGACATGCGAATGGGCTCACCCAGACCCAGCGAATAGGCCTCAATCATCCCGGCGTCGGCGGCTTTGCCCTCGCCCTTATTGCCTGCCAGAATCACATGGGCGGATTTCTTGCGCAGGATCTCGGCAAAGACCATGTCGGAGGGGGTCACGCCCACGCGGGCGTCGATCATGAAGAGACAGACATCAGCCATGTCTACCGCCCGTTCGGTCAGGCGGCGCATCCGGCCTTGCAGGCTGTCGTCGGTGACCTCTTCCAGCCCCGCGGTGTCGATCACGGTAAAGCGCAGGTCGGCCAGTTTGGCCGCGCCTTCGCGCAGGTCGCGGGTTACGCCGGGCTGGTCATCGACCAGCGCGAGGCGTTTGCCGACAAGGCGGTTGAACAGCGTGGATTTCCCGACATTGGGGCGGCCCACGATGGCAAGGGTAAAGGACATAATTCAGGCTCCGGGCCCCGGTTGGGCCAGTTCAGACACGCGCCTTAGCCTATTTGCGGCCTAACGGAAAGCGTGCAATTGCCCCTTGGTGGAGACGACATAAAGCGTGCCGCCCGCCACGACCGGGGCGGTGGTTGCCCCGCCGGGGATTTGCGTGGTGCCGGTCAGCCCGCCGCTCACAGGGTCAAAGCTACGCAGCACCCCGTCGTTGGAGGCCACGATCACGCGCCCCCCGGCGATGATCGGGCCGTAATGGGCTACCACTTCGGATTGCTTCTTGGGCTTGTCCTTGACGAAATTCGGCAGCGGCGTGCCCCAGATGCGGCGGCCTGTGCTGGCGTCGAGCCGGACCAGTTCGTTCAGATCCGTGACCGCAAAGACAGAATCGCCTGCAGGCCAAACCGGGCCAATGGCCCCGTCGCGCGCGACCCACTTACGGTCGCCGCTGTTGACGTCGAGTGCGGCCAGACGGCCCGAATGATTGCCCACATAGACGGTCCCATTCGAGACCACAGGCGCACTTGTCACATCGCCCACAAAGCTCAGCGCGCGGCCCGGACGTTTGCCCAGAACAGAGGTCGACCACCGCTCAAGCCCGCCTTGGCGGAACAACCCCTGGACCTCGCCTGAGCCGAAGGCGAAGATCGCCAGATCGCTGGTGACGGCAGGCGCAGGCGCGCCCAGCACGTTGCTGAGGCTGGTGACAGCGCCGGTCTGCCACTGGATGCGACCATTGGTTTTGTCGAGCGCCCAGCCGGTATCGTCGCCCGCCGTGAGATAGACCAGATCGCCCGAGACGGTCGGCGTGCCCGAACCGGTGGCGTCAAGGTCTTGGGTCCAGCGCAGGCCGCCCGTTGTCACGTCGAGCGCGGCCAGAACGCCAAAGCCCACGGAGACATAGAGCGTTTCCCCATCCACGGCGAGGCCGCCACCGGTGGCTTGGCCTTCGCGGTCGGACGCGGGAGTGAGGTCACGGGTCCAGAGCGTTTGGCCCGAGGTCGAGGTCGCGGTGACCTGCGCCCCGGCATCGAGCGTGAAGACACGCCCGCCCGCCACCACCGGATCGGCGGTAATACGTTGTTTGCGGCTGTCGCCCGCGCCGATCTTGGCGCTCCACACCGGCTGCAAAGCCGTGCGCAGCGCGGGATGGCTGATGCGGGTCGCGGCGGTGCCGATGCTATGGGTCCAGTTGGCGTTGTTCACCGTGCCGCCCAGAGCGATGGCGCGGCTGGTGTTCGCGGGCACGGGGCCGGTGGCGGCGTCAAAGGCAGGGTCTTGCACGCCGGGGTTTTGCAGCACCGCGCGCACGTCTTCGCGTTTGCCGGGCAGATAGGTCTGCTCATCCGCGCAGGCCGCGAGCAACAGCGCGGCACCGATGGCCCCCGCCACGCCCAGACCCCGCAGACCCGCTTGCCCGGGTTCGGTTTCGCGATGCTTCGTCATGGACCTGCTCACTTTCTGTCTTTCCTCAACCTTCACGCCCCCGCCGTTTTTGGCAGATGGATATGTGTCAGTCACCCGTTGCTTCGGGAATCTCCAGCGCGGCCTCTGCGGCGGCGCCCTCATCACCCGGTTCTTCACCCAAGGCCACAATCACCTGAAGGGCGCGTTGTTGCAAGTCCGGGGTGGTTTCCGCATCGGAAAGAATGGCTTGGTAACGCGCCACGGCCTTGTCGGTCTCACCCTCTTGGATGTCGATCAGGGCCAGTTGCTCTTCGGCAAGCAGGCGCAGCGGGGCACCGGGCTGAGCCAGCGCTTCGAGCGCCTGACGCCGCTCGGCCACGGGCACCGATTGGCCCTGAAGGGTCACGATCTTGAACTGCGCCAATGCCCGGTAGATCGGCGCGAGGTCACCGTCGAGCGCCACGGCATCAAGCTGCTCCACAGCGGCATCGGTCTCACCCGCTTCGGCCAGCGCATCGGCGCGCATGAAATTCAGCACGGCGCGGGCACCGGGGCCATCGGCCTCGATCGGGGCGAGCGCTTCGGCGCGGGCGTTGCTGGCATCCGCTTCGAGCGCGGCAAGCATCGCATCCCCCAGAGCTTCGGCCTCGGCCCGCTCCTGTGCTTTGCTGTATTCGTTCCACGCCGCCCCGCCGACGATGGCCACCACGGCCAGCACGGCGATCCAACCATAGCGGCGCAGGTAGCCATATAGCCGGTCGCGGCGGACCTCTTCGTTCACTTCGTCAATAAAACTGTCGGTATCGCTCATCGCGCCCTGCCCCCGGCCTGATTTTGCCCCTCTTACCGCGCGTGGCCAGCCAAGCCAAGACCCAGCGAACCGCAGCGCCTTTTCGCCGAGCGCTTGGCCCGGGGGCGCGTCACGCTAGGTCAGGGGCAGAATGCAGCGAAAGGAGACGGATGATGAAAGCGATTGCACTGGCGGCAGGTGTCGTGATGGCGGCCATGCCCGCTTTGGCGCAGGATTTGGTGGCCAAAGTCTCACCCCATGACGTGCCCACGACGATGGACCGGCTGGAAAGCGCGGTTGAGGCAGCGGGGGCCGAGGTCTTTGCCCGGGTCGATCACGCCGCCGGGGCCGAAAAGGCCGAGATGGAATTGCGCCCGACGCAGCTTTTAATCTTTGGCAACCCAAAGCTCGGCACCCCCGCGTTGCAGGATGCCCAGACCGCCGGGTTGGACCTGCCGATGCGGGTGCTGGTCTACGCCGATGGCGAGGGTGCGGTGCATGTGACCTATGCCGCGCCTGAAACGCTGGTCACCGCCCACGGCCTGCCGGAAGGGGCGGAATATATCATCAAGATGACCGAGGCGCTGGACAAGCTGACCGCCAAGGCGATCGGGGAGGAGTAACGCCCCCTCCTTGCCCGGCCTCTTAGCGTTTGGGCGGGGTGTTCTGCGCCTTGATCAGGTTTTCCAGATCGGTCAGCCGCGACATGACCTCATCGCGGTAGGTGTTGGTCTGCTCGTTGCTTTCCTCATGATGCGCGTCTTGCATCGAGTTCACGATCAGACCGACCAAAAGGTTCACCACCGCGAAGGTGGTGACCATGATGAAGGGCACGAAGAACATCCACGCATAGGGATAGACCTCCATCACCGGGCGCACGATGCCCATGGACCACGACTCGAGCGTCATGATCTGGAACAGCGAATAGCCCGAACGGCCAAGCGTGCCGAACCACTGCGGGAAATCCGCGCCAAAGAGTTTGGTGGCCATGACGGAGGCGATGTAAAAGATCACCCCCATCAGCAAGAAGACCGAGCCCATGCCGGGCAGCGCGTTGACCAGCCCCTCGACCACGCGGCGCAGCGAGGGGGCGACGGAGACCACGCGCAGCAGGCGCAGGATACGCAGGGCGCGCAGCACGCTGAGCCCTTGGGTCGCCGGAATCAGCGAGATGGCGACGATGACGAAGTCAAAGATGCTCCAGCCGCGTTTGAAGAATTCCATCCCCCGACCGTAGAGTTTTATCGCGATCTCAATGACAAAGATGCCAAGGCAGATCTTGTCGAGCAGCAGGATCAGCGGCCCCGCCTGCGCCATCACCTCATCCGAGGTTTCCAGCCCCAAGATCACGGCGTTGAACAGAATCACGCCCAGAATGAAGTTCTGAAACGATGCGCGGTCAGCCAGTCGCGCCGCGCGGGCGCGCAGCGACTGGGGCGAGGGAGGGGAGAGATCGGTCATGGCGGTAGATATCGTGTGCCGCTTGGCACAACACAAGAGCAGATCAGCACCGTTTGCACCATCGGCGGCAATGCCCCGCCTGCCGAAACAGAAGGCGGGGCCAGCTTCTCCGTCTACTCTTCTTCCGCCTGCTGGCGCTGCCAAAGCTGGGCATAGCGCCCCCCTTGGGCGAGCAGCATCTCATGGCTGCCCTGTTCGATGATCTTGCCCTTTTCCAAAACGACGATGCGGTCGGCCTCGGCGATGGTGGAAAGGCGGTGGGCGATGGTCAGCACCGTGCGCCCTTGGCCCGCGCGGCGCAGGGCGTCTTGGATCTCATGCTCCGTTTCGCTGTCGAGCGCGCTTGTCGCCTCATCCAACAGCAGGATCGGCGGGTCTTTCAGCAGGGTCCGCGCGATGCCGACGCGCTGTTTCTCGCCGCCTGAAAGCTTCAGCCCCCGCTCGCCGACCATGGTCTCATAGCCCTGCGGCAGCGCCATGATGAAATCGTGGATCTGTGCTGCGCGGGCGGCGTCCTCGACCTCTGCCTGGGTGGCCCCATCGCGGCCATAGGCGATGTTGTAGCCAATGGTGTCGTTAAACAGCACCGTGTCCTGTGGCACCACGCCGATGGCCATATGCAGCGAATGCTGGGTCACGTCGCGCAGGTCTTGCCCGTCGATTTTCAGCGCCCCGCCCGCGACATCGTAGAAGCGGAACAACAGCCGCCCGATGGTGGATTTGCCCGAGCCGGTCGAGCCGACGATCGCCACCGTCTCCCCCGGGCGGGCCTCAAGCGAGATGCCTTTGAGGATTTCGCGGTCGGTGTCATAGGCGAAACGCACGTTCTCCAGCGTCACATGGCCGCCGGTGACCTTGAGGTCCGGCGCGTTGGGCTTGTCGTCAATCTCGGCGGGTTGTTCGAGCAGGCCGAACATCTGGCCCATATCCACCAGCGCCTGACGAATCTCACGGTAAACGGTGCCAAGGAAGTTCAGCGGAACGGTCAGTTGGATCATGTAGGAGTTTACCATGACGAAGTCGCCGACGCTCAGCTCGCCGCTTTGCACGCCCATCGCCGCCATGACCATGACCCCCACGAGACCCGCGGTGATGATCAAGGCTTGGCCGAAGTTCAGGAAGGCGAGCGAATAGTTCGTCTTGATCGCCGCGTTCTCATAATCGGCCATCGCGGCGTCATAACGCGCCGCCTCGCGCCCCTCTGCGCCGAAGTATTTCACCGTTTCATAGTTCAGCAGGCTGTCGATCGCCTTTTGGTTGGCGTCGGTGTCGCTGTCGTTCATCTGCCGCCGCAGGCGCACGCGCCATTCGGTGACGGCAAAGGTGAACCAGACATAGAGCGCGATGGTCACCGCCACGACCGCGAGATACCAAATGTCGAAGAGCACGGCGAGGATCACGCCCACGAGGATCAGCTCAAGGATCAACGGCCCGATGGAGAAAAGCAGGAAGCGCAGCAGAAAGTCGACGCCCTTGACCCCCCGCTCGATGATCCGGCTAAGGCCCCCGGTCTTGCGGGTGATGTGATAGCGCATCGACAGTTTGTGAATGTGCTGGAAGGTCTCAAGCGCCAGCATCCGCAGGGCGCGCTGCCCGACGCGCGCGAAGACCGCATCGCGGACCTGTTGGAAGCCCACCCCCATCAGCCGCGCCATGCCGTAAGCCACGGTCAGGCCAATCGCGCCAAGCGCCAGCATCGGCGCCCCCTCGCCCGCCAGCGCATCCACCGCGTCGCGGTAGAAGAACGGCGTGGCGACGATGATCAGCTTCGACACCAGCAGCGCCAGCATGGCCAGAACCACCCGGCGTTTCACCCATGGCATATCCTTGGGCCAGAGGTAGGGCGCCACTTTGCGCAGCACGAGAAAGCCCGACTGCCGCTCGGCGGCGTCGATCATCTCGGCCTCTGTGGGGATGCGTTCGGGCTTGGGCGTCTTACGGTCGCGCCGCCGCGCGGCACTCGATTGGTCTGTATCGGCTGGCATGGGAATTCCTGAAGTGATTACAGGCTACATAGGCCCCATGGCCGTGGGTTGCCAGTACCGGGCGGCGCACAGCCGCTCTGCGCACGGCGAATGCCGCCCCGGTTTTGGCCGTTCAAATCACTCCGATGCCGGGTCTTCGGGCAGGTCGAAGACCTGTCCGGGGTAGATCAGATCGGGGTCGCGGATATTGGCGCTATTTGCCTCGAAAACCTTCACATAGAGCAGAGGATCGCCGTAACGCGTGCGCGAGATCGCCCAGAGCGTATCGCCTTTTTGCACCGTCACCGCGCTGAGCGGTCCGGTCAGCCCCTCGGTGGCGGCGGCCAGCACCTCGGGGGATTCGCGCTTGAAGGGGGTTTCTACCCGGCTGGTCACATCGCCGCCGCGGGAAAGCTCATCCACGCGCAGGGTATAGACGCCCTCGTCGATATTGGGCAGATCGCCCCGCCATCGGCCCTCTTGATCGACCGGCAGGCTGATCACGGCGTTGTTGTTCAGATAGACCCGCACCTCGCGGGTGTCCGGCTGGGCCCGGCCCGCCAGTTGCACATCGCCCTGATCGGAGTAGCCGATGGTGTCGAGCGCCACATTGGTCATCACCTGCGGCGGCGCGGTGTCGAGCCGTTCGACCCCTTCGGCGGTGGATTTCAACACCGGAGCGGGCGCGGGCGGCATTGTCGGGGCGGCTTCGGTGTCGGGCACCTCCGCAAGCGCGGGGGTGGTGGTCTCAGGCGGCGATGAGCTGCGGCCCGCGAGGTTCGGAGCCTCGGTCACGGCGGCGGGCGGTGTTTGTGCGGGGGTGGGATCGCTCTCGGCGGTGCCTGTCTCCGCCAGAGGGGTGGCTTGAGATGGTGCCTCACCGTCCGCATTTGGCGCGGCAGTGTCGCCCTCATCGGTGCCGGTTTCCGCCAACGGCGTCGCTTGGGAAGGCGTGGCGCTGATCTCTGCCCCCTGCTCGGCGGGCCCGTCTTGTTCCGACGGCGCGGCGTTCACCTCTTCAGCCGTACCCGTTCCCGCCATCGGCGTGGTTTGGGCCGGAGTTGTGCTGATCTCTTCGCTCAGCCCGGTGACCCCGTCTTGCTCCACCGTCGCGGCACTCATGTCTTCAGCGCTGCCCGTTCCGGCCATTGGCGTCGCTTGGGACGGCGCGGTGTTGCGATCCGCGCGCTGACCGGCGGCAGCGGTTTGATCCAAGGCCGCCGCGTTCTCGTCCTCCGCGGTGCCTGTTCCAGCCATTGACGTCGCTTGGGAGGGTTGCTCCGACGTTGCGCTCTGCAGGTCGGCGGTCGCGGTATCCGAAAGCGGCGTGGCCTGAGCGGGGGCGGAGGCAACCTCCTCTTCGGCGATAGCTGGGTCTTGCTCTGTCGATGCGATGCCTTCGTCCCTGTCAGCCTCGGCTTGCGTTGACTGTTCTCGGTCTGCACTGTCGGTCGCCGCGCGCGCCGTCTCGGCAGTGGCCGTTCCTGCCAGAGGGATCGCCTGCTCCGTCTGCGCAGCGGCTGGTTCTGGACCCGTTGCTGCCGCGCTCTGCTCTTCAGCGTCATTTGTTGGTGCCGGCGTCGGCTCTTCCGTGGTGGCCTCAGAGGTTTCAGGCGCCGCCGCCGCGACTGGCTGTGTGGCCCCCTCCTCAACCGACGCAACCGGGCTTTCCTCCGGCGCGATATCCGCCTCCGCCAACTGCACCGGCGCTGCGGTCGGGGTGAGGATGATCTCCTCTTCCGACGCAAGCTCCGCCGCGCCGTCCTGCCCCAAAAGCGTCAGCACATGACCCTTGCCATCGGGCGGGATCATGGCGAGGGTCGCGAATTTACCGGCCCCATCGGCGGTGGCGCGGGCCACCTCCTCGCCATCCTTCAACACGGCGACGGTGCTGCCGGGGGCCGCGCGGCCTGCGATCACCGTCATGCCGTCGCTTTCGCGGCGCACTTCGTCAAAAGCAGGGGCCTGCGGTGCCGCCTCAGGCTCTGTCGCTGCCTCTCCCTCAGGGCCGACGGAGACGCCCTTCACCGCATCTGGCACCAGCGTGGCATTCTCAGGGGTGGCATCGCGTTCGGGAAGCACGGCCACCGTCTCAGAGGCTGCCTCATCCAGCGCGCCGCGCTTGCTGCCGATCCAAGCGCCAAGCGCCAGCACCGCCGCCGCAAAGGCGCCCGCCGCCATCGCCCCCATGCCGCCAAGCCGGCCAAATCCCTTGAACATTCTCAACTTCCCCTGTGGTTGAGCCTTTTTAGCAAGCAGGCTAACAGGGGTCAAAAGCGCAGACGATCCGCGCCGAATTTTCCTAATCATCAGGACGCTTTACCATGCAACATTCTGTCTGTGTCTATTGCGGCTCCCGCCCCGGCGACGACGAAGCCTTCACCCAAGACGCCGAAACATTGGGCCGCGGTCTGGCCGAGGCCGGGCTGCGGCTGGTCTATGGCGCGGGGGATGTCGGGCTGATGGGCAGCGTCGCCCGCGCCGCCCAAACGGCGGACGGCGATACCTTCGGCGTGATCCCCGCGCATCTTGTCGCATGGGAAGTCGGCAAGACCGACCTGACCCGCTACATCGTGACCGAAACGATGCATGAGCGCAAAAAGGTGATGTTCATGAACTGCGATGCCGTGGCGGTTCTGCCCGGCGGCGCGGGGTCGTTGGATGAGCTTTTCGAGGTTCTGACCTGGCGCCAGCTGGGCCTGCATGAAAAGCCTATTTTCCTTGTGAACACAAACGGATACTGGGATCCCTTCATGTCACTGATGAACCATGTGGTGGCGCATGGCTTTGCCGATGCGACGCTGCTGGATTACGTCACCGTGGTGCCTGATGCCGATGCCGCCCTCAGCGCCCTGCGCCGCGCCTTGTCCTGACGGAAGGTGCTGACGGAATAGACCGCCAGCGCGCACCAGATCAGCACGAAAGCCTGCACATGCCAGCCCGTGAAGGGCTCGCGAAACAGGACCACGGCGCAGAAGAACTGCAAGGTCGGGTTGATGTAGCTTAGCAATCCGGCCGTCGCCATCGACAGCCGCCGCGCCGCATAGCTGAACAGGATCAGCGGCGTTGCGGTGATCGGTCCGGCGAGGATCAGCAGCACCGTATCGCGAGGGGAGGCCCCGAAGGCCCCCGCCCCATTGTCACCCGTTTGCCACAGCACGAGCACCGCAAGGGGCGACAAAAGCAGCACCTCAGCGGTAACGGAGACGACCGGCCCCACCGCCAGCCGCTTCTTCGTCAGCCCGTAAAGCCCGAAAGACGCCGCCAGCGCCATCGCCAGCCAAGGCGCAGTGCCCAAGCCATAGGTGAGCAGCGAGACCGCGACCGTCACCAACCCCACCGCGCAAAGCTGCACGGGGCTCAGCCGTTCGGCATAGACCAAGCGGCCCAGTAGCACGGAGACCAGCGGAAAGATGTAATAGCCCAAGGCCGCCTCCGTTGCCTGCCCACTCTGAACCGCCCAGATGAAAAGATACCAGTTCGTCGCGATCATCACTGCTGCGAAAGCGAGCAGGCAGAAGGCGCGCGGTCCTGCCATCGCGTCGAGGATGGCGCGCAGGCGGCGCTGCGCCGCCAACACGATTACGAAGAACACCAGCGACCAGAGGGTGCGATGGGCCAGCACCTCGGCGGCGGGCACATGCGACAGCAATTTGTAGAAGATAGACGACAGCCCCCATATGCAGCAGGCCGCGATCACGGCGGCGAAACCCTTGGTGGTGTCGGTCATGGAATATCCTTGGCGCGGTAGACTGCTTTCTTGTGAAGGCAATCAATTCCCGCGCCAAGGGAAAAGTCAGGCTTGGGCCAGTTCCCCGGCCACAATCTTTTCGATCTCGTCGATGGGGTGGTTGGTCAGGGTTTTGGGGATTTCCCCTATCACCTTGCTCTGCACCTCTTTGTGGAGGTCATCGCGCAGGTCGCCCAAGACAGCCGGAGGGGCCACCAAAACGAGCCGATCAAAGCGGCCTTTGTGAGCCAGTTTGTAAAGGATGTCTGACAAGTCCTTGGCAAAACGCTCTTTTTCCAGCTCGTGCCAGTCTGTGTCGTCAAAGGCAGAGCGGTGCCCGCTTGGACCATCGCTCATCCGCCCGGGGCGGTTGGCGGCTTGCTCCCGCGCCGGTGGGTTCTCCTGCTCCTCCTTACGCACGACCTGAAGATAGGGGTCTTCGCCGTCCGTGTGATTTTGCAGGAAAAGGGCCTTTTCGCCATCCGCGATCAGCACCCATGTGTCTTGGCTGAGTTTGGTCATGAAGGCTCTCCGTGGTTGCGTTTGTCTTCGCCGGTCACGCGGGTCACGCCATCTTCGCCCTTCTCGGCGCGGCGCATGGCGTCTTGGGTGCCGACGTCCTTTTGCAGATCACCCCCGGCGCGGCCGCCGTGATCGGGTGTGTCGGTGTCAGAGAGGAACTTTTCCGTCTCCTTCTCGCCGTCGTTAGATCGCTTCCGCTCGGCCATGTTGTCCTCCTTTTTTGACGTGAAGTCTCAGGAGAAAAACCTTTGCGAAGGGTCTTGGGTTCCAACGAAAAAACCCCGCAGCAGGCTGCGGGGTTTCTGTCTTGTGCGGGCTGCCCGCACCTTCACATGCGCGAGGCGACGTTGTCCCAGTTCACCCAGCCTGCGGCGCAGCCGCGGGCGTCGGTGACTGGGAGTGCGACGAACGCTTCAAAAGCAATCCTTGCGCGAACACGTCGCCGCTTGATTACAGGCGCGAGGCAACGTTGTCCCAGTTCACAAGGTTGTCGAGGAAGTTCGACAGGTAGTCGGGGCGCGCGTTGCGGAAGTCGATGTAGTAGGAGTGCTCCCACACGTCACAGCCAAGCAGCGCGGTTTGGTCAAAGCAAAGCGGGTTCACGCCGTTCTCGGTCTTGGTGACCTTCAGGCTGCCGTCCTTGTCTTTCACTAGCCACGCCCAGCCGGAACCGAACTGGCCTGCGCCTGCGGCCTTGAACTCGTCCTTGAACTTGTCGACGGAGCCAAAGCTCTCGGTGATGGCCTTTTCCAGCTCACCGGGCATCTTGTTGTCTTCGGGGCTCATCATTTCCCAGAACTGGTTGTGGTTCCACAGCTGGGAGATGTTGTTGAAGATGCCGGACTGGGCCACGGCGTTCGGGTCGTAGGTGCCCTTGATGATCTCTTCGAGGGTCTTGCCCTCCCACTCGGTGCCCTCAATCGCCTTGTTGCCGTTGGTGACATAGGCGTTGTGGTGCTTGTCGTGGTGGTATTCCAGCGTTTCCTTGGACATGCCTTTGGATGCAAGCGCGTCGTGGGCATAGGGGAGATCGGGAAGTTCAAAAGCCATTTCTGGGCCTCCTCGTTTGGAAATTTCGCTGTGGCCACTTGATGGGGATCAAGCGGCAACGTCAAGGTCAACGTCTGCAAATCACATCCGTTCCGAGTGAAATAGTCAGTTTTTCTCCCGACTTAGGCCGTTCGGAAATGGCCGACCGCGCTGCCGGGCTGGGCGGCTACGCAAAGTTGGTCAAACATATACTGCGCGACTGAGCGAAAGCAGATCACCTCGAAGGTGCCATCGTCACGCAGCCAGAAGGCGGCGGGCACCTGCCCCATCCGCGTGCGGCGGAACATGCCGGGGGTGAATTGATCGGGGGCGAGGTCGACGGGGGCGAGCTTGGCTAACACCTCTCGCGCATGCGGGCCTTCGACATGAAACGCCGCCCGCGCGCCAGAGACATCCATGGCGGTGGTATGGGTATCCTCGAAGGCCGCGTTCAGCCGCGCCAGCACCTCGGGCACCTGCGGGTGACGGCAGAAGAGCAGCAATTCGTCGGGCGACATCCAAGCCACCCCGGCTTCCCCGGCGAAGCGGCATTGCCCGCGTTCGGGGCGCTCTACCCCGGTAAGTTTCTTGGTCACCTTGCGCAGATAGGGCGCATCAAGGTCGCCGCGAATTGCAATCATGCCCGAGGGTGACACTTCGGAAATCATAGCGATACCAGCGTCATAGCGGGCGTTCTTCAATGCGCTTACGGGTTCAGACATTCTGTTTCTCCCCCTTGGGATCATAAAACACCGGATCGACGATCCGCGCCTCATAGGTCTTGCCATCGGTGCCGGGAAAGGTCAGCACCTCGCCCATCCGGTCCGGTCCGTGCAGCACCAGCCCCATGGCGATGCCCCGGTCCAGCGTCGGCGAGTGATAGGAGGAGGTCACCCGCCCCTGCACTACCTTCTGGCCGTTCTCATTCTCCCCTTCGCCAAGCGCATAGGCCCCATCCGGCAGGGTACTGCCATCTGTCGTCTCAAGGCCCACGAGTTTCCAGCGGCTGGGATCCTGCATATGGCTACGCTGTTGCGCGCGTTTGCCGAGGTAGTCGTCCTTCTTTTTCGAGATCGCCCAGTTCAGGCCAAGGTCTTGCGGGATCACCGTACCGTCGGTCTCATCCCCGATCATGATGAAGCCCTTTTCGGCGCGCAGGATGTGCAGACATTCCGTGCCATAGGGCATCACACCCAGATCATGCCCGGCGATCAGCAGCGCGTCCCAGAAGGCCTGCCCCTGCCCGGCTTCGACCGCGATCTCATAGCTCAGCTCACCCGAGAAAGAGATGCGGAAGACCCGGACCTTGAAGCCGCCCAATGTGCCCTCGGTCCACTCCATGAAGCCAAGCGCCTCGCGGCTGAGGTCCATCCCGCCGAGTTTCTCCAGACATTTGCGCGCATTGGGGCCGACCACGGCCACTTGCGCGTAATGTTCGGTGGCGTTGACCACATGCACTTTCCAGTCCCACCACTCGGTCTGGAGCCATTCCTCCATATGGGCATGGATGCTGTCCGCGCCGCCGGTGGTCGTGTGGCAGAGGAAGGTCTGGTCATCCAGACGCGCCACCACACCATCGTCGATCAGGAAACCGTTTTCGTTGCACATCAGCCCATAGCGGCATTTGGCGGGTTTCAGCGTCGACATCATATTGGTGTACATCATGTCGAGGAACCGCGCCGCATCCGGGCCGCGCACGATCAGCTTGCCCAGGGTCGAGGCATCCAGCAGGCCGAGGTTCTGGCGTGTGTTCGTCACCTCGCGCATCACGGCGTCATGGGTGCTTTCGCCGTCTCGCTCATAGGCATAGGGCCGCCGCCATTGGCCGACCGGTTCCCAGATCGCGCCGTTGGCCGCGTGCCAGTCATGCAGCGGAGTGCGGCGGATCGGCTGGAAGGTATCGCCCCGCGCCGCCCCCGCAATCGCGCCCATCGAAATTGGGTGGTACGGCGGGCGGAAAGTGGTGGTGCCGACGCTGGGGATCTCCGCATCCAGCGCCCCGGCGAGCGTGGCCAGCCCGTTGATATTGCTCAGCTTCCCCTGATCCGTCGCCATGCCGAGCGTGGTATAGCGTTTGGCGTGTTCGACAGAAACAAAGCCCTCTTGCGCCGCCAGCCGCACGTCCGAAACCTTCACGTCGTTCTGGTAGTCGAGAAACGTCTTTTCGCGCAGTTTGACGCTGGCGCCCTGCGGCATCTGCCAGACCGGCATCATCGGCGCTTCCTCGCGCCGGGCCGCCGTTGGTGCGGTCAGGTCGCGCGGCAATTTGAAGCCGAGCGATGTCGCCACCCCATCGGCAGCAGCATGGGCGTCATGCAACACGTCGTCGAGGGCAAAGACCCCGGCCGCAGCCCCCGCGGGCGTCACGAAACCATGGCCGTCTGCCCCGGTGGGCGGGTGGTCCTGATCGGGGCGGAAACAGGCTTTCGCCCCGTCCCACGTCAGTTTGCCGCCGCAATGGGACCACAGATGCACCACGGGCGACCATCCGCCCGACATCGCCACCGCATCGCAGTCGATCTCTTCCAAGACGGCCCCTTCGCCCGCCTGCGAACAGACGGCCACACCGGTCACCCGCTTGCCCCCCTGAACCGAGGAGACCGCATGGCCCATCACCACCCGAATGCCAAGCGCGCGGGCCAGAGCGACCAATTCACTGTCTTGCGGCAAGACGCGGGCATCCAGCACGGCGGGCACCTCTAGCCCCGCCTGTTTCAACGCAATCGCCGTGAGATAGGCGTTGTCGTTATTTGTCACCACCACGGTACGATCGCCCGGTGAGACCCCGTAATTCGCCACATAGTCGCGCATGGCCGAGGCGAGCATCACGCCCGGCACGTCATTGCCCGCAAAGCTAAGCGGCCGCTCGATCGCGCCGGTCGCGGTGATCACATGGGCCGCCCGCACGCGCCAAAGCCGATGGCGCGGACCTGCGCTCTCGGGGGCATGATCCCGCAGCCGTTCATAGCCCAGCACGTAGCCGTGATCGTAAACCCCTGCCCCCATGGTTCGGTCGCGCAGCTCCACATTCTCCAGCCCGCGCAGCCGGTCGAGGGTTTGCGCGATCCAGTCCGCCACCGGCGCACCGTCCACTGTGCCACCGTCAACCGGCGCCCGCCCGCCCCAATGGGCCGACTGCTCCATCACGATGACACGCACGCCGCTTCGGCCCGCAGACAAAGCGGCCTGAAGCCCCGCGACACCGCCACCAACGACCAGCACGTCGCAGAAGGCGTGGAAATGTTCATAGGTGTCGGCATCCGCTGCCTTCGGCGCTTTGCCCAGACCGGCAGAATGGCGGATGATCGGCTCATAGAGATGCTTCCACAGCGGGCGCGGGTGCATGAACATTTTGTAGTAAAAACCCGCGGGCAGAAAACGGCTGAGGTGTTTGTTGATCGCGCCCACGTCGAACTCAAGGCTCGGCCAGTGGTTCTGGCTTTCCGCCGCGAGCCCTTCGTAAAGCTCGGTCGTGGTGACGCGGGCATTGGGCTCGAACCGCCCCTCTTGGCCGAGACCGACCAGACCGTTGGGCTCTTCCGGGCCGGAGGTCACGATGCCGCGCGGACGGTGGTATTTGAACGAACGCCCGACCAGCACCTGATCATTGGCCAACAGCGCCGAGGCCAGCGTGTCCCCCTCATAGCCGCGCATCTGCTTGCCGTTGAAGGTAAAGCTCAGCGGTTTGCTTTTGTTCAGCAGGCGGCCGCCTGTGGCCAGTCTTGTGCTCATCGTGGAAAACCTTGGGGGCTGAGGATGGGGGTAAATGCCGGGGCGGGACGAACAGGGGCGGGGCTAGCTGGCGCGCTGCCACTGCCACTCGGGATGGCGTTTGCGGATCGCCTCAAGGATGTGATCCGGCGGGACGAGGGTCTGCGCGGGATAGCTGCCAAAGACTTCGAGCGTGGCGGTATCGCGGGCCATATGGAACCACTTGCCGCAGCCATAGACATGCCGCCACCGTTCAAGATGCACGCCCTTGGGGTTCTCGCGCATGAAGAGATAGCGCTCGAAATCCTCTTCGGACCCGCCGGGGCCAATGCGTTTCAAATGCGCCTCCCCGCCGCTGTGAAACTCTGTCTCTTCGGCGGTGACATGGCAGCATGGACAGGTAAGGATCAACATGGGCAGGCTCCTGCGCGGGGAGAGAACGGCAAAACGCCGCCCCGGCGCAAAAGCGCGGAGCGGCGTGGATCGTGCAAGGGCAACGCAAAGCGCGTGGCCGTGGTTAGTTTACTCGGTCGGGGTTGCGGCCTCGTCCACGGCATCCGCCGTGCCTTCGATGGCATCGCCTGTGCTTTCGGCAGCGCCTTCGATGTTGACGTTGACGTCATTCGCGCCGTCGATGTCGCCGCCTGCAAAGAGGAAGTAGGCCAGCAGGGCCACGACAACCACAACCGCGCCGACGATAAAGGCAAGGCCGCTGTTGCCGCCACGATCCGTCGTGGTCGTGGTCGTGGTGGTGTTGGTGTGATCGACGTGATCGGTGCGGTTGTGATCCGGGGTTGCCATTGTTCAGCTCCGTTATTTCCAATGTCTGAACGGGCAACTCCGGCGCGGGTGAATTCGTTCCGCGCAATACAACGAGGCAGCGACTTGTGGCCGATCCGCAACATCAATGGGCCACCCCGGCGGCTACGGATTCGTCGATGAAGCGGCCTTCGGCGAACCGCTCCAGCCCGAAGGCATCGGTTAGCGGCGAATGTCCCTTGGCCATCAATTCGGCGAAGCCCCAGCCCGAGCCGGGGATCGCCTTGAAGCCGCCCGTGCCCCAGCCACCATTGATAAAGACCCCCTCCACCGGGGTTTTGCTGAGGATCGGAGAGCGGTCGCCGGTGACATCCACGATGCCGCCCCATTGCCGCAGCATCTTGAGCCGCGAGATCATCGGAAAGGTTTCGACCAGCGCGCGCACCGTCTCTTCAATATGGTGAAAGCTGCCGCGTTGGGTGTAATTGTTATGCCCGTCCGTGCCCCCGCCGATGACCATCTCGCCCTTGTCGGACTGGCTCATATAGCCGTGCACCGTATTGGCCATGACGACGACATCCATACAGGGTTTGACCGGTTCTGAGACCAGCGCCTGCAAGGCCACGCTTTCGATCGGCAGACGAAAGCCCGCCATATTCGCCAGCTGCCCCGAATGCCCCGCCACGACGATGCCCAGCTTGTCGCAGTCGATATCGCCGCGGGTGGTGCTGACGCCGGTGACCTTGCCGCCCGTCTGGCGCACGCCGGTAACCTCGCATTTCTGGATGATGTCCATGCCCATATCCGAGCAAGCCCGCGCATAGCCCCAAGCCACCGCATCGTGCCGCGCGGTGCCGCCGCGGGCTTGCCAAAGCCCCCCCAGCACCGGGTAGCGCGGCCCGTCGATGTTGATGATCGGCACCAGTTGTTTGACCCGATCCGGGCCGATAAACTCGGTCTGCACGCCTTGCAGGGCGTTGGCGTGGGCCGTGCGTTTGTAGCCGCGCACCTCATGTTCGGTCTGCGCCAGCATGATGACACCACGGGGGCTAAACATGACGTTGTAGTTCAGGTCTTGGCTCATCGTCTCGTAAAGACTGCGCGCCTTTTCGTAGATCGCAGCCGAGGGGTCTTGCAGGTAGTTCGAGCGGATGATCGTCGTGTTGCGCCCGGTGTTGCCGCCGCCGAGCCAGCCTTTCTCCAGCACCGCGACATTGGTGATGCCGAAGTTCTTGCCCAGATAATAGGCCGTCGCCAGCCCATGGCCGCCCGCGCCCACGATGATCACGTCATAGCGCTTTTTCGGCTGCGCATCGCGCCATGCGCGGGTCCATCCCGTATGATGGCGCATCGCCTCTCGGGCCACTGCGAAAACGGAGTATTTCTTCATCACGTCACTTCCCGGCAAGGATTCGGGCCGCGCGGGCGGCTGTGCTCAGTTCTGAGCCTAGGCGCAGATATGCGAAATGACCACCACGGCATTTGGACGCGGTTTTGCGACATGCGGCGCGATTGGTGAAAAATGCCGCAGGGCACGCGGCATTTGCGGGCTTTTGTCGGGGCCGGTCAAAGGTTAGGTAGAGGCCATGATATTCTGGTTTCTCTCTGGCGCGATGGCGCTTGTCGTGGGCGGTCTTTTGGCGCGGGCCGCTTGGCGCGGCGCGGATACGCCCCTGCCCGCTCAGGCGGACTATGATCTCAAGGTGTACCGCGACCAATTGGATGAGGTTGAGCGCGATGTGGCGCGCGGGATCGTCCCCGAGGCCGACGCCGCCCGCATCCGGACCGAGATTTCGCGCCGCATCCTTGCCGCCGATGCCGCCGCCCGCGACAGGGGGCCGCAAAACGCCACCCGCCCCGCGCCCGCGGTGCTGATCGCCGGGGTCGTGGCCTTGGGCGCCGGGTCTTTGGCGCTCTATTGGCATCTGGGCCAGCCCGGCTATGGCGATCTTGCCCTCGCCGACCGCATCGCCTTTGCCGAGGATATGCGCCGCAACCGTCCCAGCCAGCAAAGCGCGGTGGAGAGCCTGCCTGCCAGCCCTGCCACCGACGGGCTGAGCGCCGATTACCTCGCCCTGATGCAGCAGCTGCGTGCCACGGTCAAAGACCGGCCCGAAGACCTGCAAGGGCAAACCCTTCTGGCGCAGAACGAAGCCCGCATCGGCAATTTCGCCGCTGCCGCCGACGCGCAGGCCGATGTGTTGCGTCTCAAAGGGGCTGACCGCACGGCCAAGGACATCGCCGATTATGCCGAACTCTTGGTGCTGGCAGCGGGCGGTTATGTCTCTCCCGAGGCGGAAACCGCCCTGCGCGAAGTGTTGAACCGCGATGAGCAGGATGGCCGGGCGCGCTATTACCTCGGCCTGATGATGGTGCAGACCGGACGGCCCGATGTGGGCTTTCGCATCTGGGATGCACTGCTGCGGCGCGGGCCTGCCGATGCCCCGTGGATCGAGCCGATCCGCGCGCAAATCGCCCAAGTGGCCGCCCTAGCCGGGGTGAATTACGAGTTGCCGCAGATTGGCAGCGGCACGCCCGCGCGCGGCCCTTCGGCCGAAGACATCGAAGCCGCCTCGGAGATGAGCGCGGATGACCGGATGGAGATGATCGGCGGCATGGTTGCGGGCCTGTCGGACCGTCTGGCCAGCGAAGGCGGCCCGCCGCAGGACTGGGCGCGGCTGATCACCTCGCTGGGGGTCTTGGGCGATACCGATCAGGCCCGGGCGGTCTATGACAATGCGCTTGAGGTCTTCTCGGGCGATAATGCGGCGCTGGACATGATCCGCAGCGCCGGGGAACGTGCAGGGGTGGCAGGATGATTTACGACGAAACCGCAGATTTCATCGCCGCCCTGCCCCCGATGCAGGCGCTGATCGGGCTGGACTTGGGCGAGAAAACCATCGGCGTGGCGGTGAGCGACAGTTTCCAATCCGTCGCCACCCCGCTGGAAACCGTGCGCCGCAAGAAGTTCGGCGTCGATGCCGCCCGCCTGACCGAGATCATCGCGGAGCGTCGCATCGGCGGGCTTGTTCTGGGGCTGCCGCGCAATATGGATGGCACCGAGGGGCCGCGCTGCCAGTCGACCCGCGCCTTTGCGCGCAACTTCGACCGGCTCAGCCCGCTGCCGATCACCTATTGGGACGAACGCCTGTCGACCGTGGCCGCCGAACGCGCGCTGCTCGAGGCCGATACCACACGCAAACGCCGCGCCGAGGTGATTGACCATGTGGCGGCGGGCTATATCCTTCAGGGGCTTCTGGATCGTTTGCAGGTGATGCGCCGTGACTAAGAAAAGGGTCTGGCAACGTGATGAGGTCGAAAGCCCCTGCATCAACATCTGCGTGGTGCATCCCGAAAGCCGTCTTTGCACCGGCTGTCTGCGGTCGATCGACGAGATTGGCCGCTGGTCCGCGATGAGCGCCGAGGAACGCCGCGCCATCATGGCGGAACTGCCCGCACGCGAAAGCGCCCATGCGAAACGGCGCGGGGGCCGCGCGGCAAAGTTGGCCCGACGGCGCGACTAGCGCGGCCTCAGGCGCCGCGGCGCTGGACGATCTGGTTCAGGAAAATAAGAGCCGCTTCGCCATTGCTCGCGTCCTGATGCCCCATCGGGGCCGCGTTGTAGTTGGCGGCAGGCACAGAGGCACGGGCGAAGGTCAGGCAGGTCTCACGGGTGAACATCCCATCGAAACGAAACGCCCGGCGGCCCCGGCGCGCAGGTCTCCAATAGGCGAGGTCGCTGCCCTGCCCTTTGAGGATGATCGCTTTGGTCCCGCTTCGGCGCATCTCGTCACGTCCCTTGGTTCGGATGATTCTGCGTTTGTTATGGCATTTAGCCCGCAGTTTGTGTCGAGATTACGGCAATTTAGTGAACATTGTCCGAAATTGGGCAAAAAGAGCCGCATTCCGGCAGGAGTAAGGTCAAAAACGGGACGCCTCAGCCCCAAAGCGCCTTTCTCAGCATGTTCAGCGCCACCAGCACGAGGAAGACGGCAAAGACCCTCCGCAGCGGCTTGGGGTCCATCGCATGGGCCAGCCGCACGCCCCAGGGCGCGGTAATCACTGTCATCGCCACGACGATCCCAAAGGCCGCAAGGTTGACCGCGCCAAGGGTCAGCGGCGGGCGGTTCTGGCCGATGTCGACAAAGAGAAAGGCAATCACCGAAGGCACAGCGATCAAAAGGCCAAAGCCCGCCGCCGTGGCCACGGCCTTGTGAATCGGCCGCCCGTGCAATGTCATCAGCGGTACGCCAAAGCTGCCGCCGCCGATCCCCATGAGCACCGACAGAAAGCCCACCATCGGCGACAGGAGCGCGCGTTTAAGGCCGTGCGGCATGGTCTCCCCCAAACGCCACTCGCTGCGCCCGAAGCCATGGTAGAGGCCCACGCAAAGCGCCAGCCCGCCAAAGATCACCTGTAGTGTTTGTGTCCGCAGTTGCGACACCAGCAACACGCCCAGAATGGCCCCCAGCATGATCCCCGGCGCCCAAGTGCGCAGAATTTCCCAATCCACCGCGCCCTTTTTGTTATGGGCATGAACCGAACGCGCAGAGGTGACGATGATCGTCGCCAAAGAGGTCGCAAGGCAAATCTGCATCAACTGCGGCCCGCCATAGCCCAGCGATTGCAGCACATAAAAGAACGCCGGGACCAAGACGATCCCCCCGCCGACACCCAAAAGCCCCGCCAGAATTCCGGCAAAACCGCCGATCAGGGCGAGCAGCACCAGCATCGGCAATAGATCGTTCAATTCTGGCATGGGCCCCTCCCCGGCTGTCTTTGGCTCTATCAAGCCGTTTCGCGCAGAGGGTTCAAGGCGATAACGCCGGGGTTGCACTTTGGCCAAGGCCGGTTAGGTTGCCCGCAACCGTGGGCCCCAAGCGCACCGACCGTTTGCCGCCTGCCCCATATGGCCCCGGCCATTCCATCCGAAAGGACATCTCGTGCTACGTTCAGCGCTCATTCTCGGGTTGCTGGGGCTGGTCGGCCCCTTCGCCATCGACATGTATCTGCCTGCCATGCCCGCCATCGCCGCCAGCTATGGCGCCTCTGAGACGGCGGTTCAGGGGACAATCACCGCCTATTTCATCGCCTTCGGACTGGGGCAGCTTTTCTATGGCCCTTGGGCCGATCAGGCGGGGCGCAAGCTGCCGATCATGGTCGGGCTCGCGCTGTTTCTGATCGCCTCTTTCGGGGCGGCCTTCGCCCCGTCGATGGCGGCGCTGACCGGCTGGCGCGCGCTGCAAGGGCTGGGCGGCGCGGTGCTGATGGTGGTGCCCCGCGCGATCATCCGCGATCAATATACCGGGACACAGGCGACGCGCTTGATGGCGATGTTGATGCTGGTGATCTCGATCTCGCCGATGCTGGCCCCGCTGGCCGGCAGCGCGGTTCTGGCCTTGGCAGATTGGCGCGCGATTTTCATAGCCCTCGGCGTGCTGGCGGTTGCCGCGCTGGCCCTTACCGCATTCGTCCAGCCCGAAACGCTGCCCGTCAAACGCCGCGTTCGGATCAATCCGCGCAGCCTCTGGCGCGGGGCGAAAGTGCTGCTGAACGATCCGATCTTCATGGGGCTGACCTTTATCGGCGGCTTCGCCATGGGGTCTTTCTTTGTCTTCATCGCCTTCGCGCCCTTTGTCTATACCGGGCAATACGGGCTGGGGCCGACCGGGTTCTCGCTGGCTTTCGCGGTCAATGCGGTTGGCTTTTTCTCGGCTTCGCAACTGGCGGGATGGCTGGGGGAACGCTGGGGCATGCGCAGCCTCGTGCGGCGCGGGGTGGCGGGCTTTGTCTTCTTCTCTGCCGCAATCTTTATCATCGCGCTCACAACCGATCCGGGCCTCTATCTGGTAATGGCGGGGCTGTTCTGCGCCAATGCCTGCCTCGGCGTAGTGGTGCCGACGGTGATGGTCGTGGCGCTGGACGACCACGGCGATATCGCGGGACTGGCCTCGTCCTTGGGCGGCACCCTGCAGATGGTGGCCGGGGGCCTTTCCATCGCGCTGGCCGGGCCGTTTTTCGACGGCAGCGTCACGCCCATGCTGGGGGCCATCGCGGCCTGCGGTCTGGTGGCGGCCCTGCTCACATCGGCGCTGCTGCGGCCCCGCCCAGTGGCAGAGCCCAGCGTCTGACCCTACCCCGCCGCGGCCACATCCTGCGCCGCGGCGACTTCGGCCAAAGCAGCCTCGACCAGTTCCGGGCCCGCGCCGGGCTTATGTGCCCCTTCGGAGAGGATACGCCGCCACTGCCGCACACCGGGCCGCCCGGCGAAAAGCCCCAGCATATGCCGGGTGATCTGCCCGAGCCGCCCTCCGTCCGCCAAATGCGCCTCGATATAGGGCAACATCCCCTGCACCGCCGCCTCAGCACTGTTGTCGCTGCCCTGCCCATAGATGCGCCGGTCTGCCGTGGCGAGGATATCCGCAGGCGCGTGATAAGCGCTGCGCCCCACCATAACGCCATCGAGCCCCGCATCGAGAAAGGCTTCGGCCTGATCGAGCGAGGTGATCCCACCATTGACCGAGATATGCAGGTTCGGGAACAGCCCCTTCATCCGATGGACGAGGTCATAATCCAGCGGCGGAATATCGCGGTTTTCCTTGGGGCTTAGCCCCTGCAACCACGCCTTGCGCGCATGGATCGTCACACGGGTGCAGCCCGCCGCCACGATCCGCGACAGGAACTCGGGGAGGATCTCTTCGGGGTTCTGCTCGTCCACCCCGATGCGGCATTTCACCGTCACCTCGACATCGCAGGCCGCGCGCATCGCGTCGACGCATTCGGCCACCAGCCCCGGCTGCTGCATCAAGACGGCCCCGAACGCGCCCGACTGCACCCGGTCAGAGGGGCAGCCGCAATTGAGGTTGATCTCATCGTAGCCCGCCGCGGCCCCCAACCGCGCCGCCTGCGCCAACTCCTGCGGGTCGGACCCGCCCAATTGCAATGCAACGGGATGTTCGGCAGGGTCGTGATCCAGCAGATGCAGCGCGCCGCCGCGCACCAAGGCGGGGGCGGTGACCATCTCGGTATAAAGCAGGGTCTCGCGGCTGAGCAGCCGGTGGAGGTAGCGGCAGTGGCGGTCGGTCCAGTCCATCATGGGTGCCACCGAGAGACGCGCGGCGCGGTAAACCTCGGCGTGGGTGAGTTTTTGGTCGCGCATGCGGCAGGCTCCGTCTTTGGGTCACGGCCTTCTGCACGGCTTTACGGGGGTGGCGCAAGCTGTTCTTATGCCGCATCCGCCCCCGCGCGGGATGTCGCGGGGGCGGGCGCGCCGCGTTACATCGCTGTCGCCGTTTCCGTCTGCGCCAGAATGCCCAACCGCGTGAAGGCCCGTTCGAGGTCGCGGTCGCCGAAGGGTTTTTGAACCACGGCGCAGCGGCCCAGTGCTTCGGCGGCGGGGACTTCCGCTTGGCCAGTGGCAAAGATGATAGGCATATCGGGATGTTCAGCCCGGACCCGGATGGCGACCTCTTCGCCCGAAATATCCGGCAGGCCCACGTCGATCAGCAGCGCGTCATACGCCCCGGTTTGCAGCCTGTCCAAGGTTTCCTGCCCCGATGCGGTTTCCGTGACTTCGGTCCCAAGCCCGCTGAGGATATCCGCCAGATCAAGCCGGATCAGCGCGTCGTCTTCGCACAGCAGCACGTGACGGGGCCGCGCGGAATGCTCTTGTGGCGGGGTCTCGGTCTTGGTCGTGGCGGCAGGGGCCGAGGAGAGCGCTTCGCGCACCTTGATCGCCAAGGCGTCTTTGGTGAAGGGTTTGGCAAGGAACTGCACCCCGGCGTCGACCCGGCCATCGCGCACAATCGCATCGCGCGAATAGCCCGAGATGAAAAGGATCGGCAGATCGGGCCGCTCGGCCTGAAGGGTTTCGGCCATGTCGCGGCTGCTGAGTTCGCCAGGCATGACCACGTCCGATATCACGAGGTCGAATTCAGGCGCTTGCCGCGCCGCCTTGAGCGCTGCCGTGGGGTGTTCCGCGGTGCGCACGCTATAGCCCAAATCGGTCAGCAAAGCGGCGGTGGCATCGCGCACCTCGGC
Source organism: Sulfitobacter sp. 1A12157 (assembly GCF_043557345.1). NCBI lineage: Bacteria > Pseudomonadati > Pseudomonadota > Alphaproteobacteria > Rhodobacterales > Roseobacteraceae > Sulfitobacter > Sulfitobacter sp. 1A12157. The sequence goes on from NZ_JBIFFV010000008.1 coordinate 71,123, forward strand.
GTCGTCTTCGACCAGCAAAAGCGTCTCAGTCCCGCCCACGATCTCGGAGGGGTCATGCCACTGCAAAGGCTCCGCCTCCGTCTCGGCCCGTGGCAGCAGCAGCGTCACCGTCGTGCCTGCGCCGGGGCGGCTGGCGATGGTCACCCGCCCGCCTGATTGCCGCGCAAAGCCATAGACGGTGGAGAGGCCCAGCCCGGTGCCCTTGCCCACGGGTTTGGTGGTAAAGAAGGGGTCAAAGACCTTGGCCAGCGTCTCGGCCGGGATGCCCGGCCCGTGGTCGATGACTTTGACTTCGACGTAATCGCCCGCCACCATGTCGGGCTCACCAAGCAGTTCCTTGGGCCCGATATGCCGGTTTTCGACCGCGATCTTCAGCTTGCCGCGCCCCTCCATCGCGTCGCGCGAATTGATCACGAGGTTCAGCACCGCGTTTTGGGTGCTCGCGGCATCGGCATAGGCGGGCCATAGGGCCTCGGGCGTGTCGATCTCGACCGCCATCCCCTCGCCCAAGGCGCTGCGCATGATGTCGTCGATATCCCGCAGCAGATCGCGTAGGTCGATCGAGCGGGGCTGCAGCGGCTGGCGGCGGCTGAAGGCAAGCAGTTGCGAAGAGAGCGACGCACCGCGCTCTACCGCGCGCATCGCCGCATCGAGCCGCAGCCTTGCGGGCGAATCCGCGGCGATCTCACGCGCGGCCATGGTCAGGCTGCCCGTCATCACCTGCAACAGGTTGTTGAAGTCATGCGCGATGCCACCGGCGAGATTGCCCACCGCCTCGACCCGCTGGCTCTGCGCCAATCGGTCATGCAGCTCTTCCAACTCGCGGTTGCGTTTCTCGACACGCTCTTCCAACGTCGTGTTGAGATCGGCCAACTGGCGCGACAGTTCTTTCTGCTCGTGAATGTCGGAATTGGTGCCGACCCAACGCATCAAGGCGCCTCGGTCATCCCGGATCGGCGCGGCGCGCACCAGATGCCAGCAATAGGCTCCATCGGCCCGCCGCAGGCGAAACTCGGTCGCATAGACCGTTCCGGTCTCCACCGCATGGGCCCAAGCCGCAATCGTCTCGGCGCGGTCATCGGGGTGAATGATCGTCGGCCAAGCGTCGCCCACCAAACTGCCCGGTTCCACCCCCGCAAAGGCATAGACCTGATCGCTGATCCAATCGAGCTGCCCATCGGCGGTGGCGGTCCAGACATGGACCGGCATGGTATGAGCCATGGTGCGGAACCGCTCCTCGGCCTCGCGCAGCCGGGTTTCGGCAAGCTTATGGGCGGTCACGTCATTGCCTTGGATCACGATCCCAATCGTCTCGCCCCGCACGTTGTCGAGCGGTTGGAAAACGAAATCCACCACGACACGTTCCGCCGGACCATCGGCGCGGCGGCGCACCCAGGCCTCGGCCCCCTGTTCACTGACGGCCTCTCCGGTCCGATAGACTTCGTCCAGCATTTCGAAAAAGCCCTGGCCTGCGATCTCGGGCAGGGCTTCGCGGACGGGCTTGCCGATAAGATCCCGTTGGCCCACCAGCTGCATATAGGCGGCGTTGACCGTGCGGAAGACGTGGTTCGGCCCCATGAGGGTGACCATGAAGTTCGGCGCCTGTTCGAAGATCATTTTGAAAAGATTGATCCCGGTATCAAGCTCAAGATTCTGCTGGGTCACCTCATGGGCGCGGCGCAGCACGGCGGCTTGGGCCGGGATTGGCCCCTCGTCAACCGTCGTTTCGGCGGTGTAAATCTCGGTGATGTCCTGCGTGTGCTGCAAAACGAACTCGACCTCACCCTCGGGGTCCAAGATCGGCGTATGGGTCGCACTCCAATAGCGGTCTTCGGTTGTCCCATCGGCGGTGTCGATCGGATAGGGAATGACCGGCAGGTGATCGGTGGTGCCGTCGCGAAACACCCGCTCAAAAGACGCCCGCAACATCCGCCCCGACTCGCTTTCAGGGTCCGAGGGGAACTCTTCGAAGAGGTTTTTCCCAATAAGCCCCTCCATCTTGCGGTCCGTCACCTGCAGATAGGCGTCGTTGGCCCAGACGACCCGAAGCGCACTGTCCAACAACACGAAGGGGGACGGCGCGGCTTGGAGGATTCTTTCAAAGTCGTGATTCATCTTTGGGGGTCTTCTATTCAATGAAAAGTGCTGATCGGCAGGCCGAAGGGCGCAAGGACGGTGCCCGCGGCTGACAAGCGGTGCCCGCCACGCCGGGGCGGATTTCGAATGCGGGTCTACATGTCATCCTATCTTGGAACTGTCGGTTTTGGGCAATGGCGCCGCTGCGTTTCAAACGCGTTTCGGGCATAGTTAGCGCGCAATCTGCCGAACGCCAGAATTTCGCGCATATTTTGCATGGCCTTGCACTCCGCGCTGAGTTTGCGATGAATGGAGTGGCAGCGATGGGCTGGCCCGGCTGGCCGCGCAGCCGATTGACCATTGCCCTTTGCCCATTTCACCCCCGCCCTTACCAAAGCCATTCAGGACCCCCGCATGACATTCCGCTTCATCCACGCGTCTGACCTGCATATCGGGCGCAAATTCGCGAATATTCCGCAAGCGCCCGATGGCAACATCCGCGGGCGTCTGATGGAAGCGCGGCATGGCGCCATTGCCAAACTGGCCCAAGCCGCGCGGGATCACGGGGCGGCGCATGTTCTTTTGGCGGGCGATACATTCGACACCGCCACGCCCTCGGCCAGCGTGCTGCGGCAGGCGCTCGGCGCCATGGGCGAGGCGGCAGAGGTGACATGGTGGCTCCTGCCCGGCAATCACGACAACCTGCGCGATGCCGAACCCCTGTGGGAGACGATCGCCCGCGATGCGCCCCCCAATCTGCGCGCCCTTGCCAAGGCCGCCCCGGTCGAAATGGCCGAGGGTGTCAGCCTCTTGCCCTGCCCCGTCGCCTTTCGCGCGGGCGCCAGTGATTTAAGCGCCCCGCTGGACCGGATGCAAAGCCCCGAAGGCCATCTGCGCATCGGCCTTGCCCATGGCGGGGTGACCGATTTCACCGACAGCGGAGAGGCCATTGCGCCGGATAGGGACCAGCGCGCGCGGCTCGACTACCTCGCCCTTGGCGATTGGCACGGGCGGATGGCCGTCTCGGACCGGGTGCACTACTGCGGCACGCCCGAGCAGGACCGTTTCAAACACGGGCGCCGTGGCGTCTGCCTTGCGGTCGAACTCGCAGGCCCCGGCGCGCGGCCCAAGGTCGCAGAGGTCGAGATCGGCAGTTTCCTGTGGTCGGAGGCCGAGGTCACGCTGCACCCCCGGCAAGATGTCGCGGCGGCTTTGCAAGCGCTTTTACCCGCCACAGGGCGCCGGGACCACCTTTTGCGCGTCAAGGCGGGGGGCTGGGCGCGCCTTCCCGATCACGCAGCGCTTGACCGCGCGGCCCAGGCCTGCGCCCCCGATTTCGCCCATTTCGAACTGCTGACCGACAGCTTGGGCACGCAATATGAGACCGCGGACCTCGATGAGATCGACCGCGGCGGCGCGCTGCGCATGGCGGCGGACATCTTGGTGAGTGAAGCTCAGTCCGACAGCCTTCCTCAATCCGACCGAGACGTGGCCGCCGACGCGCTGGCCCGGTTGCACGCCTATGTGCAGGGGGCCAAAACATGAAAATCCGCGCCATCACCCTCAACAACGTGCGCCGTTTCACCGACCCCGCGCAGGTCACCGGAATTGGCGATGGGATCAACGTGCTGAGCGAGCCAAATGAACACGGCAAATCCACCCTCTTCGACGCGATACAGGCGCTGTTTTTCAAACCCTTCGGTTCGCGCGACAAAGAGGTTTCGGCCCTGCGCCCCCATGCGGGCGGCGCGCCCGAGGTCACCATCGAGGTCGAGACCGAGGCGGGCCATTTCGTTCTGCACAAACGCTGGTTTCAAAAGCCCCTCGCCACCGTGCAGCGCGACGGCAAGTTGATCGCGCAGGCGGATGAGGCCGAAGCCTGGATCGCGCAGCTATTGGGCGGCGATGCGGGTGGCCCCTCGGGGTTGATCTGGGTGCGGCAGGGGATGACCGCGCTGACCGGCGGCACGACCAAGGAAGAGAAACTGGCGCTGGAGGCGCGGCGCGATCTGATGACCTCGGTCGGGGCCGAGGTTGAGGCGATGACCGGCGGGCGGCGCATGGACAAGGCGCTGGCGCAATGCCGCGAAGAGCTGGCCCAATACGCCACCAGTACCGGACGCCCACGCACCGGCGGGCCGTGGAAAGAGGCGCAGGATCAGGTCGAGACGCTGACGGCCACGCGCGATCAACTGGCCGCCACCGCACGCGAGTTGCAGGACGCTTTGGCCGAACGCCAGCGCGCGCGGCGCGCCTTGGCCGAGCTTGAAGCGCCCGAGGTGGTCGCCGAACGCCGCGAAAAGCTTGAGGCCGCCCGCGCCGCCCATGCCGCCGCGACCCGCCACGCAGAAGAGATGGAGGCGCTGGACCGGGCCGTGGAACTGGCCCGCCTCAATGCCGAAAGCGCCACTTCGCGCCTCGACAGCTACCGCGCCGGAGAGGCCGAGCAAAAGGCCGCCCGCCGCGCCGAAGCCGCAGCCCGCCAAGCGGCGGAGGCGGCCCGCGCCGCCCTGTCAGACCGCCGCGCCACGTTGGAGGCCGCAGAGGCCGCCGCCGACGCTGCCCGAACGGCGCTGAAAAAAGCCGAGGATGACCACCGTCACGCGCTCCGCGCCCGTGCCGCGCGCGATGGTGCTGACCGACGCCATGCGCTCGAAGCGCGCATCAAAGAAGCCGAAGATGCCCGCCGCCGGATGGAGACCGCCAGTGCCGCTGCCAAATCCGGCCCGGACGCCCCGGCGCTGCAACGGTTGGAACGGCTATCCGCCGAACTCTCTGCCAGCCGCGCCGCCCGCGATGCCGCGGCCCCGCAGGTGACGGTCCGCTACGCCCCCAATCAATCGGGCGCCATCCACGGCGATGATGGCCCCTTGGCCGATGGCACCCCCCTGCCCCTGCCCCGCCGCACCATCCTGAAGATCGACGGAATTGGCGAATTGGAAGTCGAGCCCGGCGCGGGGGGCGGTGAGGATGGCTCGGTCGACGCCGCCGCGGCCCGGTTGCAGACCGCCCTTGACGAGATCGGCGCGGCGGATTTGATGCAGGCCCGTGCCGCCGGGGCGGCGCGGGTCGAGGCCGCCGCGCGGCAGGGAGAGGCGAAAGCCGTGCTCGCCAGCCTCGCCCCCGATGGGATCGACGCGCTGCACCAAGCGCTCGCCGCCATTCCTGCGCCGGAAGAGGTCTCGGGCGCGCCCGATCTGGCGCAGGCCGAAGACGCGCTGCAAACGGCGCAGGCCGCACATGAACGCTGCCGCATCGCGCGCGAGACCGCCGCCGAGGCGTTGGCCGATGCCAAGGCCGATGCCGCGGGCAAGGAGGCGCAGCTTGCCTCGCTCACCGACCGGTTGCAGCGCGCCGAGGCGCGGCAGGCGAAGCTGGGCGATGCCACCGAAGAGAACCTCGCCGCCCAAACCGTCACCACTGCCGCCGCGCTGGAGGCTGCCCGCCTCGCCTATGCCGAGAAGGCCAAGGACGCGCCGGATGCGGCCAGCCTTCAGGCCGCGCTCACCCGCGCGGAATCGGTCGAGACGCAGGCCCGAGAAGAGATCGCCCGCCTGCACCCCCTGCTCGCCCGGCTGAGCGAACGCATCACCCGCGCCTCGGGCGATGCGGTGGAGGAACGGCTGGCCGAGACCGAAGACCAGTTGCAAGCCGCCGAAGCGGCCCTTGCCCGCATCGCCCATGAGGTCGCGGTGCTGACCCGGCTGCAAGAGGCCTTGCAACAGGCCAGGAACGAGGCGCGCGAGCGCTATTTCACCCCCATCGTCAAGGAACTCAAACCGCTGCTGCAACTGCTTTGGCCCGATGCGGAACTGACATGGGGTGAGGAATCGCTTTTGCCCCATGCGCTGATCCGCGAGGGCCGGGAAGAGCCGATCGAGGTGCTTTCGGGCGGCACGCAGGAACAGGTGGCCCTGCTGGTGCGGCTGGCCTTTGCGCGGATGCTGGCCCGCGCGGGGCGTATCGCGCCGGTGATCTTGGACGACGCGCTGGTCTTTACCGATGACGACCGGATCGAGCGGATGTTCGACGCGCTGCACCGGCAGGCGGGGGATATGCAGATCATCGTCCTAACCTGCCGCCAACGCGCCTTTCGCGCCCTTGGCGGACAGGCTTTGCGGTTGCAGGCAGTGACCCCCTGACCCCATGCACCGGGGGCAGTATGCGCGAATGAACTTTTCCCCCCGTTCTGCGTTGGCCCCCTAGCATGGGCGATGCGCAGGGCATTCGGGGGGAAGACATTGAACGATATCACCGCGATTAGACGGCTGTTGGAGGTGCTGGTTCTGATCGCCCTCTTCGTGACTGCCTATTTCGCCAAGGATCTGCTGCTGCCGATCCTACTGGGGTTCCTCCTCGCGCTGACACTGAGCCCGCTGATCCGCTCTTTGGAGAAGTTCGGTATTGCCCCGCCGCTGGGTGCCGTGCTGCTGATTGGCTGTGTCGGGCTGATTATCTTTGTGCTGGCCGGCCTGTCAGCGGGCACAGTCGCCAGCTGGTCCGACGAAATCCCCACCATGGGCAACGAGATACGGCGCAAGTTGCAAGGTTGGGCGCAAACGGTGGAGAACGTCCGCTCGGCCACTGAACAGGTCGAACAGATCGGCACCGAGAATGGCAGCGGCAAGCCCGAAGAGGTGGTGGTCAAACAGCCCGGCCTGCTGGACAACGCCATGAACACCGGCGCGCGGATCGGCGGCACCGTGGCAGTTGCCTTGGTCTTGGCGCTGTTCCTGCTGGCCTCAGGCGATCTGTTCTACCTCAAGCTCGTGCAGTCATTCCAGACTTTCACCGGCAAGAAACGCGCGTTGAAGGCGGTTTATGACGTAGAGCGCCGCGTGTCGCGCTACCTGCTGACCATCACCATCATCAACGCAGGTCTGGGCATTTCGGTGGGGCTCTACCTCTTCGCGCTTGGACTGCCGGTGCCTTACGTTTGGGGCTTGGCGGCGTTCTTGCTGAACTTCCTGCCCTATATCGGTGGGGTGATCGGCGCGGTGCTCGTCGGGGCCTATGCCATCGCGACCTTCGACAGTGTCGGCTATGCCATCCTCGCTCCGGTTGGCTATCAAATCCTCACCGGGATCGAGGGGCAGTTCATCACCCCCTACCTTGTGGGGCGGCGGTTGGAGTTGAACACCGTGGCGGTGTTCCTCACCGTGGTCTTTTGGGGCTGGCTTTGGGGGATTGCGGGCGCGCTGGTGGCGGTGCCCTTCCTCGTCGTCTTCAAGGTGGTCTGCGAGAACGTGACTGCACTCAACATGATCGGGCATTTTCTGGATAAATCCGCGCCCGATGTGGCGGCAACCGCGGCGGATGAACCCGCCGCGGAAAAGCCCGGTGGCTAGGGCCGCCTATCCCGCGAGGGACGGCAGCCAAAGCACGATCTGCGGGAAGGCGACCAAGAGGCCGATGGTGACCGCGTCGGCGACGAAGAAGGGCATCACGCCGCGGAACACGTCCTGCACACTGAGGTCGGGGCGCACACCAGCGACGACAAAGCAGTTCAGGCCGATGGGCGGGGTGATCAAACAGAACTCCGCCATCTTCACCACCAGAATGCCAAACCAGATTGCGCACATCGGACCCGACATGCCAAAGGCGCTGTCGGCGGCCGAGACCATCTCGCCCCCGTTGAGCGCCATGACCGCCGGATAAACCACCGGCAGTGTCAGCAAGAGCATCCCGATGGCGTCCATGAACATGCCCAGCACCGCATAGGCCAAGAGGATGCAGATCAGGATCAGCATCGGCGAGGTTTCGAGCGAGGAGATCCAATCGGCAAAGGCACCCGGCAGATCAGCAAAGCCAAGGAAACGCACATAGATCAGCACGCCCCAGATGATGGTGAAGATCATCACCGTCAGCTTCGCGGTCTCCAAAAGCGCGTCCTTCAACTCGGCCAGCCGCATGCCGCGAAACACCGCCATGCAGAAGACGATGAAGGCGCCCACGGCCCCGCCCTCGGTCGGGGTGCCCCAAGCGTCACCGAAGGGGTTGTAGACGAAGAAGATGATGATCACGACCACGGCAACGATCGGCATCGCAGCGGGGAGTGAGGCAAAACGCTCGCCCCACGTAAAGCCGCGCACCGGCGGGCCGACGCTTTTCCAGATCATCGCGATGCCGATGATCAACACCGCATAGACCACCGCCGAGAAGGCACCGGGCACGAAGCCCGCCAGCAGCAGCTTGCCCACGTCCTGCTCAACGATGATGGCATAGATCACAAGGATCGCCGAGGGCGGGATCAATGAGGCGAGCGTGCCCCCTGCCGCCACGACACCGGCTGCGAATTGCTTGTTGTAGCCGATCTTGAGCATTTCGGGGATGGCGATACGGGCGAAAACCGCCGCCGTCGCGACCGATGCGCCCGACACCGCGGCAAAGCCTGCCGTGGCGAAAACGGTCGAGACCGCCAGACCGCCCGGCACCCAAGCGAACCAACGTTTCGCCGCCTCGAAGATCGCCTTGGTCAGACCCGCGTAATAGGCAAGAAAGCCGATCAGGATGAAGGTCGGGATGAGCGAGAGTGTCTGGCTCGACACTTTGGAATGCGGCACCTGCCCCGCCGTCTTGACCGCCACGGTCAGCGCCCAGCCGAACTGGTCCCATTCCATGCCCTTTTTGGCCCAAAAAATCCAGATCAGGCCGACAAGACCCGCCATGGCCGCGGCAAAGGCCACCCGCATGCCAAGCACTACCATAACGAGCATACCGCCCGAGACCCAAAGGCCGATTTCAATAGGCTCCATCAGTCACGTCCATCCAGTTGTTCGGCCTCGGCCATTGCTTGTTCCGCCGCCGATTGCACCAGCGGCACGGCCACAGGGCGTTCCAGCCCCAGCACCAAGGCCCGGCCATAGCCCCAAATTTGCAGGCAAAGCCGCAAAGAGATCACGACGAACGCCAGCGGCACCACGAGCTTGCTGGGCCAGATCGGCAGGCCGATGTCGATCGAACTGTCGCGGCTCCACAGCGGGGCGTTCAGGTCAAAGCTGCGGTCGAAATGTGCCCAGGCACCCCATGTGAGCGCCAGCATCAGCAAAAGGATCAACACCACCGACAGCAGTTCCGCCGCCCAAAGCGCGCGGCCCCTAAGCTGGCCAATCAGGATGTCCATGCGCACATGGCCGCCCATGCGTTGGGTATAGGCGATGCCCATGATGGCGATGAAAGGCATCGCCGCTTCGATCCAGTCGACATAGCCCGCCAGCGGCGTGGAAAAGAACTTGCGCCCCCCCACCGACCAGACGGCCAGTACCATCAGTGAGAAAACGGCAAGCCCCGAGATCAGGGCAAAGAAGGTTTCCAGCTTCAGCAAGCCCCGGTCGAGGCGGCTGAGGAGGCTGCTGTCCTCCAGCACGGCGGATGATCCGGCCATCGGCTCTCCTTTTCAGAAAGTCTGTTTGTTGCGTTTTAGAAGTCGAAAGGGCCGCGCGGTCAATCCGCACGGCCCTCACAGTCATGCCCGGCTGGGCTTAGTTCGAAGCACGCTCTTTTTCCAGCGTCTCCATCACGAGGTCATAGAGTTCCTGACCCGGGATGCCCTGCGCTTCCATGCTTTCGATCCATGCTTCGCGCGCGGGATCGGCGGCTTTCTCTTTGAACTCGGCGATCACTTCGGGAGAATACTCAACCTTTTCAACGCCCTTTTCTTCGAGGATGGCGTCCCATTTCTTGAGCAGTTCGGCGTAGTTGGCAAGGTAGTGATCCAGCGCCTCATCGACCGAACTGTCCAGCGCTTCGCGCTCTTTGTCGCTCAGCATTTCATAGGCGTCGATGTTCACCACCACGGGGCAGTTCACGGTGCCGGGGTTGAGGTTCGCGGTCCACCATTCAGCCTTGTTGATGGTGCCAAAGGACAGATGCGCGTGCTGGGCGAAGGCCACGGTATCGACGACACCCGATTCCATCGCGTTATAGGCTTCCGAAGAGGTCACCGAGGTGGGCACGGCGCCGACGGCTTCAAAGGCTTTGCCCAGACCGCCGGTGGCGCGGACGCGCATGCCGTCGAAATCTTCGAGCGTGGTGCGCGGATCGCCGGTGCCGACAAGGTTGTACTGCGGCATGGGCGAGGTCATCAGCATTTTCGCGTTCCACTGCGCCATCTCCTCGGCGACGGCGGGGTGGTCATAGACCGCTTTGGAAACGGCAACTTCCTCTTCAAGGTTGCTCACCCCCAGAAACGGCAGTTCCAGCACGGTGATCGCGCGATTCTTGTCGGCGTGGTAGCCGGCACAGAACTGCGCCATCTCGAAAGCGCCGATGGAGATACCATCGAGGTTTTCGCGGTTCTTGGACAGGCCGCCGTAGCTGACATTGATGGTGAATTCGCCGTCGGTCTTTTCAGAGACCAGTTCGGCAATTTTTTCCACATGTTCGGTGAAGGCGCGGCGCTTGCCCCAGACCGAGGCGTTCCATTCGGTCGCAGCAGCTTCGCTTACAAAAGCGACACTCAGCGCACAGGCGGCGGCACCGCTCAGCAGATTTTTCATGATGGCTCTCTCCCATAGTTGCCGCCCTTGGATGGGCGGATTGGCGCACAGGCTACCCCGCGGGGGCTGGCCTGCCAACCCCGTCATGCCGCGCAAATACGACAGCCGCAAGACAGTAGCGCCAAGTTTGACTGGCAAGGCTTTGAAAAACCGCGCCAATCACCGGGCAAGAGCGAAAAATTTACAGGAATCGCCCCGATCGGGAAAAACCTTTACAGGCAAGCCCTTGTAATCCAGTTGCTTATTCCCTTCTTTTCACGGGCCGCTATGATCCGGCTGAGGAGGACGCCACGGCCACCGGGTTAGACCCGCGCCCCGTGGTGATGCGAACATCAAGGGAGGAACCACCATGTCCGACGCCACCGCCAAGACCTATCCGCCATCCGCCGACATGGCCGCCCGGGCCCATGTGGACGCGCAGACCTATGACAAGATGTACCAAGCCTCGGTCACCGACACCGATGTGTTCTGGCGCGAACAGGCGCAGCGGATCGACTGGATCAAACCCTTCACCCAAGTGCGCGACGTGAACTTCGACCTCGGGTCGGTCAGCATCAATTGGTTCGCGGATGGAGAGCTGAACGTCAGCGCCAATTGCATTGACCGCCACCTTGAGACGCGCGGCGATCAGACCGCGATCATCTGGGAGCCCGACAGCCCCGAAGATGAGGCCAAACATATCAGCTACCGCGAGTTGCATAGCGCTACCTGCCGCATGGCCAATGTGCTGCGCGATCTCGGCGTGGGCAAAGGCGACCGCGTGATCATCTATATGCCGATGATCCCCGAAGCCGCCTATGCCATGCTGGCCTGTGCGCGGATCGGGGCAATCCACTCCATCGTCTTTGCCGGGTTCTCGCCTGATGCGCTGGCCGCCCGCGTCAACGGCTGCGAAGCCAAGGTGGTGATCACCGCGGATGAGGCCCCGCGCGGCGGCAAGGCCACACCGCTCAAGGCCAATGCAGACAAGGCGCTGGCGCAATGCGATGCTTCCGTGCAATGCCTCGTGGTGCGCCGCACGGGCGGTGACGTGGCATGGGATAATGCGCGCGACCGCGATTACAACGCACTGATCAAGGATGCCGCCGAGACCTGCGAAGCGGAGGCGATGGGCGCCGAAGACCCCCTTTTCATCCTCTACACCTCAGGCTCCACCGGTCAGCCCAAGGGTGTGGTCCATACCACCGGCGGCTATATCACCTATGCGGCGCTGACCCATGAGGTGACCTTCGATTACCACGAGGGTGACATCTACTGGTGCACGGCGGATGTCGGCTGGGTCACCGGGCACAGCTATATCGTCTATGGCCCGCTCGCCAATGGCGCCACCACGCTGATGTTCGAGGGCGTGCCGACCTACCCCGATGCCAGCCGGTTCTGGCAGGTCTGCGAAAAGCATAAAGTCACGCAGTTCTACACCGCCCCCACCGCGATCCGCGCATTGATGGGGCAAGGCAAGGACTATGTGACCAAAAGCGATCTGTCCTCACTGCGCATCCTCGGCACCGTGGGCGAGCCGATCAACCCAGAGGCGTGGAACTGGTATCACGAGGTCGTCGGCCAGAACCGCTGCCCCATCGTCGACACGTGGTGGCAGACCGAGACCGGCGGCCATCTGATGACCCCCCTGCCCGGCGCGCATGACATGAAACCGGGGGCCGCGATGAAGCCCTTCTTCGGCGTTAAACCGGTGGTGCTGGACCCGACATCGGGTCAAGAGATCGAGGGCAACCCCGCCGAGGGCGTGCTGTGCATCGCCGACAGCTGGCCGGGGCAGATGCGCACCGTCTGGGGCGATCACGAAAGGTTCGAAAAGACCTATTTTGCCGATTACCCGGGCTATTACTTCACCGGCGACGGCTGCAAACGCGATGCCGATGGCGACTATTGGATCACGGGCCGCGTCGACGATGTGATCAATGTCTCGGGCCACCGCATGGGCACCGCCGAGGTGGAAAGCGCCCTCGTCGCCCATGACAAAGTGGCCGAAGCCGCCGTCGTCGGCTACCCGCATGACGTCAAGGGCCAAGGCATCTATTGCTATGTCACCCTGATGAGCGGTGAGGCGCCTTCCGAAGAGTTGCGGGCCGAGTTGCGAAACTGGGTCCGGCAAGAGATCGGCCCCATCGCCTCGCCCGATCTGATCCAATGGGCGCCGGGCCTGCCGAAAACACGTTCGGGCAAGATCATGCGCCGCATCCTGCGCAAGATCGCCGAGGATGATTACGGCGCTTTGGGCGACACCTCGACATTGGCGGATCCCGGCGTGGTGGACGATCTGATCGACAACCGCATGAACCGCTGACACGCTGCGCGGCGCGGGTGGCTGCCTGCCCCCCGCGCCGCGTTGCATGAGAAAGAGAGACATGGACCAAACCGCCCCCCAAGTACCGCCTCCCGCTTCCGCGGCGGAATGCGACGCCGCCCTGCCGGATATCCTCGCCGCGCCCAAGGATGGCGCCGTGATCGAAGAGCTTTGCTTTCGCCCCGATTACGGGGAGCGGGATTTCCGTGATAAGCTGGAGCTGACCGTCGCCCAAGGCATCCTTGGCGAACGGTGGACCAAGAAACCTTGGCTGACCCTGCCCGATGGCAGCCCCGATCCGCGGATACAGGTTTCCATCCTGCCCAAACGCGTGATGGACCTTTGCTGGCGCGACCGCGCAAACACGCCCCACCCCGGCGATACGATGGTGGTGGACATGGACTTGGGCCAAGAGAACCTGCCCGTCGGCACGCGGCTGCAGGCTGGCTCGGCAGTGTTGGAGGTAAGCGACAAGTTCAACAACGGCTGCATCAAATGGCGCGACCGCTACGGGCAAGACAGCCTGCGGTGGATCAATGAGCAGGAAAACCGCCCGTATCGGTTGCGCGGTGTCCTTTGCAGGATCGTGCAGGACGGCACCGTTCGGCGCGGGGACCGGTTGATCAAGCTCTGAGGTCTCTCAAGTACGAAAGGGCCGCCCCCGAGGGACGGCCCAGATCATCACTAGAAATGCGCTCGCGCGGCTCAACCTTCGACGCGCTGCAGGTTGATCTCACCCACACCCACGGCAAAGTTCACGCCGGTTTGCGCATTCACACTCAGCGGCTGAAGCGCCAATGTGTTCTCGGAGCCGCCCGTCATCAGGTTGGCCCCTGCGCCAACACCGACGGTCGCCTCGGCAGACACACCTTTGTAGCTGCCGTTCAAACCACCTTCGGCATATTCCTGTTCGGTCGGGGCGAGCACCAGCCAGGACATCTGCCCGTTCTGGGTCTTGCCGATATCGACGCCCCAGCGGTTGATTTCGCCCACATAGGTCTCATCTTCGAGACCTTCCTGAACGGGGTTGAAGGTGCAGGTCAACTCGCGGGTGGAGCCGAACACGAAGCCGGTGCCATCGCCAACGTCGCAAGACAGGGAGCCGACCTCGACGTGGTCGACGGTCTCATTGTCATCGGCCATCGCGGTGGAGCCGAAAGCGGTGGCGCTCAGAAGGGCCGCGCCGAGGGTGAGTTTGCTTGCATTCATCATCTTTATCACTTTCCGGCGCGACGAGACGCGCCTTTTCTGCTGTGAACGGCATTCGGGTGCCTCGGACAGGCGGTGCAGGTCACCTGCCCCGCCCCTTTCAGACAGCCAGCATCGGCACCGCTTGGCGCCGATGATGCCTCTCATCGCAGGCACAACGCCCGGTCTTGGCAGCGGTTCCAGCCATGATTGCGGGGGCGAAATTTCGCCCAGCCGGGCCGCCGCGCAACGCCCCGGCACCGCTGGACAAATCAGCCGCCACATGGCACCGCTTGTCGCTATGAGTGATGACCTGATCCCCTTCGCGCCCGACAGCGGCGATGCCCCGGCGCTGCGCCGTGCCTTCGGGCGTTTCGGCACCGGCGTGACCGTGGTGACCGTGAAAACCGCCCATGGCCCTTTGGGGATGACTGCGAATTCCTTCGCCTCGGTTTCGCTCGACCCGCCCTTGGTGCTGTGGTCGCCTGCGATCTCTTCCAAACGGCACGACAGTTTCACCTCGGCGGCGTCCTTTTGCATTCACGTTTTGGGCGCGGATCAAGAGGATTTGGCCCAGCGTTTCGCAAGCCAAGGCCATGACTTCTCTGGTTTCGACTGGGCGGAGGATGCCGCCGGTGTGCCCACTTTCGCAGGCTGCCTCGCCCGGTTTCACTGCGCGACCTATGCCGTGCATCCGGCGGGCGATCATTCGCTGATCTTGGGCCATGTGCAACAGGTCGCTTTGCGCGAGGATGGCGCGGCGGGCTTGATGTTCGACCAAGGCCGCTATGGCCACTTCACCCCCCGCGACGAGGGCTAAGAAAAAGGGCGCCCCGGAGGGCGCCCCTTTCACTCAATAGTCCCGTTCAAAGAAGATGCCGATGCTGCTCTCGCCGTCCGAGCCCAAGGTGCCCTTGGCCGTCAGGCTTTCGGTGATATCGAGGTTGAGCGACACCTCTCCCGTGCCATCCGAGGCCGCCGTCACATCGGTATAGATATTGTCGGTCAGGTATTTCCCCAGCCGCAGCGCCGTGGCGCCGTCGTCGGTGGTGGTCACATCCAGATCGTCGAGGCCAAAGCCCTCCCGCAGGTTGCCGATCACCCCCTCACCGCCGCGCCCTGCAAGGGTTGCCACGGCACTGGCCAATTGCAACGCCTGAAAGGCCGAGATTTCCGAGATGTTGCGCCCGAAGAGGAGCTGCGACAGCACCTCGTCCTGCGGCGCGGCGGGGGTGGATTCGAACGTCACCTCTGGCTCATTCGCCGGGCCGCTCACGATGACACGTACCTCCCCCGCTTCGGTATCGGTCGAGGTGACGAAGCGGATATAGGGGATGAAATCACCCTGAAACTGGACCGACCCTTCGTCGAGCAAGAAGCGCTTGCCCAAGATATCGAGCCGCCCGCGGATCAACTCGAACCGCCCGGCCGAGATGATGCGGTTGGTGGTGCCGCTGAGGTTCAGCGCCCCGCCCAGTTCCGCATCCAGCCCGCGGCCCCGGACGTAAATCCGGTTCGGCGCGTTGAGTTGCAGGTTCAGCCCGAACCCGGGGCCGGACGCCTCCGCCGCGGGATCATCCCCGGCCTCGGCCCCCTCCAACCCGGCCTTCCGGCGGGTTGCCAGCACATCGGCGGGCGCGTTGACATGGGTGATCTGCGGGATGTCCCCGATCGAGGTCAGACCGGTGGCTGGCACTTGAATATTCGTCTCGCCCGCATTGATCACCCCGGTGATCTGCGCCCCTCCGCTCAAAGGTCCAGCAAGCCGCAGATCGCCGTTCAGTGTGGTGCTGTAAAGGCTCGGGTCCGCATAGACGAGATTGCGCAGGGTCACGCTAATATCCGCAGGCAAGGCCGGTGTCAGGGTGATCGCCCCCGCCACGCGCAGCGCTCCGCCATCGACGGCCTGACCGGTCACATTAAGCTGCGCCCGGTTGTTGCCAAGCTGGATATCCGCGTCGATCCCCCGCAGCGCCACCCGCAGGTTCGGCGCAGTGAAGGTCGCGCCGCTGGTGGTGATGCGCCCGCTGACCGAGGAGAGTTCCGCCGGGCCGTTGATCTGCAAATCAAAGCGCGCCTGCCCCTGCAAATTGCGCGGAGCCAGGAAGGGGCGCGACAGACCAAGCGGCGCATTGCCCGCGATATCGAGGTTCAGCGTGCCATCGGGGTTCACCAGCCCAGCCACCGTCGCCTGCGTGCCCGCGGGGCCGTTGGCGTTTGTGTCGATGCGCCACGCCTCCCCCTCGCGCCGGGCCGACCCTGCAACGCTGAGCGGGCCGTTCACCTGTTCCACCAAGGCGCCGATGTCGGGCATGTTCAACTGGAAATCGACCGCCGCATTGGGGCCGGTGACCAAGCCTTCGACCGTCGCCCGCGCGCCGTAAGGGCCGCTGGCGCTGGCATCGAGGACCACGCCGTTTTCGGTCTGACGCGCCACGCCATTGGCCGCGAAAGAGCCCGTGACGCTTGGCACCAGCGGGTTCACATTGGGCACCGAGACATCGAACCGAAGTGAGACCTCACCGGTCACCAGCCCTTCGACCATAGCGCGGCTGCCATAGGGGCCATCGGCGCTGACATCCACGGCGATGCCGTCATCGGTCTGGCGGATGTCGCCCGAGGCCGAAAGCGGGCCGTTCACGCCGGGGGCGATGGGGCTGAGGTCCGGCACGGACAAATCAAAGCTGAGCGCCATATTCGGGCCGGTGGCCAGCCCTTCGACCACGGCACTGCTACCGTAGGGGCCGCTCGCGGCGACATCCACGGCTATGCCACTCTCCTGCTGTCGCACGGTGCCTTGGGCCGCCAGCGGCCCGTTCACCCCAGGGGCCAGCGGGCTGACATCCGGCAAAGTCAGGTCAAAGCGCAGCGCCATGTCCGGCCCCGTCGCCAAGCCTTCGATCGCGATGCGGCTGTCATAGGGGCCATTGGCGATGGTATCGACGACAAACCCCTGTTCGGCCTGCTCCAGCGTGCCGCTGGCCGAAACCCCGCCGTTGATCTGCGGGACGAGGGGTTGGATATCAGGCAGCGACAGGTCAAAGGCCACATCGACGCGCGGCGTGACCAGCCCTTTGACCGAGGCCTGCGCTTCCAACGGGCCGCTGGCATCGGTGTCGATCTCCCACCCCTCCGGCGTCTGGCGCAGGGCGCCCTTGGCGGTGACGGGGCCGGTGATATCCGCCTCGGGCAGGAAATCCTCGATCCGGGGGATATCGGCGGTAAAGTCGATCTGCGCATCCGCGCCCGTGGCCAGGCCCGAGACGGTCAGCGCCGCGTCATAGGGGCCATCGGTGACCGCGTCGACAACCCAGCCGCGCGGCTCTTGCACCGCTGTCGCCTTGACGGCGATGGGGCCTTCGTATTGCGGCAGCACCAGCCCGACATCGGCGAGCGTGAAATCCAAGGCGGCGCGGCTGTCTTCGCTGCGTAGCGCGACATCGCCCGTGAGGTTCAGCGCATCGTTCTTCAATTCAAGATCGCGCAGGAAAGTCCCCGTTTCGTTGCGTTTCGCCACCATGCTGAGGCTGGTCCTTCCTGTCAGCACCGCATCGGCCTGTTCGATCCCGATCTCAAGGTCATCGGTGCCCCCGGCAATGGCCAGATCGAACATGCCGCCCAAGGGCGTCACCGTCCCGTTTAGCGCCAGCGCCGTGGCGCCCGCGATATCGCGGCCCGCCAGCGCGGAAAAGCGGCTGATATCCTGCGCTTCGAGCGTCATCTTCAACTGAGTGAGCAGCCCGCTATCCACCCCGTCGATCGCGGCTTCGCCGGTCAGGCCATAGTCTTCGCCCGATAGGGTCAGCCCGTTGATTTCAATCGGTTCACCTTCGACAAAACGGATCTCGGCACTGCCGGTGATCGCATCGCCGATGGCCTCGGCGCTTGCCGGGTCGGTCAGCGTCAGACCCTCGGTGGCAAAGGTCACATCGCCGAGGAATTGCCCCAGACTGCCAAGGTTGCCTTCAAGAATACCGTCGAGCGCCAGTTGCGTCCGCGCGATTTGCAGCGCGCCCGTGTCCAGCCCGGTGATGTCGAAGGCGCCGTCAAAACGGTCGCCATCGGCGGCATCGTAATCCACCCGCAGGGTCACGGCCTCGACCCGCGTGCCCTCACCCGAGACCGGCAAAAGGGTCGAGGTGCCATCGGGGTTCGCGATCCGGCCCGAGATGTCGATCAGCGTCGGCCATTTCTCTTGATTCAATGTGACCTGCCCCTGCAGATCGACGGAATTCGCGGCAAGGGCAAAGCTGCTGACTTCTACCGCACCGTTGCTTTCCAGCAGCGCATCCAGTGCCAGCCGCACGTCCTCGCCGAAAAAGTCACGGTAGCGCGGGGCGAGCAGCGCAGTAATGTCGCCGCCGATATCGGCCTGAATGCGGCGGTCCGGTGTATCGCTGGCGCGGCGCGGGGCCTGCGTGCCAAGGGTCACCTGCCCGGCCAAACGCTCTTGTCCATCGGTGGCGATGGTCACATCGGTCGCGAAATCATCCAGCGGTCCTGCGCCTTTGACGGTCATCTGCACCGAAGGCTGCCCCGGCAGGTTCAACAGTTTCGCGGCAATGCCTTCGGGGTCTTCGCTAAGGTTCAACAGTAGGTCCAGCACGCTTTCGGTACGGTCGAAATCCGCCTGAATGTCGAACTCACCCTTCTTGCCATCGGTGCGGCGGGCCTGAAAATCGACGATGCCCACCGTATCGGTCAGCCGCGCATTGGCGCTCACCGAAAGCTGCGCCGCCTCGCCCAGGATCGGCTCGCCCAGGTTGATCTCATCCACCGAGAAATCCGCGATTTCGATGGAAACGGGCAGATCGGGCAAGGCAAAGGGTTTGGCCTCTGCATCGGGCAGATCGACTTCGTTGCTGACCGGCAAGCGCTCGACATCCAGCCGCCCGGCGGTGAGTTGCTCGACCTCCAGCCGTCCGCGCAGCAGGGCCGAACGGTTCCAATCCAGCACCACCTCTTCCAGCGTCAGCCAGACGCCATCGTCATCCGCAATCGTCATCCGGTCAAAGGAGGCCGCCGAACTCAGCGCCCCTGCGAATCCGTCGATGCTGACGGTGCGGCCCGCGCCGCTTAGCGCATCCTGAATGGTCCGGGTGAGAAAGCCCTTGTCATCATCCTGTGCCATCGCCGGTGTGAGGCAGGCCAAATAGACAAAGCTGGCGGTGAAAATCTGCAAAAACTGTCGCATTAAAACGCCTGTCCAATCCCGATATAGACTTGGAAATCTTCGTCAACGTCCGGCCCCGATGTGGGCACGGCCACGTCCAGCCGGATTGGCCCGATGCCCGTGGCATAGCGCAGACCTAGACCCGCGCCTGAGTGCCAAGTGCCTGATCCGTCGTAGAGTTCTTCCGACCCGATATAGCCCGCATCGGCAAAGCCCACGACGCCGATCTTCTCGGTCAGGGCCACGCGCGCCTCTGCGGAAAGCCCGACAAAGCTGCGCCCGCCCACGGTGTCGCCGCTTGGCAGATCAACACCGAGCGACTGATAGGGCTGCCCGCGCACGGTGCCGCCCCCGCCGGAGTAAAAGAGGTAATCCGCCGGCGCTTCGGACAGATCCGGCCCCGCGACCGAGCCAAGCTGCCCCCGGAAAGCCAGCGTCACCGGGCGCTCCGTCCCGAAGCTGCGGTAGTAGCGCGCATCCAGATAAGTGCGCAGACCGCTTTCAGAGCCCGACAGAGCAACGAAAGGCGTGATGTTGGCATCGATGTAATAGCCTTCGGTCGCGTCCAACTCCTTGTCGCGATAGTCGAACTCGGCTCCCAGCGGCAGGGTCAGCAGGGTGTATTGGTTGGTGCCGAAGGCGTCTTCGGTCTCGGCCACACGCAGGCCGAGGCCCGCGGAATAGGTGCGGTTTTGATTGGCGATCCGCTCGATCCCCGCTTCTAAATCCAGCTGGCGCGAGAAATAGTTCACCTCGTCAAGCTGTTCCAATGTGGCCAGCGCGTAGAAATTGGTATCTTCATTAAAGGTCGCCGGGCGTTCGAACCGGGCGGAGAGCGTATAGTCCTCGCCCCCCGAATTGCCGCCGATCCCTTCGATCTCAGCCGAGAGGCGCAGCCGTTCGGCCCCGCCCAGCAGATTGCGGTGCAGCCAGAAGGTGCTTAGCGTCAGCCCTTCGAGCGAGGACAGTTCCGCGCCAAAGCCAAAGCGGTGCTTGGGCGCTTCGGTCACCTGCGCGGTGATGGGCAGCGTGTCGTTGGGGCCGATCCGATCCGCCTCGATCAGGGACACGGCATCGAACGCGCCGGTGCGGCGCAGCCTCTCGGTGGCCAGTTCCAACTCTTCGGGAGAGAAGACCTCCCCCTCCGGCAGGCCCGCGATCTCGATCAGCCGCGCGGTGCGCACGTCTTGGTTGCCAGTCACGGTCAGCGCGCCAAAGCGCAGCTTTGGCCCCGGTGCCAGCCGCAGGGCAGCGTCGATCTGGCGGAGGCGGTGTTTGGCGACAAGATCTTGATCCGCCAATGCCGCCTTCGCGTGGCCCACATCACGCCAGCCGCTCACCCCGGCCGAGACGGTTTCCTTCAGGACGCCAAGGCTCGCGGTCTGCCCGGTGGCGAAGCCCTCAGGCAATTCGGTGCCCGGCGCGATGGGCGCGATGCGGGCCGCGCCAAAGCGGAACTTCGGCCCCGGGTCCACCGTGATCACGGCCCGGTCGATGCGGCGCGGCGGTTGCACAGGGGGAATCGCCGCGGCATCGACGCCATCCAATGTGATCTTGAGCGTCGGCCCGAAATACCCGTTGTCGTAGAGCAGCGCCAAAAGCCGCCCATAATCGGCCTGTGCCGCGGCAACCAATTCCTGCGGCGTGGCAGGCTCGGCATCCTCGTCAGTCTGTTCGGCCAACAAGGACCCATCGCGTAGCGTGGCATAGAGGTCCGAATCCGCCGCGATGCCCGTGATGGCCAGTTCGGCGGCCTGTGCCGCCGCCCCCCCGCCAAGAAGTAGTCCAAGAGCGAGACAAAGCGCCGCCCCTTGAGTCTGCCCTTGTTGCGCCACGCGCTACCCTCCTTGCGTTTCGTCACCCCGGTTTTCGCGCCGGTTCTCCTTTGCCCGCCCAAACGGGCCTTATTCTCAGCCACCGTTAAACGGCATTGCCGCCTTGGCTGCAAACACTCTGCCGGGGGAATCGCGCGATGAGAACGGCCTGCCCCGCCCCGCGCAGGTATGACGCGCGAAATCGGCAAGATACCGCGCAGCAGGAGTGTAGGCTGACCACGGCAAGAGACGAGGGCAAAATCAATTTTTCTTTCAGGGGGTCCGACCATCGCTTTGCATGGCAAAGCATGGTGGTGCGGTCGGAGAGACTCGAACTCTCACGGGTGTTACCCCACAGCGACCTCAACGCTGCGCGTCTACCATTCCGCCACGACCGCACGCCATGGTTGGTGGGCGGGGTTTAGCCAAAGACCAAGGGCTTGTGAAGAGGCAATCTGCAAATTTTTTCAAAGCGTTTCAGAAAGCGGGTTTAGCCCCCGATTTTCCGCAAGCGCCACCCTGATCACAATCCCCTTACCGCCATGCAATCTAACGGCTCAACCGTTGAAAGCGCGCGTTCGGCAGGTCATCTGTGAGGCAAGCAACAAGGATCACGCCATGCCCGCAGACACCGCCACCCCCACAGATACCCCCACCGTACAGATCGACATCGTATCGGATGTGATGTGCCCTTGGTGTATCGTGGGCTACAAGCAACTTGAGCAAGCGCTCGGCACGGTTGGCGTTGGCGCTTTTGTGCGTTGGCACCCCTTTGAGTTGAACCCGCAGATGGCCGCCGAGGGTCAGAACATGGCCGAACATCTGGCCGAGAAATACGGCTCCACCCCTGCCCAATCGGTCGAGAATCGCAAGCGGCTGACCCAGCTGGGCCAAGACTTGGGCTTTACCTTCAACTTTTCCGACTACACGCGGATGCAAAACACCTTTGCCGCACATCAACTGCTGACATGGGCGCAGGTTCAAGGGCTGCAACACCCGCTGAAGATGGCCCTTTTTGACGCGCATTTCACCCAAGGGCGCAATGTGAACGATACCGATGTCCTTGCCGATATCGCAGCATCCGTCGGGTTGGACCGGGATGAGGCGCGCGAGGTGCTCCGCAGCGGCAGCTTTGCCGAGCAGACCCGCGAAGCGCAGCAATTCTGGACATCGCGCGGCATCTCCGGCGTGCCGTCGATGATTTTCGAGGGCAAATACCTGATCACCGGGGCGCAGGGGGCTGAAAACTACGCCCAACTCCTGCGCAAGGTCTTGGAGGAACGCAACGCCCCCGCCTAACCGGTGCCTCTGGCGGCGCGGCGCGAGTCTTGCTAAAGCATCCCCATGGTTGAATGGATCATCACCGACGGCTTGACCGATTACCGCAGCGCCGAGGCGTGGATGGAGGCACGTGCCACCGCCATCGCCGCCGGCGAGGCCGAGGAATGCATCTGGCTGGTCGAGCATCCCCCGCTCTATACCGCCGGCACCTCGGCGCGGTCCGAAGACCTGACAGAGCCCGACCGCTTTCCCGTCTACCCCACCCGGCGCGGCGGGCAGTATACCTACCACGGGCCGGGGCAACGTGTGGCCTATGTCATGCTCAACGTCGCCGCCCGGGGCCGCGACGTGCGCTGTTTTGTGCGTCAGCTCGAAAATTGGGTCATCGCCACTTTGGATCAGTTCAACCTGCGCGGCGAAATTCGCCCCGGTCGCGTGGGCGTTTGGGTGCAACGGCCCGAGAAACCCGCCCAGCCCGATGGCAGCCCCGCCGAAGACAAGATCGCCGCCATTGGAATCAGGCTGCGCAAATGGGTCAGCTTCCACGGCATCAGCATCAATGTGGAGCCGGACCTCAGCCATTTTGGCGGCATCGTTCCCTGCGGCATCACGAACCACGGGGTGACCTCACTGGTTGATCTGGGCCTGCCCGTCACGATGGACGATGTCGATCTCGCCCTGCGCGCCACCTTTGATGAGGTCTTTGCCAGCGACCCCACAGGCAGCTGCGACATCACCCCCTAACAGCGGCAAAGCACGCACCAAGCGCCCCAAAGGCCGGATTTTACGGCGACAGCCACAGCGCAAAAAATACCCACCCTGCGACCATCGCGCCCATTGCCCCCGCGAGACGGTCGCTCTAAAACGGGCGCGACACCGCATGTGCCGCCTATGGCGCCATGTGTCCAATTCATTTGCAGGAGGCACCGCATGGCAGACGCAGCCATTCACGGCCAAGATCATCACGACGACCGGGGGTTCTTTACCCGGTGGTTCATGTCCACCAACCACAAAGATATCGGTATTCTGTACCTTATCGTCTCGGCCTTGGTCGGTCTTATTTCGGTGGCATTCACCGTCTACATGCGCCTTGAGCTCATGGATCCGGGCGTTCAATACATGTGTATGGAAGGTGCGCGTTTCATCGCGGATAGCTCTGCCGCCTGTACGCCAAACGGTCACCTGTGGAACGTGCTGATCACCGGCCACGGCATCCTAATGATGTTCTTCGTCGTGATTCCCGCGCTCTTCGGCGGTTTCGGCAACTACTTCATGCCGCTGCAAATCGGCGCGCCGGACATGGCCTTCCCGCGGATGAACAACCTCAGCTTCTGGCTCTATG
Organism: Sulfitobacter sp. 1A12157; assembly: GCF_043557345.1. Classification (NCBI taxonomy): domain Bacteria; kingdom Pseudomonadati; phylum Pseudomonadota; class Alphaproteobacteria; order Rhodobacterales; family Roseobacteraceae; genus Sulfitobacter; species Sulfitobacter sp. 1A12157. The sequence goes on from NZ_JBIFFV010000008.1 coordinate 94,800, forward strand.
TCGCGGGCACCACCCTCGCGGTCTGCTCGCTGCTGACACCCGGCGGCAACGGTCAGCTCGGCTCCGGCGTGGGCTGGGTGCTCTACCCGCCGCTTTCGGTCCGCGAAGCGGGCATGTCGATGGACTTCGCGATCTTCGCGGTGCACGTCTCCGGTGCCTCCTCGATCCTCGGCGCGATCAATATGATCACCACCTTCCTGAACATGCGTGCCCCCGGCATGACCCTGTTCAAAGTGCCGCTCTTCGCATGGTCGATCTTCGTCACAAGCTGGCTGATCCTCCTGTCCCTGCCGGTTCTGGCGGGCGCGATCACCATGCTCTTGATGGACCGCAACTTCGGCTTCGCCTTCTTTGACCCCGCAGGCGGTGGTGATCCGATCCTCTACCAGCACATCCTGTGGTTCTTCGGCCACCCCGAAGTCTACATCATCATCCTGCCGGGCTTCGGCATCATCTCCCACGTCATCGCGACCTTCTCGCGCAAACCGGTCTTCGGCTACCTGCCGATGGTCTGGGCAATCATCGCGATCGGCGCTCTGGGCTTCGTCGTCTGGGCGCACCACATGTACACCGTGGGCATGACCCTGAACCAGCAGGCCTACTTCATGCTGGCCACCATGGTCATCGCGGTGCCAACGGGGGTAAAGGTCTTCAGCTGGATCGCCACCATGTGGGGCGGCTCGATCGAGTTCAAAACACCGATGCTCTGGGCCTTCGGCTTCCTGTTCCTCTTCACCGTCGGTGGCGTCACCGGCATCGTGCTGAGCCAGGCCGCCGTGGACCGCGCCTATCACGACACCTACTACGTCGTGGCACACTTCCACTACGTGATGTCGCTCGGCGCCGTCTTCGCCATCTTCGCGGGCATCTACTTCTACCTGCCCAAGATGACAGGCCGTATGTACCCCGAATGGGCAGGCAAGCTGCACTTCTGGGCAATGTTCATCGGTGCCAACCTGACCTTCTTCCCGCAGCACTTCCTGGGCCGCCAGGGCATGCCACGCCGCTACATCGACTATCCTGAGGCATTCGCCTACTGGAACCAGTGGTCCTCGATCGGCGCCTTCCTCAGCTTCGCCTCCTTCCTCTTCTTCTTCGGGGTGATGGCCTACACGCTGACCCGCGGCGCACGCTCCACCGCGAACAACCCGTGGAACGAATTCGCGGATACCCTGGAATGGACCCTGCCCAGTCCGCCGCCCGAACACACGTTCGAGCAGCTCCCGAAACAGGAAGACTGGGACAAGCAGCACAGCCACTAAGCTGACCCAACCCAACAAAGGCCCCGTTTCCGCGGGGCCTTTTCTTTTTCCGCCACAGGCCCTCCGCGATCGCCACCACCCCCTTATCTTCATCCTTTCTCAAATACCCTCGGGGGTCCGGGGGCAGAGCCCCCGCCTTGCGCAAATTTTTCTACCAAAAACCGCATTTCCCTCTTGAAGCCCCCCGCCCCAATAGGTATCTCGCCCTCACCAGACGGTAAGCGGGCGTAGCTCAGGGGTAGAGCATAACCTTGCCAAGGTTAGGGTCGGGCGTTCGAATCGCCTCGCCCGCTCCATCTGGACTTCACAGGGTCGCATCTTCGGATGCGGCCCTTTGTGTTTTCCGCCCCCAAAACCTTCCCAAAAAAACTGCCGCGCGACGCTCAGATCGCTTCATTTCCCTCTTGCAGCCCCCAGCGGGAATGGGTATTCCCCCCTCACCAACCGGATGCGGGCGTAGCTCAGGGGTAGAGCATAACCTTGCCAAGGTTAGGGTCGGGCGTTCGAATCGCCTCGCCCGCTCCAGGTTGATCCTACCACCCCGTAGGAAACGCAAAGCCGCCCTTCGTGGCGGCTTTTGTGTATCGAAAACCCGCATAAAAAAACGCCCCATGGCGAACACGGGGCGTAAGGTACGGAACGAGGGACAGTAGGTGGCCGGCAGGCGTTCCGAGCCTGCGGTCACCTTTAAATTTAGGAAGCCTTGGCTGTTTTCAAAGGGGCCGCGCCCTGCGGTGCCGCCCCCTGCCCGGTTCTAAGCCAGTTCTTGCCGATTCTCAGCCGCCCACGCGGCTTGCATAAAGTGCTATGGCCGCAGCGTTGGAGACGTTGAGCGAGCCGAATCCGCCCGCCGCATCGATCCGCACCAGCGCATCCACGGTCTCGCGCGTCTTCTCCCGCAGCCCCGGCCCCTCGGCCCCCAAAACAAGCGCCACGGGGCGGTCACGGCGGCCCTCGACGGCCTCCTCGATGGTCTGCTTGGCCTCGCCATCGAGCCCGAGCACCAGATAGCCCATCTCCTGCAAAGCACGGATCGCGTCTGCAAGGTTGCGGACCCTCAAATAGGGCTGCCGCTCCAGCGCGCCGCTGGCGGTTTTGGCCAGCGCCCCGGTCTCGGGCGCGGAATGATGTTTGGTGCCGATGACCGCCGAGGCGCCCAGAACCTCGGCAGAGCGTAGAATCGCGCCGACGTTATGCGGATCGGTCACCCGGTCGAGCAGCAAAAGCCGCGGCGCGGAATCACCGATGGCCACATCCTCCAACCGGCCCCAATTCAGCGGCTTCACCTCCAACACCGCGCCTTGGTGCACCGAATTCGGATCGAGCGGCGGGCGGAACTTGCGCGGGTCCACGATCTGCGGCGTGATTCCCGCCTCGGCAATGGCCTCTTCCAGCTTCGCCTGCGCGTTCGGCGTGACCATCAACTGCAATTTTTCACGCCGTGGGTTCATTAGCGCATCGCGCACCGCATGCAGACCGAACAGCCAGACCGTCTGCGCCGCTTCGGCCTTCTTGTCCTGCTCTTTTTGCACGACCCATTTGGGTTTTTTCATCTCTTTATCCTTTCGTGCGATTTCCCCAAGATTTCTCAGGAATTCGCCTTGACGCTTCTTTGGCTCGCTTGTAATCACGCCCCCACGTCAGGTGCAATGCACCGGGACAAAGTGGGCGACAGGCCGCAAGGTGTGGCAGGGGACTGTAACTCCCTCGCGGAGACGCACGCCTGGTTCGATTCCAGGGTCGCCCACCACTTTCTCCCCCCCCCGCGATAATTCCTGTGCGCAGCCAAGCGCGTGCCCGTGGCGACCGATCAATGGCGCGCCCGATGGCTATCAAGGGAGCAAGACTTCGCTCCGCAAAAACCCCTCAAGCGCCATCTCCAAATCGTCGTAAACGAGCTGAACCCGAACCCTTTGAACCGATCCAAGGTCGAACGTGAGGTAAGGCTGCGGATCCCCCTCCAGAATCGCATTCGGCGTCGGCAATGAATCGTGGCAGGGCGGCATCGGCAGATTCCGCATCGGTGCGTCGTTCACCGCAATTGCCATGGCGGCCAGCCCGCAGCGCCAGCTCCACAGATGGGTGACATAAAGGAAGTCTCGCCCATCATACTGCCGCAGGGCGATCCAATTGCCGCGGGTGGCGTTCAGAATCGGCCGCACCTCTGCAGCGGTGGTAAAACGGCCCGTAGGCGTCTGGTCTTCGGCAATCAATCCGGGGGGCACGGCATCCATATAGAATGCAGGTGGCGGGGCCGCCGGTGCCGGGGGCGCTGCCGGTCTCGCGGGGGCCGCGGGGCGTGGCGGCGCCTGCACCGTCATCGGCGCATCCGGTCGGCCAACCCCGTCCGATGGGCCAGAGGGGCCGCCCAGGCTGATCGCGATTACGGCAAAAACAAAATCGAACATCCTGAACCCCTTTCGCAGGCCGCAAAAATTGCTGGCTTTTGCCCACAGAGCCCTGCCCCTATACTGGCCGAAAACCAAAGGCCGCAGCTCAGTATGACACGCAATTCGCGTATCCCGCAAATTTTCAACGTCGTCATCGTGGGCCAAGAGGGGCGGCTAGCCTATGAGGCGCTGCTCTTCGCCGCCTCCCTGCGCCATTCCTGCCCGGACTTTCAAGGCCGCCTGCTGATCGCCGAACCGCAGCCCGGCCCGCTTTGGGACAGTGACCCGCGCATCACCGACAGCGCGCTGCGCGAGGCGCTAAGCGCGTTTGGGGCGGAGTTCGTCCCCTTCGAAAACCAACATTTCGGCAGCACCTATCCCAATGGCAATAAGATCGAGATGCTCAGCGCCCTGCCCGCGGGCGAACCCTTTGTTTTCTTTGACACCGATACGCTGATCACCGGCGATCTGGCGGCGGTGCCCTTCGACTTCGACCGCCCCTCGGCCTCTCTCAAATGCGAGGGCACATGGCCCGAGCCGCAGCTATACGGGCCGGGCTATAGCGCATTATGGAAGTCTCTTTACGACAAGTTCGGCCTCGACTTCGCCAGCAGTCTCGACCTGAGCCAACCGGATGAACATTGGCGGCGTTATCTCTATTTTAACGCCGGGTACTTCTACTACCGCTGCCCGAAGGAATTCGGCGATCTCTTTCTGCGCTACGCGCTGGCGGTACGCGACGACCCTCCGGTCGCGCTTTGCGCGCAGAGCTTCGACCCTTGGCTCGACCAAATCGTGCTGCCTCTGGTGATCCACGCCCTTGGCGGCGGGCGAAACGCTCTGCCCGCTGGCCTGTTGGATGGTACGGTCTCCTGCCACTATCGCTTTCTGCCCCTGCTCTACGCCCGCGAGAGCGATCAGGCGATCGAGGTGCTGGAGATGATCACGGCCCCCAACCGGATGAAAAAGCTGCTCAAGCAGCGCGATGCGATCAAGCGGATGGTCTATCAGGGACGCGGGGCCAAGGTGCGCGCGCTTTTCGATCAAGACAACCTGCCGCGCCGCGAACAGGCGATCCGCATCCGGATCAAATCAAACGGATTCTGGATGCGCTGAGCCCCGCCTGCCCCGTTGTCTGAAGAAATCTTTGCGCCTAGGCTGCGCGAGATCCATTTTCTGAGAGGACAGACCAATGGCCGACAGCCCCACCCCACGTTTCGACACGCTGCAAATTCACGCAGGCGCGAGCCCCGACCCGGCCACCGGCGCGCGGCAGACACCGATCTACCAGACCACGGCCTATGTCTTTCGCGATGCCGACCACGCGGCGGCTTTGTTTAACCTTCAGGAAGTCGGCTATATCTACTCGCGCCTGACCAACCCCACCAACGCGGTCCTACAAGAGCGGATCGCCACGCTCGAAGGCGGTGTCGGGGCGGTCTGCTGCTCATCGGGCCATGCCGCGCAGATCATGGCGCTGTTCCCGCTGATGGGGCCGGGCAAGAATATCGTCGCCTCTACCCGTCTCTATGGCGGCACGGTCACGCAGTTCAGCCATACGATCAAACGCTTTGGCTGGTCCTGCAAATTCGTCGACTTCGACGATCCGCAGGCCGTGGCCGACGCCATCGACGACGACACCCGCGCGGTCTTTGGTGAGGCCATTGCCAACCCCGGCGGCTATATCATGGATGTGCGCGCCATTGCGGATGTGGCCGATGCGGCGGGCATTCCGCTGATCATCGACAACACCAGCGCCACCCCCTACCTCTGCCGCCCGATTGAGCATGGGGCGACGCTGGTGGTGCATTCCACCACCAAATACCTCACCGGCAATGGCACCGTCATGGGCGGCTGCGTGGTGGATTCAGGCAAGTTCGACTGGTCTGCCAATGACAAATTCCCCTCCCTCAGCCAGCCCGAGGAAGCCTATCACGGCATGAAGTTCCACGAGACCTTCGGCCCGATGGCCTTTACCTTCCATGGCATCGCCATCGGGCTGCGGGATCTGGGGATGACGATGAACCCGCAGGCGGCGCATTACACGCTGATGGGGATCGAGACCCTGTCGCTGCGCATGGAGCGGCATGTGCAGAACGCGGTAAAGGTGGCCGAATGGCTCGAACAGGACGGCCGGGTCGACTATGTGACCTACGCCGGGCTGAAATCCTCGCCCTATCACGAACGCATGCAAAAGGTTTGCCCCAAGGGCGCGGGCGGGCTTTTCACCTTTGCGGTCAAGGGCGGCTATGACGCCTGCGTGAAACTGGTCAACAGCCTTGAGATCTTTAGCCATGTGGCGAACTTGGGCGATACGCGCTCGCTGATCATTCACTCCGCCTCCACCACCCACCGCCAGCTGACGGCAGAGCAGCAGGAAGCGGCGGGGGCCGGTCCGGGCGTCGTGCGCATCTCCATCGGGACCGAGGATGCCGACGATCTGATCGCCGATCTGGATCAGGCGCTGGCCAAGGCGACCAGCTAAAACATCTCCCCCGCCGATCACCCCGGCGGGGGTTTGTCCCTCTGCGGTCGCTTACTGCCCCGGGGCAATCGCAAAGGTCATGGAAACCTGCGCCTGCACCTCGACCTCACCTTCGGCCACGGCACTGTCCATCGCCATCCCCATACGGGCGGCTTCGAACATCTTGGGCTGCGCGTGCGAGTTTTCGGTCATGCGGATCAATGTGCCAAGCTTCACGCCTGCTGCCTCGGCCAATTGCCGCGCGCGTTCGGTGGCATCGGCAACGGCGGCTTTGCGCGCCTCGGCCAGCGCGTCTTTCGGGTCTTGCAGACCGAAGTCCAAGCCGTTGAAATCATTCGCACCCTCGTCAATCACCGCATCCATCATCGCGCCCAGACGGTCGAGATCGCGCACCTTGACGGTGACGGAGTTACCCGCCTGATAGCCAGTGATCCGCGGCGGCTGGCCGTCCTCATGCGCGCGGTTGTCATGCACCGGGCGCAGGTAGAACCGGCTGGTCTGACGGTCCTTCGCCGCGACGCCCTGCGCGTCGAGCTCGGTCAGGATCGCGCTTACGGCGACGTTCACCTTGTCCATCGCGGCCTTGGCGGTTTCGGCCTCTTCGGTCACGCCCAAAGTGATCGTCGCCATGTCGGGGGCCGCGGCGATGCTGCCTTGGCCGGTGACGATAATTCCCTCTTCCGGTCCCTGCTGGGCCGAGACCATTCCGGCCCCCGCCATCCACGCCAGCGCCACCCAATTCATCAGTCGCATGTTCGTTCCTTTCCGTGCATCAATGCCCCGCCATTTGCCCATCGTGAGCCGGCTCTGACAAGCACCTGCGCGGTGCGCACCCTTTCCTTGGGCGAACTCCTGCTCTATCCTTCGCGATGACTGCGGCGCGTCTGTAAGTGCGCCCGACCCCATGCTAAAGTCGACCGCGATGAAGCCGAATTTTACCCTCTCCCTGTCGTTCGACGGCATTCGTTTGCTCCACCGCACCTCGGGCGGATGGCAGCTTGTTGGTGAAGTGGCGCTCGACAGCGCCGACCTGGCAGCGGAACTGGCGGTCTTGCGCAAAACCGCCACGGCGTTGGAGCCGGGCGGGCTGCGCAGCCTGCTGTTGATCCCCGACGCGCAGATCAAATACCTCACCCTCGACACGCCGGATGTGGACCCCGCCGCCCGCCGTGCCGCAGCGGCAGAGGCGCTGGAGGGGGCCACGCCCTATCCGGTGTCCGATCTGGTGTTCGATGTGCATTCCGATGGCGGGCAAAGCCATGTTGCCGCCGTGGCGCGTGAGACGCTGGAAGAGGCCGAAGCCTTCGCCGTGGAGCACCGTTTCCACCCGGTTAGCTTTGCCGCCGCACCGGCCAGTGAGAGGTTCGGTGGCGCGCCGCATTTCGGCACAACGAAAGCCGCATCCGACCTGCTGGAACCCGGCGAAACCGTGGCGCCCGAAACGGCCCCCATCGCGGTTTCCGGCGTAATGAGCGCGCCTGAAGGCCCGGTCGTGGACACGGAAGAGACGACCCCCGTGGCCGAGCCTGAGCTTGCCCGGACCCCGGAAGAGACCCCGCCACCGGTTGAGGAAAACCTGCCGAAGTTGGGGCCGACCAAGGGTGCCTCAGAAACCTCCCCAGCGTTGGCGCCACCCCCCGAAGAGACACCACCGCCGCTGAACGAAGACCTGCCCGCCTTGGATGCGGCAGCGGAAGCGGAGGAGACGGCAGAGGCTGAACTGGTCCCCACTCCAGAGCAAACCCCACCGTCGCTGGCGGAAGACCTGCCCGCGCTGGAGACCCCCGCGCCAAGCGAGGAACCGGCAGAGACGGAGGCGGACGAGCCGCCCGCCCCCACGGGCAGCGTTGCGGCATCCGCAGCCCCCCTCGCGGCAGCAGCAGCGGCAAGCACGCAGGCTGCACCGCGGCCCGCGCCTTCGCGCAAGGTCGATTTCTCCGCGCCGCCCTCGCGCAGCGCCCCTGCCGCCGGTTTTGCAAGCCGCCGTGGCGGGTCAGACAACGCGCCCAGCCTTGGCGGCGCGAGCCGGGAAGCCCCCCCGCCTCCGCCTGCCCCTGCCGCCCAAGCGGAACCGACGCCCGCGCCCGCCCCCAGCACGCCGTCCCTGCCCATTGGCGCACCTTCGCCCGCCGCGGCCCCGCTTGCGCCGCAGATGCCCGTCGAACCGGCCACCGCCGCCGCCGCGACAGAGGCCGCAGCCCCCCAGCCCGACAGCAGTTCGCTGACGCCTGAGGCGACCACCGCGAGCGGCACCTTCCTCAGCCGCCGTAAAGCGAAAGCGCCGAAAGACCGCCGAGCCGCCCCCGCCCGCCCGGCGGCGGCCACCCCGGCATCAGAGGCCGAGCGGATGACCGTCTTTGGCGCGCGCCGCCGGAACGAAGTCGGCGGCAAGCCGCGCTTCCTCGGCCTGATCCTGACGGCGGCGCTTTTGGTCTTCTTGGCGGGGGTCGCGGCTTGGGCCTCGATCTTCCTCGACGAGGGCAGCGCGCTCTCGCGGCTCTTTGGCGACCGCAGCCCGCGCAGCACCGCCGAAGCCTTGGCCCCTGCGGAAACTCCTGAAATCGAGAATGACATCGCCGTGCTGCCCCCCGAACCGGCAGCGCCTGACGCCATCGAAACCGCCGCCTTGGACGCGGGTCTGACGGACGAAGACGGTGCCGTCCTCGACGCCCTGCGCGACCCCGAGCCGCGCCCCCTGTCTGAGATGACCGAGGCCGAGATCGACGCCAAATATGCCACCACCGGCATCTGGGCCCGCGCACCCGATGTGCCCCCCGCCCCGGCGGCGGCGATTGATATCGACGATCTCTACCTCACCAGCATCGACCCGATCAGCAGCACGACAGATGCCGTGGCCCTGCCGCCGGTCAGCGGCTTCGGCACCGACAGCGCCCCCGGCGCGGTCAGCTCTCCGGCGGCGGCGGGCACGCGCTTTGCGCTGGACGCGCGCGGCTTGGTCAAACCCACGGCTCAGGGGGCGCTCAGCCCCGATGGCCATCTGGTCTACCTCGGTCGCCCCGCCGTTCAGCCCCCCGCCACGCTGACCCGACCTGACGCCGAACCGGCTGAGCCTGAGGTCGACAGCGCTTTGGTCGAGGCCCGCCCCCGTCCGCGCCCCGACGATCTGGCAGAGACAACCGAACGCGCGCAGCTTGGCGGGCTGACACGTTCAGAATTGGCCGATCTGCGCCCGGAACTGCGGCCCAAATCCGTTCAGGAAGTTGCGGAGGAGGCGCTTGCCGCCGCCACCCCTGAGCCCGAGGTTGCCCCCATCGACACCAGTGGCGCGGTCGCCGCTGCCCTCGCCACGCCGCCAGCGATCCAGAACGCGACGAAACAGGCCACCACCCAGTCGCGCCGCCCCGATACGCGCCCGCGCAATTTCGACCGGATCGTGAAGCGCGCCGCCCGCAGCGCCGCGCCTGCGCAGGTGGCGAGTGTGGCACCCAAGGCGGTGCAGCCGCGTTTTCCATCAAAGACCTCCGTGGCGAAACAGGCCACGGTGAAGAATGCGATCAACCTGCGCGACGTCAATCTGATCGGCGTCTATGGCAAGCCCTCGAACCGCCGTGCTCTGGTTCGGCTCAGCAATGGGCGGTATCAAAAGGTTGAAGTAGGTGACCGGATCGATGGGGGCCGCGTCTCTGCGATTGGCGACAGCGAGTTGCGCTATGTCCGCCGGGGCCGCAATGTCGTGCTGAAGATGCCGAACTAGGTCTCACCACAAAAAAGGGACGCCGCAGCGCCCCTTTCCCCCTCCCCGGGATGTTATATTGATCAGCTGGTCTCAAGCTCACCATTGTCGATCTGTTCCTGCTCGATCGATTCGAAAAGCGCCTTGAAGTTACCTTCACCGAAACCGTCGTCCCCCTTGCGTTCGATGAACTCAAAGAAGATCGGCCCGATCACGGTTTTCGAGAAAATCTGCAATAGAATCCGCGTCTCGCCCCCGTCAACGACGCCTTCGCCGTCGATCAGGATGCCGTGTTTTTGCATCCGGTCAAGCGGCTCCTCGTGGCCGGTCACGCGCTCCTTCGACATCTTGTAATAGGTCTCGGGCGGCCCAGGCATGAACTTCAGCCCATTGTCGGCAATCGCATCGGTCGCGTCATAGATGTTACGCGCACCGACGGCGATATGCTGGATGCCCTCACCGTTGTATTTCTTGAGATAGGCCACGATCTGCCCCGTCTCGCCCCGGTCCTCGTTGATCGGGATACGGATGCGCCCGCAGGGCGAAGTCAGCGCGCGGCTGGTAAGGCCGGTGTATTTGCCTTCGATGTCGAAGAATCGGATCTCGCGGAAGTTGAACAGGTCGCCGTAGAACTTAAACCAGACGTCCATATTGCCCTTGTGAACATTGTGCGTCAGGTGGTCGAGGTAGTAGAACCCCACGCCCTCGGGTTTCGACTTGGCGATCCAGTCGTATTCCCAATTGTAGGGCGAGGTGTCGTAATACTGGTCGACGAAATAGATCAGCGAACCGCCGATGCCCATGATCGCGGGCACGTCGAGCACCTTGCCATCGCCCGTGTATTCCTCGGCACCATTCGCGACCGCGTGCTTTAGTGCCTTTTGCGCATCCACGACGCGCCAGCCCATCGACGGCGCGCAGGGGCCGTGCTCTTCGACGAAGCGCGCGGCAAAGCTTTCGGGGTCGTGGTTCAGGACGTAGGTGATGTCGCCCTGCTGCCAAAGCTCGATCTTCCTGGTCTTATGGTTGGCGACATGGGCATAGCCCATCTTGGTGAAAACATCGCGCAGCGCCTGCGGGTCGGGGCTGGCAAATTCGACAAACTCGAAACCATCGGTGCCGGCGGGGTTCTCTGCCGTGATCTGCGATTTCGGGGCGTCATGCGGGAAAGGGCCCATGTCAGTCTCCTCTGCTTTTGGATTTGTCGTATTTTAAGCGCCGATCCCCGCGTAAGTTGCGCATATTAAAGCATTCAACTGGTCAATATCGCGCAACTACCGCATACTACGTCCACACCATGCGGAGATCGCGCATCATGCTCGATGAGATCGACAGGCGGCTGCTGACGGCGCTGCAAAAGAACGCCCACCTCACGGCGCAGGAGTTGAGCCAAAAGCTGAACCTTTCCCCCAGCCAAGCCGGGCGCAGGCGTCAGCGGTTGGAGGCGGAGGGCTACATTCGCGGCTATCACGCGCGGCTCGATCCGGTGCGGATGGGGCTGAACGTGCAGGGCTTCGTGCAGGTCCATCTGGGCACCCACGGGCCGGAACATTCGGCAAGCTTTGCCCGGCTCATGGCCACCCGTCCCGAGATTGTGAGCGCATGGACGATGACGGGGGATGCGGACTACCTTCTGAGGGTCTATTGTGATGATCTGCCGAGCCTCAACAGGCTCATCCACGACGTTCTTCTGCCCCATCAGGCCGTAAGCCGGGTGCATAGCCAGATTGTCATGGATCAACTGAAACAGGACGGGCCGCTGCCCACCTGACGCTGAGAGAGGACCGCAATGGAAGGTTTCCTGTTCCAAGCCTCCGTCTATCTGGCCGCTGCGGTGATCGCCGTGCCAATCGCCGCGCGATTGGGGCTGGGGTCGGTGCTGGGCTATCTGGCGGCGGGTATTCTGATCGGGCCGGTGCTGGGCCTCGTCGGGTCCGAGACGAAAGACGTGCAGCATTTCGCGGAATTCGGCGTTGTTATGATGCTCTTCCTGATCGGTCTGGAGTTGGAGCCGCGCGCGCTCTGGGACATGCGCCACCGTCTGCTGGGTCTGGGCGGCTTGCAGGTGCTGCTGTCGACGGCGGCGCTCATGGCCATTGCCATGGCTTACGACCAGCCGTGGCGCGTGGCGCTGGCGATCGGGCTGACACTGGCCCTCTCTTCGACGGCCATCGTGTTGCAAACCTTATCGGAAAAGGGGCTGATGCGAACCCAAGGCGGGCGCTCCGTCTTCTCTGTTCTGCTGACCCAAGATATCGCGGTGATCCCCATCCTCGCCTTTCTGCCGCTGCTGGCCACGGGCATCCCGGGCGGGCTTTTGCCCGATGGGTCGATCTCGCTCGACCCAGAAGCGGTGGAGAATGCACATCGTGGGGCCGAGGGCAGCCACGCGGGCGACGTCGCCCATACCGCACAGACCTTCGTGCAAAGCCTGCCGGGCTGGGGCGTTACGCTGGTCACCATCGGCGCGGTCGCCGCGATCATCCTTGTGGGCGTTTACCTGACCCGCCCGGTGTTCCGCTACATCCACCTCGCCAAACTGCGCGAGATGTATACCGCGCTGGCACTGCTGATCGTGGTGGGGATCTCTTCGCTGATGACCGTGGTCGGCCTGTCGCCCGCGCTCGGCGCCTTTCTGGCGGGCGTGGTATTGGCCAGCAGCGAGTTCCGCCATGAGTTGGAAACCGACCTCGAACCCTTCAAGGGGCTGCTTTTGGGGCTGTTTTTCATCACCGTGGGCGCGGGCATCAACTTTGTCCTGCTGTTCGAAAAACCGCTGATCCTGATCTGCATGGCGCTTTTGGTCATCATCGTCAAAGCGCTGATCCTGATGGTGTTGGGGCGTCTTTTTCGCCTCAAGGGCCGCGACGGTTGGCTTTTCACGCTGGCGCTGGCGCAGGCGGGCGAATTCGGCTTCGTGCTGGTCAGCTTTTCCCTCGCCACCGGCGTCATGCCCGACCCGATTGGCGAGACGCTTTTGCTGGTCGTGGCCCTAACCATGCTGATAACGCCGCTGCTTTTCATCCTGCACGACCTGATCAGCCGACGCCTTGACGACGGCGGCCCCGTCATCGCCGATGAGATCGACAGCAGCGGCCCGGTGATTATCGCCGGTGTCGGGCGTTTTGGCCAGATGGTGAACCGGATGGTCCAAGCCAGCGGTTTTCAAACCGTCGTGCTGGACCACAACCCCGAAACCATTGCCGTCATGCGGCGCTTCGGCTTCAAAGGGTTTCTAGGCGATCCCACGCGGCCCGACATCCTGCGCAAGGCGGGGCTGCAAGAAGCCAGCGTCTTGGTGGTGGCCCTCGATGATCCGAAATCCGCAGTCTCTTTGATCTCTTACGCGCGCAAAGAGAACCCGAACCTGCATATCGTCAGCCGCGCGCGCGACCGCGAGGAAGTCTACCGCCACTATCAAGCCGGGTCGAATGACATCGTGCGCGAAATGTTCGACAGCTCCCTCCGCGCCGGGCGCTATGTCTTGGAAAACATGGGGCTTTCGGATTTCGAGGCGAATGAGGCGCAAAAGCTCTTCTACGCCCACGACCGGGTCTCGGTCCGCGAATTGGCGGCGCTTTGGCGGCCCGATGTGCCGCCTTCGCAGAACGCCGCCTATGTGGCCCGCGCCAAGGAATTGCAAAAGGAGTTGGAGACCGCCTTTCTCAACCTTGGCGAAGACAGGGGCAAGGACAGCGCCTGAACCGGGCCGCCCCCTTCTTTTTTTGGGGGCCGCCCGCAACGCCCTATGCGTCGCTGACGCCCGCTTCGGCGAAGGTGGCCATACCCGCATGACAGGCAAGCGCGGTCTTGAGGATGCCAATCGCCAAGCCCGCGCCAGAGCCTTCCCCCAGACGCAGGTTCAACTCCAGCAGCGGCTCCTTGTCCAACGCGCCCAAGAGCCGTCGGTGCCCGCTTTCCGCGCTGAGGTGCCCCGCGACACAGTGATCCAGCGCACCGGGAGCGGTCCGCGCGAGGCTGAGCGCGGCGGCACAACAGATGAAACCGTCGAGGATCACCGGGATGCGCAAGCCCCGCGCCCGCGCCAAAGCACCGGCCATCGCGGCCAGTTCCCGGCCCCCGAGGCGGCGCAGGGCTTCTAGCCCATCGCCCTTGTCCGCGTGCAGGGCGACACCCTCGGCCACGACTTCGGTTTTCAGCGACAGGCCCGCGTCATCCACCCCGGTGCCGCGCCCGGTCCAGAACTCCGCCCCGCCGCCCAGAAGCGCCGTGGCAAGTGCTGCCGCCGAGGTGGTGTTGGCGATGCCCATCTCGCCGACCACGAGCAGGTCGGCTTCGGCGTTCACCGCCTCCCAGCCCGTCCGCAGGGCGTCGACGAATTCGTCTTCCTCCATCGCGGGCGCGACGGTGAAATCCTGGGTCGGCTTGTCTAGGGACAGCGGCACCACGTCGAGGCTGGCCCCATTGACCCGCGCGATTTGGTTGATCGCCGCCCCGCCGTGCTGAAAATTCGCCACCATCTGCGCTGTCACTTCTGCCGGAAACGCCGAGACACCCCGCGCGGCGACCCCGTGGTTGCCTGCAAACACGATGATCTGGGGCGCGGCGATCTCGGCGCGCGCGCCGCCCCGCCAACCGCGATACCAGACCGCGAGGTCTTCCAACCGGCCAAGCGCGCCGGGGGGTTTGGTGAGGATGGCGTCATGGTCCCGCGCCTCTGCCATCGCCGCGTCGTCGCAGGCGGGCATCGCACGCAGCAGGCTGCGAAATTCGGTAAGACTGGCGAAAGACGTGTTCATATGCGGCCCTTTGCGGATTGATATTCAATCGTTTCTAGCCTTAGCCTGTCGGCGCTGAAAGTGCCGAAGGGGCGAAATTATGGCCATTCCCGACATCACCGCCCTGAGGCAGGCCATCCGCCCCCGCGACATCGCCGTGGCCTTTGCCCTGCTGACCCGCCTACCCCTGCCGCATTTCCATTTCCCGACTGACGCGCACCGCCCCCCGGCCCGCAGCGCTTGGGCCTATCCGCTGGTCGGGATCGTGTTGGCGCTGATTGCCGGGACCGTCGGTGTGGCGCTGACACGCATGGGGGCGACGCCCCCGCTGGTTGCCGCCTTCGTACTGCTGACGCTGGTGATGCTGAGCGGGGCGATGCATGAAGACGGCCTTGCCGATTGCGCCGATGGCTTCTGGGGCGGCTGGACCCGCGAGAAACGTCTGAAAATCATGAAAGACAGTGTGATCGGCACCTATGGCGTCGTGGCGCTGGTGCTGTCTCTTTTGCCGCGTTGGTATCTCATCAGCGAATTGATCACGGACGAGGCTCTGATCTGGGCGCTGGTCGTCGCCTCCTGCGCATCGCGGGCGGCGATGGTCTGGGTGATGGACAGCCTGCCCCCCGCGCGCCGCGACGGGCTGTCTGACCGCACGGGCCGCCCCGGCGAATCGGCGACGGCGGTGGCGGTGCTGATCGGGGTGGTGGTGATCGTTCTGGCGCCGGGTTATTCCGCATGGCGCCTGACGCTTTTGGGGCTGTTTGCGGCGCTGGTGGTCCGCCAGATCGCCAAACGCAAGATCGGTGGGCAGACCGGCGATGTCTTGGGCGCGACCCAACAGGTGACCGAAATCGCCCTGCTGACCGGCTGCCAGATGATGGCCTATGGCTGGCAGGCCATTCCATAAAAAAACCGCGCCCCCGGAAGGGGCGCGGCCTGATCCTAAATTGTGCACCGCTTAAGCGGCCACACGGCTTTCCAGCACGTCGCCGACCTGCTTTGCGGCGGCGAGTTCATCGCCGCCCGACACAGCGGCCACTTCACGGGTCAGGCGCTCAAGTGCTGCTTCGTAAAGCTGACGCTCGGAATAGCTCTGCTCGCGCTGGTCGTCGGTGCGGTGCAGGTCGCGCACGACCTCAGCAATGGCGATGAGATCGCCGGAGTTGATCTTTTGCTCATACTCCTGCGCACGGCGGGACCACATGGCGCGTTTGACCTTCGCCTTGCCCTTGAGCGTTTTCATCGCGTGGTTGATCACATCGGGCGTCGACAGGGCGCGCATGCCGATCTCGGTCGCCTTATGGGTCGGGACCCGCAGGGTCATCTTGTCTTTCTCAAAGGAAATCACGAAGAGCTCCAGCGCGATGCCGGCAACTTCCTGCTCCTCAATCGAGACGATCTGCCCGACGCCATGCGCGGGGTAGACGACGAATTCATTGGGGCGGAAATCAAGCTTTTTCGATTTGGTCATATAGATCGCTCCTTGGCGCGCGGGGGAAGCCCCGCCATTAACTCGGACACCTGAACAGCACGTAAAACGCATGCGAAGCGCAGCCTGAGCGGTCTGCGTTCGGGTGCGTTTGAGTTAGAAATGTGAGGTCAACCTTGGCAGCAGGGTCGAAACATTATCAGGCTCGTGTGTTACAGCTTGAAGAAATCATAGCACAGAATCACGCCTTTCGGAAGCGCCCCCAAGCCGCCCTCGGCGGTTTCCCGGTCAATTCAGCGGGTTAACACACATACTTGAGGTCACAAAGGCGCAACGAAAGGCGAATCGCCGTGCCTTAGCCACCCTCGCCCGGTTTTTCCGAGAAGAGTTCCATCTTACCCTCTTTGCCATCCATCTCTTCCGCTTCGGGCAGCGGGTCTTTCTTGGTGATGATGACGGGCCAAAGTTCGGAATACTTGCGGTTGAACTCCACCCATTTCTCCATATCCGGCTCGGTATCCGGGCGGATTGCATCGGCGGGGCATTCAGGTTCACAGACACCGCAGTCGATACATTCATCGGGGTGGATCACCAGCATGTTCTCGCCTTCATAGAAGCAGTCCACCGGGCACACTTCGACGCAGTCGGTGTATTTGCAAGCGATGCAGGCGTCATTCACGATATAGGTCATGCGGAAACTCTGGCTGGGTATCTGGAGGACTAGCTAAACCGGGGCGCGGGATCATTCAAGGTGGCGCGCCTTAGAAAGATCAAGCTGCCTGCGGTCACGCTTGGTCGGGCGGCCCTTTCCCTCGAAACCGGGATTTTCGGGCTGTCTGTCCTTTGATTTGGGCTGTGGCGGGGACAGATCGGTGTAGAGCGTCTGCGCCTCAGGGGCCGGGCCACGCCGCTGGCCGATCGCCTCGATGCGGATCACCCGTACATGGTCGCCTTGGGAAAAGGTCAGAACATCGCCGGGGCCGACATTGCTGGCGCGTTTCTGCGTCGGCGTGCCGTTGATCCGAACCGCGCCGCCCGCCACCTGCGCGGCAGCGAGCGAACGGGTTTTGAAAAAGCGGGCGTGCCACAGCCATTTGTCCAGCCGCAGTTTCGCGCCCGTCTCCACTTACTTGTCGTCCTTCAGCCCCATCAGCGCGGCGGCAAAGGGGTTGTCAGGGTCGATCTGCTTTTCCTTGCGCGGCGGCCGGGCAGAGAAATTCTGCGACTTGCCGCCTTTGTCACCGCCGGGCTTGCGCCCCTTGCCCTTGGCAGGTTTGCCACGCGGCTTGCCCTGCCCTTGGTTGCGATCCCCGCCACGACGGTTGCCACCGCCATTGCCGCGCGGGCTGCGCGCCCATGTGAAGATGTAATAGGTCTCCATCTCAGGCCCGGCGACATCGGCATCGGGGGCGGTGCCCTGCGGGATTTCTTCCGCCGGCACTTCGGGAATGTTGCTGTCGACCTCGGGGTCTTCGGCGGCCACATCGGCGATGGGGGCGATGCCATCGTCGGGTAGCTGCGCCACATCCGCGGGGCGGTCGTCTGGGTTCGTCTCATCCGAAGGGGTTTCGATGATACCGCCTGCAGGTTCCTCGGCGGCGACATCCATGATCGGCTTGTCGGCTGCATCGTCCCCGGGCAGATCGCTGTCGAGTTTCTCGGGCACCACGGTATCGGCAGAGGGGTCCATCGCGTCATGGCTGCCGTCTTTGGGCATCACCACATCGACGGGTTTCACCTTGGTCCGCTCATCCTTCTCGGCCTTGTAGCCCAGACCTTCCATCAGGTCGGCGAATTGCTCCAGCGTCATGCCGGTGATCGAAAGCATGTCAGGCTTGGCCTCGAACCCGCCGCGCGAATCTTCGGCACGCAGCATGTCGGCAAGACGTTCCAGCATATCGATGCGGATCGCGCGCCTGCCTGCGTTGCGGTAGCCCGACATGGTGTCGGCCCCGGCGGGCGCTTCGGCTTCGACCGGGATGGTCACCAGACCGGGAGGGGGGGATTCAGGGAATTCGTTCAACCCTTTGGACAGAGACCAGAGCACCAAACGCAAACGGGTCGGCGCGGGTTTGAGCATCAAGGGCATGAAAATGGTGAACTGGCCGAAACGAATGCCATGTTTGCGCAGCGCACCGCGGGCGTCTTGATCCAGCGCCTTCACATCCTCGGCCACTTGGGCGCGGGGCAGAATGCCGAAATTCTCAACCAGTTGGAAAGCAAAGCCGCGGGCCAGACCGGTCAGCGTGTCATCCTTGCTCAGCCCCAGCAGCGGCTCGAACAGGGCCGCGACCTTGCGGTCGATGAAGTGCTGAAGGCGGCGTTTTACCTTTTCGGCCACTTCGGGACCAGCGATATCGTCGACGAAAACCTCGACCTGCGGCTTCAGCGCGTCACTGCCAGCGGTCAGTTTGCCTACCGCGGCGCTGCCCCACATGAGGCCGCCCTGCTCGGTGAAATCAATCTCGGTGTCCGGGGCGTTGTAGAACCGGTCGGCGCGCAGATGGAACTGCGGAGCCAAGGCCTGCAATGCGGCGGTTTTCACCGTCTTGTCTTCAGCCGCACCCGCGCCCTTGTCCACCCGAAAGCGGAACCCGTCCAGCTTGCCTACAAATTCACCTTCAACGGTGACTTCACCGGTCTCGTTTACATCGGCCACCATGGCTTCCTTCTGTCCAAGCCGGCGCAGCAATACACTCGTGCGCCGATCTACAAATCTTTGCGTCAAACGCTCGTGCAGAGCGTCCGACAAGCGGTCTTCTACGACACGCGTCGTGTCGCGCCAATGGCTTTCGTCCTTTGTCCAGCCCTTGCGCTGCGCAACGTAGGTCCATGTGCGGATAAACGCGAGTCGTTTGGACAACGCATCAATGTCGCCATCGGTTCGATCAATTCGTTTGATTTGTCGTGCGAGCCAATCGTCGGGGATATATCCGCGCTGGTGCAGATCGTTGAAAATGGTTTCGAGCAGACCGGCATGTTCCGCATGGCTGATGCCGCGGAAATCAGGAATGCGGCAGACATCCCAAAGAAGCCGCACCGAGGCGCCATCCGTGGCCCGGGCGAACACCTCATCCACCTGCGCCAGTGCCTTGAGCGCGCGCAGGTCGTCGGATTCCCGCGCCCTGACCAGCCGCTCGTCTTCGGGGGGCATTTCAAGTGTCTTGATCAGACGATCGATACTCCCGAATTGCAAAGCGTGGTTGCGCCAGTTGATCTTGTTCTGCGGGGTAAAGTTGTGATCCATGATCGCGCGGGCAACGTGATCGTCGAGCGCAGGCGCGTCCCCGGTGGTGCCAAAGGTGCCGGATTTGAACCCGCGCCCTGCCCGCCCCGCGATCTGGGCCAGTTCATTCGGGGCCAAAGGCCGCATCCGCCGCCCGTCAAACTTACTGAGCGCCGAGAAGGCCACATGATCAACGTCGAGGTTCAGCCCCATGCCGATGGCATCGGTCGCAACCAGATAGTCGACCTCTCCGTTCTGATACATCGCCACCTGCGCATTGCGCGTGCGCGGAGAGAGTGCGCCCATCACCACCGCCGCCCCGCCCTTTTGGCGGCGGATCAGCTCGGCGATGGCATATACATTCTCAACCGAAAAACCGACAATTGCGCTGCGCGGCTTCATTCGGCTTATCTTTTTCTGACCAGCATAGATCAATTCGCTCATCCGGTCGCGGCGCATAAAATCGACCCCCGGCACCAGCGCCGCGATGGTGCCGCGCATGGTATCGGCCCCCATGAACAGCGTCTCATGCAGGCCGCGCGCGCGCAGCAGACGGTCGGTAAAGACATGGCCACGCTCGGGATCGGCGCAAAGCTGGATCTCATCAATGGCCACGAAGTCCGCGCCCATCTCCTGCGGCATCGCCTCGACAGTGCACACCCAATACTGCGTGCGCGGCGGCACGATCCGCTCTTCGCCCGTGACCAACGCGACCACCGAGGGGCCGCGCGCCTTGACGATCCGGTCATAGACCTCGCGCGCCAAAAGCCGCAGCGGCAGGCCGATCACCCCGGTCCGATGGGCCAGCATCCGTTCGATTGCATAGGTCGTCTTGCCGGTATTTGTCGGGCCGAGAACGGCCACGACGCGCTTGTTGCCTGCCACCTGTCTATCCTTGAATTAAAGCTCGTGCCCGATGCCATCCCGACGCAGCCCTTCAAGGGCCGCGCGGGCGTCTTCGTGATGCGGGTTGAGGGCGAGCGTCTTGCGGTAAAGTGCGGCCGCGCGGCCCAGATCTCCGAACTCCTGTATCATCACAGCAAGTCCAAAGATCGCGTTGTAATTGTCGGGGTTCAGCGCCAGCGTCCGCTCCAGATCATCCAGCGCGGGACCATAGAGATCGGCCCCGTAATAGGCCTGCGCCCGGGCATGGAACCCTTCGGCGAAACCGGGGGCGTGATCGGTCAGCGCGGTCAAATGCTCGATCGCCAAACGCGCATCGCCATCCGCCATCGCCTCCCGCCCCCGCGACAGCAGCAAATCCATCGCAGCCGAACCGGAGCGCTGCCAATGCGCTTCGATCTCATGGGCAATTCTGGGAGCCTCCTCCGCCGGGGCCTCGCGCAGCTTTTGCATCAGCTCGGGCGGGGCCATTTCGGCCACGGCCATGCCCGCAAGCAACACAAAGCTACCAACTGCCGCAACGGTATGTTTGAGGTTGACGGGTATGATGCGCATAACAAAACTGAATGTAACAGGCTGCCGCCGCAATTCCAGACGTAGCGGGGCCAAATGCCAAAAAAGGGCGAGCGATGAGCGATATTGTGAACGAAGCGGTTGTGGTGCTGAACGAAAAGCTGGCCGGCAGCGATTTTGACGGCACGGCCAAGTTCGACATCGAAGGCGAAGGCACCGTGATGATGGACGAAAACGGCGCCCGCGCGGCGGACGAAGAGGCCGACGTGACGCTGAGCGCGGATGCCGAAACCTTCCAGTCCATCCTCGAAGGCGACACCAACCCCACATCTGCATTCATGACCGGCAAGCTCAAGATCGATGGCGACATGGGCATGGCGATGAAGCTCGCCGCTGTTCTCGGCTGATGCATCTGGACCCGGCCCCGCTTTACACCGATATCGCCCCCGGCCCCGATGGGGGCCAAGCCCATTGGGCCGAGACATCGGATGGCAAGCGGATCAGGCTGGGTCATTGGCCCTGCGCAGGCGCGCGGGGCACGGTGCTGCTCTTTCCCGGGCGGACCGAATACATCGAAAAATACGGGCTTTGCGCCGCCGATTTTGCGCGGCGCGGCCTTGCCACCATGGCGATCGACTGGCGCGGTCAGGGACTGTCGGATCGGCTTTTGCCGGATGCGCGCGTCGGCCATGTGGATGTGTTCAGCGACTATCAGAAAGACGTCGCCGCCCTGCTGCGCGCCGCGCGCAGCCTGAACCTGCCGCGCCCCTATTTCCTGCTGGCCCATTCCATGGGCGGCTGTATCGGTCTGCGTGCCGTGATGGAGGGGCTGCCGGTGCAGGCGGTTGCCTTCACCGGCCCGATGTGGGGCATCTATGTCGTCCCGCATCTGCGCGCGCTGGCGTGGTCCTTGGCGCAGTTCATGCCCCGCGTCGGACAGGGCCACCGCTTGCCGCCGGGCACCAAGATCGAAGCCTACCCCGCCATCGCCCCTTTCGAGGACAACCTGCTGACCACCGATCCGCAGATGTACGCGATGATGCGCGATCAACTGGTCGCTCATCCCGAGCTGAGCCTCGGCGGCCCCAGTTTCGTCTGGCTGCGCGAGGCACTGGCCGAGACCAAACATCTCGCCGGACGCTCGGCGCCCAACATTCCCTGCGCCACCTTTCTTGGCAGCAACGAGCGCATCGTCGCCACCGATAGGGTGCACAAGCGCATGGCGCAGTGGAAAGGCGGGCGGCTTGAGATCGTACCGGGCGGCGAGCATGAGGTGTTGTTGGAGAGGCCAGAGCTGCGCAAGCCGATCTTCGACGGGCTGGAAAAGCTCTATCTGGGCAATATCACCGGTTAACCCCTCGCCCGCGTCATTTTCCTGTGCAATCGGCCCGCGCCGCCTAGATTGCTTGGCATGACTCGCGAACCCGTCCTCAGCTTCACCGAAAACGGCATCTATTGCGCCGCCGGTGACTTCTACATCGACCCTTGGCGCCCCGTCGACCGGGCGCTGATCACCCACGGCCACGCCGACCACGCCCGCGACGGCATGGGCAGCTATCTGGCCACCCATGCCGCGCTCCCCGTAATGCGCCATCGGTTGGGCGAGATCGCCATCGAGGGCATCGCCTATGGCGAGAAGCGGCAAATCGGCGGGGCCACGGTCTCCTTCCACCCTGCGGGCCATGTGCCCGGCAGCGCGCAGATCCGGGTCGAGGTCGGCGGCGAGGTCTGGGTCGCCTCGGGCGATTACAAGGTGATCGACGATGGCATGTCCGAGCCGTTCGAGCCGGTCAAATGCCATCATTTCATCACCGAGAGCACCTTTGGCCTGCCGGTCTTCCGCTGGGCGCCGCAAGTCGATGTGGCCGCCCAGATTAACGGCTGGTGGGCGGGCTGCAAGGCGGCGGGCAAAACCGCCTTCCTCGGCGCCTATTCGCTTGGAAAAGCACAGCGGCTGCTGTCGATGCTCGACCCCAAGATCGGCCCGATCCTGACCCATACGGCGGTGGAGAACACCAACGAAGTGCTGCGCGGCCAAGGCATCGCGCTACCCGAGACCATGCTGATCACGCCCGAGCTTAATCCCAAGGAGCACCCCGGGGCGCTGGTGCTGGCGCCGCCCTCGGCCCTTGGCAGCCAATGGGCGCGGCGGTTCGGCGCGCAGGAGAGCGCCTTCGCCTCGGGCTGGATGGCGCTGCGCGGGGTGCGCCGGCGGCGTGCGGGCGACCGGGGCTTTGTCATCTCGGACCATGCCGACTGGCACGGGCTGCTTTGGGCGATCCGCGAGACGGGTGCGGAAAACATATATGTCACGCATGGTTACACGGACATCTTCACGCGTTACCTGAACGATCAGGGCTGGAACGCCGAAGTCGTGCCGACCCAATTCGAGGGCGACGGGGGTGACAACGAATGAAGGATTTTGCCGCCCTGTTCAACGCCGTCGACCAGACCACCAAGACCACGGTTAAGGTCGCCGCACTGGCCGAATATTTCACCACCGCCGCCGAGGATGACCGGCTCTGGACGGTCGCACTCTTCTCGGGCCGCCGCCCGAAACGCGCGGTCACGACTACCCGCTTGCGCGAATGGGCCTCGGAAGCCTCAGGCGTGCCGCTCTGGCTCTTCGAGGACAGCTATGCCATCGTCGGCGATCTGGCCGAGACCATCGCGCTGGTCCTGCCGCCGGTGGAGAGCGACGAAACCGGCACGCTCACCTCTTGGATCAACGCGCTGCGCGGGCTGAAGGATCTGGACGATGCGGCGCGCAAGGAATTTGTCCTTTCGGCCTGGCAACAACTCGGCGGCACCGAACGGTTCCTCTTCAACAAGCTGATCACCGGCGGCTTTCGCATCGGCGTGAGCCAGAAGCTGATGACCCGGGCGCTGTCGCGCGCCACCGACCGGCCCGAGCCGGAGATGGCGCATCGTCTGATGGGCAACTGGCACCCCGACGACGTGACTTGGCACAGCCTGATCGAGGCCGAGGACGCCAGCGCCGACGCCTCGCGCCCCTACCCCTTCTACCTCGCCTATGCGCTGGAGGACGGGCCGGAGGGCTTGGGCGATCCCGAAGACTGGCGGGCGGAGTGGAAATGGGACGGCATCCGCGGCCAGCTCATCCTGCGCGATGGCGACTACTTCGTCTGGTCGCGCGGAGAGGAGCTGATGACCGACCGCTTCCCCGAACTGGCCCGCGCCGCCGATCACCTGCCACCGGGCACCGTGCTCGACGGCGAGTTGCTGGTCTGGCAGCCGGGGGCCGAATTCCCTTCTTCCTTCAATGCTTTGCAAGCCCGCATCGGGCGCAAGACCGTGCCGAAAAAGCTGCTGAAAGAGGCGCCGGTCGTGCTGCACGCCTACGATCTGCTGGAATGGCAGGGCGTGGACATCCGCGACCGCCCCTTCGCCGAACGTCGCGCTCTGCTGGAGAAGGCCGCCGCCGACCTGCCCGCCGACGCGCCCGTGCGCCTCTCGCCGCAGCACCGGTTCACCGACTGGTCCCAACTCGCCTCCTTACGCGGAACCGCGCGCGAGGCGCAGGCCGAAGGGCTGATGCTGAAACGCGCCGACAGCCCCTATCTGTCGGGCCGCAAGAAGGGCGATTGGTGGAAATGGAAGCTTGATCCGCTGACCATCGACGCGGTGATGATTTACGCGCAATCGGGCTCGGGCCGCCGTGCGAACCTGTTTACCGACTTCACCTTCGCGGTCTGGAACGGCAACGATCTGGTGCCCTTCACCAAGGCCTATTCCGGCCTTACCGACGCCGAGTTCCGCCAGATCACCGCTTGGGTGCGCCGCAACACGCAGCAGCGCTTCGGCCCCGTGCGGCAGGTCACCCCGCACCATGTCTTCGAGATCGCCTTCGAGGGCATCCAGCCCAGCCCGCGCCACAAGTCCGGCGTCGCCCTGCGCTTTCCGCGCATGCTGCGGTGGCGCAAGGACAAGCCGCTGCAAGAGGCCAACACCCTCGACGATCTGAAAGAAATGCTGCGCATCTACGGATAGGTTGTTCCGGCCCGCCCGGAGGCATAGATGTGACGAAACGCAAATGAGGTACACCGATGTTTCAGCTTCCCTTCCCGCTTCACGATGCCAACGCCAGCGCCGGGGGCAAAGACCTTGGCGATCTGCCGGAATGGGACCTGAGCGATCTCTACACCAGTGAGGACGCACCCGAATTGAAACGCGATCTCGACTGGCTAGAGGAATCCTGCGCGCGTTTCGCCGCCGACTACGAAGGCAATCTGGCCGCATTGGACGCCGAAGGGCTGCTCGACTGTGTGCTGCGCAATGAAAAGATCAACCAGGTCGCCGGGCGCATCATGTCCTACGCGGGGCTGCGCTATTACCAGCAGACGACGGACTCGGGCCGGGCCAAATTCATGTCCGATTGCCAAGAGAAGATCACCGATTACACCACGCCGCTGGTCTTCTTCACGCTGGAGCTGAACAAGCTGCCGGACGACCACCTTGCCAAGCTTCTGGACGAGAACCCCGACCTCGCCCGCTACAAGCCGGTCTTCGACCGCATCCGCGCCATGAAGCCCTACCAGCTGTCGGACGAGATGGAGAAGTTCCTGCACGACCTCGGCGTCGTCGGCGACGCATGGGAGCGGCTGTTCGACGAGACCATCGCGGGGCTGGAGTTCGAGGTCGACGGCGAGACGCTGAACATCGAAGGCACGCTAAACCTGCTGACCGACCCCGACCGCGCCAAGCGCGAGGCCGGTGCGCGCAAGTTGGCCGATGTGCTGAGCCGCAACATCCGCACCTTCGCCCGCGTCCACAACACGCAAGTCAAAGAGAAAGAGGTCATCGACCGCTGGCGCGGCATGGAGACACCGCAGACCGGGCGCCACCTTAGCAACCACGTCGAGCCCGAGGTCGTGGAGGCGCTGCGCAACGCCGTGGTCGAAGCCTACCCGAAGCTGAGCCACCGATATTATGAGCTTAAGCGCAAGTGGCTGGGCCTCGACGTCATGCAGGTCTGGGACCGCAATGCGCCGCTGCCGATGGAAGACCCCAAGGTAGTGAACTGGAAACAGGCCGAAGACACCGTGATGGAGGCCTACACCGCCTTCGATCCGCGCATGGGCGAACTCGCCAAGCCGTTCTTCACCAAGGGCTGGATCGACGCAGGCGTGAAGCCGGGCAAGGCGCCCGGCGCCTTTGCCCACCCGACCGTGACCGACGTGCATCCCTACGTGATGCTGAACTACCTCGGAAAACCGCGCGACGTGATGACGCTGGCGCATGAGTTGGGCCACGGCGTGCACCAGATGCTGGCCGCCGATCAGGGCGAGATGCTCTCCTCGACCCCGCTCACGCTGGCCGAGACCGCCTCGGTCTTCGGCGAGATGCTCACCTTTCGCAAGATGCTCGATAAGGCGCAGACCCAGACCGAGCGCAAGGTGCTGCTGGCGGGCAAGGTCGAGGACATGATCAACACGGTCGTGCGCCAGATCGCCTTTTACGATTTCGAATGCAAGCTGCACGAAGCGCGCCGCGGCGGGGAGTTGACGCCCGACGACATCAACGCGCTGTGGATGAGCGTTCAGGCCGAGAGCCTCGGGCCGGCCTTCGAGTACATGGAGGGCTACGAGACCTTCTGGGCCTATATCCCGCATTTCGTGCATTCGCCCTTCTACGTCTATGCCTATGCCTTCGGTGACGGTCTGGTGAACGCGCTCTATGCGGTCTACGCCGAGGGCGAAGAGGGCTTCGAGGACAAGTATTTCGAGATGCTGAAAGCCGGCGGATCGAAGCACCACAAGGAGCTTCTCGCCCCCTTCGGACTTGATGCCAGCGATCCAGCGTTCTGGGACAAGGGCCTGTCGATGATCTCGGCCATGATCGACGAATTGGAAGCGATGGAAGACTGATGTTCCGCGCCGAGCGCATGAAAGAAAGGTTCGCACCCTTCTTTGTCTGGATTCGGCGGCGGGTGCCGCCCGGATTTAGATTTGCGCTCGGCCTGCTGCTGATCTGCGGCGGCATCCTTGGGTTTTTACCGATCCTCGGCTTCTGGATGCTGCCGCTTGGCTTCATGGTGGCGGCGATGGATGTGCGGCTCTATCGGCGCTGGCGCTCCCTTCGCCGCAGGCGGCGGGCGCAACGGATCTGAGATCACTTCAACTGGCTGTCTTTCGAGCCCCGCCGATTGATCCCGCCGCGCATCTGCGTCTGCCCGTCTCGATCCCGCACGCAGTCGATGCAGAGTTTGACACCCGGCAGGGCCATGCGCCGCGCCTCCGGGATCGGCTCTTCGCATTCCGCGCAATGGCTGCGGCTCTCGCCCACCGGCACGCGGCGGGCTTTTAGCCGGGCCAATTCATCGGAGATAGAAGCTTCGATCTGCTCGCTCACCGCGCCATCGCGCGTCCAACCACCTGCCATGTTGCGCCCTCCTCATGCGGTTCACGTCATAGATATGGGGCGCAGCGGCAGTATGTCACGGCCTCACGCGGGGATATGGCACCCGTCCCACGGGTCATGAGATGGGGCCGCGCAGATAAAAAAACACCCCCAAGAGGGGGTGCAGTTGCTAGGCATTGGGCTGTGAGTCAAGCAGCACGCAGGGTCGTATCTCCTCCATTCAAACGGTTTAGCAGGGTGGACAGGGTGACGGCGCTTTGAATGAGCCGTCGGCGAAGCTCTTGTCGCTGGCCTGCGGGGCGCAGCGGGACGTTGGTGCGTAGGTAGACCCTTTGCGGCATGGCCGCGGGATGGCAAGTATAGGTCACCTCGACCATCGCCTCGACCCGGCCAAAGTCGCGGGCATGGTGTACATTGTGAAACCGCGCGTCACAGATGGTCAGGGTGACGGGGCTGTCATCGGATGGAAGACAAAAAGTAACGGGATCATAGCTGCACTTGCGGCGGAGAATGTCCCCTGCATTGAGGGACGTGATGGGGCCGGATGTTTCGGGCGCGGTGGAGCGGCTTGGCATGTCTGATCCTCTTCCTAATCGTCTGGTGGCTTATCTTCCCTTTCTATGGGCCCTTGCGTTCCTCTGAGGTGCCGCCTTTCGCCCAACCTGTATACATGTTGTCGGGTCCAAATGTGGCGTAAATGTGGCAAGAACTTGCCGACAATGAGGCATTTGTATAATTCGCCAATCTTTTTTCACATTTTCTATGCGAAAGGGGCGCTACCTGTCCGTTTTCACCTCTAACAGCCAGTTTTACTGAAGCCGGTTTTCAATCGCTTCCGAGAAATGACGGCGGACCAAGGCGATGGCTTCCTCGGCGGGCAATCCGGCCTCGATCAGCAACCATGCCGCGATCAGCCCACTGCGCCCTGCACCATATTGACAGGACAGGGCGACCGTCTCTCCCGCGTCCAGCGCCGCCTCTAAACGCGCCCGGTGGGCGGGCCATTGCGCCAGAAACCCGTCGCAGGGGACATTGAAATCTTCGATCGGTGCAAAAGAGAGCCTTAGGCCAAGAGGCCGTGAAATCTTTGAAATCAAAGGAAAGGCTCCTTCGGGAAGCTCGGCCTCCTCGGTAAGAATGAGCAACTCGCGTGCCCCAGCCGCCCGCAGACCTTCCAAGGTTTCCCGCATCTGCTGAGGATCGAAATAGGCCGCGCCATCCACATGGGTCGCCAATCCCGGAAATCCCGTCATCGCCAGATGCCCGCCGCGGGGCGTGGGGATGACGGCGCGTATCGAGGTCGCATCGGGATCGAAAAAAGGCACATCACGAGACATGAAAACATCCATAAAATTTGAGTAACGGCGGCAGCGCCTGTATACATGTTAAATAGGTGAAAACGAACAGGCGAAGGATGCCGGGCAATGTCTAGCCAAGTCAAATCCAGCGCGGCGATTGCAGAGGCGCTTCGGGCGGACATTTGCCTAGACCGCAACATCGCGGACGGCATGTTGCATGAGGTGGCCCTCGCCCAGCGGTTCGGCGTGTCGCGCACGCCCATCCGGCAAGCGTTGCAACGCTTGGCCTATGAACGCATGATCGCCGTGAAATCCGGCGTGGGGTCTGTCGTCACCCCTTTGGACGCTTCGACGCGCGCGGATGACATCCGCGCGGCTGTGGCGATCATCGAAGCAGCCGGCAAATGTGCAGCCCCCTCCCCCGCGCCACCCGCGCATTTCATGGCCCTTGCCGGGATCCTTGGAATGATGGACCTCGCCCCGCTGGACAATGCCGAAGCGTTCTTTGATATCCGCGCCCGGCTTTTGAACGCCCTATCGGAGATGGTTGAGAACCCGATCCTCAGCGACGCCTTTCGCGCGGCCTATTGGCGGCTGATCAGATGGTCCTTGCGTGATTTCGAAAGCGCGCCGGAGCCTCAGATTGTGCATCTGCGTGCGGTGCTGCAAGCCGCTGCCCGGGCGATGCAGTCGAACACAATCGCCGCTTGCTTTGAAGAGATGGCAAGGCTCGAAGGCCAGCTTGTCGCCCTGCCGAGGCAATGAAAAAATCCCCGCTCCAAAGAAGCGGGGCACACTGCACCATTTGGATCAGCCGTCAGCTAGCCGCCAACATGCCCTTTTCCTTCGCCAAGTCGCGCATCCGCTTCTGCAGCTTCTCGAAGGCGCGCACTTCGATCTGGCGGATCCGCTCGCGGCTGACATCGTATTGCGCCGAGAGGTCTTCGAGCGTGACCGTCTCATCCGACAGACGACGCTGGGTCAGAATGTCTTTCTCGCGGTCGTTCAGCACGTCCAAGGCCTCTGCAAGCATCTCACGCCGGGTTTCAAGCTCGTCACGCTCGGCGTAATCGCCCGCTTGGTCGGCGTCTTCGTCCTCCAACCAATCTTGCCACTGCATCGTGCCTTCGCCTTCGGACCCGACGGTGGCGTTGAGCGAGGCATCCCCGCCCGACATCCGCCGGTTCATGGAGACGACCTCATCCTCGGTCACGCCCAATTGGGTCGCGATTTCCTTCACGTTTTCGGGGCGCAGATCGCCCTCCTCCAACGCGCCGATCTTGTTCTTGGCCTTACGCAGGTTGAAGAACAGCTTTTTCTGTCCCGAGGTTGTGCCGAGCTTGACCAGCGACCACGACCGCAGGATGTATTCCTGAATCGACGCGCGGATCCACCACATCGCATAGGTGGCAAGGCGGAAGCCCTTCTCGGGATCGAAACGTTTCACCGCCTGCATCAGGCCGACGTTCGCCTCCGAGATCACCTCGGACTGGGGCAATCCATAGCCACGGTAGCCCATCGCGATCTTCGCCGCGAGGCGCAGGTGGGAGGTGACCATCTTATGGGCAGCTTCGGTGTCTTGTTCTTCGACCCAGCGTTTGGCCAGCATGTATTCTTCCTCAGGCTCCAGCAACGGGAACTTGCGGATCTCTTGCATATAGCGGTTCAGCCCGCCTTCGGGCGTCGGTGCGGGCAGATTTGCATAATTTGCCATGTCTTGTCCCTTTCCCCAGTTTAATCGGGGCCTATGTTATTGCGCTTAACATGCAATATGGGCGGCCCCCTTCGTGCTTTCAAGACAGAAGCCTTCACGCTTTTGTTCATGACTGCACAGTTTCTGTGAACAAAACGTAACCGATCCTTAGGCGGTTCCGCGCGGTGGCGGGGTCACGCCGATGAGACGGTGGGGCCTTCTCGCAGCATGTTCAACAGGGCCGCCATATCGGGCGGCAGGGGTGCTTCGAAACGCAGGTTTTCACCGGTTACCGGATGTTCGAACCCCAGAACGGCGGCGTGCAGCGCTTGCCGGGGGAAGGCGCGGATTGCTTCGGCGGTGGCCTCAGGCAAGGCCGTCTTTGCCAGCTTGCGCCGCCCGCCATAGGTGGCATCCCCTACGAGACCATGGCCCGCGTGAGACATATGCACGCGGATCTGATGTGTGCGCCCGGTTTCAAGCCAGCATTCCAGCAGCGCCAGTACCGGCGGGGTGCCAAAACGTTCGACCGTGCGGGCGCGGGTCACCGCGTGCCGCCCGCCTTGAAACAGTACTGCCTGCCGCTGGCGGTCGGTCTTGTGCCGCGCCAGTTGGGTGGTCATCCGCAGGATATTCCCCGCCTCGAAAGACGCGCCTTTGACGCCCCGCAGGCGCGGGTCATTGGCATCCGGCACCCCATAGACGAGGGTTTGGTAATAACGCTCTACGGTATGTTTCTCGAACTGCGCCGCCAGCCCGTGATGCGCCGCATCAGACTTCGCGACGACGAGCAGACCAGTGGTATCCTTGTCGATCCGGTGCACGATGCCGGGCCGTTTCATTCCGCCCACGCCGGAGAGATCATCGCCACAATGCGCCAGCAATGCATTAACGAGGGTGCCGGAGGGTGATCCCGGCGCGGGGTGCACCACCATGCCCGCCGGTTTGTCGATCACGATCAGGTCGTCATCCTCAAAGACCACCGAAAGAGGAATGTCCTCGGGCAGGATGTGGCTTTCCGCCGCCTCTTCCACCGTGATCTGCACCGCCTGCCCTTCGGCCACCTTGGCGCGGGGGTCTTGGACCACGACACCGTCCAGCGTGACAGCGCCTTCGGTGATCAAACGGCCCAAACGGGTGCGCGACAGGTTCGCTTCCTCTGGCACATCGCGGGCCAGCGCCTTATCAAGACGGGCGGGCGGGCTATCGTTCAGAATGAAATCAATGCGGCGGTAAGACATGGACACGGACAACCCTGATGAACCGGCGAACCTGCGGTTTCTGCGGCGGATGGTGACGGTCTTGACCGTCGTGATGATTGGCGGAGTTCTAGTGCTGATCTTCGTGCTTGTCACCCGCCTGAGCGATCAGGGCCCGACCATGCCGCGCAGCATCACCCTGCCCGATGGCAGCAGCGCCCAAGCGTTCACGCAAGGCCGCGGCTGGTATGCGGTGGTGACGGATGCGGATGAGATACTGATCTTTGACCAGCTGACCGGCGCATTGCGCCAGACGGTCGCGATCGAGTGATCAGCCGCGGATGGTCTTGGCGAAGGTCGAATAGATCGGCTCGTTCGCGCAGATGATCTCACCATGCTGCAGGATGTTGCGCTCAGGCCGGATCGGCTCGACAAGGCCACCGGCCTCTTTGACGATCAACATGCCCGCGGCCACATCCCAAGGCTTCAGACGACGCTCCCAAAAGCCATCGTAACGGCCCGAGGCGACATAGGCGAGGTCGAGCGATGCCGCACCCCAGCGGCGCACACCGGCGCAGACGGGCAGCAGGCGGCCCAAATCTTTGAGCGTTTCAGGCAGATCGGCACGGCCCCCGAAAGGCAGGCCCGTGGCAAAGATCGACTCGATCATGCGGTGACGGCCAGAAACCCGCAAGCGGCCTTCGTTCATCCAAGCGCCGGTGCCCTTCTCGGCAAAAAACATCTCGTCCTTGGCGGGGTCGAAAACCACACCGGCGACGATCTCGCCCTTATGTTCCAATGCGATGGAGATGGCCCAATGCGGCAGCCCGTGCAGGAAGTTGGTCGTGCCATCCAGCGGGTCGACGATCCAACGGCGGGTCGGGTCTTGCCCCTCTTCCTCACCGCCCTCTTCGGCCAGCCAGCCATAGGTCGGACGCGCGCCCATGAGGTCGTCTTTGATGATCTTCTCGGCGCCAATGTCGGCCTTGGTCACGAAATCGCCCGCACCTTTGACCGAGACCTGAAGGTTCTCGACCTCGCGGAAATCCTTGACCAATGCACGCCCCGCTTTGCGTGCCGCCTTGATCATGATGTTGAGATTCGCACTGCCGATCATTGTTCGCGCCCTTTGATGGATAAGGCGGGACGTATAGGGCGCAAGAACGCAATTGCCAAGGGGGCAGAAACCTGCACCGCTTATTGATTCTCGCGCGCCTCACGGGTTGCATTCAGAGCGCGAGGGAACACCTTGGACCCGTAGCAACCAGCACGAAGGAAACCCCATGTCCGACCAGATGCAGAGAATCGTCCTCGCCTCCCGCCCCGATGGTGCACCGACGCCCGAGAACTTCCGTCTTGAGAGCGCGGATATTCCCCAGCCGGGCGACGGCGAAATTCTGGTCGAAGTGCATTACATGTCGCTCGACCCCTATATGCGGGGCCGGATGGACGACGCGAAAAGCTATGCCGAACCTGTGCCCATCGGCGGGCTGATGGAAGGTGGTAGCGTGGGCAAGGTGATCGCCTCGAATGACCCAAGCTTCGCCGAAGGCGATTTTGCCTTTGGCGCCTTCGGTTGGGCCACCCATGGTGTCGCCCCGGCAAAGCATTGTCAGAAGGTCGATGCCGAAGGCGTGCCGATCACCGCCTCGCTCGGCGTGCTGGGCATGCCCGGCCTGACCGGCTGGTACGGTCTGAACGACATCGGCCAGCCGAAAGAAGGCGAGACCCTCGTCGTGGCCGCGGCCACTGGGCCCGTCGGCTCGATCGTCGGTCAATTGGCCAAGGCCAGGGGGCTGCGCACCGTGGGCATCGCAGGCGGGGCCGAGAAATGCGAAATCGCCACCCGCGATTTCGGCTTTGATGTCTGCCTTGATCACCGCGCCTATGACGATGCCAAATCCCTGCGTGCCGCCCTGAAAGAGGCCGCGCCGGATGGCGTTGATATCTATTATGAAAACGTGGGCGGCAAGGTGCTGGAGGCGGTGCTGCCGCTGATGAACCCCCATGGGCGGATCCCGCTTTGCGGCATGATCGCATGGTACAACGCAGGCGGGCTGGGTGCCGATGCCGAGGGCGCTGGCCTCACCGCGCCGCGGCTGTGGCGGACGATTTTGGTGAACTTCCTTACCGTGCGCGGCTTTATCATCTCGAACCACTGGGACCAGATGCCGAAGTTCCAGCGCGAAGTGGCCCCGATGGTCGCCGATGGGCGCGTGAAGGTGAAGGAAGACATCACCGAAGGGCTGGAGAATGCGCCGCAGGCCTTCATCGACATGCTGAATGGCGGGAACACCGGCAAGGCCATCGTTAAGGTGAAGTAAGCTTTGCAACGCGGCGTTCCGCCTTGTGGGATGGCGCGTTCACCCATCCGGCCCGGGTCAAGTCGCAGGCGGCGGGCCATCGCCTAGGCCCGCTGCAACTTCCGTGCCTCCTGCCCGGCCAGCTTTAACAACTCATCCATGAACGGCTTGCCCAAATCATCCCGCCGCACTGCCGCATAGAGCCGCCGTGTGATCCCCTCGGCCGTCAGGGGCCGGGTGACGTAATCGGAGGAATATTTCACCTCCCGCACCACCCAATCCGGCAGGACCGAGACCCCGCGGTTGGACGCCACCAACAACAGGATTACCGCCGTCAACTCCACCTGCCGGATCGCCGCAGGCTCGACCTTGGCGGGGATCAACAACTGGCTGAACACGTCCAGCCGGGTCCGCTCCACCGGGTATGTAATCAGCGTCTCCCCCCGAAAATCAGCCGCCTCGACAAAGGGTTTCTCGGCCAAAGGGTGATTCTGCGAGGCGACAAAAACCGGATTGTAATCAAAGAGTTCGACAAATTCGACGCCGGGTAGCTCTTCGGGGTCCGAGGAGACTACCAGATCGACCTCTTCGCGAAGCAGCGCAGGCAGCGCGTCAAACGCGAGACCGGGGCGGATATCGACATCCACATCCGGCCAATGGCGGCGGAACTGCTCCAACACCGGGAAAAGCCACTCGAAACAGGCATGACATTCGATTGCGATATGCATCCGCCCCGTGCTGCCCGCGCGCAGGCCCGAGAATTCGTCCTGCAAGGCTTCGACCTGCGGCAAAACCTGCTGCGCGAGCTTCAACAGCCGCTGCCCGGCAGGCGACAGCTTCAACGGTTTCGAGCGCCGGACGAAGAGTTCGACCCCCGCCTGATCCTCCAACCCCTTCACCTGATGACTTAACGCCGATTGCGTGATATTCATCTGATCCGCCGCGCGGGCCAAACCGCCCGCCTCGTGGATGGCCTTGATGGTGCGCAGGTGACGGAACTCGATGTGCATTTGAGGCATTACTCATGTTCAAGATGAATGTTATGAGTTTGTCTCACAAGCCTGGATGTGAGACAAGACGTGAAACCGCCAAAAGGATCTCTCAATGACCACGCCTGCCGTTTCCTTCGAAGTCTTCCCGCCCCGCACCGTCGGCGCGGCGTTCAAACTGTGGGATGCGGCGCAGGCATTGGCCCCGCTGGCCCCGCGTTTCTTTTCGGTCACCTATGGCGCGGGGGGCACCACGCGCGATCTGACCCATGATTCGGCCCATGTGCTGCACCGCACCTCGGGCTTGCCGGTCGCAGGCCATCTGACCTGCGTCGGCGCCAGCCGCGTGGAAACCATGGAAGTCGCCGATAAATTCGCCGAAGCGGGCATCAAAGATATCGTCGCCCTGCGCGGCGACCCACAGGCGGGCACCGACAAGTTCGTACCGCACCCCGAAGGCTTCGCCGACAGCTGTGAGTTGATCGAGGCGCTTGCCAAGACCGGCAAATTCACCATCCGCGTCGGCGCCTACCCGGACCCGCACCCCGAAGCGGCGGACCAGCAGGCGAACATTGACTGGCTCAAACGCAAGTTCGACGCGGGCGCGGATGAGGCGTTGACCCAGTTCTTTTTCGAGGCGGAGACCTTCCTGCGCTTCCGCGATGCCTGCGTGAAGGCGGGCATCGACAAGCCGATCACGCCGGGCATCCTACCGGTGGTGAACTGGACCTCCGCCCGTAAATTCGCCGTGAAATGCGGCACGCCGGTGCCGGAATGGGTCGACCAAGCCTATGAAGCGGCGATCCGCGATGACCGTCACGATCTGCTGGCCCAGGCGATGTGCACCGAACTCTGCAGCGAGTTGATCGACGAAGGCGTGGATGCGCTGCATTTCTATACGCTGAACCGCGCCGAACTCACCCGCGATGTCTGCCGTGCCATCGGCGTGACCCCGCAGGTCGACCTTTCGGACGTCGCGTAAGCGCTCACCCTCCGGCAGGGGGGCTTGCCCCTGCCCCGCGCGGGCGTATCCTCCGGCGAAACTTACTTGCCGGAGAAGACCATGCCCCGCATCGCCCAAAGCCCTGCCGACCTTTTGTCCCAATCCGACGCGCTCAAGCTTTCGGGGCTGGAGTTCATGCAGGCCATTCTCGATGGCACCAACCCCGGCCCGCCCATCGGCCAAACCATGGGCTATGCGCTGCATTCGGTCGAAGAGGGCCGCATCGTCTTTCGCGGCGCGCCAAGCTTTGCCATGACGAACCCGATGGGCACGGTGCACGGCGGTTGGTACGGCACGCTGCTCGATTCAGCTATGGCCTGCGCGGTGATGACGAAGGTGCCGCGCGGCTCGGTCTATACCACTCTGGAATACAAGATTAATATCCTGCGTGGCCTGCCCTTGGGGATGGAGATCGACTGTATCGGGGTGACCGATCATGTGGGCCGTTCGACCGGTGTCGCACATGGGGAGATTCGCGGCGTCGAAGATGGCAAACTCTACGCCACAGGCTCCACCACCTGCATCGTGATGAAGCTGGCTTGAGCCCATCCAAGAAAAACCCCGGCGCGGAAGTCTGCACGCCGGGGACCAAAAGCTCGGCTTAGGCGTCCTGCGCCTGAGTTAGTCCCAAAAGCCTTCGTCAACGCCGGGCAGCGCTTCGAGTTCTTCTTCGCTCAGACGGGTGACATAGGCGAAGGTCTGGTCATCGACGGCCACGAGGTTCACATCGGGTGTCGAGATCATGACGTGTTTGTCACCGATATCGAGGAAGCCGCCGACTTCGGCCACGATACCGACCATCTGGCCGTTCTTGGACAGCACGATGTCTTCGATCTCACCGATCTCGTTCCAGTTGACGCCGATTTCGTTATAGCCCGTGTTGGGGCTCCATTCGTCGCCAGCTTCGCTGAGGGTGTAGATTTCACCGCCGGTGATATCGCGCGAACGGATCAGATCGCCGCGCAGTTCGGTCATCTGCAAGCTGTTAACGTTGGACGTGTCGGCATGGGTTTCAGCGAAAGCGGCAGTGCCTGCAAGTGTCAGAGCAAGGGTGCTGGCTGCGAGCGTTTTCATGTCTCTCTCCTTTTTCGTTGCGTCCTATGGTGGCAACGAAAACTCGGAGGGAGCGTTTCAAAAAACGTAGAATTCGCCATAGCTTAGGCGACGCAGCACATGGGTCCATCAAGCGTTCAGCCCGATAGACCGGAAGTACTGAAGGGGGGGGTGGTACCACCTCCTGGTCTCGAACCAGGGACCTCTTGATCCACAATCAAGCGCTCTAACCAACTGAGCTAAGGCGGCACTGGGGCGGATTTAGCGCCCGTGGCGGAGGAATGCAAGACCTCTGCGACAGAAGAATTGCCGGTTTCCGTCAGATTTTTCGCCCGGCCCGCATCCTCGGTGTTTATGTGGGAAACGTTGCCGGATGACGCGGCAACGTCGCCCCCGGCCTTCAAGCTGCGCTTTAGGCCATCAACCCGGACCGTCAGTTTGGGCACCCACACTCTGTCAAAAGCGCGAGGAGGCAAACGATCCAAGGCCAACGCGCGCCCTGCCCGCCGAGGCAACCCTCCAAGATAGCTTGCCTTTCCGCCCCTGCCGCGCTAGCGATAAGCCCCACCAAACCGGAGGCTCCCATGGGCATCGACACCGAACGCGACATCGAAGCAAACCTGCAAATCGGCCCGACAGACAAGGGCATGGTCCGCCTTTTCGTCGAGGGCGGCGGCGTTGAAATTCCGATGGATTTCACCCCGGAAGAAGCCCGCGAGATCGCGGAAGAGATCATGGCCGCCGCAAACCGTGCGGGCAAGAAAGGGCGCTAAGCCGCCTAAACGCGGGGTCGCTCTGGCTCAGAAGTATGGGCGAACAACCTAAGCCCCTCTTTCAAGACCAGTTCGGCGCCATGTCGGGATCGCGTAGGCGATGCAGGCGCCGGGCGGCATGGGTCGCGAATTTCTGCACCATTGCCTTGCGCCGTGCAGGCGCAAGCTTGGTCTCATCGCACATGCGCACAATCTCGGCACCATAGGCGTCACCGATGATCAGGCCGCTTTCCTCTGGCAGCAGTTCCACCGGAAAATCATTGTCGACAGCCCAAAAGAACCGGTCGGCCCATTCCAAATAGCCCTCCCATTTCGCGTCGCCCTTGAAATCGGCGCGACAGGATTTGCATTCGACGATCCAAATCTCCCCCTTGGGGCCAAGCGCCATCACGTCGACCCGCAAACCGCGCGTCGGCACAAGTTCCTCGACCGAGGCAAAACCAAGATCGGCCAGATGCCGCATCACCCCCCGTGCCAATAATTGGCCCGGTTGGAGCGGTCGTATCTCATTCTCCATCATGGCGACAAATATGAACATTTGATGAACATCCACAAGAGGCAGCACCGGAAAGTTTGGTAATTCCCCCGCGACCCCCTATCTTCACCCCAACAAAGCGAGGGAGGCCCATGGCACAACGCGAACCGATGAGTGAGACGCAGGCGCGCGGGGTGCGTTACGCCCGTGAATTGGAGGGCCACCTGACATGGCTCGATACATTCTCCGGCACGGCGCTTGGCGTTTTGGCCGTGGCCTCGGGTATTTACACCTACCTCGGCGTCTCGTCGCTGCTGGATGACAATGGCGCCATGTCGGCCTTTGCGGCGATCGCCTATTCGGTGGCGGTCTCGGTGGGCATCTTTGTCTTTTGGTCCTATCTGCTGCGGCTTTTCCCCGCCGTACGCACAGCGCGCGCGCGGATGGGGCTTTTGGGGGCAATGGGGCTCGGCTCCATCGCGATCATCGCGATGTCGAGCTGGCTGAACGCCGCCGCGCTTGCCGGATCGGCAGCGGTAGAGCAGCATCTGGCCGAGACGGTGCAAGACTACCAAGGCGCGTTGGAGCGCACCCATGAGATTGCCTTGTCCGCTCAAGGGCTTGAGCGGGACGTGGCGCGGGTCAGACAGAGCTTCGAAGACCTGAGCGAGCAAGAGGCGGCAGGCAGCCTGTCGGGCCTTGCCGGGCGCGGCGCGGTGTTCCGGGTGCTGCGGCAGAAATCGGCGGAACTGGGCGCGCTGGAGGCGCAGATCGCCACCCAGACCCCGCTGGTGAATGACGCTTTCGCCGAAGGGAACCAGATCCTCAGCCGGATGCGCGCGCTGACGGTCGAGCCGGGCCCGGTTGAGGCGCGGTCAGTCGAGTTTTCCGAACAGGCCGTGCGGCTTGCCGGGCTGATCACCCGGCTGCGGCAGCTTTCCGTGGCCCCGCTGGTGGAGCGTGCGGCGCAGGATTTGGCAGCCTCCGTCGTGCTGCCCGAACTCGACGGCAGCAACGAAGCGCAACGCGGCGCGCAAGGCGCGACGATCACCTCGGTTCTGGAGGTGCTGGCCCAGCGTGCAGCGACATTGGAGCGCGCGGCGCAGGATGTGCAGGCCATGCCCCCCGCTACCGACACGACCTATACGCCGATTTCCAGCGCCGATGCGGTGATCCTCTATGCGCGCAATTTCGTGCCATCTTGGGCCGGGGCCATCGCGATTGACCTGCTGCCCGCCGTGCTGGTGCTGATCCTTTCCATCACCCAAGGGGCGATCCGCTCGGGCCGGGAGGGGGCCGCGGTCGAAGACACGCTGACCCTCGCGGAACTGCGCGCCGCGCTGGCCGCCGTGCGCGATGTCGATGCGGCGATGCAGGAAAGCCCCGCCCACAAACGCCCCGCCGCCGAAGCGCCGCCCGCCGCGGATGCGCCCGATGAACCGGCCCCCGGCCCCGTCACATCGATCAAAAGCACATGAGCGAGGAGACCCCGCCGGAGGCCGAAACCCCTCACCGCCCGCCGATTGTGGGGCGGGTCCTGATTGGCGTGTTGATCTTCCAGCTTGGCCTCGCGGTGTTGTTGTTCTGGGGGGACTTGGGCGCGGGGCTGCGCCTGCCGGGCTTTGGCCCGCGCGCCCCGGAATTGACCGAGCCGGTCCGCCCCGGCGACCAGACCCGCCGCTTCCGCCCCGAACGCGCGCCAACCCCCGGCCAGCCGATGCCCGAGACCGCCCTGCCCGACCGGCTGGTGCTCACCCCCGTCTCGGGCGGGCGGGCGGCGCTGTTGGAAGGGGCTATTGAGGTGGGCGATGCGGAGCGGATCGTCAAACAGTTGAGCGAACTGTCCCCCGCGCCCGAGGAGGTCTACCTCAACTCCCCCGGCGGATCGGTCCGCGATGCTTTGGAACTGGGCCGCGCCCTGCGGCGCACAGGGCTGAACACCGCGCTGCGGGAGGGTGACATCTGCTATTCCGCCTGCCCCTATCTGCTGGCCGCCGGCGCGGCACGGGCGGTGCCCGAGAGCGCCTCGGTCGGGGTGCATCAGCATTACTTTGGCGAAAGTACGATCCTGCCCGCCTTTGTCGCCGTGGAAGACATCCAGCGCGGTCAGGGTGAGGTGATGCGATACCTTGATGAGATGGGCATCGACCCCTTGGTGATGCAGCATGCGCTGGTCACCCCGCCCGATGAAATCTATGTGCTGCTGCCCGAGGAATTGCGCCGCTATGGCTTTATCCCCGCCGAAGATTGAGCGGCGCAGAGAAGTTTTGCAAATCCACTCCCGTCCCCTTGCCGGAGCCCCATTTGCCCCCTACATCGGGGGTCGACGGGTTCTGCCCTGTTCGTGAACGTTACATTCCAGTGGCCTTAAGCAAATCCGAGGGAGCTGGCTCTGTCCGAGCCCTGGTTCGGTTACCTGGCGCCCACCTGTACATACAGGTCCTCGGGAATATAAAACAGCAGCGGCAGGCGCGGTTCCCGTCACTTTCCCCAGACATTGATATGGTAGATCGCCCCCTCGGGGCCACTTTCCCGCGCGTTTAAAACGCTTCGGGACGCGCCTCGCGCGCCATATGGTCGAGGACAGCGTTGACAAAGCTCGGCTCGCGCCCCTCGGGGAAGAAGGCATGGGCCACGTCGACATACTCCTTGATCACCACGCGCGGCGGCGTGTCGTCATGGCGGAACTCGGCCCCGGCGGCGCGGAACAGCGCGCGCAGGGTCGGGTCGATCCGGGCAATGGCCCATTTGGCGACGATGGCGCGGTTGGCCATCTGGTCGATCGGCGCTTGATAGTTCACCGCATCTTCGAGCACGCGAGAGAAGTGGTCGACATCCCCCTCCTGCATCTCATCGCCCTCATAGACGGCACCGAAACGGTGGTCGATGAATTCGTGACGCACGACATCGACCGTCTGCGCGGAATGCTCCATCTGGAACAGCGCCTGCACGGCATAGAGCCGCGAGGCCGACTTCATCTTACGTTTCTGGTTGCCCGAAAGCCCGTTGCTGGTCATGCGATGTTTGATCCATCCGTGTCGCCGGCCATCAAAGTGTCCTGCCCGAATGGCTTGAACCCGATGCCCTTGCTCTGGCGGCCCCATTTACGAGCGAGCGCGATAAGATGCAAGGCCGCAGCGGCTGCGCCGCCGCCTTTGTTTTGCCCCTGAGGGTCGGCGCGCACCTCGGCCTGCTGTTTATTCTCGACCGTCAGGATGCCATTGCCGATGCAAAGCCCTTGCAGCCCAAGCAGTTGCAGGGCGCGGCTGCTGTCATTGCAGACGGTCTCGTAATGCGTGGTCTCGCCACGGATCACGCAGCCAAGCGCGACATAGCCGTCAAAATTGCTGCCCCGGTCGGAAATGCCGATGGCGGTGGGAATCTCCAAGGCGCCGGGCATCTCGATCACCTCGTAACTGGCGCCCGCAGCCTCCAACTCGGCCTTGGCACCGGTCAAAAGACCATTCGCGATGTCCGAATAATAGGGCGAGACGACGATCAGCAGATTCACCGGTTCGTCAAAGCTGGGGCGCGGCAGGATGGTATGCTCTTCGGCGGATGCCATAGCGATTACTCCGTAGTGATGGGCCGGGTGCCCACGATTTCAAGCGCATAGGCGTCAAGGCCCAGATAGCGCGTGTCGGGATTGTCGGTCAGCAGGACCAGTTCATGCAGCCCCATCGAGGACAGGATCTGCGCGCCAAGACCGGTGCGTTTGATCGTGCGCGGGCGGTCGTCATCCTCGGGGTCGAGCTTGAGGCGCGGGTAAGGATCGCGGAAGAGCACCACCGCCCCCCGCCCCTCTTCAGCGATGATCTGCATGGCGCGGGGCAACTCGTCCGCCGGGCTGGGGCCAAGGCCAAGGATATCTTCCAGCGCGTTGATCGCATGGGTGCGGATCAGCACCGGCTCGGGCGTTGAGATATCGCCCTTGGTCAGCACCACATGGTCGGTGCCGGTAATCTGATCGGAGAACACCCGCATCTGCCAGTCGCCGCCATAGGCCGAGGTCACGGTGCGGCTGTCACGCTCCACCAGCAGGTTGTCGTGCTTGTGGCGGTAGGTGATGAGATCGCTGATCGTGCCGATCTTGAGCCTGTGTTCGGCGGCGAATTCCACGAGGTCGGGCAGACGCGCCATTTCGCCGTCGTCCTTCATGATCTCGCAGATCACGCCGGAAGGGTGCAGCCCCGCAAGGCGCGAAATATCGACCGCGGCTTCGGTATGGCCTGCCCGTACCAGCACGCCACCATCGCGGGCGCGCAGCGGGAAGACATGGCCGGGGGTGGCGATATCCGCCGAACCGGATTGTTCCGAGATCGCCACGGCCACAGTCAGCGCACGGTCGGCGGCAGAGATGCCGGTGCTGACACCTTCCCGCGCTTCGATGCTGACGGTAAAGGCCGTCTCATGCCGGGAAGAGTTGTTCACCGCCATCATCGGCAGGCCAAGGTGATCGACCCGCTCCGCCGTCATCGGCAGACAGATCAACCCGCGCCCATGGGTCGCCATGAAGTTGATCGCCGCAGCATCGGCAAACTGCGCCGGGATCACCAGATCGCCTTCGTTCTCGCGGTCCTCATGGTCCACCAGAATGAACATACGGCCTTGGCGGGCGTCTTCGATGATCTCTTCGATGGGCGAGATCGCGTCGCTCAGCCCTGTCTCGACCGGTCCGGGTTTGTCAAATTGCATCGGCTGCTTCCATCTATCTGTTGCCCGGCTCTTAGCCTGACCCGCGCCGCTTGGCCAGAGCGCCCCCGAAGGGCGCGGCGTCACATCGCGTTCAGGCGTGCCACGTAACGGGCCAGCGTGTCGATTTCGAGGTTCACCAGATCGCCGACGCCTGCATCGCCCCAAGTCGTCACCTCCTTGGTATGCGGGATGAAGTTGATGCCAAAATCGCAGCCATCGACATCATTCACCGTGAGCGAGGTGCCATTCAGCGCCACTGAGCCCTTTGGCGCGATGAAACGCGCCAGCTCTTTCGGGGCGCGCAGGGTGACGCGGGTGCTGTCGCCCTCGTCTTTCATCTCGATGATCTCGGCCACGCCATCGACATGGCCCGAAACGATATGCCCGCCCAACTCGTCGCCCACCTTCAGCGCGCGTTCGAGGTTCACGCGTTTGCCCTCGCGCCAGTGCTGGCCAAGGTTGGTCTTGGCCACGGTCTCGGCGCTGATCTGCACCTCATACCAATCTTCGCCCAGCCCCACGACGGTGAGGCAAACCCCATCGCTGGCGATGGAGGCGCCCATGTCGATGCCGCTGGTGTCATAGCCGGTCTGGATGCGCGCGCGCAGGTCGCCTTCCTGCTCCAGCTTGGTCACGGTGCCAACGTCTGTGATAATGCCGGTGAACATGGGGTGGGCTCCTTTGCTGGTTCCGCGCAGTGGTAAACCCGGTCACCGCCACAGGCAAGAGCGGGTGACGCCACATTGTCGCCCCTATTATATGTTGGTTAAGAGGGCAAAACCCCACCGAAGGACCAGAATGACCGTGACCGCCACCCCGACCAGAACCTTCCTGTTCCTGCAAGGACCGCATGGCCCTTTCTTCAACAGTCTGGGCAAGATGCTGCGCCGCGCGGGGGCCGAAGTTTGGCGCGTGGGCTTCAACGCGGGCGACCGGGCCTTTTGGTTTCACCCGTCGACCTACATCCCCTATCGCGGCAAGGTCGAGGATTGGCCGGGCGTCTTTGCCAGCCTGCTGGATGACAAGCAGGTCACTGACATCGTGCTTTACGGCGACACCCGCCCGATCCACGCCGAAGCGGTGGCCGAGGCCAAGCGCCGTGGCATCACCGTGCATGTCTTCGAGGAAGGCTACATGCGGCCCTATTGGGTCACCTACGAGCGCGGCGGCTCAAACGGCAATTCGCGGCTGATGGAGATGACCATTCCCCAGATGCAGGCCGCCCTCGCCCGCTCGGACATGGAAGCCCCCCTGCCCCCGGGCCATTGGGGCGACATGCGCCACCACATCTTTTACGGCGCACTTTACCATTGGTTCGTGATGTTTCGAAACGGCGATTACCGCAATTTCAAACCACACCGCAGCCTGCCGGTAACCAAGGAATTCCGCCTCTACCTCAAGCGGCTCTTGCTGATGCCGGTGCTGGCCGCCGACCGCCTGCTGGCCACGCTGAAAATCCGGCTGAGCGGGTTTCCCTACCATCTGGCGCTGCTGCAACTGGAGCATGATTCCTCTTTTCAGAAACACTCGCCCTTCAACACGATGGCCGATTTCCTTGAACTGGTGATCGAAGGTTTCGCCAAGGGCGCGCCGCAGCATCACCACCTCGTCATCAAGGCGCATCCGCTGGAGGATGGCCGCGTGCCGGTACGGCGCGATGTCAAATGGCTGGCCCGTGCGCATGGGGTTTCCGACAGGGTGCATTTCGTGCGCGGCGGCAAGCTGGCGCAACTTCTCAACGACACCCGCAGTGCGGTGACGGTAAATTCCACCGCCGGGCAACAGGTGCTCTGGCGCGGCATCCCCCTCAAGGTCTTTGGCAGCGCGGTCTATTCCCAGCCTGAATTTGTCTCGGACCAGCCGCTGCCGGAATTCTTTGCCGCTGCCAACCGCCCTGACAACCGCGCCTATAAGGATTACCGCCGCTATCTGCTTGAAACCTCTCAGGTTCCGGGCGGCT
Organism: Sulfitobacter sp. 1A12157; assembly: GCF_043557345.1. NCBI lineage: Bacteria > Pseudomonadati > Pseudomonadota > Alphaproteobacteria > Rhodobacterales > Roseobacteraceae > Sulfitobacter > Sulfitobacter sp. 1A12157. Next base: position 139,263 of record NZ_JBIFFV010000008.1, read on the forward strand.
TCTATGCCGCGCGCGGGCGGCGGCAATTGCTGCGCCAAGTGGTCGATATGATGCTCGCCGCCGAGGATCCCTATGACGCGCTGGAACAGGGCACCGCGGCCCCTCGGCAACAGTTGCGGGTCGTCACCTGAGTTAACCCATTCCGCCCTGTAGATTTTTCGCTAGGCTGCGCTAGATTGCAAAGCAATACGTCAAGACAATTGGCGATTTCGAGGCAGATATTTCAGGTCGAGGAGACCGGGCAGTGAAATCCGTATCTTTCCGGTGGGCGCGCCCCATCGCAGCGCTGGCGGCGGTGGCCGTCATCTCATCTTGTGGTTTGCCGCAGGTCGGGCCGAACAAACGGCAAATTTACGCAGGCTCCGTTCAGCGCGAGGGCGATGCCTTTGTCGTCAGTGTGAATGACCGTGTGACCCGCGCCACCGCCGTGGCTCCGGCGCTCGGCTTTTCGGAAAGCTTCAAGAACGCGGGCCGGGTCGGTTCCGACACGATCCAGCCGGGCGACATCCTTGGCATCACGGTTTATGAGAATGTGGACGATCCGCTTCTCGGCGTCGAAGGCGCGCCGGCCACCCTGCTGGAAGAGGTGCAGGTCGATGGCGCGGGCTTTATCTTCATCCCCTACGCGGGCCGCATTCGCGCTGCGGGCAACACGCCCGAGGCGATCCGCCGCATCATCACCAACAAGCTGGGCGAACAGACCCCCGACCCGCAGGTCGAAGTGCGTCGCGCCGCCGGTGACGGCTCGACCGTCTCGCTCATCGGCTCGATCGGGGCGCAGGGCGTCTACCCGATCGAGCGCCCGACCCGCACGCTGGCCGCCATGCTGGCCCGCGCAGGCGGTGTGACCATCATCCCCGAGATCGCACAGGTCACCGTGATCCGCGGCGGGCAACGCGGCAAGATTTGGTTCCAAGACCTCTATGACCACCCCGAACTCGACATCGCCCTGCGCCCGGGCGACCGGATTTTGGTCGAGGAAGACACCCGCTCTTTCACCGCGCTTGGCGCCACTGGCGGTCAGGCCCGCGTGCCCTTTGAATCGCAAAACCTCTCGCTATTGGAAGGCATCGCGCAGGTCGGCGGCCTGAGCCCGGTCTCGGCCGACCCCACTGGCGTCTTCGTGTTCCGCAATGAGCCTGAGGAGGTCGCCGAACAGGTGCTGGGCCGCAGCGATCTGACCGGCGCGCAGCGGATGGTCTATGTCACCGACCTGACCAAACCCAACGGCATGTTCATGGCCCGCGATTTCGTGATCCGCGACGGCGACACGATCTATGTGACCGAAGCCCCCTTCACCCAGTGGAGCAAGGTGATCTCGGCCATTACCGGCACGGCGGGTTCGGCGGATAGCATCACTTCGCTGACCGAATGATCCACCCCGGTGGCATTCGAAGCTGACCCATACCAATACCCCGCCGCCGGTCCCGAAAGGAGCCGGCGGCTTTTCGTATATAACGGTGGTTTCCTGACGCAGCGCCGCCTGCGGCGCATCCTGCAGCTGTCGGGCCATTCCCTGCGCCTTGGCCTGCCCGGGCCGGACGATGCGGTGGCGGTCTGGGGCAACTCCCCCACCGCGCATCGCGGGCTGGCCGTGGCGGCCAAGCGCGGCGCGCCGGTGATCCGGGTTGAGGACGCATGGCTGCGCTCGCTCCACCCCGGCCGCGCGGGCGAGCCGCCCTTGGGGCTTCTGATCGACAGCCGGGGGGCGCATTTCGACCCCGCCCAGCCCTCCGACCTCGAAGACCTACTGACCCACCACCCGCTGGACGACACCGCCCTTCTGGACCGCGCCCGGGGTGGCATGGCGCAGATGGCCGAGGCGCATCTAACAAAATATGCAGGCTTTGACCCCGACACGCCTGCACCAGAGCCGGGCTATGTGGTGGTGATCGACCAGACCCGCGGCGATGCCTCGGTCACCGCCTCGGGCGCGGATCGTGCGCGGTTTCTGGAAATGCTCGTTTTCGCACAAGAGGAACACCCCGGCGCGCGCGTCATCATCAAGAGCCACCCAGAGACGACACAGGGCTACCGCACCGGGCATTACGGCCCCGAGGATACCAACGAGCGGATCACCCTGCTGACCGACCCCATCAGCCCATGGGCGCTGTTCGAAGGGGCGGTTGGCGTCTATACCGTCTCCTCGCAAATGGGGTTCGAGGCGATCTTCGCAGGCCATCGGCCGCGCGTCTTCGGTCAGCCTTTCTACGCGGGCTGGGGGCTGACGGAGGATGAGTTCCCCGTGCAACGCCGCCAGCGCCGCCTCAGTCGCGCGCAGCTTTTCGCGGCGGCGATGATCCTTTATCCGACATGGTACGACCCCTATCGCGACCAGCTCGGCAGTTTCGAAACGGCCCTTACCGCCCTCGCCGCGCAGGCCCGCGCGTGGCGGGAGGATCATCGCGGCTGGGACGCATGGGGGATGCGCCTGTGGAAGCGCCGCCCGCTGCAACAATTCTTCGGAACGGCCACCCCCCTTCGCTTTCGCAAAGCCCCGGCTGAAGCCCCCAAACCGCCCCGCCGCGCCATGGTCTGGGCTAGCAAGGCCGAGGCCGCGCCCCACGGCGCGCTGCGGGTCGAGGACGGGTTTCTGCGCTCGCGCGGGCTGGGGGCCGAACTGGTCCCGCCCCTGTCGCTGGTCTGCGACGATCTGGGCATCTACTACGATCCCCAAGGGCCGAGCCGACTGGAAAAATGGATCGAGAAACGCGCCGAGTTGCGCCCCGATCAACTGGCCCGCGCCCGCGCGCTGATCGCGTCGCTGACCGGGGCGGGCCTCAGCAAATACAACCTCGGCGGGGCCGCGCCCGAGCTGCCGCCGGGGCGGCGCATCCTCGTCCCCGGACAGGTGGAAGACGACGCCTCCATCCTCACCGGCACGGGCGATCTGCGCAGCAACGCCGCCCTGCTGGCCGCCGCCCGCGCCGCAAACCCGGATGCCGTGATCCTCTACAAACCCCACCCCGATGTCGAAGCGGGCCTGCGCAAAGGGGCGACCGAGGCGGGCGATGCCGATCTGATCCTGCACCACGCTGACCCGATGGCGCTTCTCAGCCATGTCGACGCGGTTTGGACGATGACCTCCCTCTTGGGGTTCGAAGCGCTTTTGCGCCGGGTGCCGGTGGTGACCTTGGGCGCGCCCTTCTACGCGGGCTGGGGGCTGACCGAGGACCGGGGCGCTGTCCCGCCCCGCCGCCGCGCGACACCGACGCTTGAAGGGCTCGTCCATGCCGCGCTCATCGATTACCCGCGCTACCGCGACCCGGTCAGCGGCTTGCCCTGTCCTGTCGAAGTGGTGGTCGAACGGCTGGCCACGGGCCGCCTGCCCTGCGCGGGGTTGGGCAACCGAATGCTATCGAAGCTCCAAGGGGTCTTTGCCAGCCAGAGCCACCTCTGGCGGCGATAGCACCTAACCGGCTGCGTTGCGCCGCCAGACGTGCAGCAGGTCCGGCCCGATCTGCTGGCTGGATTGCAGCACGAAGCGCGGCGCCTCGGCCAGCCGCGACAGGCCAAGCGCCCCAATGCCGGGCAGACCTTCGGCCCCGATCACCAGCCCGGCGGTGAACCCCACCAGCCGGTCAACCAAATCCGCCTCGATGAGCGAAGCAGCCAAGGCGCTGCCGCCCTCGCAGAAAATCCGTGTGAGACCATGCGCCGCCAATTGCCGCATCACATCCTGCGGGTCCAACTGCGCCCCGCGTGCGCCACAGGGCAGCAGCGTCGCCCCAAGATCGGCCCAGGCTTTGACCAAAGCCGGATCGGCATCCGCGCCGTGGCAGAGGATCAAGGGCACCTCAGCCGCCGTGCGCGCCAGTTGCCCCATCAACGGCAGGTCGAGCCTGCGGGAGACGACGACGCGCGCCGGTTGCTGGGCAAGCCCGAGACCACGCACCGTCAGGCTCGGGTCATCCTTGCGCGCAGTGCCCGCCCCGACCATCACCGCGTCGTGACGGCTGCGCATGGCATGGGTCAGCCGCCGCGCGGGGGCGTCGGTGATCCATTGGCTTTCGCCCGTGCCGGTGGCGATGCGCCCGTCAAAGGAATTGGCCAGCTTCAGCGTCAGCATCGGGCGGCCCAGATCGGTGCGGCAGAAGAAACCGGCGTTATCCGCGCGGGCCGTGTCTTCGTGCAGACCGACCGAGACGTCGATCCCGGCAGCGCGCAACATCGCGATGCCGCGCCCGTTGACCCGCGCGTCGTCATCCTGCGTCGCGATCACTACGCGGGCCACGCCTGCGTCGATCAGCGCCTGCGCACAGGGCGGCGTTTTGCCGTGGTGGGCACAGGGCTCGAGCGTGACATAGACCGTCGCCCCCCGCGCCGCCGCGCCCGCCTGCGCCAGCGCCTGCGGCTCGGCATGGGGGCGCCCGCCCGGCTGGGTCCAACCGCGCCCGACGATCCGCGTGTCTTGCACGATGACGCAGCCCACCGCCGGGTTGGGCCAGACGTTGCCCTGCCCGCGCCGCCCCAAGGACAGCGCCAGCGCCATATACCGCGCGTCGCTCACCCTCTTGCCGGTCACTCTTCCGGCAGAGCGTCGGGCCGCAGTTCCTGAACGAATTTGTCGAAATCGTCCGCGGCTTGGAAGTTCTTGTAAACAGAGGCGAAACGCACATAGGCCACGGTGTCGATCCGGGCCAGCGCCTCCATCACGATCTCACCGATATGTTTCGAGCTGATGTCGGTCTCGCCCATGCTTTCCAACCGGCGCACGATGCCCGAGATCATCTGATCAATACGTTCGGGATCAATGGGGCGTTTCTGCATGGAGATGCGGATTGAGCGTTCCAGCTTATCCCGGTCAAAATCCTCGCGTTTGCCAGAGGTTTTGATCACCACAAGATCGCGCAGTTGCACCCGTTCATAGGTGGTGAAGCGGCCCCCGCAAGCTGGGCAGAACCGTCTGCGCCGGATCGAGACGTGATCCTCGGCCGGGCGGCTGTCTTTCACTTGGGTGTCGATATTTCCGCAAAACGGGCAGCGCATGGGCCGTCCCCCTCTTCATCCTGCCTCACTTGTGGGGCGCGCGGCCCTCTTGTCAAAACTTATAGGGGAGCCGCGAGGTTTTGGGTAGAGAAGATTTCCACAGCTATATCTTGCGTTCAAATATGTGTCATGGACCCAACGCCATGCCCCCGCGTTGGTCAGCGAAGGCTATAAACGGAGCATATCATGACCAAGACACTTTTCCTGACCGGCGCCTCCAGCGGGATCGGCGCGGCCACCGCCCGCGCGGCGGCGAAAGCAGGCTGGAACATCGGCCTCTTTGCCCGCAGCGAAGAGAAACTGCACGCCCTCGCCGATGAGATTGGCGATCAGGCGCTGGTATTGGTGGGCGACGCCACCGATTACGATGCGCAGAGGCAGGCAATCGACAAGCTCGCCGATCACTTTGGCGGGGTCGACGCGGCCTTTGCCAATGCCGGGCGCGGCACCAGCCCGGCGGGGACCGAGAATGGGGACCCGCAGGATTGGAAGGCGATGGTCGATCTCAATATCATGGGCGCGCTCTATACCGCCCATGCCGCAATGCCACATCTGCGCAAAACGACCGGCCAATATGTTGTGACCGGCTCTGCTGCCGGGCGGCGCCATATCCAAGGCTCGATTTATAGCGCGACCAAATGGTTCATCCACGGTTTCGCGGGCAATCTGGCGGATGAGATGGCCGAATGGGGTGGCCGCTGCATGGTGGTCTCGCCCGGCATGGTCGACACCGCCTTTTTCGACGAGGCCAAACCCGACAAGCTGCAACCCGAGGACGTGGCGAATGCGGTGATGCATGCGCTTGATGCGCCTGCGCGGGCGGCGGTGCGTGAAATCTATCTGATGCCAACGGGCTGAGCCCTGCCCACTCGCGCGTCAGTCGGGCCGGAAATGCGCCGCGATGCGCCGCTGATGCGGGGCGTCGCGATGCTCGAACAGGTAGATGCCCTGCCATGTCCCCAACATCATCCGCCCCTGCGCGACGGGGATACTAAGGCTCACCGGCAGAACCGAGGCTTTGATATGCGCAGGCATATCATCCGGCCCTTCTATCAGATGCGTGAGATAGCGCATCTGCGGCGCATCGGCAGGTGGCACCAACCGGGCGAAATAGGCCAGAAGGTCGCGCTGCACATCTGGGTCGGCGTTCTCTTGGATCAACAGGGAGGCCGAGGTGTGCTGCACCAAGAGCGTCAACAGCCCGTCCCCCTGCCCCGTAATCCAGCGGGCCACGTCATCCGTGAACTCGTAGAGCGCCTGACCCCGGGTTTGAATGGTAAAAACTGTCTGCATCTCAACAGGCTCCCCAACGCTGCGCGTCGGCGTCCCAGCACTGCCCTGCCGCCTCTTTCGCATCGCTTATCGCGAATAGACCCAGTTCCGTCGAACCGCTGTCGCAGGAAAGCGTGGCGATCTCGCGCCCGTTCTTGCGCACCGTTACGCCGCCGTCGCTGATCTGATCGAGTTTGTCGAAAGAACCGTACACCTCATAGGAAAAGGCACCATTTTGGAAGATCGTGCTCTCCCAAATGGCGCGACCTATACCCGGCCAAGGCTGATGCGCGACCTCCGTGATCGGGGAGCTCAAGGTCAGAGCGGGCGCGTCAGGCGGGCCGAAGCGGTAGATCACCTCTTCCCCGTCGAGACAGACTTCCAACTGCTTTGCCCCTTGGTCAATCGTACAGGTCAGAACGGTAGCGCTGCGCTGATGGCAATGGGCATGGGCTGGGCTGGTGCCGAGGGTCAGAAACAGGCTGGCGAGCATAAAACGCATGAAATCAATCCGTTGCAAGAATACGCGCAGGATAGGCTCGCCGCTGTCTGAAAACAACGGCTTGCGTGGTTCAGAAATCCCGCAACTCAATTATGCGATCCAGACAGAACTGCCGGGCATGGTGGCTGGGCAGGTTCTCTCCCGCGCGGTTGATGGTGACGGAATAGGACTTCCCCATGTCACCGCTCACCCGGTCAGGGTTGGTGCTGAAGACGACGCCGGTACGGCCCACGCCGCTCACCGACGGGCCGCGCGGGGTTTTGACATAAAGCCGCTCCCCTCGCGGGAGGCCCAGCACGTCCTGCGCAAACTCCGCCGCGGCGCACCAGATGTGACGCGCGCCCGCGCCGTGGTCTTCGATCACCTCGAACTCCTGTGCGGTGAGGGGCATGACGATCAACCAATTTTCGGCCCGGTAAGCCTGCGCAGCGGCCTGCAGCGGCAGCGTAAGGCAAAGAAGCGTGAGGACAGTTTTGCGCATCATGGGATCCTTCTTGGGATACCCCCTTGATGTAAGCGGCGCGGGCGGCAGGTCAAAGACCTGCCCCACAAAAGAAAACGCGGCCACCGGGGCCGCGTTTTGACTTATTGATCAAGGAAGCTGCGCAGCTTGCGCGAGCGGCTCGGATGTTTGAGCTTGCGCAGCGCCTTGGCTTCGATCTGGCGAATACGTTCGCGGGTCACGCTGAACTGCTGGCCGACCTCTTCGAGCGTGTGGTCGGTGTTCATGCCGATGCCGAAACGCATCCGCAGAACCCGTTCCTCGCGGGGCGTGAGCGAGGACAGCACCCGCGTCGTGGTCTCCTTGAGGTTTTCCTGAATGGCGCTGTCGAGCGGCAGCACGGCATTCTTGTCCTCGATGAAATCGCCCAGCTGGCTGTCTTCCTCGTCGCCGATGGGCGTCTCAAGGCTGATCGGCTCCTTGGCGATCTTCATTACCTTGCGGACCTTTTCGAGCGGCATTTGCAGCTTCTCGGCCAGTTCCTCGGGCGTCGGCTCGCGGCCGATCTCGTGCAGCATCTGGCGGCCGGTGCGCACCAGCTTGTTGATCGTCTCGATCATATGCACCGGAATGCGGATGGTGCGCGCTTGGTCAGCAATCGAGCGGGTGATCGCCTGACGGATCCACCATGTCGCGTAGGTGCTGAACTTATAGCCGCGGCGATACTCGAACTTGTCGACGGCCTTCATCAGGCCAATGTTGCCTTCCTGAATGAGATCAAGGAATTGCAGCCCGCGGTTCGTGTATTTCTTGGCGATGGAGATCACGAGGCGCAGGTTCGCCTCGACCATTTCCTTCTTGGCCTGACGCGCTTCCTTTTCGCCCTTCTGGACCTGCTGCACGATGCGGCGGAATTCCGAGATATCCAGACCGACATATTGGCCAACCTGCGCCATGTCGGCGCGCAGTTCCTCGACCTTGTCCGACGAGCGTTCAATGAACATCTGCCAACCGCGGCCCGATTTCTCGGCCATCCGCTCCATCCAGTTCGGATCAAGCTCGTAGCCGCGATAGTTGTCGACGAATTCCTTGCGGTTGATGCGCGCTTGGTCGGCGAGCTTCACCATGGCGCTGTCGATCTGCATGATGCGGCGGTTGATGCCGTAAAGCTGGTCGATCAGTGCTTCGATACGGTTGTTGTGCAGGTGCAGGTCGTTCACCAAAAGCACGATTTCCGACCGCAGCTTTTGATAGGTCTCTTCCTGCTCTTTGGTGAAAGAGCCGTCTTCGTTCAGCGTGGCTGAGATGCGGCTGTCCTGCATTGCGCTGAGCTTTTCATAGTCATCCGCGATGATGTCGAGCGCTTCCAGAACCTGCGGTTTCAGCGCCGCCTCCATGGCCGCAAGGCTCATGTTGGCCTGTTCGTCCTCGTCATCGTCGTCGTCCGACGAGATCGGATTGCCATCGGCGTCATATTCGGGTTTGGAGTCCTCGCTCTTGGCCTCCCCCCCGGCGGTGGGGGCCACGACCGGAGAAGTTTCCTCCTCATCGCCCATCTGCGTGCCAAAGGTCGCTTCAAGGTCAATGACATCGCGCAGCAGAATGTCTTCAGAAAGAAGTTCGTCGCGCCAGATGGTGATCGCTTGGAAGGTAAGCGGGCTTTCGCAAAGCCCGGCGATCATCGTGTTGCGGCCAGCTTCGATCCGCTTGGCAATGGCGATCTCGCCCTCGCGGCTGAGCAGTTCGACACTGCCCATCTCGCGCAGGTACATGCGCACCGGGTCATCGGTGCGGTCGAGCTTCTCGGAGGTGCCCGAAGACAACGCCACGTCGCGGTTGGACTCAGTGGTCGCAACCTCGGTCGAGCCTTTGTTCTCTTCCTCTTCGGCTTCCTCGTCTTCGATGATGTTGATGCCCATTTCCGAGAGCATCGACATCACGTCTTCGATCTGTTCCGAGCTGACCTGATCGGGCGGCAGCACCGTGTTGAGCTGATCATAGGTGATATAGCCCTTCTCACGGGCCTCACCGATCATCTTCTTGACGGCGGCTTGGCTCATGTCGAGCGAGTGGCCAGCCTCTGAATCGTTGCTCTTTGCGTCGTCATTCGTATCTTTGGCAGCCATCTCATGCTCCTCCAGCGCGTCAGCGCGAATCATCCGCAGACGATTCGGTTTTCCGAATCATGCGAGGTTATGGGTGATTCTTAAACCCGTTGCCCAGCATTTTCAAAAAGTCCTGCAAATGGGCCACGCCGATGCTCATCCGCGGCCCTTTGACTTGTCATATTTAATCGTTCCCAAGAGCGCGTCCAATGCGCTGCGCTCGTCGCGGTCCATCGTCATGCCGTTGTCGCCCACGTCGAACTCTCCGTTGCTTTCTTCCTGTGCGCTGCGGCGGGCAAGGTCGGCGGCACGGGCCGCTTCGCTCAAACGCCAGGTGACCCCCTCATCCGCCGGGCCGCTCAGGTCTTCGACGGCTTCGGCAATCTCTTCGTTCAGCCCGCGGGCGGCATCCAGTTTGGCCAGTTCCTCGGCCACGGTCAGACGGGTCATATCCACGTTACCGGGATTGCGGATGCAGGGCGTGATGGCAACGTGGCGTTGCCCCTTCATGTTTTCAAGGGTCTCCCAGCCGAGGGAATAGGAAATCTCCTCGCGCAGCGTCTCTTGCCCCGCATGGCCAAAGCGCAGCAGCAGATCGCGCAGCCGCGCGTGATCTGGATCATCGCAGCGCATCGCCTCCAACCCGGTCTCAAAGATCTCGACCAATTGCGGGCAATCGACGAGCGCCACAAGGATCACCGCCTCCCGCAGATGCATGCCCACTTGCTCATCGCTCATCGCCACGAGGGCCGAGGCTTTGGTGCTGGCCAGCGGGGCCAGCGGCGCGCCCCAAGCAGCGCCCTTCCCGCCTTTGCCCTTGCCGGGCCCTTTGCCGCCCACGGGGCGGAATTCGGGCCGTTTCTTCTGCGGGCGGAACAGTTCCCACCGCAGATCCTTGATCTCTTGCCCATAATGGCTGCGGATCGACGGGTCGCGGATCAACTTGATCTTTTCGCGCAGGCTTTTGTCCAGCGCGGCCTTGCGTTCGGGGCTGTCGAAAACCTTGCCCTCGGTCTCACGCTGCCACAGCAGGCGCACCATGGGCAGGGCGTTGTCCAAGAGCTTTTGCAAGGCCGCCGCCCCCTGCGCGCGTAGCAGATCGTCGGGATCCTGCCCCTCGGGCATCACGGCGAAACGCAGGCTCTGCCCGGCTTCCAACAGCGGCAGGGCCAGATCAATCAGGCGCAGCGCCGCGCGTTGGCCCGCCGCGTCGCCATCCAGCGTAATGATCGGCTCTGGCGCGATCCGCCACAGCATCTGCAATTGGTTCTCGGTGATCGCGGTGCCCAAGGGGGCCACGGCCCCTTCGAACCCCGCCCCATGCAGGGCGATCACATCCATATAGCCTTCGGCCACAATCAGCGGCTGCCCCCGCCCTGCGGCGGCGCGGGCGTGTTTGACGTTGTAAAGGCTGCGGCCCTTGTCAAAAAGTTCGGTCTCGGGCGAGTTAAGGTATTTCGCCTTATCCTCTGGGTCCATCGCGCGGCCGCCAAAGGCAATCGCCCGCCCCCGCGCATCGCGGATCGGGAACATGATGCGCCCGCGGAAGGTGTCATAGGGCTTGCCGCCTTTCGACGAAGGTTTCGCCAGCCCCGCGCCGAGGATCAACTCATCCGCCACGCCCTTGGCTTTCAGCGCATCCCAAAGCCCCTGCCAACTGTTCGGGGCGAAACCAATCTCCCAATGGGCCTGCGCCTGTTCCGACAAGCCGCGTTTGGCCAGATAATCGCGCGCCGCCCCCGCCGCCCCGGTGCGCAGTTGCAGGCGGAACCACTGCACCGCCTGTTCCATCACCTCGGCCAATTGCGTGCGTTTGTCGGCCTTGGCCTGCGCGCGGGGGTCTTGCTTGGGGATCGGCATGCCAACTTCGCGGGCGATGATCTCCACCGCCTCCATGAAACTCACATTCTCGGTCTCGCGCACGAAAGAGATCGCATCCCCCTTCGCGTGGCAGCCAAAGCAGTAGTAGAACCCCTTGCGATCATCGACGTGAAAGCTGGCGGATTTTTCCTGATGGAAGGGGCACGGCGCCCACATGTCGCCCTTGCCCTGATTGGACTTTCGGTTGTCCCAAATGACCTTGCGCCCCACCACCTGAGACAGGCTGGCGCGGTCACGCAGTTCTTCCAAAAATCCGGGGGGCAGGCTCATGGCTTCATATACCGGCTGGGGCAGTTCAGAGTCCAGAGGAGGCAGAGCGGCAGCGGGCGGTAAAACGCCCCTCTTGCCGGGCAGCCCCCCTGCCCGGCACGGCGTTGGTCAGCCTATTGGGCGAGGCACATTTCTTTCCACGCCGCGGCGAGATCGTTCTTTTTCACGTCGCGCATTTTCATCTCGTAAACCCAAGGGGTCACCAGCGGGATCGCGGTGTTAAAGCTTTCGGGCCATGTCGCCTTGGCCTTCACGGCGGCAGGGACTTGGCGCTCTTTCACGCGGTCGAGGCGGGCCTGCTGCACGGCGGCGACCACGGCGGCCTGATGCATGCAGCTCGTCTCTTTTTTCGAGGCCGCCAGCGCCGGGCCCGAGACCGCCATGCTGATCGCGGCCAATACGGCGAAAATCGTTCTGTTCATGTCTATGCTCCGTTGTTTGCCAAACGGGGATTCGGGCCCCTGCGGGACAACCTAGCGCCGCGATGCCACCGCTTCCATAGCGCGGCGCAACTCCTGCACCAAAGTGGCGGCCATCGACCGATAGACCATCAACAAAAAGCCGGTGTCGGTGCGGGTGATCGCGGCGGGCATATCGCGCAAGGGGCTGCGCAGGGTCTGACCGGGTTTGAAGGCCGCCGCGCGCAGGTCAACCGGGGCCAGTCGCGCCAGTACATCCTCAGCCCCCGGCCCCTGCAACTCTGCCACTGCCCATCCGTCCGAGACATCGACAAGGGCTGCATGTTTCGCAAGGGCCTCATCCGGGGCAGGCCCGACAAGCAGCGCCTCTTCCCGGCCAAACCACAGGCATTGGGCATCGCCCTTGGCAATGCTCTGAAGCGGCTCCGGAAGGGCAACCCCATGGGCCGCCTCTAGCGCCTTGGTGAGGCCCGCCCGATCGAACACGCCCAGCACGGTCAACTGGCCCAGATCCCGGGCCGCCACCGTCATGTCGCCGATGTGCAGCGGGAGCAGATCGCCGAACGGCGTTTGCGCTTTCAATTCAACCACGGGCGCGCCCTCCTTCAGGGTCCACAAAGACCGGGGCGCAGATCTCCACCTCCGCCTCGATTTCGCGCAGATGGTCGACCATGCGCATCACCTCCCCATGCCGGGCGCGGCCCCGGGTGACGAAGCCCAGCCCGATAAAGATAAAGGTGCCGACATCCGACGAAAAGGCGACCGAGGTCGTATGGCCCTGCGCATTCTCGCGGCTGGCCTCGGCCCCGGCCTCGAACAAAAACGCCCCTGCGGTGAGTTGTTTCACCGCGCCGACGGGCCGCAACCCGACCAGTTGCGCGCGGTTCGGGTCGCGCAGGCCGGGGCGTTCGGACATGGTCTTGCCGATGCAGTCCTTGGCGTCCGACAGCATCCGCCCCATGCCGATATCCTCTGCCGTGGCGCGGCCGTCGATCTCAGCATGGGTGATATGGCCCTTTTCCAACCGCAGCACGTTCAGCGCCTCCATCCCATAGGCGCCGCCCTCCAGCGCCTCGGCCCGCGCGACCAGCAGGTCGAACAGCGCCGCGCCGAAGCGTGCGGGCACGGCGATCTCATAGGCATGTTCGCCCGAGAAGGAGATGCGGAACAGCCGCGCCGCGACCCCGCCGAGCCGCACGTCACCACAGGCCATGAAGGGAAAGCTGTCATTGTCGATCGGCTGCGCCAGCAGCCCGTTCAACAATTCACGAGACTTCGGCCCCGCCACGGCGAATTGCGCCCAGTGTTCGGTGACCGAAGACAGATGCACCTGCCATTCGGGATGCAGACATTGCCTGACGAATTCCAGATGCCGCATCACTTCACCGGCGGCGCCGGTGGTGGTGGTCATCAGGTAATGCCTCTCTCCCAAACGCGCGCAGGTGCCGTCGTCCATGACGAAACCATCCTCGCGCAGCATCAAACCATAGCGCACCTTACCGACCTTCAAGGTGCTGAATTTGTTCGTATAGACCAGATCGAGCAGCTTGGCCGCATCCGGCCCCTGAATGTCGATCTTACCCAAGGTCGAGACATCGCAGATGCCCACCGTCTTGCGCACGTATCCGACCTCTCGGTCACAGGATTGACGCCAGTTGCGCTCCTGCCCGCGCGGGAAATAGCTGGGGCGATACCACAGCCCCGCCTCTACCATCGGGGCGTTCATGGCAAGACTGGCCGCGTGGCTGGTGGTCAGCCGTTCGGGCGCAAAGCCCTTGCCCTGCCCGCCCGCGCCCATGGCCGCGATGGCGACCGGCGTATAGGGCGGGCGGAAGGTGGTCGTGCCCGTCTCGGCAATGCCGCGCCCGGTGGCATCGGCCAGCACCGCCAGTGCCGCCACGTTGGAATTCTTGCCCTGATCGGGGGCCATGCCTTGGGTCGTGTAGCGCTTCATATGCTCGACCGAGCGGAAACTCTCTGCCGCCGCCTGCTGCACGTCTTTCACGCAGACATCGTTCTGGAAATCCAGCCACGCCCGGCCCTTGCCCGGCACCGCCCAAAGCGGGGCAAGGCGATAGGGCGCGTCATCGGCCTGCGGCAGGTCGAGGGGTTCCGCCTTGCGGCCCAACGCCGCCAGCGCCTCCCCTGCCGCCGCCACCCCCGCCGCAAGACAGCCGTGGGTCGAGAAGGTGCCGTTGCAGGCTCCGGCCACATGCATCCCCGGCACCGCGCCGGGGGTGGGCAGAAAGGCGTGGATCTCGGGCGACCATGTCGGTCGCCCGTTCATATGGCACGTGAGATGCAGCGAGGGGTTCCAGCCGCCCGACATGGCCAGACAATCGGCCTGTATCTTATGCACGCCTGCCGCGGTGCGGATCGACACCGCCTCCAACTCCTTGCCGCCCGAGGTGTTGCAGACCACCGCCCCGCTCAGCACCGGGAAATCCGCGCCCTCGCGGCTGACCCCCTCGCGACTGTCGATCAGCGCGGCGACATGCACACCTGCTGCCGCCAGATCGCGGGCCGTGCGATGGGCGTCGTCGTTATTGCCAAAAACCGCGACTTGCTTGCCCGAAGCCACGCCCCAGCGGTTGAGGTAGGCCCGCACGGCACCCGCCGTCATGATGCCGGGGCGGTCGTTGTTGGCGAAGCCCACGGGGCGCTCCAACGCGCCTGCCGCGAGGATGGATTGCTTGGCCGCGATGCGCCAGAAACACTCCAGCGGCGCGCCTTCGCCCCGCCGCGCACGGTGTTGGTTGACCCGCTCCAACGCGCCGAACATGCCGCCGTCATAGGCCCCGGTGACCGTCGTGCGGGGCATCAGACGGACGTTGTCCATTGCCGCGAGCTCCGCCACCACGCCAGCCGCCCAGACATGGCCCGGCTCACCGTCGACACGCTCACTCTCGGCATTCAGCCGCCCGCCCATCAGCGCATCTTCGTCGGCGAGGATCACATCCGCCCCCGCCCGCGCCGCCACCAGCGCCGCCATCAGACCCGCCGGGCCTGCGCCGATCACCAAGAGATCGCAAAAGGCATAGGCTTTCTCATAGGCGTCCGCATTGGGCTGGCCGCTCAACCGCCCGAGCCCCGCCGCACGGCGGATCACCGGCTCATAGACGCGCTTCCAAAAGTTTCGTGGCCACATGAAGGTCTTGTAATAGAACCCCGCCCCCAGAAAGGGCGACGCCAGATCGTTCACCGCCATGAGGTCGAGATCGAGGCTCGGCCATGCGTTTTGGCTGCGCACCGCCAGCCCCTCGTAAATCTCTTGCATCGTGGCGCGGACATTGGGCTCCGACGCGGGGCCAACGCCGGTGGTCACCAGCGCGTTCGGCTCTTCGCTGCCCGCGCTCAGCACCCCGCGGGGACGGTGATATTTGAACGACCGCCCCATCAGCCGCTGCCCGTTCGCCAACATGGCCGAGGCGACCGTATCGCCCGCAAAGCCGTCATAGCGCCGCCCGTCGAAGGTAAAGCTGACCGGCGTCTCCCGGTCGATCAATCCGCGCCCTGCGATCCTCATGCCGTGGCCCTTTTCACATCACACGCCAATTCCACGGCCCGCACCGCATGGGTCACCGTATCGCGGGTGACGACAAGCCACGCGCCGCAGCCGGTCTCATGCAGCCACAGGTCGCGGGTCTCTCCCGCCGGGTTGTCGCGCAGGTGCAGATAAGCGTCCCAGTCCTCATCCGAGGCATCGGGCGCAGGCCGGGCCAAGGCGATGGCATCGCCACGATAGTAGAACTCCCGCCGATCCCGGCTGCCGCAGATGGGGCATTCGATCCGCATATTGGCCCTCCCTCAGTGCAAGTTGTGCTGAGACCCGGTGGCCTCTTCATCCATCAGACCTTCGCCCGAACGGAACCGGTCGAGCCTGAAGCCCGCCGCCGTCTCATGGGGCTGCCCGGTGGCCATCAGATGCGCCAGCGCATAGCCCGAGGCGGGCACCGCCTTGAAGCCGCCGTAGCACCAGCCGCAGTCGACGAACAGACCCTCGGTCTCGGTCTTGTCGATGATCGGGCTGCCATCGGGCGTCATGTCCATGATCCCACCCCAAGAGCGCAGCACACGGGCCTTGCCGATCATCGGCATCAGGGTCATCCCCGCCTCCATCACATGTTCCATCATCGGCAGGTTGCCGCGCTGCGCGTAGGAGGCGTAGAAATCCAGATCACCGCCGAAGACCAACCCGCCCTTGTCGGACTGGCTGATATAGAAATGCCCCATGCCAAAGCTGATCACATGGTCGATCACAGGCTTGAGCCCTTCGGAGACGAAGGCCTGCAAAACATGGCTCTCAATCGGCAGGCGCATCCCCGCCATGGCGGCGACTTGCCCCGAGCGCCCCGCCGTCACGATCGCCACCTTTTTGGCCCGGATTGCCCCGCGCGTGGTCTGCACGCCGCGCACGCGGCCGTTCTCGATGTCGATGCCGGTGACTTCGCATTGCTGGATCAGATCGACGCCGCGCTGGTCCGCACCGCGCGCATAGCCCCAGGCCACCGCATCGTGCCGCGCCGTGCCCCCGCGCCGGTGCAGCAACCCGCCGTGGATGGGAAAGCGGCCATTGTCGTAATCCAGATAGGGCAGCAGTTTGCGCAGGCCCGCGCGGTCAAGCAGTTCCGCATCGTCGCCTTGGTTGATCATCGCATTGCCGCGCCGGGCCGAGGCATCGCGCTGCGCGTCGGAGTGGAACAGGGTGATCACGCCGCGCTGGCTGAACATCACGTTATAGTTCAACTCTTCCGACAGCCCCTCCCAGAGTTTGAGCGAATGGCTGTAGAACTCGGAATTGCCGGGCAGAAAGTAATTGCCGCGCACGACGGTCGTGTTGCGCCCGACGTTGCCCCCGCCAAGGTAGCCTTTTTCAAGCACCGCGATATTCGTCATGCCGTGGTTCTTGGCGAGGTAATAGGCCGTGCTTAGCCCATGCCCCCCGCCGCCGATGATCACCGCGTCATATTCCGCCTGCGGCTCTGGATCGCGCCATTGCGCCGTCCAACCCCGATTGCCGGTCAAGCCTTCGCGCAACACCCGCAGTCCTGAAAATCGCATCTTTCGCCTCCCCCGGTCTGGGCGCAGTCAAGCAACTTGGGGCGCAAGTATCAATGACCGAAAACGCTTCCTGCTCCTCCTCCGCCCCCGGACGGCAAAAAGGGGCGCAAGACGCCCCTTTTTCGGTCACTTCAAGACAGGCGATGTGCCCCTCAAAGCCCCTTGGCGTGATAGCTCGCCGCGACCTTTTCGATCGAGACGAGATAGGCCGCCGTGCGCAGATCATCGACATCGTCGCGGCTGTGCCAGACATGGGCCATCGCCTCATAGGCCGTACGCATCGTGTCATCGAGACCGGAGCGGACCAGTTCCAACTCCCCCGCACCGCGCAGGTACTTTTCCTTGAAGTTCGGGCTCAGCGTCCAGCCCAGATCCTTATCCGCGCTCAGCCGCTCAAGCTCATCCACCACCAATTGGTGACGCGATTCCTCGGCGCGGCGCTGCATGCGGCCAAAGCGGATGTGGCTGAGGTTCTTGACCCATTCGAAGTAAGAGACCGTCACACCGCCCGCGTTGGCATACATATCAGGCACGATCACCGTGCCCTTCTTGCGCAGCACCTCATCCGCCCCGGCGGTCACCGGACCGTTCGCGGCTTCGATGATCAGGGGCGCCTTGATACGCTCGGCATTGGTAAGGTTGATCACCCCCTCCAGCGCAGCGGGGATCAGGATATCGCAGTCCGCTTCCAGAAACTTGGCGCCATCCTCTTCGAACTTCGCATCGGCATAGCCTTTGATCGTGCCGTGCTTTTCGATCCACTTGTGCACCGCCTCGACGTTGAGCCCGCCTTCGCTGTGAAGCGCACCGTCACGTTCGATGATCGCGGTAATCTTTGCGCCATCCTCTTCGCTGAGGAATTTGGCGGCGTGATAGCCCACGTTGCCGAGACCCTGAATGATGACGCGTTTGCCTTCGAGCTTGCCGGCAAGGCCCGCTTTCTTCAGCCCCTCGGGATCGCGGAAGAAGGCTTGCAGCGCGTATTGCACACCGCGGCCTGTCGCCTCGGTCCGGCCTTGGATGCCGCCCGCGTTGATCGGCTTGCCGGTGACGCAGGCCACACCGTTGATGTCGGTGGTGTTCATGCGTTTGTACTGGTCCGCGATCCAAGCCATCTCACGCTCGCCGGTACCCATGTCGGGGGCGGGCACGTTCTGCGCGGGGTTGATCATGTCGCGCTTGATCAACTCATAGGCAAAACGCCTGGTGATCAGTTCAAGCTCGTGCTCATCATAGTCGCGCGGGTCGATGCACAGCCCGCCTTTGGAGCCGCCAAAGGGCGCTTCCACCAGCGCGCATTTATAGGTCATCAGCGCGGCCAGCGCTTCGACCTCGTTCTGGTTCACGGCCATGGAATAGCGGATACCGCCCTTCACAGGCTCCATATGTTCGGAATGGACCGAACGGTAGCCGGTGAACGTATGGATCCGCCCCCGCAGACGCACGCCGAAACGCACCGTGTAGGTGGCGTTGCAGACGCGGATTTTCTCTTCGAGACCGGGCGGCAAATCCATCAGCGCGACCGCGCGATTGAACATCAGGTCCACACTGTCGCGGAAACTCGGCTCATTGGCTGGATTCATCGGTCTCTCCTCTTCTTGTCCGGTCGCGGTCTCATTGTTCGCAGGCGCGACTCATCTGGCTGCCCTAGGGGCATGCTGTCGCACCGTAGGACGCCTCATGACCGGGCGCGACCCAATTCCTCGCGATTTTCAAAACTTTATCAACCGTGGGTAGGGGCGAACCGCCACCCCCTCCCCGCTTGGTGGAAATCGCCCCAAAACGGCGCTGAAAACCAGCCTAAAGAGCCGCCTATTGCCCCAGACCCGCCAAACTCTGGACACTTTCCCGCAGCACAACAGGGCAAGGCAAATGCTGCCCATTCCCATTGGCGCCCGCAGGACGCCACGGAAGAAAGGTTAACGACGATGCGCGAAACGTCTTACAGTTCGGAGAACCCCCGACGGCCCCTGGCCGCCCTGCTGCGCCGCTTCGCGCGGGAGGAAGACGGGCTGGTCACGCTTTTCGCCATTCTGATGATCCTGCTGATGATCCTCATGGGGGGCATCGGCGTGGACCTGATGCGCCATGAGCGCGAACGCGCAAGGGTGCAGGCCGTGGCCGACCGGGCCGTGCTGGCGGCAGCCGATCTCGACCAGACGCTCAGCCCCGAGGCCGTGGCCCGCGATTATTTCGACAAGGCGGGGCTGGCCGAATACGTGTCCAGCGTGACGGTCGACGAAGGGTTGAACTACCGCCGCGTCACCGTCGATGCCTCGCGCACGCTCAACACGATGTTCATGAGCAAATTCGGCCAAGACCGGCTGCATGTCCCTGCCAAATCTACGGCGGAGGAAAAGGTTAACAAGGTCGAGATTTCCATGGTGCTCGATATCTCCGGCTCCATGCGGGAGAACGGCAAGATGGCCAACCTGCATGACGCGAGCGACGCCTTCATCGACACCGTGCTGAAGCCCGAGAACGCGGACCTGATCTCGATCTCCGTCGTGCCCTATACCGCGCAGGTCAACGTCGGAAAGGACATCATGGATGAGTTGAACATCACCCAGTTGCATTCCTTTTCCCATTGCGTTGATTTCGACGATAGCGAGTTTGACCTCACCGCCATCAGCCAGACCCGCAGCTATGAGCATATGCAACATTTCGAGGCGGGCTATAGCTGGAACGGCTATCACCGCGACAACACCGGGCGTTATGACAATATCTACAACCCCGGCTGCCCAAAGCGGGACTACGAAGAGGTGGCCGCCTATTCGCAGAACGCCGCCGCGCTCAAGGCCCGAATTTCCAACTTTCAGCCCCGCGCGAACACCGCCATTCATCTGGGCATGAAATGGGGCGTGGCGCTGCTCGACCCGTCCTTCCGCGCGATCAATCAGGCCATCGGCGGCGATGCGGCCTTCCAAGGGCGCCCGGCTGACTACGGCGATATCGACACGCTGAAAACAGTGATCCTGATGACCGACGGGGTGAACGTGACCACCCGCCGGATCAATCCCCAAGTCTATGCCAATCAGGACCATTACAACCACTGGAGCGATTACCCCTTTTACTGGTGGCTGAACCGCAATGTCCGCTCAAGCGAGCATTACCGTTGGTATTCGACCAAATATACCGCC
Source organism: Sulfitobacter sp. 1A12157 (assembly GCF_043557345.1). Taxonomy (NCBI): domain Bacteria; kingdom Pseudomonadati; phylum Pseudomonadota; class Alphaproteobacteria; order Rhodobacterales; family Roseobacteraceae; genus Sulfitobacter; species Sulfitobacter sp. 1A12157. The sequence goes on from NZ_JBIFFV010000008.1 coordinate 159,344, forward strand.
TCCCGGGCCGACAGCCTGCTCGACAACATCTGCGACGCGGCCAAGGCCAAGGGCATCGTGATCTGGTCGATCGGCTTTGAAGTGACCGACCATGGCGCATCGGTGATGAAGAACTGCGCCTCCTCCGACAGCCATTTCTTCCGCGTCGAAGGAGTGGAAATCGTCAGCGCGTTCGAGGCCATCGCCCGCCAGATCAACCAGTTGAGGCTGACGCAATGATACAGCGCTGCATCAAGGCATGGCGCCGGTTTCGCGGCGATGAAGATGGCTCGGCCATGTTGATGGAATTCGCCATCCTGTCGCCGCTGCTCTTCGGCTGCCTGCTCATGTCCGTCGAAATGAGCTTTTACGCCATCCGCCACATGTTCCTTGACCGGGGGCTCGACATGACGGTGCGCTATGTTCGGCTGAACACCAATACCCCGATGACCCATCAGACCATCAAGGACAAAATCTGCGAGGCCGCGATCTTCCTGGATGACTGCGAGGAGACCCTGCGACTTGAGATGATCCGCGTGGACCCGCGCAATTTCGCCAGCTTCGACCAGTCGCCCGATTGCGTCGACACCTCCGAAGACCCCAGACCAGTGCGGGGCTGGACCCTTGGGGTCGAGCATCAGCTGATGCTGCTGCGCGCCTGCGCGCGGTTCGAGCCCTTCTTTCCCACCACCGGCCTTGGCTATGCATTGGAGAAAGACGGCGCGGGCCGGGTTTCCATGATTTCAAGCGCGGCCTTCGTGCAGGAGCCGAATTGATGCGCGTTTTCCGCAATCTGTTGGCCCGGTTCAAAGGGCGCGAGGATGGCTCCATCGCCGTTGAGACGGTGATCATGCTGCCGCTGATGTTCTGGGCCTATCTGGCAATGTATTCGACCTTTGACACCTTCCGGATGTACAACCTCAACCAGACGGCGGCCTATACCATCGGCGATGCCATCTCGCGTGAGACGCAGGCGATTGACGCGGACTATCTCCAAGGAATGCAACAACTCTTCGACTATCTCACCCGCGGCACCGGGCAAACCGCGATCCGGGTCAGCTCGCTCTGGTATGACGCGGAAAACAACCGCTACCATGCGGATTGGTCGCAGGTGCGCGGAACGGTCCAGCCTTTGACCAGCGACGATGTGCGCAACTGGCATGGAAAGCTGCCCGTCATGCCCGACAACGAACGTGTCACACTGGTCGAGACATGGCGCGACTTCGAGCCGCTGTTCAAAACCGGGTTGGAGCGGCGCGACATCCACAACTTCGTCTTCACGCGCCCGCGCTATGCGCCGCGCACGGTCTGGTCGGACGGTTAAGCGGCCTCACGCTCGGCCAGTTTGGCGCGGATGATCTCGGCGATGAGCTTGGTTTCATTGCCCGGGGTCATGCCGCCCACGCCTATCCGGCGGCCAAGGCTCCACCACAGGCCCAAACGCCAGCCCCGCGCCACGCGGCGGTTGGTCTTGAGCAGGAAACCGTTCGAAGGTTTGACCGCGAAAGCGCCCTGATCAATGCGCGCGATCTCGTCCATGCGGACGATCACCCGGCCATCGGCATCGCGCAATGCCTCTTCGGTCAGTTCCACCGCGCTGGCGGTGGCGCGGCGCATCACCTCGGCAATCGCGATAAAGCCCAGCCCCACCAACACCAGCACGGTCTGCCAGACCGGATCGGGCGAGCGGGTCAGCGCGGAGTAGATCAACAGCAGCCCCAGCCCCGTCAGAGCCAAAAGCCCCACCGCCCGCCGCGCGGGTGAAGCCTTGGCCGTGGCCAGCACGGTTTCCGCGCCGCTGTGCATGGTCTGAGAAGTGTCGGTCATGGGCCGGGCTTTCTAAGGGGCAAGGGGCCAGCTGACGCCGCCCCTGCCGGGGTCATTCACCCTCGGCCTAGCCCGCCGTCTGGCAAAGGGCAAGACCGGGCACCGGGCCGCTCAGCGTTCGCGTTTGCCTTTCTTGCCGGGCGGCCCCGCCTCCAACCGCTGTTGCAGCTTATCGGCATAGTCTTGGCGAGCAGCGGCATCCATCGCGCTGACCTCGGCCAACCACGCCTCATGAGCGACCTGCTGAACACCCGCGGCAGCCTCGCCCTGCGCGGCCAGCACCGCGGCGGCCACATCGGCCTGAAACGGCTCGGCCCGAAGCGCGGCGAGCATTTCGTCGTAAAGCGCGCGCCGCGCTTCCCGGTCGAGGTGCCGCGCCTTGCCACTGGTGCGCATTTTCCCGTGCAGCCCGCGCCGTGCCTCGGGTGGCAGCGCCTGCACATAGGGCGAAGCATAGCTGCGCAGCCCCGGCAAATCGCCCCCGCCATGCGGCCCCGGCCCACCGTGACGCCACATTGCCCCGCCAAGCGCGCCGAGGATCATCACGTTCAGCGCCAGTGACAGGCCAAGGGCCACCCGCATGAGGCGCCTGCGCCGTGGTGTGGGATCCTGTGTCATCTCAACTTTCCTCCATGTCCCAGCCAAATCCACCGAATTCGCTGCCTGTGTCAGCCACCGTGAGGTCCGAGGTTTCGGTCTCCCATGTGCCGGTTACGAACTGCCCAGCCAAATCCGGCATACCCTCGGGCGGTGCCACACCGACCCAAACCCCGACAGCCGCAGCGGTTGCAAGACCGCTCAGCCCCGCCGCACCGCCCAAGAGTTGCCAGAGCGCTCGGTGCCACGGCTGGCGCGGCGCTTTGGGCATATGCGCTTCGGCATCGGCCAGAACCCGCGCCTGCAAATCGGCCGAGACCTGTGGCGGATTGGCCCGGGCCGCGGCAAAGAAATCTTCCAGATCGTCGAAGTCACTCATTTTCAAACCCCAATGCGTCCCGTTGTGCCGACAATTGCGCGGCCAATGCCCGTTTGCCCCGCGCGGTCAGGCTTTCCACCGCTTCGACCCCGATGCCCAGCACCTCGGCGATCTCGGGATTGGCCATACCGTCGATATGGCGCAACACCACCGCTTGCCGCTGGCGGTCGGGCAAAGTGGCCAGCGCCTGTTGCAGCGCGTCCACACGCGCGGCCTGTTGTATCTTCTGCGCGGCACCGGGGGTCGGATCGGCAGGTTCCGCCACATCATCGAGCCCGGCCACCCCCGCCCCCCGGCGGCGCAGACGGTCGGTGCAGAGGTTGGCCACGACACGGTAGAGCCAAGTGGTCACCTTGGCCTCGCCCACGCGCCACTTCGGCGCCTGACGCCAAAGCCGCAGCATCGCCTCCTGGGCCACATCCTCGGCCTCGGCCCGGTCACCGAGCACCCGCAGCGCATGGCCGTGGAGGCGTGGCACCAGCCGCGCGGTCAGCACCCGCGCCGCCGCCGCATCGCCATTGGCATAGCGTTGCAACAATTCGGCATCCGCATCCTGCTGCGCGTTGGGCAAATCCTGCATCCCGTCCATGGCTAAGGTCCGGGCGCGCCATGATCAAACGCGCCCGAGGCTTCATTTAATCGCGCTGCGGCTTGTCATGGTGCATTTTGTCACCCTTGTGGTGCCGCTTGCCATGCATTTTTTTCGCCGCTTCGAACTCTTCGGCGCTGATGCTGCCGTTGCCGTCTTCGTCCAGACGCTCGAACATCTTGGCCGGATCATGGCGCTGCGTCATCTCTTCCATCGAGAGTTTGCCGTCGTCGTTGGCGTCCATGCGCTCGATCATGCGGGCGCCCTTATCACCGTGCTTATCACCGTGCTTGCCGCCCTCTTTGCCGCCGCGCTTGCCACCGTGTCTGTCGCCCATGGCTTCCAATTCGGAGGCGTCGAGGCTGCCGTTACCATCGGTGTCGAAACGCTCAACCATCTTGGCGGCGCGGTCGGCGCGGCGTGCATCGCCTGCGGCCTTCAACTCTTCGCCGGTCACGAAACCGTCGCCATCGGCATCAACCTTGGCAAAACGCGCCTCGGCATGGGCCTGAAACTCTGCCTGCGTGATCGCACCGTTGCCATCTGCGTCAAGCTGCTGGAACCGGTCCTGCCCGTTCGGCTGGGCGGTGGCGGCCACGGCACCCACGGCCAACAATCCGCTGAGGGCTGCGATCTTCATATTGGTACGAATGGTCATCTTGATACTCCTCGTTTTTCTTAAAGATCGTCTCGCGCTTTTGCGCCGCGATCACAGGGTCAAACGGCAAAGCCCGAAACTTCCGTCGCAGGTTTCCAAACTTTTTTCGAAAAAATCGGCAAAGACCCGCCCTGCGCGACATGGCGCCGCAACGGCAACCTCCGGTCTTTTCATTTCACGCCCCAGACTGCATCTATCCCTCAACCAGAGGATCGCCCCCATGTCACAGACACAGCAATTGTCCCCCGACACCGCAGAGACCGACGCCAGCGAAGAGCGGCCCCGCCTGCCTGCCATGCTGCGCGGTTGGCGTGGCAAATGCCCCTCCTGCGGGGGCGGAGAGTTGCTGCATGGCTATCTGAAAGTGAACGACGACTGCGCGGTCTGCCGTCAAGAGTTCCATCATCACCGCGCCGATGACGGCCCGGCCTATCTGACCATTCTGCTGGTCGGTCACCTGTTGGCGCCGGGGCTGCACATCGCCTATGCGGTCTGGCGGCCCGAACCTCTGACCCTGTTCACCATTTTTGCGGTTGGCTGCACGGCGCTGTCGCTTTACCTTCTGCCCAGACTGAAGGGGGCCATGATCGGCTTTCAATGGGCCAAAAGGATGGGCGGTTTCGGCCGGTCAAGCTGAGGCGGCCTGCCCTTCGGCCCCTGACTGCCGGAGCGCTACCGCATGACCATCGACAAGACCAAAATCCGCAACGCCGCCACGGTGATCGTGCTGCGCGACCGCCATGAGACCCCGCATATCCTGATGGGGCAACGCGGGGCAAAGGCGGCCTTCATGCCGAATAAATTCGTCTTTCCCGGCGGGGCGGTGGACGCGGGCGATGCCAATGTGCCCCTTGCCGCCCCGGTGAACGCGCTTTGCCACGGCAGGCTTTGCGACGATGCTGAGCCGTCCCTCGCCCATGCCATCGCCGTCGCCGCCATTCGTGAGCTTTGGGAAGAGACCGGTCTGGTGCTGGGCCGCAAAGGCGCATGGCAGGGGGATGTGCCGCCCGACTGGCAGAGCTTTGCAGCCACGGGCCATTTGCCCGACGCCTCCGCCCTGCAATTCGTGTTTCGCGCCCTGACACCGCCGGGCCGCCCGCGCCGTTTCGACGCGCGGTTCTTTTTGGTGGATGCCGACGACATCGCCAGCGACCCCGACGATTTCGACGCCGCCTGTGATGAGCTGTCACATCTGCAATGGGTGCCGCTGAGCCGGGCGCGGTCCTTCGACATGCCCTTCATCACCGAGGTCGTCATGGCCGAGGTCGCCGCCCGCGCGCGCGACACCAGCCCGCCTGCCTCGGTCCCGTTTTTCAAGAACAACGACGAAGAGAGCCTGTTTTTGCGCCTGCATGGCCGCCCGATGACGGGCTAGGTCACCAACACCAGCGTCAGGATCGACAGGGCCAGCACCAACATTCCCGCCCATTCCCGGCGCGAAATCCGCTCGTGGAAGAACAGGGTCGTGGCCGCAACGCTCAGCATCAGCTCCACCTGCCCCAAGGCTTTCACATAGGCCGCGTTTTGCAGGGTGAAGGCGATGAACCAACAGAGCGACCCGCCCATCGAGGTCAGCCCGATCCAAACCGCTATCCGCCGCGCGGCCCAGACCCGGCGCATCTGCCCCGGTTCGCGCAGCCGCAGCCAAAGGGCCATGATCAGCGTCTGCATCAGCACCACCGCCGCCAGCGTCACCCCTGCCCGCAACAGCGGATCGCCCGAGGCCACGGCGAGCGAGGCGCCGCGATAGCAGACCGCCGAGATCGCAAAGAGAGAACCCGAGGCGATGCCCAGCCCCGCCGCACGGTTGCGCAGATCGCCAAGGCGCAGCCCCCGCGCCTCGGCTCCGCCGGACAGCAACAACAGCCCCAGCACGCCAAGGGCGATGGCCGCAAAGCCCGCGCCCGAGACCCCCTCGCCCAGCACGATCCAGCCCATCAGCACGGTCTGGATCACCTCGGTCTTTTTGAAAGTGATGCCAACGGCGAAATTGCGCTGCTTGAACAACAGCACCACGCAGACCGTCGCCATGATCTGCGCCGTGCCGCCCATCGCCCCGTACAGCCAGAAGCCCGCCCCTAGCGGCGGCACCCCCTGCCCGCTCAGCACCAGATAGAGCGGCAGCAAGAGCGCCACGAAGGGCGCGGAATAGAGAAAGCGCGAAAAGGTCGCCCCGCCCGCCGAAAGCGTATCGGTGGCCAGATGTTTTTGTAGCATGAAGCGCCCGGTCTGAAAGACGGCGGCGGCAAGGGTGACGAGGATCCACAGATCGGGGGCGAAAGCACTGTCCATAACAGCCTATAGGCCGAAGGCGGGCGGCAGGGCCAGTGCCTTAGGGTCTCATCTCTAAGACCCCGAGGTCATAGCCGTTGAAATCCAAGATCTCCTGTGCGGCGGCGATCCGGTCCGCGCCACCTGTCGCCTGACGGTCGAGGATCCAGCCATAGCCGCCCTTGGGGCTGCCGATGACCGCGGTGCGGAACCCTTCGTCGACCCAGAGCACCCAGAAAGGCCGTTCGGCCCCGCCGACGGCGGCGCGCATGGTGTAGCGGCCCGACCCCTCTGCGCTCAGCGCCCAAAGGGTACGGGTGTTGCGGCATCCGGCGCTGTCGCAGGTCTGGCGCTGTTCAATCAGGGTCGGCCCTTCCGGCGCAAAGGTCACGGCTTGCAGGTCGGCGTCACCGGGGAATGCCGCCCGGACCTGCCAATCGCCGCCAAAACGCGCCGCGTCATAGCGGCTGGTGGCTCCGATCAAAGCCTCCGCATCGCGAAACCCGGTCTGCGCGGGCGGCGCCTCGCTGCCGCTACACGCCGCGAGGGCGCCCAACAGCAGCAGCATGGCCCCCCGCCGCGCCAAATGCATCCCAAGGCGGCCCATCAATAGGGCATCGGATGGGCTTTATGCGCCGCGTCGAGATCGGCCATCACCTCATCGCTGAGGCTCAGTTCCGCCCCGCCAAGCGCCACGTCAAGCTGCTCAAGGCTGGTCGCGCCAAAGATCACAGAGCCCATGAAGGGCCGTGTCGCAGACCATGCCAGCGCCATCTGCACCGGGTCGAGCCCATGTTTTTCGGCCACGTCAAGATAGGCCGCGACTGCTTCAAAGGCGCGGGGGGTGACCCGACCGCCGAGGTCTTCGTTCAGCGCCAGACGCGACCCGGCGGGGATCTTCCCGCCCTGATATTTCCCGGTCAGCAAGCCCGCGGCCAGCGGAGAGAAGGCCAGCATGTCGATCTGCTCATTAACGCAGGTCTCGGACACATCGGTATCGGCCAAACGACACATCAGCGAATATTCGTTCTGCACCGAGATCGGGCGCGGCCCGCCCACCCGTTCGGCCACGGCGGCCCATTGGGTCAGCCCCCAAGCGCTTTCGTTGCTCAGGCCAAAGGCGCGGATCGTCCCCCGCTCGACCTCACGCTGCAGCGCACCGAGGGCGTCTTCCATATGCGCCATGGTCTCGGCCCGGTTCTGGCTCGACGGGTCGTAGTGCCAATTCTTGCGGAACATATAGCTGCCGCGGTTGGGCCAGTGGAATTGGTAAAGGTCGATGTAATCCGTCTGCAAGCGCTTCAGCGAACCTTCGATGGCGCCGGGGATCGTGTCGGAGGAAATCGGCGCGCCGTCGCGGGCGTGCTGCATCCCCTCGCCGGAATGTTTGCTGGCCAGAACCACCTCGTCCCGGCGCTTGTCGCGGGCGACCCATTGGCCGATGATCTCTTCTGTCCGGCCAATCGTCTCGGCGCTGATCGGGTTCACGGGGTACATCTCGGCGGTGTCGATGAAGTTGATCCCGGCCTCCAGCGCGCGGTCGATCTGCGCATGGCCCTCCTCGGCGGTGTTCTGGGTGCCCCATGTCATGGAGCCCAAACAGAAATGCGAGACCTCGATATCGCTGGAGCCGAGCTTTTTCATCTTCATCTTTTTGTCCTCGCTTGTGATTTGCCCGCAACCTAGCCGCCTGCCCGGCCATCGCAAGGGCAATTGCCCTCAGTCGATCCTAGCGCGCCGACAAAAGCGCAGCCCCGGCGCATTCGGCCTTTCGTTCGGGCAGCAATGGACGCAATCTGCGCCCATGCGCCTGCTCATTTCCTTCGCCGCCCTGTTCTTCTCGGTCATCCTTTTGCAACTCTCCACCGGGGGTGTGGGGCCAATCGACGTGCTGTCAGGCGCGCAGCTTGGGTTCAGCCGTCAGGAAATCGGTATGCTCGGCTCGGCGCATTTTCTGGGGTTCTTCATCGGCTGCTGGTGGGCGCCCCGGCTGATGGGCAGCGTCGGCCACAGCCGCGCCTTTGCCGCTTTCACCGCTGCCGGGTCGATCGGTCTGATGGCGCATATGATGGTCGTGGACCCCTATGCATGGGGGCTGATGCGGGTCGCCTCGGGCATGTGCGTGGCGGGCTGCTATACGGTGATCGAGGCATGGATGCAGGCCAAGGTCACCAATGAGACGCGCGGGCGCACCATGGGCATCTACCGGGTGGTGGACATGAGCGGCTCTCTCGCCGCGCAGTTGATCGTGGGCGTGCTCGCCCCGGCGTCTTACGTCTCTTACAATTTGCTGGCCATCGGCTGCTGCGCCGCCCTCTTGCCGCTGACGCTGACCAAAGTCCGCCCGCCCGACACACCGAGCCAGCCGCGCCTGCGCCCCCGCCTTGCCTTTGACCGCTCGCCGCTGGCGGCGGCGGGGGTCATCGTGGCCGCCGTCTCAAGCGCGTCTTTCCGGATGGTCGGGCCGATCTACGGCCAAGAAGTCGGCCTCAGCGCGCCGCAAATCGCGTGGTTCCTTGCCGCCTTCGTGCTGGGCGGTGCGCTGGCGCAATATCCCATGGGGATGCTGGCCGATAAGTTCGACCGCCGCTGGGTTCTGATTTGGCTTTCGGTCGCTGCGATGGGCGGCTGTGCGGTCACCGTGATGGGCGCGGGCTATGGCACGGCGGGGATCATGCTCTCCGCCGGGCTCTTTGGCGCCACGACCTTTCCGATCTATTCGGTCTCTGCCGCCCATGCCCATGACTTTGCCAGTTCCGACGAACGGGTGGAGCTTTCCGCCGCCCTGATGTTCTTTTTCGCTCTGGGTGCCATCGGCGCGCCCTATCTCGCCTCGGTTCTGATCGACAATTTCGGCGCGGCGGCGCTTTTTGCGATGATCGCGGCGGCGCATGGGGGGCTGGTGGTCTTTGGCCTTGCCCGGATGCGCGCGCGGCCCACCTTGGCCAAGCGAACGCCCTACGTCTACGCACCACGGACCAGCTTTCTCATCGGGCGGCTCTTGGGCCGCGCACGGGACCGCGACTGACCGGTCCCGTCTTTTGCTGGAACTGGCGTAGCCCTTGCGATAAGGCTGCGCCAAGCACGGGAATATAGATATGACACGCCACCTCATCACCTCCGCCATCCCCTATATCAACGGGATCAAACATCTGGGTAACCTCGTGGGCAGCCAGCTGCCTGCGGACCTCTACGCGCGCTACCTGCGGGGCCGGGGGCAGGATGTTCTGTTCCTCTGCGCCACGGACGAGCACGGCACCCCCGCCGAGCTTGCCGCCGCGAAAGCGGGCAAACCGGTCGATGAATATTGCGCCGAGATGTATGAAACACAGGCCCGTATCGCCGAAGGCTTCGGCCTGTCCTTCGATCACTTTGGCCGCTCGTCCAGCCCGCAGAACCGCAAGCTCACCCAGCATTTTGCCGGTGCTCTGGCGGATCAAGGGCTGATCGAGGAAGTCTCCCAACGGCAGATTTACTCGCCGACCGACGGGCGTTTCCTGCCCGACCGCTATGTCGAGGGCACCTGCCCCAACTGCGGGTTCGAGGATGCGCGCGGCGATCAATGCGACAATTGCACCAAGCAGCTTGACCCCGAAGATCTGATCAACCCGCGTTCGACCATCTCGGGCGCCACCGATCTGGAGATGCGCGAGACCAAGCACCTGTTTTTGAAGCAAAGCCAACTCAAGGACGAACTCGACGCCTGGATCGACAGCAAGACCGATTGGCCCGTGCTGACCACCTCCATCGCCAAGAAATGGCTGCATGACGGCGACGGGCTACAAGATCGCGGCATCACCCGCGACCTGAGTTGGGGCGTGCCGGTGAAACGCGGCGATCAGGACTGGCCGGGGATGGAAGGCAAGGTCTTCTACGTCTGGTTCGACGCCCCCATCGAATACATCGCCTGCGCGCAGGAATGGGTCGATGCGGGCAAGGGCACCGATTGGGAAAGCTGGTGGCGCACCGACAAGGGCGCCGAAGACGTGCGCTATACCCAGTTCATGGGCAAGGACAATGTCCCCTTCCACACCCTGAGCTTCCCCGCCACAATCAAGGGGTCCGGCGAGCCGTGGAAGCTGGTGGATTACATCAAGTCCTTCAATTACCTCAATTATGACGGCGGTCAGTTCTCCACCTCGCGCGGGCGCGGCGTCTTCATGGATCAGGCGTTGGAGATCCTACCGGCGGATTACTGGCGCTGGTGGCTCCTAAGCCACGCGCCCGAGACCTCGGATGCCGAATTCACTTGGGAAAATTTCCAAGCCTCGGTGAACAAGGACTTGGCCGACGTGCTGGGCAATTTCGTCAGCCGGATCACCAAGTTCTGCCGCTCCAAATTCGGCGAAGCGGTGCCCGAGGCCGGTGAATACGGCGAGGCGGAACAGGCGCTTATCGAAGACATCACCGCCCGCGTCGCCCGTTACGAGACGCTGATGGAGGCGATGGAGGTTCGCAAATCCGCCGCCGAACTGCGCGGCATCTGGGCTGCGGGCAACGAATATCTGCAAGCCCAAGCGCCTTGGACCACCTTCAAGACCGACCCCGACCGCGCGGCGGCGCAGGTGCGGCTGGCGTTGAACCTGATCCCGCTCTATGCCGTGCTTTCCGCACCCTTCATCCCCACGGCCTCGGCCTCGATGCTGGCGGCGATGAAGGTCGACGACATGCCGTGGCCCGACGATGTGCCCACGGCCTTGGGCAAGCTTGCCCCCGGCCACGGCTTTGAAGTGCCCGAGGTGCTTTTTGCCAAGATCAGCGATGAGGACCGCGAAAGCTGGGCCGAACGCTTCGCCGGTAAGCGCGACTGATCAGAAATGTAGGAACGGCGGCGCGCGGTCATGCGCCGCTGTTTCGTTCTACGGCAGAAGCGCTCGGCTAACCGCCCCGCGCCCGCTTTACGTCTGGCACCGCGCGCACCGGTCCCACGCCATTCGCCGCCGCCTCCACACCCCGAAACCGGACGCCATGCCCCCGCCCCTCGGGATCCCGCGCCGCGGTGAGCCATCCGTGGACAATCCGGGCCGTCTCCTCCCCCGGGTGCATCTGAAAGCCGCCCTGCGGCGTCTGCCCCGCAAGCGCCTGCGCCCAAAGCGTGTCGATCTCTGCCCCATCGCAAAGCCGCGGCCCGAACAGTTCGCCGATATGCTGCCCGATCAGACAATCCCCCAGCCCATAGGTAACCCCGCAGGCCGCCTCATTGGCGTGGCAAACGCGCCCATCGGGGGAAAAAACCACCTCGATTTCGACCATATCGGCTTTGACGGGGGACAGGATGGCGTCACCCGCCGCCCCCTTCCCGCCCGCGGGGCCAAGAGAGGGCACAAGCGCCCCGCGAAGCCCCGCCTTGGGCAGCCCGCCATCTAGGTTCTGCCTAAACATGCGCCGCTCTGCCGCGAATACGATGGAGATGAGCGGAAGTTGCCCCGAGGTAAGCCTGCCCTCATGGCGGGCGGTATCTTCCCCGGACAGGCGCGCCATCTCACGCCGTTTGCCACGCCCAAAAACGCGACGCAGCGGTGCAAAGGTCAGCATCCGCGCACCATAGCCGCGCAGGCGAAAAGCCTTTTGCTGCAGATGGTTGAGCCATCTCACACCCTTCCCAAATCCCGCCATACGCCTGTCTCTGCCTCATCCTGTCCCACTGCCGACTTGGCGCAGGATTAGTGGCAAGGTCTTACGACCGAGTTAAAAAATGTAGGCACAGTGTGAACTTGCGAGAGCCTTATTTTGGCCCTATTCCGACAGCTATTAACCAAGTGTTAATATCAGATAGGATAAAGATGTTCCGGGTCGCCCATACAATTCACCACGATCACGACCTCGGACTTGTGCTGCTTGCAGCGCTGCTTTGTATCTTCGGCAGTTGGGTGGTGTCGCGGCTCTATAAGCATGTGCTTGAACAGCCCCGCCCACAGGCGCTGATCTGGTGCTATCTGACTGCGATGACGGCGGGGGTGACGATCTGGTGCACCCATTTCATCGCGATCCTTGCCTATCAGCTCGACGCGCCGGCGACCTTCCAATTCACGCTCACCTTCCTGTCGCTGATCATCGCCATCGTCGGCTCGATCCTGGGTGTCGTCATCGCGGGGCTGCTGAAATCCCGGCGGGCCACGGTTCTGGGCGGGACGATCTTTGGATTGGCGATTTCGGCCATGCATTATACCGGCATGGTCGCCTATCGCGTGCAGGGCACGATCCATTGGGACATGGGCTATCTGACCGCCTCCGTCATCATCGCGGTCGTGCTTGCGACCCTCGCGCTTGCCGCGGCGGGCCGTGGGGGCAAGGGCAGCGTGCTGTGGATGACGGCGCTTTTGGCGCAGGCGATCAACCTGCTCCATTTCACCGGCATGGCCGCCTTTCAGGTTACCCCGCTGGCCGCGCAGCCGCTTTACGTCAATCCGGTCGAGTACAAGTTGATCGCGCTGATCATCGCCGGGACCGCCGCCATCATCGCGCTGGCCGCGCTCTTTAGCTATGTGGTCGAAAACCGCACCCGCAACGAAAGCGTCGAGGAACTGCGTCAGGCCCGCGATGCCGCCGAAAGCGCCAGCCGGGCAAAGTCGGAATTCATGAGCGTGCTGAGCCACGAATTGCGCACCCCGCTGACCATCGTGATCGGCTACGCCAGTTTCATGTCGGAACTCAAACGCCACAACCTTGCCAAGCTCGGCCCGGATGAGAAACCGCAGTCCGAACATTTCACCAAGATGGGCGATCAGGCGGAACTCTACGGCCAGCGCATCAAATTCGCGGGCGGGCAATTGTTGACCATTATCAACGATATCCTCGACTATACGAATATGGAGTTGAACGACCTCGCGCTCGACAAGACCGCCTTCGAGACCCGCGCGCTTTTGGAAGAGGTCGTCGAAGCGCACCACGGTTCCGCGCATGACAAGACCGCCACGCTGCATATCGACACCCCACCGCTAACCGTCACCGCCGACCGCCGCCGCAGCCTCCAATTGCTGGGCCATATCGTCGGCAACGCGCTGAAATTCTCCAAGGCGCGGGACATCTACCTGCGCGCCCGCCCACAGGCGGGCGGGTTCGTTTTCGAGGTCGAGGACAATGGCGTCGGCATCGCCGCGCAGGATCTCGACCGCATTTTCGAGGCTTTCACCCAGATCGAAGACGCCGATGACCGCGCCGAAGGCGGCACCGGGCTGGGCCTCGCGATCTGCAAGAAGCTGGCCCTCGCCCATGGCGGTGACATCACGGTCAAAAGCACGCTCGGTCAGGGCACGACCTTTACCGTCTTCATCCCCGGGGCCACGCAAGTGGTAACGCCTGCGAGGCTGGCGAAAGCAAGCTAAGTCTTTGAAAAGCTGGTGCGGGCGGTGGGACTCGAACCCACACGGGGCTACGCCCCAACAGATTTTAAGTCTGGTATGTCTACCATTCCATCACGCCCGCATCGGGGCGCACAATAAGCATCACGCGGGCGGTGTAAATGGGCGAATGGCCCTAGCCTCAAGGTTCAGGGGCTAAGGTTCTGTGGCTGCGGTTTAGGCCGTATCGGCGAGCATGGTTTCCTTCACCGCCTCCATCGCCACATAGGTCGAGGTGCTGGCCACATGCGGCAGGGTTGAGATGACCTCCCCCAGAAAGCGGCGATATTCCGACATGTTCCGCGTGCGCACCTTGATCAGATAGTCGAAATGGCTCGCGATCATATGGGCCTGTTCGATCTCTGGCACCTTGGCCACGGCGAGGTTGAAGGCCCGCAAGGCCGCCTCGCGTGTGTCATTCAGGCGCACCTCGACAAAGGCGACATGATCCAGCCCCAGCCGGATCGGGTCCAACAAGGCGCGATAGCCGAGGATCACGCCGCTTTCCTCCAACCGGCGCAGCCGCGCTTGGGTGGGGGATTTCGACAGGCCGATGCGTCGGGCAAGATCGGTGATGCTGATGCGCCCATCCTCGGCCAACACCGAGAGAATCGCACTGTCAAACCGGTCCAGATTGAAAAGCTCATTTGACATGCCGCCCCCTCTTCTTCAGTCATAACGACTATCGTGACGTCTACATTAAGTCGATTAGCCTTCTCAACATGCGGTATTCTGGTCCAAACATCAACTGGAGCTTGCCATGGCCCTCGATCACGCCCCCGCCCTTCGCCAAACCATCGACGCGCGCACCTATGCCGAGCCTGACGCGCTGCTGACCGAACTTAAAGCGCAGGCCGATCTGTCGCCCGGGGACCGCGCCAAGATCACCGCCGATGCGGCGGGATTGGTGCGTGACATCCGTGGCACCTCGGCCCCCGGCATGATGGAGGTCTTCCTCGCCGAATATGGCCTCAGCACCGAAGAGGGCGTGGCGCTCATGTGTCTGGCCGAGGCGCTGTTGCGCGTGCCGGATGCCGAGACCATCGACGCGCTGATCGAGGACAAGATCGCACCTTCCGATTGGGGCCGCCACATGGGGCATTCGACCTCGAGCCTCGTTAACGCCTCCACATGGGCACTGATGCTGACGGGCCGCGTGCTCGACGACGACCAGCCCGGCCCGGTGCGCCACCTGCGCGCGGCGATCAAACGTCTGGGGGAGCCGGTGATCCGCACCGCCGTCAGCCGCGCGATGCGTGAGATGGGCCGCCAGTTCGTGCTGGGCGAGGACATTCAGGCGGCGATGAAACGCGCCCGCGGCATGGAAAAGAAGGGCTTCACCTATAGCTACGACATGCTGGGCGAAGCCGCGCGGACAGAGGCGGATGCGAAACGCTATCACCTCAGCTACTCCCGCGCGATCTCGGCCATCGCCGATGCCTGCACCCATGACGACATCCGCAAGAACCCGGGCATCTCGGTCAAGCTTTCGGCCCTGCACCCGCGCTACGAGTTGGCGCAGGAGGAGGCCGTGATGCGCGATCTGGTGCCGCGCCTGCGGGCGCTGGCGCTTCTGGCGAAATCGGCTGGCATGGGGCTCAACATCGACGCCGAGGAGGCCGACCGCCTCGCGCTCTCGCTTGAGGTCATCGACACGGTGATGGGCGAGCCCGCCTTGGCCGGTTGGGACGGTTTCGGCGTGGTCGTGCAGGCCTATGGCCCGCGCGCCGGGGTGGTGATCGACACGCTCTACGACATGGCGCAGCGCCACGACCGCCGCATCATGGTGCGGCTGGTCAAGGGCGCCTATTGGGACACCGAGATCAAGCGCGCGCAGGTCGAGGGGATCGACGGTTTCCCGGTCTTCACCCGCAAGGCGGCCACGGATGTGAGCTACATCGCCAATGCCCGCAAACTTCTGGGCATGACCGACCGCATCTACCCGCAGTTCGCCACCCATAACGCCCATACCGTCGCCGCCGTGCTGCATATGGCCGAAGACCCCGAGGCCTACGAGTTCCAGCGCCTGCACGGCATGGGTGAGACGCTGCATGACATCGTCAAGCGCAAGCACGGCACCCGCTGCCGCATCTACGCGCCCGTCGGCGCGCACCGCGATCTGCTGGCCTATCTCGTCCGGCGTCTTTTGGAGAACGGCGCGAACTCCAGCTTCGTGAACCAGATCGTCGACGAGGACGTACCGCCCGAGGTCGTGGCCGCCGATCCCTTCGACCAGTTGCAGGACGCGATCCCGACGATCCCGAAAGGCCCGGAAGTCTTCCAGTCGCAACGCGCCAATGCGCGGGGCTTCGATCTGGCGCACACCCCGACCCTCGCCGCCATCGAGGAGGCCCGCGCCCCCTTTGCCGAGGCGACATGGGAAGCCGCACCGCTGCTGGCCGGCAAGGCCGCGCCCGAGGCTCCCCAACCGGTCGCCAACCCCACCGGCAAGGCCTCTCCCGGTACCGTGCGCCCGGCCTCGGAGGCCGACGTGGCCACGGCGCTTGACCATGCTGCCCCTTGGGACGCCTCGCTCAACACCCGCCGCGCCACGCTTCTGCGCGCCGCCGACATGTTCGAGGACCGCTTTGGCGAGATTTTCGCCCTGCTCGCCCGCGAGGCCGGCAAGGGCCTGCCCGACTGCGTCGCCGAGTTGCGTGAGGCGGTGGACTTCCTGCGCTACTACGCCGCACAGGCGACCAACGAGCCGCCCGCGGGCCTCTTCACCTGCATCTCGCCGTGGAACTTCCCGCTGGCGATCTTCTGCGGGCAGGTCACCGCGGCGCTGGCGGCGGGCAACGCGGTGCTCGCCAAACCGGCCGAGCAGACCCCGCTGATCGCCCATCTGGCGGTCAAGGTGCTGCACGAGGCCGGCGTGCCGCGCGCAGCCTTGCAACTGCTGCCCGGCGGCGGCGAGGTGGGGGCTGCGCTTACCGGCGATGCCCGCGTGAACGGCGTGGCCTTCACCGGCTCCACCGCCACCGCCCTGCGCATCCGCGCCAACATGGCCGAGCATTGCGCCCCCGGCACGCCCCTGATTGCCGAGACCGGCGGCTTGAACGCAATGATCGTCGACAGCACCGCCCTGCCCGAACAGGCCGTGCAGGCGATCGTCGAAAGCGCCTTCCAGTCCGCGGGCCAGCGCTGCTCGGCGGTGCGCTGCCTCTACGTGCAGGAGGATATCGCCGAGGACCTGATCACCATGCTCAAGGGCGCGATGCAGGCGCTGCGCATGGGCGATCCGTGGCATCTCTCGACCGACGTCGGCCCGGTGATCGACGCGGCCGCGCGCAAGACCATTCTGGAGCATATCGAGACCGCCCGCGCCGAAGGCCGGCTGATCGCGGAACTGAAAGCCCCCGAGACCGGCACTTTCGTCGGCCCGGCGATCCTGCGGGTGGGCGGCATCGCCGACATGAAGCGCGAGATCTTCGGCCCCGTGCTGCATGTGGCGACCTTCAAGAGCCATGAACTCGACGATGTGATCGACGCGATCAACGCCACCGGCTACGGGCTCACCTTCGGTCTGCACACGCGGATCGACGACCGGGTGCAGCATGTCTCGGAGCGGATCGAGGCGGGCAATATCTACGTCAATCGCAACCAGATCGGCGCCATCGTCGGCAGCCAGCCCTTCGGCGGCGAGGGGCTCTCGGGCACCGGGCCGAAGGCGGGCGGGCCGAACTATCTGCCCCGCTTCGCGGCGCCCGACCATCAGGAGGCCGCGGGCACATGGGACAACGCGCAGCAAAGCCTGCCCGACCTCCCCGCGCATCCCTCCACCGTGCTTGAAACCCAGTCGATGCCCGGGCCGACCGGCGAGAGCAACCGCCTCTCCACTCTGCCCCGGCCCGCGCTTCTCTGCATGGGACCGGGGGCCGAGGCGGCTACGGCGCAGGCCAAGGCCGTGCGCGCCCTCGGCGGTGTCGCGGTCGAGGCCACAGGCCGGATCGCCCCCGACGCGCTCACCACCGGCCCGGCCTATGGCGGCGTGCTCTGGTGGGGCGATGAGGAGACGGCGCGGCAGATCGACAAGGCGCTGGCGGCCCGCGAGGGGGCGATCATCCCGCTGCTGCGCGGCAAGCCCGACACCGCGCGCGTGCGCGCCGAGCGGCATGTCTGTGTTGACACCACCGCCTCGGGCGGCAATGCACAGCTCTTGGGGATGATGGCCTGAACGGGCCGCACAATTAGGGGGAGCGCCATGCTGACGAACCGCGATATCGAAGAACTGACGCAGTTTCGCCGGGCGCTCCACCAATATCCCGAGGTTTCGGGCGAGGAGGTCGAGACCGCCCGGACCATCGCGGCGGAGTTGGAGAAACTTGCCCCTACCCGCATCCTCACCGGTCTTGGCGGGCATGGTGTAGCGGCGGTCTTCGACAGCGGCATCCCCGGCCCTACGGTGCTCTTCCGCGCGGAACTCGACGCCCTGCCGATCCCCGAGGAACATGACATTCCTTGGGTCTCTAAGGTGCCGGGCAAGTCCCACGTCTGCGGCCACGACGGCCATATGACCATGCTCTTGGCGCTCGGACGGATGATCGCGCGCCGCCCCGTTGCGAAAGGCCGCGTGGTGCTGATGTTCCAGCCCGCCGAAGAGGACGGCAGCGGCGCGCGGGCGGTGGTGAACGACCCTACCTATGCCCAGATCGCCGCCGGTTATGCCTTTGCCATTCACGTCGAGCCGGGCCGCCCCTTTGGCCATGTCGACACCGCGCCCGCGCTGATCAACTGCGCCTCAAAAGGCATCTCCGTCACCCTGCACGGCAAGACCGCCCATGCCGCCACCCCCGAAGACGGCACCTCCCCCGCCCTTGCACTGGCCGAGTTGATCCCGGTGCTGCAGGCGCTCGGCCCCGGCGGGACGCTTAACGATGACTTCCGTCTCATCACCCTCACCCATCTGCGCATGGGCGAGCCGACCTTTGGCGTCGCCCCGGGCGAAGCCGCGCTTTACGCCACCCTGCGCAGCACCCGCGACGCGGCGCTGGCCGAGATCGAAGCGGCCCTGCGCGCCGAAGTCGCCCGCGTGACCGAGGCCCATGGCCTGACGGCAGCTTTCGCAGAATCCGACCATTTCGCCGCCTCCATCAACCACCCCGAAGCTTACGCGATCGCCGCCGCGGCGATGGACGCGCTCGGTGTGTCGCATGGGCAGAAAAACCTGCCGATGCGCGCTTCCGAGGATTTCGGCCTGTTCGGGCGCGATGCCAAGGCCGCGATGCTCTGCCTCGGCCCCGGCGAGGGCTATGCCGCCCTGCACAATCCCGATTACGATTTTCCCGATGATCTGATCCCCGTAGGTGCCGGTATTTTTGAGCGGATCGCGCGGGATTTGCTCGGTTCTGCTTGACAGAAGCCCCCGCGGGCGCAGCTAAGGTCATGACGACCCCCCGCGCCGCTTGACGCTGCGGACGACTTGGCAAAGGCTGGCCCGCATGTTCCCGATCCGTGATCACAACCCCTCGGGCCGAACGCCCTTTGTCACCTATGGGCTGATGGCGCTCAACATCGGGGTGTTCCTGTCGTCCCTGTCGCTGATGGCGGATGAGCGCGCCTTGGCCGAGTTTTACTACAGCTACGCCCTGCTGCCCGCGCGGCTGAGCCATGGGGAGGGGTATTTCGGCCTCATAACCTCGCAATTCCTGCATGGCGGCTGGATGCATCTGGCGGGTAACATGCTGTTTCTATGGATATTCGGCGACAATGTCGAGGATGAGATGGGCCATGGGCGCTATTTGCTGTTCTACTTTGCCTGTGGCATCGCCGCCGGACTGGGCCAAGTCGTGACTGAGCCGCTGTCATGGGTGCCCATGGTCGGCGCCTCGGGCGCGATTGCGGGGGTGATGGGGGGCTACCTGCTGCTTTTTCCGCGCGCCAAGGTCGATATTCTGGTGATCTTCATCGTGTTCTTCCGCATCTTCGCGATCCCGGCTTGGATCATGTTGGGCCTGTGGTTCGCCATGCAGTTCATCGGCGGGATCGGCGCCACGCCGGGCAGCGGCGGGGTGGCCTATTGGGCCCATGCGGGCGGGTTCATCGCGGGGCTGTTGCTGACCCTGCCGCTCTGGCTGCGGCGGGGCGGTTTCGCCTTTTGGCGGCAGACCCACGGCCTTCCGCCCCATGCCGCCGCCGATTATGACCTGAGCGAAAGCCGCATTCCGAAAGTGAGACGCAGATGACCGAAACCTCCGAAACCCGCCGCGACTCTTGCCACTGTGGGGCCGTGGTGATCGAGGCGCTGTTCCCGCGTGGTCTGGCCTCGGCCGCGCGTTGCACCTGTACCTTTTGCCGCCGCCGCGCTGCCGCTACCGCCACGGCACTGGCCGAGACGGTGACCGTGTTGAAAGGGGCCGGGAACCTCACGCTCTACACTTGGGGCACCCATACCGCACAGCACTATTTCTGTAAGACCTGTGGCATCTATACCCACCACCGCCGCCGCTCGAACCCTGATGAATGCGGTGTGAACCTTGGTGCGATCGAAGGGGTCTTGCCTTGGGAGATGGAGCCGCTGCCCTATAGCGATGGCATCAACCACCCTTCGGACCGCGACCCCGGTTAAAGACTGGAGATCACGCCCTGCATCCGGGCCAGCAGCCCCGGTTGCGGCGCGGCTTGTTCGCGGCGCTGGTCCACGCTTTCATGCAGCCGCTCGGACGGATCCGCGCCCACCAGCCGGCGGCGGCGGGTCACCAGCATCTTGCCATAGCCGCGCCAACGCCCGATGGAGGGGGCAGCGGGGTCTTGATCGAACCGCGTGGCCCAGCCTGCGGGCAGTGGCAGGCCGCTTTCCTCCATCCGAGACAGCAGCCAGACCAGCGGGATATTGGCCAAGGGGCGCGCGGCCTCATGCCCGCCCAACTGGCCCCCCACGTCGCCATGGGTGCCGGGGAACCAGACCTGCTCAAGCCGCCCGTCATAGCCCTCGGGCGTGGTCCATAGCACCGGGGCATAGGCGACGCGGGTCTCGTTCAGGGCCAGCGCCTGAAAGCCGTTCTTCACGTTGCGGCTCAGGTCGTGGTTGTGGAACATATGCAGCGGCTGCGAGAACCGCCAGAACAGCGGCGCGTTGAGGCCCAGCGATTTGACCGTATCCCAAACGCCAATCGCCTCGATTTCGACCTCGGGGTGGCAATTGGCGCGGGCAAAGAGGTCGCCCGCCTTGCTCAGGTGATGCGCCTCGTAATGGCGGTAGACATCGCGGATGTTACGCTCTGTCGCCACCTCGGCACGCAGAAGCCCCACCCGGTCGATCACCCCGGCGAGGGAGCGCACCGCATAGCCGCCGCGCGAATAGCCCATCAGGAAAATCCGATCTCCGGGCCGGTAGCGCGAGGCGAGATAGCCATAGGCGCGGCGGATTTGCCGGTTGATCCCACGGCCCAAGATCACATCCCGAGCGCTGCGCCAATCGCGCCATTGCAGCCCCGGCTCGTAATAGATCGACAGGGCGCTGCCCATCTCGCGGCAAAGGCCATAGGCAATGCCCGCGTTGGTCTCGCGCCCCAGATCGAGCGAAGACATGGTCCCATCGAGGATGATGACATGGGTCACCGCCCCCCGGCGCGGGCCGAAATCGCTTTCAGGCCGCCGCCAGAACCGCCCGAAAAGCCGTTGGAACAGGGTTTTACTCGGCTGCGATTGCGGCACCTTGCAGCATCTCCCAGACCCGGTGCGGGGTGAACGGCATATCCGCCTGCCGCACGCCGCGTTCCCACAGGGCATCCTGCACCGCATTCGACACCGCCGCCAAGGCGCCGACGGTGCCCGCCTCCCCGCAGCCCTTCATGCCCATGGCATTGGCGGTTGAGGGGACTGGTTCGGATGTGAAAGAGATCATCGGCAGGTCGGCGGCGCGGGGCATGGCGTAGTCCATAAAGGTGGCGGTCAGAAGCTGTCCATCCTCGTCATAGACCACCCGCTCCTGCACCGCTTGGCCGATGCCCTGCGCCACCCCGCCATGGACCTGCCCTTCGGCCAGCATCGGGTTGATCAGATTACCGAAATCATCGACCACCGTGTATCGGTCGAGCGTCACCACCCCGGTCTCGGGGTCGATCACCACCTCGGCCACATGCGCCCCGTTGGGATAGCTGCGCCCCGGCAGGCTGGCGCGTTCGTGATGGCTCAGCAGATCATCCCGCCCCTTGGCGCGGGCCATTTCGGCCACCTCCAGCATGGTCGGGCTGATGTTCGACCCTTCCGCGCGAAATCGTTCGTCGTCAAAGGTGATATCCGCAGCGGCGACGCCCAACTCTTCGGCCAGAAAGCCGGTGAAGACTTCGGTGATCTTCGCCACAGTCGCCAAGGTCGCCGTGTTCTGCGTGGTGACCGAGCGCGAGCCGCCGGTGCCGCCGCCTTTCTTGATCAGATCGCTGTCGCCCTGCACCACGTCGATCCGCTCGGCGGGGATGCCGGTCTGGTCCGAGAGGAACTGCGCATAGACCGTCTCATGCCCCTGCCCATTGCTTTGGGTGCCGACATAGATCGTCACCCGGCCATCGCCCTCGAAAACCACCTTGGCCCCTTCGGAGGGATCGCCCAGAATGCTTTCGATATAGTAACCCAGCCCCTGCCCGCGCAGCAGGCCGCGCTTGGCATCTTCCGCCCGGCGCGCGGCGAAACCATCGCGTTCGGCCTCCTGCCCCACACGGGCCAGCAGCCGCGCGAAATCGCCCACGTCGTAAAGCTCGCCCGTCGCGGTGGTATAGGGAAATTGCTCTGGCTTGATGAAGTTGATCCGCCGCAACTCCCATGGATCGACGCCCAACTCTCGCGCGGCACGGTCCATCAGCCGCTCCAGCACATAGATCGCCTCGGGCCGACCGGCCCCGCGATAGGCGTCGACCTGCACGGAGTTGGTGTAGAACCCTTCGACATGCAAATAGGTGTCTTGCACGTCATAGACGCCCATCAAGACCTTTGAGAAGAGCTGCGACTGGATCGGCTGGCCGAACTGGCTGTTATAGGCCCCAAGGTTGCAGCGCGTGTCGACGCGGTAGGCGGTGATCTTATGGTTTTCGTCAAAGGCGAACTCGGCCCAGGACACCAGATCACGCCCGCCGTTGTCGGTAAGCATGGCTTCGGTCCGCTCCGACATCCAGCGCACCGGACGGCCCAGCGCCCGCGCGGCTTGGGCCACGCAGAAATACTCCGGGTAGGTCATCGCCTTCATGCCGAAACCGCCGCCGACATCGGGATTGGTCACGCGTACCGCGTCCTGTGGCAGGCCAAAGGCTTTGGTCAGAAACCCCTTATGCGCCCAAACGCCCTGCCCGCCCAGTGCCACATGCAAACGGCCCTCGGTCCATTCGGCATAGCAGCCCCGTGGCTCCATCGAATTGACGATGATCCGGTTATCCCCAACCTCGAGCTTGACGCGATGGGCGGCCTTGGCAAAAGCCGCGTCGACCTTGGCCTCATCGCCCATATGCCAGTCAAAGGCGCGGTTGTCGGGGGCCTCAGCGTGCAGGGTCTCACCGCCCGGGGCAATGTCCATCTTGGCGGGCAGATCGTCGGCATCGAACAAGATCATCTCCGCCGCGTCGCGGGCCTGTTGCAAGCTCTCGGCCACCACCAGCGCCACCGGCTCGCCCACATAACGCACGCGGTCCTTGGCCAGCATCGGGCGGAGCGGCGCCGCCCCTTTGCTGCCATCGCGGTTTTCGACAACCGTATGCGGCAGGGCGATATTCATTCCCGCCGCTTCCAGATCAGCGCAGGTCAGCACCAGATGCACGCCATCCGCCGCGCGGGCATCATCTACGTCCAACTCGGTGATCACCCCATGAGCCACCGGCGCGCGGAAAAAGACGCCATGCAGCGCCTCGCCGGGGGCGATATCATCGACATAGCGGCCTGCACCGGTCAGAAAGCGGTGGTCTTCCACCCGTTTGACCGGCTGGCTTTTCCCAAACTTTTCCATCTGACGCCGCCCCTGCTGCCCTGCCTCTTTCAGCGCAACAGTAACGGGCGCGCCGCCAGTGTCCAGAGGCTCAGGCCGCCTTGCGGGTAAGCGCGCCTTCAAGGTTTGAAACCAGCGTCACCCCTGCCAACCCATAGCCGTTAAAGGCGGTCGACATGGCGATGGAATAGGCTCCCATGCCCCCGAACAGGAGGTAATCCCCGGTCTGTGCATCCTCAGGCAGTGGCAGGCCATCGGGCAGACGGTCCAGCGAATCGCAGGTCGGTCCGAAGACCACGCGCGGCTTGGCCGCCCCCTGACGCCGCATGCCATCGGGGCCGATCACATCGACCAATCCCGATAGACCCATATCGCGCAGATCGGGCAACCCACCATAGATGCCGTCGTTGAGAAAGACGGTGCGCCCGTCATTGCGCATCCCCTTGATGCGGGTGGCCAGCACGGCGGCATCGGCCACCATCGCCCGGCCCGGCTCACAAAGCAGCACAGGGGCATCCGCGCCAAAACTCTCATCCAGCGCCGCATTGACGGCGGCGAAGACGGCCCGGTGGTCTGGCGCATCAAATCCACGGTCCACCGCAAAGCCCCCGCCGATGTTCAACCGGTCAATCGAGACATCGGCCATGCGCAGAATATCCGCCGCTGCATTGACATATTGCACCCAAGCCTGCGGATCGTTGCACTGCGTGCCGGGGTGGAAACACATCGACGGCGTGAACCCCATCTCGACCACCGCGCGCAACAGCGCCGCTGCCTCTTCAGGGGCCGCGCCGAATTTCGAGCCGAAGTCATAGGCCGCGCCCTTCACCGGCAAGGCAAAGCGCACTGCCACCTCATTGTCGCGCGGCACATCGCGCAGCTTGGCCAATTCCGACATTTCGTCGACCGACCAGCTATAGACCCCCGCCGCGATCCCGGCCTCCACCTCGGAAGCCGAGCGCACGGGGTTGTTGTAATGCAGCACCGCCTCAGGGCAGACCGCCCGCACCGCAGCCATCTCTGCCGGAGAGGCGACATCGAAGGTGGTGATCCCCGCCGCGACAAGGTTCGACAGTACCTCCGCCCGGTCGTTGGCCTTGACCGCATAGGTCACCAGCCCGTCGAAATCCGCTTGAAACCGCCGCGCGGTCGCTTGCAGCACCGATGGGGCCAGAAACAACACCGGCTTATCGGGGCTGTGTTTGGCCAGATAGGCGGCGGGGTTGTCGGAAAGGGGGGCGATATGCTGCATGGGAGCCTCTTCACTGCTTTTCTCCAATAAAGCGCGAATTTCGGTCGATTCATCGTGTCATACCGCCTAAAGTGACGCAAACTTTGGGCATAGTGACGACATGACAGCACAACTTGACGATACCGACCGCGCTTTGATCGCGGCGCTGCAATCCAACGCCCGCCAGCCGGTGGCCGATCTGGCGCGCGGCCTCGGCCTTGCCCGCACCACCGTGCAGGCCCGGCTGGAACGGCTGGAACGCTGCGGTGCCATCCTTGGCTATACACTGCGTTTGGGGGAAGCCGCCCGTGCGCCGCTGCATGCTACCGCTCTGGTCAATATCGAGCTGCGCGCCGGCCCCGCCGTTTTGGCGCGGCTGCGCAGCCTGCCGGCGGTGCAGGTGGTGCATACCACCTCGGGCCGCTTTGACCTGCTCGTGCAGATCGCGGCCCAGACCACGCAGGAGTTGGACGAGACCCTCGACCGCATCGGCGAGACGCGCGGCGTCAAGGGCAGCGAGAGCCTGATCCACCTGAGCACCAAGATCGACCGCAGCGGCTAAGCCCTGCCCCCGTGCCGCAAGCCCCGGTCAGGGGTCTTTCCCTTACCGCGCCAGAGCGCTAAACGGGGCGCAACAAAAGGGATCATGACCATGGCACTCGAAAAGACCTTCAACGCCGCCGAGGCGGAAAGCCGCATCTACGCCGATTGGGAGACCAAGGGCGCGTTCAAAGCGGGCGCGAATGCGCAGCGGGACGCGCATTTTTCCGTGATGATCCCGCCGCCCAATGTCACCGGCTCGCTGCACATGGGCCATGCCTTCAACAACACGCTGCAGGACATCCTCGTGCGCTGGCACCGGATGCAGGGGTTCGACACGCTCTGGCAGCCGGGTCAGGACCACGCCGGCATCGCCACCCAGATGGTGGTGGAGCGCGAATTGGCCGCCAGTGGCCAACCCGGCCGCCGCGAGCTGGGCCGCGAGGCTTTCACCGCCAAGGTCTGGGAGCAGAAGCAGAAATCCGGCGGCACGATCATCGACCAACTGCGCCGTCTGGGTGCCTCCTGCGACTGGTCGCGCAACGCCTTCACCATGTCCGGCGCGCCCGGTGCGCCCGAGGGGGAAGAAGGCAACTTCCACGACGCCGTGATCAAGGTCTTCGTGGACATGTACAACAAGGGGCTGATTTACCGCGGCAAGCGGCTGGTCAACTGGGACCCGCATTTCGAGACCGCGATCTCCGACCTCGAGGTCGAGAGCACCGAGGTCGACGGCCACATGTGGCATTTCAAATACCCGCTGGCGGGGGGCGAGACCTACACCTATGTCGAGCGGGACGAGGACGGCACCGTGCTCTTCGAAGAGACCCGCGACTATATCTCCATCGCCACAACCCGGCCCGAAACCATGCTGGGCGACGGGGCGGTGGCGGTTCATCCATCGGATGAACGTTACGCCTCAATCGTTGGTAAACTCTGCGAAATCCCGGTTGGCCCGAAGGCGCAGCGCCGCCTTATCCCGATCATCACCGATGAATACCCGGACAAGAACTTCGGCTCTGGTGCTGTGAAAATCACCGGTGCGCATGACTTCAACGACTATGGCGTGGCCAAGCGCAACAACATCCCGCTCTACGCGCTGATGGACACCCAAGGACGCATGCGCGCCGATGGTCTGCCCTACGATCAGGCCGCCGCCCGCGCGCAGGCCATCGCCGAGGGCCGCGAGGACGCCCCCGAGGACGCGACCGAGATCAACCTCGTGCCCGATGCCTACCGCGGCCTCGACCGCTTCGAAGCCCGCAAGCGCGTGGTCGAGGACGTGACAGCCGAGGGCCTCGCCGTGATGACCGAGGCGACAGACCCGCGCCTTGGCCGCGCCGCCAAGAAAGCCCCCGTCGAGCCCGGCGAGGGCGGCGAGATGCGCACCGAGGAAGACAACCTCGTGCCGCTCGTGGAAGCCAAGAAGATCATGCAGCCCTTCGGCGACCGCTCCAAAGTGGTGATTGAGCCGATGCTGACCGACCAGTGGTTCGTCGCCACCGACAAGATCGTGCAGCCCGCCATCGACGCCGTGCGCTCGGGCGAGGTGACGATCCTGCCCGAACAGGACCGTAAGGTCTATTTCCACTGGCTGGAGAACATCGAGCCGTGGTGCATCTCGCGCCAGCTTTGGTGGGGGCACCAGATCCCGGTGTGGTTCGATGACGAGGGCAACGAATATTGCGCGCCCACCGAGGCCGAGGCGCAGGCCATGGCCCCGGGCAAGACGCTGCGCCGCGATCCGGACGTGCTCGACACATGGTTCTCCTCCGGCCTCTGGCCCATCGGCACATTGGGCTGGCCCGAGCAGACCGCAGAACTGGAGAAATACTTCCCCACCTCCGTGCTGGTCACCGGTTTTGACATCATCTTCTTCTGGGTCGCCCGGATGATGATGATGCAATATGCTGTGGTCGATCAGAAACCCTTCGACACCGTCTATGTCCACGCGCTGGTGCGCGACGAGAAGGGCAAGAAGATGTCGAAGTCCCTTGGCAATGTGCTCGACCCGTTGGATCTGATCGACGAATACGGCGCCGATGCGGTGCGTTTTACGCTGACCTCGATGGCGGCGATGGGGCGCGACCTGAAGCTCTCGACGCAGCGCATCGCGGGCTACCGCAACTTCGGCACCAAGCTCTGGAACGCACACCGCTTTGCCGAAATGAACGGCGTCTTCGACGCGATGCCAGCCGCGCAGCCGCAGCCCACCGCCACGCTGAACAAGTGGATCGTGGGCGAGACCGCGCGGGTGCGCGAGGAGGTCGACGCAGCCCTCGGCAACTTCCGCTTCAACGACGCGGCCAACGCACTTTATGCCTTCGTCTGGGGCAAGGTCTGCGACTGGTACGTGGAGCTGTCCAAGCCGCTCTTGCAGGACGACGCCCCCGAGGCTGCGGAAACCCGCGCGACCATGGCTTGGGTGTTGGAGCAATGTCTGATCCTGCTGCACCCGATCATGCCTTTCATCACCGAGGAGTTGTGGCAGACCACCGCCAAGCGCGATGAGCTTCTGGCCCTCACCGATTGGCCCGCCTACACCACTGCCGATCTGCTCGATGCCGACGCGGACCGGGAGTTGAACTGGGTCATCGGTCTGATTGAGAGCATCCGTTCGGCGCGCCAGCAGATGCATGTGCCCGCGGGGCTGAAGGTGCCGATGCTGGTGACCGAGATGGATGCCGCCGCCCAGGGTGCCTGGGACCGCAACGAGGTGATGATCAAACGTCTGGCCCGGGTCGAGAGCCTCGAGCGGAGCGAGAGCTTCCCGAAAGGCACCGTCTCGATCGCGGCGCCGGGGGCGAGCTTCGGCCTGCCGCTCGCAGGGCTGATCGACATCGACGCCGAGAAGGCCCGTCTGCAGAAGTCGCTCGACAAGCTCGGCAAGGAGATCGGCGGGCTGAAGGGGCGTCTCAACAACCCCAAGTTCGCCGCCTCCGCGCCGGAAGAGGTCGTGGCCGAGGCGCAGGCGAACCTCGCGGCGCGTCAGGAAGAGGCGGACCAGTTGCAGGCGGCGCTGGACCGCTTGGCCGAACTGGCCTGAGGCGGGGGGCGGAGCCGGGCAGCGCCAGACCGCGGGATGGCGCTCCTTACGCCACAGTTAGGCAGTTAATTTCTGCCGCGCTTGCGCCGGGTTCTCAGGACGGGACTTCGCTTGCAAAAGCGCCAGCCCGTTCGGGCGGTCTGGCGCTGCCCGGCGGCCTGCGGCCTTGATTCCGGGCTGTTTCGTTCAACGTGACCGGTTCCCAAGCCGTCCTACTTGAACACCGCGGGCCGTTTGCCGAACTCCGCTGCGATCACCTCCATCTGCTCGGGCTTGCCCAGCAGCGCCGCCTGCTCGCGCGATTCAGCCAAGAGCACATCCGCATCCGACGCCCCCGTCTCTACGTATCCGATCAACCGCTTGGCCGTGCGGATCGCATTCGGCCCCTTGCCCGCGATCACCTGCGCCAGTTCCAGCGCTGCCGCCTGCGGGTCTTCGGCGATCTCGGTCACCAGCCCCCAACGCTCCGCCTGCGCGGCATCCACCGGCGCGGCGGTATAGGTCAGCCGCCGCAACACGTCCGAGCGCACCAGCCGCGGCAGCAGCACCATACCGCCCATATCCGGCACGATGCCCCATTTCATCTCCATCACTGCAAGCTTCGTATCCGGCGCGGCAATCCGAATATCCGCCCCAAGCGCCAGCTGCATCCCGGCGCCATAGACCACCCCATGCAGCGCAGCGATGACCGGGATTTCCAAACGGTGCCAAACCATCGACACCTCTTGCCATTTGTTCGTCGTGCCCGCGCCATGGCTGCGGGGCGTGATCAACGCCTCGACATCCTGCCCCAGCATCCCCGAGAGCCCGCCAATATCAATGCCCGCGCAAAAGCCTTTGCCCTCGCCCGAGAGCAGCACCACGCGGGCGTCCGAAGCCGCAATCTCCTGCCCCGCTGCGATGATCGCCTCGATCATTTCGTCATCCACGGCGTTCATCTTGTCTGCGCGGGTGAGGGTCACATGGGCGATATGGTCTTCGATCCGAGTGCTGACGCGGGGCATGGCTGTTCTCCTGAAAGTTTGGCGCAGTTCAGCGCAGATCATCGCGCGGCACCAGCAAAACGTGGCGGCAGGTGCTGCGGCACTTGCCCTCTCACGGGCCCGCCCCTACACCTTGGCGCATGACATATGCACGCCTCACCCCCCTCGCCCAACGCCTGCCCGCCAATGTCCCCTTCGTGGGCCCCGAAGCGCAGGAGCGCGTCCTTGGCCGCCCCTTCAAAGCGCGGCTTGGCGCCAATGAAAACGTCTTTGGCCCCTCGCCCCGCGCCATCGCGGCCATGGCCGAGACCGAAATGTGGAAATACGGCGATTCCGAAAGCGTGGAGTTGCGCGCGGCACTGGCCGATTTGCACGACATCTCCCCTGCGAACATCATCGTCGGCGAGGGTATCGACGGGCTGCTGGGCTACCTTGTGCGTCTGCTGGTGGGCGAAGGCGATGCGGTGGTGACCTCGGAAGGCGCCTATCCAACCTTCAACTACCACGTCACGGGCTTTGGCGGCGTGCTGCACAAGGTGCCCTACCGCGACGATCACGAAGACCCGGCGGCGCTGTTCGCCAAGGCGGCGGAGGTCGACGCCAAGCTGGTCTACCTCGCCAATCCCGACAACCCGATGGGCACTTGGCACGAGGGCGCGGCACTGGCACGCGCGCTCGACGACCTGCCGCAAGGCAGCCTGCTGTTGCTGGACGAGGCCTATATCGAATGCGCCCCCGAGGGCACCGCGCCCGTGCTTTCCGCCGATGACCCACGGGTGATCCGGATGCGGACCTTTTCCAAAGCCTACGGCCTCGCCGGGGCGCGGATCGGCTATGCCATCGCCGCGCCCGAGTTGATCACCGCCTTTCACAAGGTCCGCAATCACTTTGGCCTGAACCGCGCGGCGCAGGCGGGGGCTTTGGCGGCGGTACAGGATCAGAGCTACCTGAAAGAGGTTCAGACCAAGATCGCCGAGGCGCGCCGCCGGATCGCCCATATCGCCGAAGAGAACGGGCTGAGCACCCTCCCCTCTGCCGCCAATTTCGTCGCCGTCGATTGTGGCGGTGATGGCGCTTTCGCCAAGGCGGTCCTCGACGCGCTGGTGGCGCGGGGGATCTTTGTGAGGATGCCTTTTGCCGCGCCGCAAAACCGCTGCATCCGCATCAGTTGCAGCACGGCGGAAGAGCTGGATCACTTCGCCGCCGCCTTGCCCGCGGCCTTAGCTGACGCGCGCGGGGCTTAAGCCCCGCCGATCACCTCCGCCGCCGCCTGCAGGGCGCCCGGGCCGTGGTCGATCTTCAGCGCCGAAAGCCCGGCTTCGATCCCGCCGAGCAGCCCCATGATCATTTGGCCGTTCACATGACCCATATGGCCAAGGCGGAAAAAGCCGTGCCACGCGGGCTCCCCCGGCAGGGCCATGCCCAGCCCCACGCCCAGTGTCAGGCCCAGATTGCCCTGCACCCAATCGCGCAACTCGGTCGCATGGGGGGCTTGCAGCCGCAGCGCGGTGACCGCATGGCTGCGCAGGGCGCGGTCTTCGATGTTGAACCGCAGGCTGCCCTTGGCCGACCACGCCTCACAGGCCGCCCACACCGCCCGGGCCAGCGTCTCATGGCGCTGCCAGACCTGCTCGATCCCCTCTTCGTGAATGATGTCGAGAGCGGCGCGCAGGCCATAGAGGTGATGCGTCGGCGCCGTGCCGCCGTGGTATTGATAGAACTCCTGCGCATGGGCGCGCGGCGACCAATCCCAATAGCGGCTCACGCGCGGCAGACGCGCACGGGCTTCCTCGGCCCGGTCGTTGAAAAAGACGAAGGCCATGCCCGGCGGCACCATCAGCCCCTTTTGCGAAGCGGTGACCATGACATCGACGCCCCAAGCATCCATCTCGAAGCGCTCACAGCCCAATGACGCGATGCAATCGGCCATCAAAAGCGCGGGGTGGCCCGCCTCATCCAACAGGCGGCGCAGGCCCGGCACGTCATTGCGGACCGAGCTTGAGGTGTCCACATGCACCGCCATCACCGCCTTGATCTGGTGGCCGCTGTCGGCCTTCAGGCGTTCGGCCACCTGTGCGAGATCGACGGGCGCGTTGCGGCCAAAGTCGAGGATATCCACCTCGGCCCCCAGCCCCGTCGCCATTTCGGCCCAGCCATGGCCGAAACGCCCCGTGGCCAGCACCAATACCCGGTCGCCGGGGGCTATGACATTGCTCAGCGCGGCTTCCCACGCGCCGTGGCCGTTGCTGATATACATCGCCACATGACGATCTGTACGCGCCACGCGCTTTAGGTCGGCGGCCAGCGCTGGCATCATCTCGACCAATTCGCCCTCGTAAATATTGGGGGCCGCGCGGTGCATCGCGCTCAGCACCGCGTCGGGCATGACCGAGGGGCCGGGAATGGCGAGGTACGAACGACCGGGGGCGAGTTTATTCTGCTTTGTCATGATATTGGCTGCCGTTTTGAAAATGCGTGACCGGGGGACGGTCGGGCGCAGCTTACTGCCCGGCAGGCCGGGGTCAACACGCGATCGGACCTTAGGTAAGGCGCGCCCCTAAGCCCCCCTTCCACGCGCTGAGACCGCCCCCTGCGCGCCTTGCCCGACCTGCGCGACGGCTTGCCCTGCCTGCGCGGCTTTCGTACACGGGATCCGACTGCCCAAAAGGATCAGGCACCGGTATGAATGATGACAGTTACACCTCCGCGCAGTTGATGCGCTGGCTTTGGCGGGACTATCTAAAGAAACACACCGGCCTGATGGCCATCGCGGTGATCTTCATGATCATCGAAGGTTCGACCTTGGGCGTGCTGGCAAAACTGATGGAGCCGATGTTCGACCGCGTCTTTGTCGGCGGCGACCGCGGGGCGCTGGTCTGGGTCGGGCTGGTGCTGGTGGCGATCTTTGCGCTGCGGGCGCTCGCCACAGTGGTGCAAAAGGTGCTGCTGACCCGCGTGGCACAGCGCACGGCGGCGGATCTGCGCATCGACCTGCTGGACCGGATGATGCAGCAAGACGGCACCTTTCACCAAAGCCACCCGCCCGGCTTTCTTGTCCAGCGCGTGCAATCGGATGTGAATGCGGTCAGCGATGTCTGGCGCGCGGTGATCACCGGCGCGGGGCGCGATCTGGTGGGGCTGGTGATCCTCATGGGCGTGGCCATCGCGATTGACCCGATCTGGGCGCTTCTGGCAATGGTCGGCGTGCCGCTGATGGTGCTGCCCGCCGCCATCGCCCAGCGTTTCGTCCGCGCCCGCTCGCGCGAGGCGCGTGACATCGGGGCCAGCCTCTCGACCCGGCTGGACGAGGTTTTCCACGGCATCGTACAAATCAAGCTCAACGCGCTGGAGGACTACCAAGCCCGGCAATACCGCGAGTTGACACGCACCTTCATCCGCACCGAAGTCCGCGCCGCCTTTGGCAATTCCGCGATCCCGGCAATGATCGACATCATGTCGGGCATCGGCTTCATGGCCGTGATCGTCTACGGCGGGTCCGAGATCATCGCCGGCAACAAGACCATAGGCGAGTTCATGACCTTCTTCACCTCGCTGGGGTTCATGTTCTCCCCCCTCCGCCGCCTCGGCGCGATCAGCGGCCTATGGCAGATGGCCGCCGCCGCGCTGGAACGGATCAAGGAATTGCTCGATGCGCCGCTGCATCTGCGCAGCCCGGACAAAGCGCAGGCCGCGCCCGATGGCCCACCCGATGTGACGCTGACGGATGTCTCGCTCTCCTACGGCGACACGAAGGTGTTGAACGGCTTGGACCTGACCGCGAAAGCAGGCCAGACGACCGCGCTGGTCGGCGCTTCGGGGGCGGGAAAGTCGACCATCTTCAACCTGCTCACCCGACTGGTGGATCCGCAAAGCGGCACGGTACGCATCGGCGGCGTCGACACCGCTTCGATGACCATCCCAGACCTGCGCGGCCTGTTTTCTGTCGTGACGCAAGAGGCGCTCTTGTTCGATGAAACCCTGCGCGAGAACATCGTGCTGGGCCGTGAGAATGTCACCGACGAAGAACTCGACCGGGTGCTGAAGGCCGCCCATGTGGCGGACTTTCTGCCGCAGTTGGAACAGGGGTTGGACACCCGCGTCGGCCCGCGCGGCTCGGCCCTGTCGGGCGGACAGCGCCAACGCGTGGTGATCGCCCGCGCCCTGCTGCGCGACACGCCGATCCTGCTGCTGGATGAGGCCACCAGCGCGCTTGATGCGCAATCCGAGCAGGTGGTGCAGGACGCGCTCGATCGCCTCGCCAAGGGGCGCACCACCATTGTCATCGCGCACCGGCTGTCGACCATCCGCAGCGCGGATAAGATCGTGGTGATGGACCGGGGCCGCGTCACCGACGAGGGCACCCATGACGAGTTGATGGAACGCGGCGGCATCTACGCCGACCTATACCGCCTGCAATATCGCGACGGGAAGACCGTATCGGACGCCCGCGGCCTCAGCGCCCTCTCCGCGAAGAAACGCCGCGAAAGGGCGCGCCAGCCCAACCTGCTCCAACGGATCGGCGCGGCGTTCTTTAACTGAATGCGCGGGGCATGGGGAAACCCACGCCCCTTTCACGAACGCCGGTAGCTTTCGGCGAGCGCCTCGGGGCTGACCCCCATCGCATAGCGCGCCAGCGTCCAGAGGTTGCGCCCACCCCGGCGCAGCCAGCCTTGACGGCGGTATTTCTCGGCACTGGTCACGGCGATCCCATCCAGCCGGGTCAAGCGGCCACGAAGGGCGCGGGCCAGTGCCACATCCTCCATCAATGGCTGATCGGGATAGCCGCCGACCGCATCATAAAGCGCGCGGGGCAAAAGCAGCCCCTGATCGCCATAGGGCAAGCCCAGAGCGCTGCGCAGGTTCGCCCAGCTTGCCACCAAGCGTGGCGCCAGACCGCGCTGATCGAAGCGCAGGCGAAACCACCCCGCGCCCGCTGCCCCGCGCGCCATGTGATCATGCATCGCATCGCTCCAGCCCGGGGCCAGCACCGTATCGGCGTGCAACACCAGGAGCCACGCCCCCTGCGCCGCGTCGCAGCCACGCCGCAACTGCCCGCCCCGCGAAGGCGCGCCCGAGACGACCTCGCCCCCCCAGCCTTCGGCCAGCGCACGCGTGCCATCCGTCGAGCCGCCATCGCTCAGGATCACCTCGCGGAGCAGCCCGGCCTGCAACCCTTCGACGAGCGCGGCGAGGCAAGCGGGCAGCGCGGTGGCCGCGTTGAGGGTGGGAATGACGACAGAGATCGGCGCGCGCATGGTTGCCCCTTTTGGATGGCTTTGACAGGTTATATGTCATGGCCAGCAATCAAAGGACACCCGCATGACCCCGCGCCGCATTCTGCGCCTCTCCGGCCCCGACACCCGCGACTTTCTGCAAGGTATCGTGACCAATGACATCGGCAAACTGGACCAAGGCCCGGTCTATGCCGCCCTGCTGACGCCGCAAGGCAAATATATGGCCGATTTCTTTCTGATCGCCGATGGCGAAGACGTTCTGCTGGACGTGGATGAGAGCCTTGGCGTTATGCTGAACCAGCGGCTGTCGATGTACAAACTGCGCGCCAAGGTAACGATCGCGCCCAGCGATCTGCACCTGCACCGCGGCACCGGGCCGGCGCCCGACGACGCCTTAGCCGATCCGCGGCACCCCGAGATGGGCTGGCGCGCCTATCGCGACACTCCGCAGACTGAAGACGCGACCGATTGGGACGCCCTGCGCGTGGCCCATCTGATCCCCGAGACGGGGATCGAACTCACCCCCGATACCTTTATCCTTGAGGCGGGGTTTGATCGGATCAACGGGCTGGATTTCCGCAAAGGCTGCTATGTCGGCCAAGAGGTGACCGCCCGGATGAAACACAAGACCGAGTTGCGCAAAGGGCTGACCCGGGTCGAGGTCAGCGGCAGCGCCGCCCCCGGCACGGCAATCACGGCAGAGGGGAAACCCGCGGGCACGCTCTACACCCAAGCGGGCGGTCAGGCTTTGGCGCATCTGCGGTTCGACCGCGCCAAAGGCCCGATGCAGGCCGAAGGTGCAGAGGTCACTTGGCCCGGCCCCGCGACCTGAGCACCGCGCGCCGCTGAAAGGCTCCCGCGAAACAAAAAGCCCCGGCAAAACCGGGGCTGATCTACTTTACCAAAGATGACGTCGCGTCAGGCGCGTTCGACATATTCCATGGTTTCGGTATTCACCACGATGTCCTCGTCTTGGCCCACGAAGGGCGGCACGGTGATCTTCACACCATTGTCGAGCACGGCAGGCTTGAAGGAATTGGCCGCCGTTTGGCCCTTCACCACCGGCTCGGTCTCGGCCACTTTGCAGGTCACCTTCTGCGGCAGCGAGGCGTTCAGCGCCTCCTCCTCGTGATATTCGACCACGATCATCATGCCGTCCTGCAAGAAGGGGCGACGCTCACCCAAAAGATCGGCAGACAGTTGCACCTGCTCGTAGGTTTCGGTGTCCATCACCACCAGCATACCGTCGTCTTCATACAGAAATTGCTGGTCTTTTTGCTCCAACCGCACACGCTCGACCTTGTCGGCAGAGCGGAAGCGTTCGTTCAATTTGGAGCCGTTGCGCAGGTTGCGCATCTCGACTTGGGCAAAGGCGCCGCCCTTGCCGGGCTTCACGTGATCGACCTTCACAGCCGCCCAGAGGCCACCGTTATGTTCAAGGACGTTTCCGGGGCGGATCTCGTTTCCGTTAATCTTGGGCATGTGACAAAACCACGACATAAGGTTGATGATATGATGTCCGGGTCTATATCGGGAGGGATGGTCCCCTGCAAGCAGGCGTTATTTTCTGCTGCCGCAAAGACTAGATATGCGCAAGCTGCATGGGAGCTATGCTAAATAGAGGTATCCGAATCAAAAGTTATCCGTCATAAGGGCCTCCACGCCCGAATGACAAGAGCAAGAATAATCGAAAGGACGACGAGATGAAAGATTTCGTTGATGGCACCGCTTTCAACAACGAGCAAGGCAACCGCGCGCGCAAGCTCTTTGCTGCTGTGGTGCTAGCTGCTTTGGATGACGCAATTGCCGATGATAAAAAATATGGCAACGGTCCTGAACAGATCGCCCGCTGGGCCCGCTCGCGCGATGGCCGCGAGGTTCTGAGCTGTGCCGGTATCGACCCCAACGAGCGGGTCGTCGAAGGTTTGATGGAATTCGTCGGCAAAGGCGTGCGGACCTCCGTCGCCCTGTCGCGTGAAGAATCCGAGCGCCGCAATGCCGCGCTTCAGGCCGAAGCCGCCTAAGACATATCCGCCAAGTGGCGCAATTGACGCAGCCTTCGGGCTGCGTTTTTTTGTGCC
Organism: Sulfitobacter sp. 1A12157; assembly: GCF_043557345.1. Taxonomy (NCBI): domain Bacteria; kingdom Pseudomonadati; phylum Pseudomonadota; class Alphaproteobacteria; order Rhodobacterales; family Roseobacteraceae; genus Sulfitobacter; species Sulfitobacter sp. 1A12157. The sequence continues at coordinate 196,009 of NZ_JBIFFV010000008.1, forward strand.
TGCCCCTCGGCGATGGGCTTTCCCCTGCCCCGGATTTGCGCCAATTTGCGTGAAACCAAGGGCGAGCAGACATGACCAAAGCCATCATGATCCAAGGCACCGGCAGCAATGTCGGCAAGTCGATGATCGTCGCCGGATTGATCCGCGCCTGCGCCCGGCGTGGCCTGCGGGTGCGCCCATTCAAACCGCAGAACATGTCCAACAACGCCGCCGTCACCGAAGACGGGGGCGAGATTGGCCGCGCGCAGGCGTTGCAGGCCCGTGCGGCGGGCGTGGCCCCGCATACGGACATGAACCCGGTGCTGCTAAAACCCCAGAGCGCCACCGGCGCGCAGGTGGTGGTGCAAGGCAAAATCGCGGGACAGCAAGAGGCGCGGGAGTTTGGCCGCAACAAAGCCAGCCTGATGCCCGCGATCCTGCAATCCTTTCGCCGTTTGGCCGACAGCTGCGATCTGATCGTGATCGAGGGCGCGGGCTCCCCGGCTGAGACGAACCTGCGGGCGGGCGACATTGCCAATATGGGCTTTGCCCGCGCCGCCGGCGTGTCGGTGGTGCTGATGGGCGATATCGACCGCGGCGGGGTGATCGCGCAGATCGTCGGCACGCAGGCCGTGCTCTCCCCCGAAGATAACGCGCTGATCCGCGGCTTTGCGGTGAACAAATTCCGCGGTGACCGCAGCCTCTTTGACGCGGGGCGCGATGACATCGCCGCCCGCACCGGCTGGCCGAGCCTTGGGGTGATCCCGTGGTTCGACGCGGCCCACCGCCTGCCCGCCGAAGACGTGATGGACCTGCCCGCCCGCGCCCGTTCAGGCGGGTCGGGCTGCGTTATCGCCGTGCCGCGCCTGCCCCGGATCGCCAATTTCGATGACCTCGACCCGCTGGCCGCAGAGCCGGGCGTCGACCTGCGGATGGTCATGCCCGGCAGCCCCCTGCCCGCCGAGGCCGATCTGGTGCTCATGGTCGGCAGTAAGTCCACGATCTCCGACCTCGAAGCCTTCCGGGCCGAGGGGTGGGACATCGACCTTGCCGCCCATATCCGGCGCGGCGGCCATGTGCTTGGCCTTTGTGGCGGCTATCAGATGCTGGGCAAGACCATCACCGATCCGCAGGGGATCGAAGGCCCGGCGGCGCGGGTGGCGGGGCTGGGTCATCTGGATGTGGAAACCACGATGGCCCCGCTCAAACATCTGTCCGAGAAGAGCGGCCAGCACCCGGCGAGCGGCACCACCCTCACCGGCTACGAGATCCATATCGGAGAGACCACCGGCCCTGATTGCGCCCGCGCGTGGCTCCGCTTCGACGGCACGCCCGAGGGCGCGGCCTCTCGCTCGGGCCGGGTGCAGGGCTGCTATATGCATGGGATTTTCAGCTCGGATGCCTTCCGCCGCGCCTATCTTGGCGGTTTCGGCGTTACCTCTTCGCTGGATTTTGAAACCGGCGTCGAAGAGGCGCTGGACGCGCTGGCCGATCATGTCGAGACCTATATGGATGTCGACCTGTTCCTCTCCCTCGCGGCAGAGGTCTAGGCTGGAGAGCGCGCGGCCCTCCAGCCAAGCGCTTAAAATTCGACGACCGCCCGGATCGATTCACCCTTGTGCATCAGATCGAAACCTTCGTTGATCTGATCCAAGGTCAGTTTGTGGGTGATCATCGGGTCGATCTCGATCTTGCCGTTCATGTACCAATCGACGATCTTGGGCACATCCGTCCGCCCCTTGGCCCCGCCAAAGGCGGTGCCGCGCCAGACCCGGCCGGTGACCAGTTGGAACGGCCGGGTGGAGATCTCGGCCCCCGCGGGTGCCACGCCGATGATGATGCTCTCGCCCCAGCCCTTATGGGCGCATTCCAACGCGTCGCGCATGACTTTGGTGTTGCCGGTGGCGTCAAAAGAGTAATCCGCGCCGCCCTTGGTCAACTCGACCAGATGCGCGACCAGATCGCCGTCAACTTTCGAGGGGTTCACGAAATCGGTCATGCCGAAGTAACGCGCGGCCTCTTCCTTGTCGTCGTTAAGGTCAACGCCGACGATCTGATCCGCCCCGGCCATGCGCAGGCCCTGAATGACGTTCAGACCGATGCCGCCCAGCCCAAAGACCACGCAGCGCGCACCCAATTCGACCTTGGCGGTATTGATCACCGCCCCGATGCCCGTGGTGACGCCACAGCCGATATAGCAAATCTTGTCAAAAGGCGCGTCTTTTCGCACTTTCGCCAGCGCGATCTCGGGCACCACGGTGTGGTTGGCAAATGTCGAACAGCCCATGTAGTGGTGGATCGGCGTGCCATCCAGCATCGAGAACCGCGTCGTGCCATCGGGCAGCTTGCCTTGGCCTTGGGTCACGCGGATCGCCTGACACAGGTTGGTCTTGCCGCTGAGGCAATATTCGCATTCGCGGCACTCTGGCGTATAAAGCGGGATAACGTGATCGCCCGGCTCCAGCGTGGTGACGCCCTCGCCCACTTCCAGCACGACACCCGCGCCTTCATGGCCGAGGATGGCGGGAAAGATGCCTTCGGGATCGTCGCCCGAGCGGGTGAACTCATCGGTATGGCACAGGCCGGTCGCCTTGATCTCGACCAAGACCTCGCCGCGTTTCGGCCCTTCGAGGTTCACCTCCATGATTTCAAGCGGTTTGCCGGCTTCCACGGCAACGGCGGCACGGGTTCTCATCATGGGTCTCTCCTTCGGGTGTGATCTCTGCTGCTTTATGAAGCACGCATGCGGCAAATGTCCAACGCAGAAAACGCCGCCCTGATCGCCTCACCCGGTGATCGGCGCGTCGGATTTGATTTGCCGCAGGATCACATTCGTCGTGGCCGAATTCACCGCCGGATGCAGGAACAGAAAGCTCTCCAAAAAGGCGTTATAGGCGTCGATATCGCGGCACAGCACGCGCAGGTGATAATCCGCTTGGCCCGTGGTGGCGAAACATTCCGTCACCTCCGTCCGGCTTTGGATCGCGCGGATGAAACTGGCGAGGGCCGAGGCGTCATGCCGGGTCAGATGCACATGGACCATCGCCTCGAACCCCAGCCCCATCGCCTTGGGGTCGACCACGGCGGCATAGCGTTTGATCACCCCGGCCTGCTCTAGCGCCTTGACACGTCGCCAGCAGGCGGAAGCGGAAATGTTCAGCTTTTCGGCCAGTTGTGCGTTGGGCAGGCGCGAATCCTGCTGAAGCAGGAATACAAGCTGCCGGTCCGTCGCATCCAGTTCACTCATCGGGTAAATCTTTCACTCTGCGGGTGCATTTCGGATAATTTACCCACCTTTACCTGTGGCTACCAGCAAAACTGGTGCAAAAATTCGCGCGTCTTGCGGTATACTCCCCAATGAGGAGACCCCCATGACAGAACAACCGCGCGAATTTACCACTTATAAACTTGATGACCGCTATGATCAGACCGAAGGCCGCGTCTTTCTGACCGGGACGCAGGCTTTGGTGCGCATTATGCTGGATCAGGCCCGGCGTGATCGCGCGGCGGGGTTGAACACCGCCGGTTTCGTCTCGGGCTACCGCGGCTCGCCCTTGGGCGGGCTCGATCTGGAATACTGGCGCATCAAGGACAGGGTGGCCAAGGCGGGGGTGAAGTTCCTGCCCGCGGTGAACGAAGACCTTGGCGCCACAGCGGTTTTGGGCGCGCAGCAGGCCCATCTCGACCCGCAGGCCGAGGTCGAGGGGGTCTTTTCCATGTGGTACGGCAAAGGCCCGGGGGTGGACCGGTCGGGCGACGCGCTGAAACACGGCAACGCCTATGGCTCCGCGCCCAAGGGCGGCGTGCTGGTGGTGGCAGGCGACGACCATGGCTGTGTTTCGTCGTCGATGCCGCACCAGTCCGACGTGGGCTTCATGTCGTGGTTCATGCCGACGCTGAACCCGGCTTCGGTGGCGGAATATCAGGCGTTTGGCGAATACGGTATCGCGCTGTCGCGTTTCTCGGGCACATGGGTCGGCTTCAAGGCGATCTCCGAAACCGTGGAGAGCGGCGCCTCGGTCGATCTGACCACCGACCGGGTCTTCAAGCAACCCGACTACACCGCCCCTCCGGGCGGGCTGCATGTGCGGCTGGGTGACCTGCCCTCCCCGGAGATCGAGACGCGGCTGCATCACAAGCTCGACGCGGTGCAGGCCTTCATGCGCGCCAATCCGATCGACCGGCATATCTACGAGACGCAGGACGCCTCCTTCGGCATCGTCACCACCGGTAAGGGCCATCTCGACACGATGGAGGCGCTGCGGCTTCTGGGCCTCGACGAGGCCGCCTGCCGCCGCCTTGGCATCGACATCTACAAGATCGGCATGGTCTGGCCGCTGGCGCTGGACGACGCGCTCGACTTCGTGAAGGGCAAGCGCGAAGTGCTTGTGATCGAAGAGAAACGCGGGATCATCGAGAGCCAGTTCAAGGAAGCCTTCTACGACTGGCCCGGCTCGAAACCCGCGCGGATGGTCGGCAAGCACGACGAGAACCTCGAGGAGCTCGTGCCCTGGACCGGGGAGCTCTCGCCGCTGAAGCTGGTGCCGATCATCGCCGCGCGTCTGCATGCCTTCTTTCCGCAGGAAAAGCTGCTCGAAAAGGCCCGCATGCTGACCGACCAGCCGCCCGTGCTGCTGAACGTCGAGGGCGCCACCCGCACCCCCTATTTCTGCTCGGGCTGCCCGCATAACTCTTCCACAAAGCTGCCCGAAGGCTCAAAAGCCAACTCCGGCATCGGCTGCCACGTCATGGCCTCATGGATGGACCGCGAGACCGCCGGTTTTGCCCAGATGGGCGGCGAGGGCGTGCCGTGGATCGCCACCTCGCTGTTCAACGGCGGCAAACACGTCTTCCAGAACCTCGGCGAGGGTACGTGGTATCACTCCGGCTCGCTGGCGATCCGGCAGGCGGTCGCGGCGAAGACCAATATCACTTACAAGATCCTCTACAACGACGCGGTGGCGATGACCGGCGGCCAGCCGGTGGACGGCCCCGTCTCCGTCGCCGCCATCGCGCAGGCCTGCCGTGCCGAGGGTGTGGAGCGGATCGCGCTGGTCTCGGACCGGCCCGAATTGCTGGAGAAGGGCGATTTCCCCGCCGGCACCACCTTCGACCACCGCAGCGCTCTGGACCACGTGCAGCGCGAGTTGCGCGACATCCCGGGCGTCACCGTGCTGATCTACGAACAGACCTGCGCCACCGAGAAGCGCCGCAAGCGCAAGCGCGGGCTGATGGACGATCCGAAGAAATTCGTGATGATCAACGATCTGGTCTGCGAGGGCTGCGGCGATTGCAGCCTCGAGTCGAACTGCCTCAGCGTCGAGCCCAAGAAAACCGAGTTCGGCACCAAGCGCCAAATCAACCAGTCGACCTGCAACAAAGATTACTCCTGCCTTAACGGTTTCTGCCCCTCCTTCGTGACGGTGGAGGGCGGCAGCCGCCGCAAACGTTCCGGCGCGGGGCTGGACGTGGCGGGGCTCTCGGCGCAGCTTCCGATGCCCGACCTGCCCAAGCTCGACCGGCCCTTCAACCTGCTGGTGACCGGCGTCGGCGGCACCGGCGTGGTGACCGTGGGCGCGCTCATCACTATGGCCGCGCATCTTGAAGGGTTAGGCTCCAGCGTGCTCGATTTCACCGGCTTCGCGCAGAAGTTCGGCACCGTGCTGGGCTACGTGCGTCTCGCTAAACGCCCCGAGGAGGTGCATCAGGTCCGCATCGATCAGGGCGGCGCCGACGCGGTGATCGGCTGCGACATGGTGGTGAGTTCCGCGCCGAAAGCTTCCGCCCACTACCGGCGCGGCACGCGGATCGTGCTGAACCGCGCCGAGATGCCCACTGGCGATCTGGTGCTGAACCGCGACGCCGACCTGCGCGTCGACGACCGCGAGGCGGTGATCGCGCAGGCGGTGGGGGCCGAGAACCTTTCGGCCTTTGACGCCAACGCCATGGCCGAGAAACTGATGGGCGACGCGGTTTTTGCCAATGTGATGATGCTGGGTTTCGCGTGGCAGAAGGGGCTGGTGCCGGTCTCGCTCAGCGCGCTCGAACAGGCGATCGAACTCAACGGCGTCGTGCCCGACAAGAACCGCGCCGCCTTCGGATTTGGCCGGGTCATGGCGGGCAACCCGCAGGCGATCGAGGCACATTTTGCCCCTGCCCCTGCGCCCGACGACACAGTCGAGGGCCTGATCGCCCGCCGCATGGAGTTCCTCACCGGCTACCAGAACGACGCCTATGCCCAGCGCTACAAGGGCAAGCTCGATGCGCTGGCAGGCGAACTGCCGGAAGGCTCTGACGACCTCATGCGCGCGGCGGCGAAATCGCTGTTCAAGCTGATGGCTTACAAAGACGAATACGAGGTCGCGCGCCTGCATCGGCAAAGCGGTTTCGAAGAGCGTATCGCCGATACCTTCGAGGGCGACTACAAGGTGCATTACCACCTCGCCCCGCCCGCTTGGCCCACCGGCACCGATGGCCGCAGACGTCCGAACAAGCGCAAGTTCGGCCCGTGGATGGGCCGCGCCTTCGACCTTCTGGCGGCGATGAAACCCCTGCGCGGCACGTGGGCCGACCCCTTCAGTTACGGCGCCGACCGCAAGCTCGAGGTCGCCCTGATCGGCTGGTACGAGGAGGTCATGGCAAAGGCCCCCGCCCTGCCCCATGACGCAGCGCTGGCGGTGCTTTCCGCCCCGATGGAGATCCGCGGCTACGGCCCGGTGAAAGAGGCCGCAGCCGAAAAGGTGCAGGCCGAGGTGGCCGCGCATCTAGGGTAAGAGCGTCGAAAAGTCGCCGCGCCGCCCGGCCTCAAGCAATCCGAGGCCGGGCAAACATCCCGAATACATCGCCACCATTCCCGGCGGGAGCGACAAGAATTCCGCCGAAACATCACGGGGGGTAAGCGCGACTAGCCGGTCCCCTTCCCGAGCTCGCGCCGTCGTTGAGCGCGCAACAGGCAAACCGCCAACGCGCCGATACGCACCACCACTGAGAAAGCCCCCCGGCTAGCCATTCTCGCGGCGAGGCGCGGTGCCACCCTGCCAGATCAAAGAATCCGCAAAATTCCGCCCAGAATTCGCAGGGAAAAACGCTCAATCGCGCCCAAAAGCCTGCACAGTTTCCACGCAATAGCCTCCCGCAATGCGGGAAAATAAGGGGCGGCGGCGCCCTCTGCCTGTCAATTCAATGGTTTCGCGGGGCTGCAAAATATGGTTAATAATTCATACGGCGGCACAAGCTATTGATGCAGCAATGTCACAATTTCGCCGGGTTTATAGGACTAGATGTGAACAGATTATAAAGACACCCGGACTGCCCGTCTGCCCCACGAAAGAGGTGCCAAAAATGAAAATTCTTGCTGTCGACGATGACCCATTTATCCGCGAATTGTTGCCCGTTGTTTTCCGCGAAGCTGATTATCCGCATTTGACACTGGCCGCATCGGGCGCTGCCGCTCTGCAACTGCTTGAAACCGACAAAGAACATTTCGACTGCCTGCTCTTGGACATCGAGATGCCCGAGATGGACGGCATCACCCTATGCCGCCGCATTCGTACGCTGGAATCCTATCAAGACACGCCGATCCTGATGGTGACCTCGCGCGCCGACGCGACCGCGATCGAAAGCGCTTTCGCCGCCGGGGCCAACGACTATGTGACCAAGCCTTTCGACGTGAAAGACATCGCAACCCGCGTGCATATCGCCGAGCGGATGCTGGAGAACACCCAACGCGCCCCGCGCCTTGATCCGCAGCATTTGAAGAACGTGGGCGAGCCCGGTGTCCACGACTTCGCGCTGGCCGATCCGGTGCATATCAATGGGGTCGATCAATTGGTGCTGCCCTTCTCTTTGGGCAATTACCTGTCGCAGCTTTCACGCCAACACCTTGATATCTGTCAGGTCTTCGCGGCCAAGATCGAACATATCGATGAGCTTTACGCTACCTGCAACACCGGCGAATTCGCCCGCGCCATCGCCGCTGCGGCCGAGGCCATTGCGCGCGTGGTCGATTGCCCACAGCTGCTGATGACCCATAACGGATCCGGCACGCTCCTGTGCATCGTGACAGGTGACAGCCTGCCCGCTTGGCCCGAGATCGAGGTGCTCATCCAAGGGGAGCTCGACGGCATGGACCTGCGCCATGACGACAACAGCCCGATGACGGTGATGCTCTCCGTCGGTGGCCCGATCCAGCCCAATGCCAGCCGCACTCAGCGGGTCAGAAAGACATTCGACCGCGCCATCCGCCGCGTGGCGATGCGGCAGAAGGTCAAGCTCGACACCCCCCCAACCGAGAAACCCTCTGTCTCTGCCGCCCATTGAAGGCAGAGCAATCACTTCAAGAAAAACCCGCCTCATGGGCGGGTTTTCGCATTCAGTTGATGGGGAATTGCACCAAACAGCGCTCAGCGATGCGGCGGTAATCCTCAAGCGTGTCAGGCACGCTGCGCCGGTCGCGCATCACCTCCATCGCGGCGCGTTTCTGCGCCCAAGTCCCCTCCACATGCCGGTCGAGAATGCGCACGGTCACGCCCAGCATCACATTCTTCTCCCCCTCGCCAATCAACTCCGCCGCGGATAATGCCACAGCCGTCAGCGCCAGCGTATTGGCGCAGCGCAGCGCCGCGGCTTCGCGCCCCTCATAGACCCGCGTGCCCGCCTCAGCCGCGCCAGAAGAGGCCACGAGCGAAGAGATCGACAAAACGGAACAGACGGCTGCTGTCAGAACGAACCGGCGCGCCACCTCAAAAGACCTTGAAGGTCATCGTGGTCAAAGACCGCTCGATGCCTTCGATGTCCAACAGATTGTCATTGATATAGACGCCCACATCTTCGCCCTTGGGAATATAAAGCTTCATCAAAAGGTCATATTCACCGGAGGTGGAATAAAGTTCGGAATGGATTTCGCGCAGGGCGATCTCTTCGGCCACACGATAGGTCGTGCCCGGTCGGCAGCGGATCTGGATGAATACGCAGGTGGTCATGTCGCGCCTCTTTCTGGGATTTGGTTCAAGCTGACATATGGGCCCTGCCCCCGCAATCCCCGATCGCGCTGTCCCTGCCTAAAGGCGTTTCACCGCTTGGGCTTGGCGCGGCGGCAGGCCCTGTTATAAGGGCGCAACAATTGCCTTCGGAGATGCCCCATGCGCCGCAGCACCCTGACCCGCACCACTGCCGAAACTGACATCACGGTCGAGATCAACCTCGACGGCACCGGCAGCTATGACAATGAAACCGGCGTCGGCTTCTTTGACCATATGCTCGACCAACTGTCGCGCCATTCGCTGATCGACATCAAGGTGCGCGCCAAGGGCGATCTGCACATCGACGATCACCACACTGTCGAAGACGTCGGGATTACGCTGGGCCAGGCACTGACCCAAGCGCTCGGCGACAAACGCGGCATCCGCCGCTACGGTTCCTGCCTGCTGGCGATGGACGACGCACAGATCCGCTGCGCGCTCGACCTCTCCGCGCGGCCCTTTCTGATCTGGAACGTGGATTTCCCCACCAGCAGCATCGGCAAGTTCGACACCGAACTGGTCCGCGAGTTCTTCCAAGCGCTCAGCACCCACGGCGGCATCACCCTGCATGTCGACGCGCTGCACGGGTTCAACAGCCACCACATCGCCGAAGCGGCCTTCAAATCCGTCGCCCGCGCCCTCCGCGAAGCGGTCGAGACCGACCCCCGCAAAGCAGACGCCATTCCCTCCACCAAGGGTGCCTTGTAAACCAATGCTGACAGCAATTATCGACTACGAATCCGGCAACCTGCACTCCGCCCATAAAGCCTTCGAGCATATGGCCCGCGAGCATGACGCAGGCGAGGTCACGGTGACCTCGGATGCCGAGGTCGTGGCCCGCGCCGACCGTCTGGTCCTGCCGGGCGATGGCGCCTTCCCTGCCTGTATGGCCGCCCTGAAAGGGGCTGGCGGCCTCTATGACGCGATGGTCGAGGCGGTCGAGGAAAAGGGCCGCCCCTTCCTCGGCATCTGCGTCGGCATGCAGCTGATGGCCAGCATGGGCCGCGAATACCAAGACACCCCCGGGCTGGGCTGGATCGGCGGCGAGGTGACCCAAATCACCCCGAAAGACCCGAAGCTCAAAGTCCCCCATATGGGCTGGAACGACCTCGTGATTGACCACAACCACGCGGTCTTCGACGGGTTGCAAACCGGCGATCACACCTATTTCGTGCACAGCTATCACATGGCCGTCGCCACCCCCGCAGAACGTCTGGCCCATGTCGACTACGGCGGCGAGGTCACGGCGATCATCGGCCGCGATACGATGCTGGGCATGCAGTTTCACCCAGAGAAAAGCCAAACCACCGGCCTGCGGCTGATCTCGAACTTCCTGACCTGGGCGCCTTAACCCGCGCCGCACCTGTTGAAACGTCGGAAGGTATTTAAGAAAGGATGAAGATGAAGAAAGACTCTCTTCATCTTCATCCTTTTACAAATACCTCTGCGCTGCGCTGTCCTTATGCAAAACGTAAAGAAGGCGCGATGGACATGCCTCGCGCCTTCTAACCTTGGCAAAGATGCGCGGACCTTACTTGATGCGCGCCCAAGTCTGTTTCGAGCAGATCAGCCCGCCCGCGACGCAGCCCGAGAGTTTCAGCGAGTTGCCCGAGACGTTCATCTTCCCAATGTAGATTTTGCCGTTGGACGGACGCCAGACCTTGCCGGCGTATTTGCCGCCGCCTTCAGGTTTCATGTCGATGACGAGCGTTTTGCCGATATTCGGGGATTTATATTCGCCGCTGCCGTTGAAGGTGCGCGCGATGGTGCCGCAGATTGCCCCGCCGCAGGGGGCCATTTTCACATGGGCATAGGCGCCGTCATCCACTTGGGTTTTCCACGTACCGACTGCCGGATCCGCGGCATGGGCGGCGCCGGTCAGGCCAAGGCCCAGAAGGGCCGCTGCGATAAGCTGTTTCATGATCTCTCCTCCCGATCTGGCATTAGTGTTAGCCACAACTTTCAATCGGGCAAGACTGACCTAGGGTCGCGTTGCAAAATCCCTGGCGACGTGCAAAAGGAAAGCGACTTCTCTAACAAGGGCCCGGCCATGATCCTTTACCCCGCTATCGATCTAAAAGACGGTCAGGCCGTGCGCCTTGTACATGGCGACATGGAGCGCGCCACCGTCTTCAACGACGATCCTGCCGCACAGGCGCTTAGCTTTGTCGAAGCGGGCTGTGATTGGCTTCATCTCGTTGACCTTAATGGCGCTTTTGCCGGGGCCCCGGTGAACGCCGCGCCGGTGGAGGCGATTTTGAAAGCCTGCAAGGTGCCTGCGCAATTGGGCGGTGGCATTCGCGATATGGCAACGATCGAGAGCTGGCTGGATAAGGGGCTGGCGCGGGTCATTCTGGGCACCGTGGCGGTTGAGAACCCCGAACTGGTCCGCGAGGCGGCGCGCGCCTTTCCCGGGCAGGTAGCGGTAGGAATCGACGCGCGGAACGGCAAGGTCGCGACCAAGGGTTGGGCCACAGAGACCGATGTGATGGCCACCGACCTCGCGAAATCCTTTGAGGACGCGGGCGTGGCCGCGATCATCTACACCGACATCATGCGCGATGGTGCGATGGGCGGGCCGAATGTGTCGGCGACAGCCGATCTGGCGCGGGCCGTTTCGATCCCGGTGATTGCCTCGGGCGGGGTGTCATCACTCGAAGACTTAAGCGCGTTGCGGGACACCGGGGTCATCGAGGGCGCGATCTCGGGGCGCGCGCTTTATGATGGCGCGATTGATCTGACCGACGCCATGAAGATGTTGAAGGGCTGAGCCATGCTGAAGACCCGCATCATCCCCTGTCTCGACGTGGCCGATGGCCGCGTGGTGAAGGGTGTGAACTTCGTCGGCCTGCGCGATGCGGGCGATCCGGTGGATGCCGCGATTGCCTATGATGCGGCGGGGGCGGATGAGCTTTGTTTTCTCGACATCCACGCCACCCATGAAAACCGCGGCACGATGTTCGATCTGGTCACCCGCACCGCTGAGCATTGCTATATCCCGCTGACCGTGGGCGGCGGCGTGCGGACCGTGGCGGATGTGCGCGCCTTGCTGCTGGCGGGGGCCGACAAGGTCAGTTTCAACTCCGCCGCTGTGGCAAACCCCGATGTGATCGCCGAAGCGGCGGATCATTTCGGCAGCCAGTGCATCGTCTGCGCGATTGACGCCAAGACCGTAAGCCCCGGCAAATGGGAGATTTTCACCCATGGGGGGCGCAAGCCCACGGGCATCGACGCCGTGGAATTCGCCCGCGCCGTCGCCGCCAAGGGCGCGGGGGAAATTCTGCTAACTTCGATGGACCGTGATGGCACCAAACAGGGGTTCAACCTGCCGCTGACCCGCGCCATTTCCGATGCCGTATCGGTGCCGGTGATCGCCTCCGGTGGGGTCGGCAATTTGGATCATCTTGTCGATGGGGTGATCGAAGGGGGTGCCTCGGCGGTGCTGGCAGCCTCAATCTTTCACTTTGGCGAATATACCGTGCAGGAGGCCAAGCAACATATGGCCGCCGCTGGCATTCCAATGAGGCTTTCATGACGCTTGATGACCTTTACGCCACCATTCTGAGCCGCAAAAGCGCTGATCCATCAAGCAGTTGGACCGCGCAACTGCTGGCCAAAGGGCCAGAGAAATGCGCCGAGAAATTTGGCGAAGAGGCCATCGAGGCGATTATCGAGGCCGTGAAGGATGACCGCAAAGCACTGACCTCGGAAGCCGCGGATGTGCTCTACCACCTGCTCGTTATGCTGGCGGCGCGGGATGTGCCGCTGAGCGATGTGCTGGATGAGTTGGCCCGGCGGCAATCGACCTCCGGCATCGCCGAAAAGGCCGCGCGGAAATAATCAACCGAGCAGGCGCGGGATTTCCACTTTGGGGCAGCGGTCTTGGATCACATCCACGCCGCGCGCTTCGGCCTTGGCCGCCGCTTCGGCATTGGTGATGCCCATTTGCATCCAGATGGTCTCAAGCTCGGGGAAGGCCTCTAACGCCTCATCAACGACGGGGGGCACGTCCTCGGACCGGCGGAAAATATCGACCATTTGCACCGGCGGGTCTATTTCGACCAGAGTGGCGACGATGGTCTTGCCAAAGACCTCCTTGCCCGCGTGCACCGGGTTGACCGGCACCACGTCATACCCTTTCTGCGCAAGGTATTCAGCCACATAGTGGCTGGGCCGCGCGGGATTGGGGGAAACACCGACCACCGCGATGCGGCGGGTGCGGGTGAGAACATCTTTGATCAATGCATCTGTCATAGGCAGAACTTAAGCGCCTGCGCGCGGGTTTCAACGGCCGAATGACGTGGCGTCAAGCCTGCCGCCCCCTGCCCGCGATTGGCAAGGCCGCGGGGATTGCATAGGCTTCTCTCAAAGGGCCGTCTGTGGAGGAACCGGGCGGCACTGCGAACCATCATCACCGGGAGCATAGGATGATCGATCAGACCTTGGATATGAACAATCTCGAAATGTCGGAGAAGGCCAAGCCGCTGCTGGCGGCGGTCATCAAGCACATCCGTGAGAATGTCGATCCGATCACCGAAGAGTTCTTTCGCCTTGGCGAAGGCCGCGCCGACCGCTGGTCTTATGCACCCGGCCAGTTGGAACTGCTGGATGGCGCCAAACAGAAGGCCCGAGAGGCTGGGCTGTGGAACTTCTTCCTGCCCAATGCCGAAACCGGTGAAGGGCTGGCGAACCTCGATTACGCCTATATCGCTGCCGAATTGGGCAAGAGCCCACTGGCGCCCGAAAGCCTGAACTGCTCTGCCCCGGATACCGGCAATATGGAGGTGCTGGAACGCATCGGCACGCCCGAGCAGAAAGAGCGCTGGCTGAAACCGCTGCTGGCGGGCGAAATCCGCTCGGCCTTTGCCATGACGGAGCCTGATGTCGCCTCTTCGGATGCGCGCAATATCTCGACAAGCGCTGTGCTGGATGGCGACGATTGGGTGATCAACGGCGAGAAATTCTACATCTCGGGCGCGGGCGATCCGCGCTGCAAGATCATGATTGTCATGGTGAAAACCTCGCCCGAGGCCGAGACGTTCCGCCAGCAGAGCCAGATCCTCGTGCCGATGGACACGCCGGGGGTGGAGATCCTCGGCCCGATGCATGTCTTTGGCCATGACGACGCGCCGCATGGGCATATGCATATCCGCTTCACCGATGTGCGCGTGCCGCGCGAAAACGTGCTCTGGGGCGAAGGCCGTGGGTTCGAGATCAGTCAGGTGCGCTTGGGACCGGGGCGGATTCACCACTGCATGCGCTCTATCGGGGCGGCGGAAAAAGCGCTGGACCTGATGATCGAACGCGGGCTGGGGCGCGAGGCTTTTGGCAAGAAAATCATCGACCTCGGCAAGAACATGGAAACGATCAGCCGCGCGCGGATCGACATCGAAGCCATGCGCCTGATGGTGTTGAAAGCGGCCAAGGCGATGGATGTCTTGGGCAATAAAGAGGCGCGCATCTGGGTCAGCATGATCAAGGCGCTGGTGCCGGAAAAGGCCTGCGAGATCATTGATGCCTCCATGCAGGTGCATGGGGCCACGGGGATGAGCCAGTGGAGCCCGCTTTCGGGCATGTACACATGGCAGCGCGCGCTGCGCTTTGCCGATGGACCGGATGAGGTGCACCATCAGGTGATCGCCCGGGCCGAGGTGAAAGCCTTTCAGGCGTCGAACGCGCGCGGCTCTGGCAGCGACAGCTGATATGGAGCTCGCGGGCCGCGTCATCGTCATCACCGGGGCCGCCAGCGGCATCGGGCGGGCCTTGGCGCTACGCTTTGCTAGGGAAGCGCCTGCGCATATCGTCTGCGTAGACATCGACAGCGCGGGGGCCGAGGCGACAGCGGCTGAGGTCGGCGGCACGGCCTTCCCCGTTGATGTCGCGCGGGAGGCGGAGATCGCCGCGCTGATCGACAGCGTCGAGCGTGACATCGGGCCGATTGATCTTTTTTGCTCCAACGCCGGTATCTCGGTCGAAGGCGGCGTCGGGGTGCCGGATGCCGAGTGGCAACGCATTTGGGAGATCAACGTGATGAGCCATGTGCGCGCAGCACGGCATCTGGTGCCGCTGATGCGGGCGCGCGGGGGTGGCTATCTGCTCAACACCGCCTCGGCGGCGGGGCTGCTCAATCAGGTGGGCGCTGCGCCCTATGGGGTAACGAAACACGCCGCCGTCGGCCTCGCCGAATGGTTGGCGATGAGCTATGGTGACGACGGGATCAAGGTCTCCGTGCTTTGCCCGCAGGCGGTCCGGACCGAGATGATGCGCGGGCTAGAGGATCATGTCGCCGCGATTGATGGCATGTTGGAGCCTGAACCGGTGGCCGAGGCCTGCGTGCAAGCGATCCGCGATGAGGTCTTTCTGGTGCTGCCGCATCCGCAGGTGCGCGACTATATGCGAGGCAAGGCGCAGGATTATGACCGTTGGATCGGCGGGATGCGCAAGCTGAACCGGCGCTTTGGGGCGGCAAAAGACAGCTAGCGGCCCTTAGCTCTCACCCTTGGGCCGGATCGGGCGCAGCAGCCCCTCCTGCGCCACGCTGGCCACCAATTGCCCGTTTTGATTGTAGATCATCCCACGGTTAAACCCCCGCGCCCCGCCGGTGAACGGCGCATCGAGCGCATAGAGGTGCCATTCGTCAAAGCGGATCGGCGCGTGAAACCACATGGCGTGGTCAAGGCTCGCCGTCATCACCTTGCCCTGAAACCACGTCAGCCCATGGGGCCGCAGGGAGGAGCCGAGCAGGTTCATGTCCGAGGCATAGGCAAGCAGAGCGTGCTGCATCACCGGATTCTGCCCTTCGGCGGCCCCCATGCGAAACCACAGATAGTTGCGGTCGCTGACCTTTTCCGGCGTCAGGAAATCGCGCGGCTCGACCTCGCGGATCTCGATGGGGCGCTCGCGCAGGAAGTCTCCCCGGTATTTCTCGGGCAATTTTTCGGCAAAAGCCTCGCGCAGTTCGGGCCGGTTCGGCCAGTTTTCCGGGGCCGAGACCTGCGGCATCTCATGCTGCCAATCGAACCCCTCCTCTTCGACCTGAAACGAGGCAGAGAGGTTCAGGATTTGCTTGCCATGCTGGATTGCCACCACCCGGCGGGTCGTGAAACTGCCCCCATCGCGGGCGCGGTCGACCTGATAGATCACTGGAATTTTCGGATCCCCGGGCCGGATGAAATAGGCATGAAGCGAATGACACGCCCGGTCCGGCACCGTCCGGTAAGCCGCCATCAGCGCCTGCGCGATGACATGACCGCCGAAGATACGCATCGAGGTCTCCCCCCCGGCACCCGTGCCCCGGAACAGATCGACCTCAAGCTGTTCGATATCCAACAGATCAAGCAATTGCCGCGCAGCATTGGTCATGGGTCATCCTTTCGGGCCGGGGTGTTCCGGCCCTAGCAACAGGTTTTCACCGCAAAGCTCAAGCGCCAAACGCCGCGCCGCCCGCTCAGCGGTCGCGGTCCAGCGCTTCCAGCCCATGGCGCGCAAAAACCGGGACATATTGCCCTAATCTCAATCCATATTCGGGGTTCGAGGCATTGCCCTCCAAGGCGCGTTTCAACACACCTTGGATGATTGCGGCCATGCGGAAGAAGCAAAAGGCAAGGTAATAGCCGAAGTTGTCGATGCCCTTCAGCCCGCGCCTGCGGCAATAGGCGGCGATGAATTCGGCATCGCTGGGCAGGCCAAGCGCCTTGCGGTCCACCCCGGCCAGACCGCGCCCTTCGGCGCCTACCGGCATCTGCCACTGCATGATAACAGCGGCAAGATCGGCAAAGGGATGGCCAATGGTCGACAACTCCCAATCCAAGACCGCACGGCAGGCGGTGCCATGGGTGTCGAAGATCATATTGTCGATCCGGTAATCGCCATGCACCAATGTGCGCTGCCCGTCGTCTTCGGGCAGTTCCGCGCTGAGGCGCTGCATCAGCGCATCCATATCCGGCCGCGGCTCGGTCTCTGATGCGCGGTATTGCTTCGACCAGCGCGCCACCTGCCGCTCGAAATAGTTGCCCGGCGGGCCGTAGTCGGAGAGGCCAACCGCGTCGATATCGACCTCATGCAGCGCTGCCAGCACGCCATTCATCTCATCCATGACCGCGCCACGCTCTGCCGGGGTCAGCTCTGGCAGTGTGGGGTCATTGAAGTTGCGCCCCGGCACATGGTCCATGACATAGAACATTGAGCCGATGACGCTCTCATCCTCGCAAAGCAGATGCATCCGCGCGACCGGCACCTGACTGCCCGCCAAAGCCTGCTGCACCCGATATTCCCGATCCACCGCATGGGCGGATTTCAACAGTGTCCCCGGCGGTTTGCGACGCAGCACATAGTCATGTTCCGGGGTCGAAAGCAGGAATGTCGGGTTGGATTGCCCCGCCTGAAACTTCGTGACCTCCAACGGCCCGGCAAAGCCCGGCAGGTTCGCCTCCAACCAGCGGCAAACGGCGTCTTCGTCTAGGGTTTGGGTATCCATGCTCACTGTGCGAACTCCGCTGCCAACCTCGTGCCAGCCGCGCGATACTCCGCCTCGATACGGTCCACCAAGTCCCCCGCGCCACCAATCTCTTTGACGGCACCAATCCCCTGCCCCGCGCCCCAAATTTCTTTCCACGCCTTAGGCTTGGACGAGCCCGAACCAAAGTTCATCGAAGAAGCATCCGCCGATGGCAGGTTGTCCGGGTCCAGCCCCGCCGCCTCGATCGACGGGCGCAGATAGTTGCCCGACACCCCGGTGAAGAGCGACGAGGTCACGATGTCATCCGCCGCGCCCGAGACGATCATATCCTTGTAGCCCGGCACCGCATTCGCCTCTCGCGTGGCGATGAAGGCCGAGCCCATGTAGCCCAGATCGGCCCCCATGGCGCGGGCCGCCAACAGCCCCTCGCCCGTGGCCAAGGCACCGGAAAGCAGAAGCGGCCCGTCGAACCACTCACGGATTTCGCGGATCAGCGCGAAGGGTGATTGCGGCCCCGCATGGCCCCCGGCCCCCGCCGCCACGGCAATCAGCCCATCCGCGCCCTTCTCGATCGCCTTGCGCGCAAACCGGTTATTGATGACGTCATGCAGCGTCACGCCGCCACAGGAATGCGCGGCCTCGTTCACCTCAACCCGCGCGCCAAGCGAGGTGATCCAGATCGGCACCTTATGTTTGACGCATATCTCCAGATCGCGCTCCAACCGCGCGTTTGAGCGATGCACGATCTGGTTCACTGCGAAAGGGGCCGCGGGCCGGTCGGGGTTCTCTTGATTATGCTTGTCCAAGGCTTCGGTGATCTGGGTCAGCCAAGCATCCAGCAAGGGCGGCTCGCCCTCCGCCTCCCGCGCATTCAGCGCCGGGAAAGACCCGACGATCCCCGCCTTGCACTGCGCGATGACAAGCTCCGGCCCCGATAGAATGAACATCGGCGATGCGACCAGCGGCAGGCGCAGACCGCGCAGGGCTTGGGGTAGATGGCTGTCGTCACGCATAGGGGGTCTCCGTTCGGGGTGTATCGTTTGGCATCACAATGCCTTCTCAAAAATATTCGGTCCCGACATCACATTGATGCCGCCGCTGACCGGGATCACGGCCCCGGTGACATAGGCGCCGCCGCGTCCGCAGAGAAACAGCATGCAACCTGCGATATCTTCATCCCGTCCAACACGGCCAAGCGGGACATCCTGCCCCACCGCGGCCCGCGTCTTTTCATCGCCCGTGGCGAATGCCGTCATGCGCGAGACGAAGGGCCCCGGCGCCAATGCGTTCACGGTGATCCCCTCCCCGGCCAATTCCTTGGCGAGGATTTTGCTCAGGTGAATGACCGCCGCCTTGGAGGCGGCATAGCTATAGGCGCCGTCGCCCATCTCGCGCTCGCCCATGACCGACCCGACATTGACGACCCGCGCGGGATCATCCGCCGTGGCCCCGGCGCTGAGAAGCGGCAGCAGCTTTTGCGTAAGATCGAAGAGCCCGGCGACATTCACACCCATGACCCTGTCCCAAGCCCGGAAAGGGAACTGCCCCAAGGGCGCCCCCCAAGTCACGCCCGCATTGTTCATCAATATATGCAGCCGATCGCTGCGCGCCTGAACCGCGGCCACGAGCGCATCCACGCCAGCCTCCGTCCCCACATCGCCCGCAAAACCCTCGGCGCTGCCCCGCGCGCCAAGCGCATTCAGCTCAGCCGCCACCGCTGCGCAGGCCTCTCCGTTCCGGCTGGCCAGCATGACCCGCGCCCCGGCCCGCACCAAAGCCTCGGCCGCCATCCGCCCGATGCCCGTGGCCCCGCCGGTGATCAACGCGGTCTTTCCCTCCAAGCCAAAGAGCGTCTCGATATCCATGCCCCGCCTCCCAACGTCGACTGCCGCCGCTACTGTGACAGGGCTTCGGGCAGCGTCAAGCGGATGCCAGAGGGAGGCTCCGGTAACCGGGCGTCATCATGTTCTGCGGGATCGCCCCCCCCCCCTTCAACACAAAACCGCCGCAGCTATGAGCTGCGGCGGTTCTGTTATCCTGATCATCGTAGAGAGATACTGTAGTCTAGGAACTTATTAGGTTTGGCGATGACCTACTCTCCCACGTCTTAAGACGCAGTACCATCGGCGCTACGGCACTT
>NZ_JBIFFV010000024.1:0-1477 GCF_043557345.1 Sulfitobacter sp. 1A12157
ATCTCAGACATAAGCACGTGCTTAAGGCTATCCTTAAGCCTTGTGTGGTTGCCGTCCGTAGTGCAAGAGGCATTCTGACTTTTAAACGTGTGATCGAGTTCGGTCTTGTGTCAGGCCTCAAATTTGCGGCTTTGCTTTGGTCAGAGCCGCGGGCCGGTATGGTGATCCGCGGATTGGGTCCAAATCTCCTTGGCGAGCTTGACGCTCCTTGGCTTAAACTGGTTTCCACAATCCGGATCTGTTCGATCATGCGCCCATTCAGGTCATCGACTTCTCACACCTCCTTGCCGGGCTTGGCTTTTAGTTCGTCGGCATGTCACATAGCCGCAGCCAAGGCCGGATCTCGATAATCTTCGTTTTTGATCAGCATAGCCCAGATCGTTCGCGCCATCTTGTTCGCCAGCGCGACTGCCACCAACATCCGTGGCTTCCTTGACAGTATGCGCGCCAACCATGATCCCGACTTAGGCGGCTTACGGCTAGCCCAATTCACACAAGCCATCGCGCCGATGATTAGCAGCCTTCGGATATCAGCCTGACCAGCTTTTGATACCCGGCCTAGCCTTTCTCTACCACCAGACGAAAATTGCCGGGGAACGAGCCCAAGCCAGGCCGCAAAATCGCGACCACAGCGGAAGTTCTCCATAGCTGGCGCGAAGGCTTCAATAGCCAACGCAGTCACCGGACCTACGCCTGGCATAGTCTGAAGCCGCCGCGCGGACTTACTATGTCGGGATAATTCCGTAAGCCTCTTCGTTTTCTTCTCAATTCGCGCCGTCTGCTCACCAATCTGAGCTAACAAATCGTGGCACTCTTCCCGAACAAGCTCGGGGAGGTCGATCTCGTCCCCTTCGATCACGGCCTTGATCTGCTTGATGCGACCAATACCGAGTGGAATGACTTGACCGTATTCGTAAAGCATCGATCGAAGCGCGTTTACCAATTCCGTCCTCTGACGAACCACACGTTCGCGTGCTCGGAACAGGGCAGCCCGTGCTTGCTGCTCGGAAGTCTTAGGCTGCACAAAACGCATCTCTGGCTGGCGCGCAGCAATAACAATTGCTTCCGCATCTGCAGCATCGTTCTTTTGGCGTTTGACAAAGGGTCGTACATATTGCGGTGCAATCAGTTTTACATCATGGCCCGCTTTGGCTAGTTCGCGGGCCCAGTAATGGGCACTCCCGCAAGCTTCTATTATTACAAGTGCTGGCGGTTGCTCCGTGATGAATCGGAAGAATTGTCCACGTGACAGTTTCTTCCGGCACTTCACATGGCCTGTCATCGATGCCACGTGAACCTGGAAAGCATTCTTCGCCAGGTCAATCCCGATCATTGTATCCTTCATGTCGCCATCCTCTCTATTCTGGCGCTGTGCCAGCCACAATTTTGGCACAACACGATGCCGTTTGGGGAGGACGGCAACCACCCCATCTCCTTGGTCAGTCCAAGGTGTCCGGTCGAAATGGGGGCCAGTTCA
>NZ_JBIFFV010000009.1:0-186473 GCF_043557345.1 Sulfitobacter sp. 1A12157
GGGAAGGTAAACGTGACGTCACTGGTGGAGCGCGTCAGCCGCTATGCCGTCGTGATGCGTAATGAAGATCGCCAATCCAAACCGATCATGGAGTCCCTGATAAACGGGCTGGTTCCCCTGCCCGCCGACGCGCGCCAGTCGATCACCTTCGACCGCTGCACCGAGTTCTCGGCCTGGAAATATCTCAAGGCCGAGATCGGAGCGGATGCCTGGTTCTGTGACCCGCAAGCGCCCTATCAGAAAGGCACTGTTGAAAATACGAACAATAGGCTGCGTCGATACCTGCCAAGATCAACCGCACCGACGGCGCTGACAAATCGATATTTGAAGTCGATTTGCCACCGCCTCAACGCAACGCCGCGCAAGTGCCTTGGCTACCGGACGCCCGCTGAGGTCTTTGAAAGCAACCTGATGGAAATACAGAACCGGTTGGAGTAAAGCGACATATCAGGAACTGCACTTCAGCGTGAGTTCACATTGACGCGCCCAACCGCCGCCCCCCTCTGGCCGCTCGCCCCAAAGCCGATTAGAAGCGAGGGCGAAACCGGGGGAGCGAACCGTTGCAAAAGATTACATTGCCCGAAAGACCCGACTGGCGCGCCCATGCGCAAGAGGTCGGCTTTACCTTTGCCGATATGCACGGCGAACCCTATTGGGACGAAACCTCGGCCTATGCGTTCTCGCTCACCCAGATCGAGGATGACATCGAAGACCCTTCGACCGAGCTTCACGCCATGTGCCGCGAGGCCGTGGCCGAGATCATCGCCAGCGAAGAGCTGATGACCCGGCTTGCCATTCCAGAGGCCCACCGTGACCGCGTGGCCGAAAGCTGGCGCCGGGGCGACCCTGAGATCTATGGCCGTTTCGATCTGGCCTATGACGGCACGCGCCCGGCCAAGCTGTTGGAATATAACGCCGACACACCGACCTCGCTCTACGAAAGCGCGGCCTTTCAGTGGCAGTGGCTTGAAGACCAGTTGAAAGCGGGCGTATTGCCTGCGGGCGCGGATCAGTTCAACGGCATCCATGAGGCGCTGGTCGCCCGTTTTGGCGATGTCTTCGAGCAGGACAGCGATCTGCATTTCACCGCCGTGGCCGACAATCCCGAAGACTACGGCACCGTCGAAGCCATGGGCTGGGCCGCACGCGAGGCGGGGCTGGGCGCGCATTACTGCGATCTCGACAAGATCGGGCTGAGCGACGATGGCCATTTCCTTGACGATCAGGACCGCCGCATTGCCGTCCTGTTCAAACTCTACCCTTGGGAAGACCTGCTGCGCGACGACTACGCCGCCCATATCCAAGGCTCGGGCTGCCTGTTTCTGGAGCCTGCGTGGAAAGCGCTTTTGTCAAACAAGGGCCTTCTGCCCGTGCTATGGCAGATGTTCGAAGGCCACCCCAATCTGCTGCCCGCGTTTTTCGAGGCCGATGTCGCCGAGGCACTTGCCGGGCGCGGCCCTGCCGCCCCCGCCTGCGCCGACGCCTTTGACCGGGCGGCGGCGGAACTGGCCGAGGCGCATGTGCGCAAGCCGATCCTCTCGCGCGAGGGGGCGTCGGTCACGATCCACCAGTCCGGCAAGGTGATCGAACAGTCGCAAAACGCCCACTACGCCGAACATCCGCGCATCCTGCAGGCCTATGCCCCGCTGCCCACCTTCGACGGCTTCCGCCCGGTGATCGGCTCTTGGATCGTGGGCGAGACCTGCGCGGGCATCGGCATCCGCGAAGACCGATCGCGCATCACGCAGGATTTGTCACGCTTCAAACCGCACTACATTCTGGCATAGCCCACCGCTCCGCCGCCTCTTGGCAGAAAGACGACCATCATGACCAAACGCTCGAAACGGGTTTCCATCGCCATCGTCGGCGCCGCCGCCTTCACCCTTGCTGGCTGCGAGGAGGAAAAGGTCGACGCCGCCGCCTTCCCCGACCTGCAAAGCTGTCTTGCCGATGCCGCCCGTGGCGGGATGTACAGCGAGCAGGAATGCGAAACCGCCTTTGACGCGGCGCAAACCCTCCATGTGGAATCCGCCCCGCGCTACGACAGTCTTGAGGTCTGCGAAGAGCAGCATGGCGCTGGCGCCTGCGGCTCGGAAGAGGCGGCGACCCAAGGCGGATCGGGTGGCATATTTATGCCCCTGCTGGCGGGCTATCTGATCGGCAATATGATGAGCAACCGCGCCGGCATGGCGGCGGCACAGCCGCTTTACAAAACCTCCGATGGACGCTTCACCAACGCCGCGCGCTCCAGCACCTATTCGACCAATCGCGGCGCGGCCAAGCTCAGCACCTCGCAATTCACCCGCCCCAGCACCACCATCGGCAAAACCCCGATGACCCGCGCCACCGCCGCGTCGCGCGGCGGCTTTGGCCGGGCGGGCGGATCGCGCGGCTTTGGTGGCTGATCGGCGCTGACGCCTTACTTGCGGCGCAGCACCGCCGCGGCAAGGATCACGATCGCCAGCGACAGCATCGCCACCGCCCAAAAGGGATCGGTGCCATGGGGATGCACATGCGCGCCCTCATGCGCCGCCAACGGTGCGGCAAAGGTGGCGAAGGCAACTGTCAGTTTCTTCATCTTAATCTCCTTAATCTATGACGGCGGCCCCGAGGCCGTTAGGCCAGCCCCAGGATCTCACGCGCCTGCTGCGGGGTGGCGACGGGGCGACCGGCTTGGGCGCAAATCTCGGCCGCGCGGGTCACGAGGGCGGCATTGGAGGGGGCGAGGGTCTGTTTGTCCAGCCGGATATTATCCTCCAGCCCCGTGCGCAGATGGCCCCCCGCGGCGGCGCACCACGCGTTCAGCTCGGCCTGATGCCGCCCGATCCCGGCGGCGCACCAAGGGATATCGCCGAACAGCCGTTTGACGGTTTTGATATAGAAATCAAAAACCTCCCGATCCGCTGGCATGGCGTTTTTCACGCCCATGACGAATTGGATATAGGGCCGTGCCGGGATCTTGCCCGCCTCGGCCATCGCCTTGGCCTGTAGAATGTGGCTGAGATCAAAGACCTCGATCTCGGGCAGCACGCTATAGGTCATCATCTCGCCTGCCAGCCAATCGACAAGCTCGGGCGGGTTCTCATAGACGCGGTTGGGAAAGTTGTTCGAGCCCACCGAAAGCGAGGCCATGTCGGGCCGCAGCGGCAGCATCCCGCCCCGGTTCCGCCCCGCGCCCGAACGCCCGCCGGTAGAGAATTGCACGATCATGCCGGGGCAGTGGTCACGCAGCCCCTCTTGCAGCCGCGCAAAACGGTCGGAGTCCGCCGTGGGGGTGCCATCGGCGGTGCGCACATGGGCATGGCAGATCGTCGCCCCGGCCTCAAAGGCGGCATGGGTGCTTTCGATCTGTTCGCTGATGTCGATCGGCACCACCGGGTTGTCGGCCTTGGTCGGCAGCGATCCGGTGATGGCCACGCAGATGATGGCTGGGTTATCGGTCATGGGTGTCCTCGGCTTTCTGGAAAATCAATCGGCGCTGTCGCGGGCAAGGGCGATGACATGGCGCAGCGCGGCTTCCGCCGCCGTGCTATCGCCTTCCTCGGGCCAGTCGTAGAAACCCTTGCCGCTGCGTTTGCCAAGATGCCCCCGCTCGACCAAAGCGGTGAGGCTGGGAGAGGGATCATGCCGGTCGCAAAGGTCCGGGTAGAGGTATTCGGCGATGCTCAGATGGGTGCCCAGCCCGTTCAGGTCGCGCTGGCGGAAGGGGCCGGAAAGCGCCATGCGCACGCCGACGGACCATTGCACGATCTCGTCGATCTCCGCCGGGCTGGCAACCCCTTGGTCCACCAGATGCAGGCATTCGCGCATGATGGCATGTTGAATGCGATTGGCCACGAAACCGGGCGGCGCGTGATCCAGCCGCACGGGCCGCCGGTCCAACCCGCGCAGCAGGGTCATGACCTCGGCGCAAAGCCCCTCGGGCGCGTCCGGGCTGGCGACGACTTCGACGGCGGGGATCACATCGCCGGGGTTGAAGAAATGCGTGATCACGGCGCGTTCGGGCCGGGCCATATCCGCCGTCATCTCTTCCAACCTCAGGCCAGAGGTGTTCGACAAGATCGGCGCGCCCTCCGGCACGGCCCCCTCCAAAGCGGCAAGGACGTGGCGCTTGAGCGCGAGGTCTTCCGGCACGCATTCCAATGCGAGATCGGCCTGCCCTGCCTCCTCCAACGCGGCGCAGGCGGTCGCCCCCGGAACCGTGGCCAAAAATGCCTCCCGCGCGGCCTTGGTCGGGTCGACCGCTTGGACCGTCCAACCGTGCTGACCAAAGAGCCTGCCGATGGATTGGCCCATCGTGCCCGCCCCCACGATGATGATGCCTTTGGCCATATGATCCCCCTCCCGGATATCAGCTGTTTACTTATCACCAGTGCACGGTGATAAGTAAACAGCGAATAGAAAAAAGGATGCCGCCCCGTGACCCAAGACCTCTCTCCGCGCCATGCGCTCGTCACCGGCGGCGCGCGCAACATCGGCCTTGGCATCGCGCGCAGGCTGCGCGAGGACGGTTGGCGTGTTTTTGTGTTGGATATCGAAGAGCCCGAAGACCCCGCGCTTCGGGCGGATGCGGAGCGGGTGGATCTGACGGACATCGCGGCGACCACGGCGGCGCTCCAACAGATCCTCGCGCAAGGGCCGGTCACCTGTCTGGTCAATAACGTCGGCATCGTGAAACCCGCATCTTTCGACGCTGTCGCCCTCGACGATTTCGACCCCATCATGCATCTGAACCTGCGGCCCAGCATTCTGGCGGCGAAACTGGTCGTGCCGGGCATGCGCGCGGGGGGCGGTGGCCGGATCGTGATGAACACCAGCCGCGTGACCAAGGGCAAGATCGACCGTACGCTCTATTCCGCGACCAAGGGCGCGATCCAGTCGATGGCGCGGACTTGGGCGCTGGAACTGGCGCGTGACGGGATCACCGTGAACTGCGTCGCCCCCGGCCCCATCGCCACCACCGCCTTTTGGGAGAACAACCCCGAAGACGCGCCGGAAACCCGTGCCATCGTCGATGCGGTGCCGGTTGGCCGGATGGGAACGCCGCAAGATGTGGCGCAGGCGGTGTCCTTCTTTGCCGATCCGCGCAGCAGCTTTATCACCGGGCAGACGGTCTTTGTCTGTGGCGGCACGGCGGTCGGGTAATCAGCCCCCGGGCGCGAGGGCCGCAAGCAGCCGACGCAGGACCGGATTGCGCGCATCGCGCAGATAGGCCAGCCCGATCCGGCTTTGCACCTTGGCGTCGCGGATTGGCAGGAAGGACACGCCCGCATCCTTCATCCGCGCGGCGGAGGCGGGGACGAATGCCACCCCCAGACCCGCCGAGACGAAATTCACGATGGCGGTGAACTGCGGCGCACGATGGGCCACGCGGGGGGCGAAACCGGCATCGGCGCAGAGTTGATAGGCGCAGGCGGCAAAGCCCATGTCGGGGCCAAGGTGGCTGAAGATGAAACTCTCCTCGCGCAGCGCCGCCATGGCGACCGAAGGCACCTCGGCAAGGCGATGGTCAGGCGGCACGGCCAGCAGGATATCCTCGGTATGAACCGTGCGGGTGGCCAAATCCTCCGGCACGCCGGAAAGCGGCAGCCGCACGAAGCCCGCGTCGAGCCTGCCCGCCACGATCTCGGCGATTTGCAGGTCCATATCCAACTCCCGCAGGATCAGATCCACCTCTGCCGCGCCCGCGCGCAATTCGCGCAGGAGCCGCCCGAGAATCCCCGCGTAGGAGGCCGAGCCGACATAGGCCAATTCGATCCGCCCGCGCTGGCCGCTGCGCGCCGCTTCGGCCAGCGCTTCCACCCGGCGGGCCTGTTGCAGCAGCGCGCGGGCCTCGGGCAGCAGCGCCTTGCCGAAGTCGGTCAGCATCACCCGGCGGCGGTTGCGGTCAAAGAGAAGCTCACCGCCAAAGGCGGTTTCGAGATGTTTCAGCTGTTGCGTCAGCGCCGGTTGCGCCACGCCGAGCGCGGTTGCCGCTTGACCGAAATGCAGCGTTTCCGCGATGGCAACGAAGACCTCATATTGGCGCAGCGTGGCGGTGAGTGGCGTTTTCATGCGGCCCCCTGAACTGACGTCAGAGGGTTTTCACACGCGCGCCGGTGATAAGCAAGTTAGATCACCGACCCACCCTACCCCTCCGCCGCGCGGGCGCGGCTGCGGCGGGCGTGCAGGGTCTCGGCCTCGGCCAGATCGTCGCTTTCGACCTTGATCGTCTCATGCCCGGCCGGGCGCATCGCACGTTTGCGCCGAAGCGGGCCGCTGTCATCGTTTTCCCGGGGGAGGATCAACCGGTCGACCAAAGTGCGGCGGAGGCCGAGGGTCGAGGTCAGATCAAAGACCCGCGCCGCGACCGCCTCAGCCTCTTGCGGCTGCACCAGCAATTCCAGCCGCGTGACGGGGCGGGATTTCTTGCCCTGCCCGCTGAGCATCATGAGATCGACCACACCCACCATGGCGCGCAGCCGGTCCACCGCCGCGCCCAGTTCTTCGCCCGTCATGTCATCGATATCGCAGGCGAATTGCACAAGACTGTCCTGCGCGATGCCAGCCTTGGCGGTGTCAAAGACGCTGACCCGCAGGATATTCGGCAGCCCTTTCATCACCCGCATCCCCGCGCCCGAGCCAGTACAGCGCAGCCGCCCCGGTGGGCGGCTGGCGATGGGGCCACCGCCGGTGAGATGGGCAAGGATCGCGGCCCCCGTGGGTGTCACCCGCTCGCCCGGCACACCGTCGTCATGCCAGTCATAGCCTTGCAAGATCAGCGCCGTGGCGGGCGCGGGCACCGGCAGTTTGCCATGCGCCGTCTCGACCAGCCCGCCGCCAAGAGGCAGCGGCGCGAGCGAGACGGTCGCCCCCGCCAACGCGGCGCAGATGCTGCCCGCGGCGGTCACATCCATCAGCGCGTCCCAATCCGCGATCTCGTGAAAATGCACCCGGTCGATAGGGATGTCATGCACCTGCGCTTCGGCCTCGGCAATCCGGTGGAGGATCGCGCAGGCGGCCTCCGCCGTGCCCTCGTACAGCGGCGCGTTCTCTAGCAAGTCACGCATGGCGCGATAGGTCGTCTCGGCCCCGTGCCGCCTGCCGGCGTCGGGTGCTGTCAGCACCAGTTCAAACCGCCGCGAGGTAATGCCCGAGGCGACATGTTCGCTCAGTTCCGCATGGCCCACTTCGGCGGGGAGCACGGCGGCGACATCGGCCAAGGCGCGCTCGGCCAGATCGGGGAAGGCATGCAGCATTGCCGCGATGAACATATCCCCCGCCGCCCCGCCTACGGGGTCGAGGTGTAGATGAAGCCCCTGCCCCCGCATCAATGCCCCTCCGGCCAAGGGTTGCGCAGCAGGCCGTCGTCGAACTGCATTTCTTGCAGATCGCCCACCACCTCAAGCCCCGGACGGTCGCGCAGTTCTGGCAACAGCGCCTCGGAGGCATAAAGATACTCGAGTTTCAGCGTATTGGGGATGCGCAGCAGCCGAACCTTGGTGATACCCTCGGCCCCGCAGGTCTTGACCGCCGTCTGAATCGCGGTGCGGTCGCAGGGCATGACCATCGGGATTTTCGCTTGTTTCAAAACCTGCGAGGTGATGGCATTGGCATAGACCGCCTCGCGGTCGAAATCCTGCTCCAACCGCTGCGTGATCACATCCGCCCGGGCCGCGCCGTTGCCATTGCCGTTGCTGCGCGGTGAAAGGCCAAGCGCCACCAGCCGTGAGATATGCAGATGCACCTGCATCTTCTCGCTCGAAAAGCGATGGGTGATATTGGGGTCCATCCCGGTGCCGGAGAACTCCTTGCCGATCTCATCCACCACCAGCACGTCCAGATCGCCCGAAGCCGAAGGCGCATCCAGCGGCCCAAGCGGCAGGCGGGGCATGTTGCGCATCGCGTCTTGCAGATAGGGCGCTTCGGCCTCCAGCATCCCGTCACTGTCGAGCGCGACCACCTGCGAGAGTTCGTCATAGGCATTCTCAATCGTGCCGATGCCAAACAGCACCTTGCAGCGTGCCAGCTTCATCCGCGCCATTTTGGCCACGAAGATGCCGACGTTATCAATCCCGCGCGAATGGCAAGTCTCGGCCCCCGATTGCTTGCCCAACCCGATCGAGAGCATCTTGGCCAGCCCGCTTTCGTTCGGCGCGCGGAAAGAGGTATGCGGCTTGATCCGGTTGAACAGGATGATCCCATCGGCGGCATTGGCGTGGCGGTCCATCCTCACCGACATGCCGTTATCGAGCACGCCGATCTCATCGGTTTCCATCGAAGAGCGGATTTCGCAACCAAGGCTCTCTTCGGTCACGCCCAGTTTCGCCAGAAGCGCGGTCTGCCCCTCTGCGGTGGCGCCGCCGTGGCTGCCCATGGCGGGCACGACGAAGGGATGCGCCCCGCGCGCGCGGACCTCGGCCACGATGGCGGCCAGCAGTTCCGGCAGCTTCGCCAGCCCGCGGCTGCCTGCGGTGATCGCGATGGACATGCCCGGCTTGATCTTGCCCGCGCAATCGGCCTGCATCGCCTCTGCCACGGCGGCGCGCGGGTCGTCGATGCGGGTCGCGGCAAAGGTCTGACGGCAAAGCGCCATGCGCGGCAGCGGCGTATCCTCGACCAGTTTTACATAGTTCGGTTTCATCTGCGCTGTCCCCTTCGACATCGTTACCCCGTGACCCCAATCGGCCAAGGCGCGAATTCCTCTTCGCCCACGCCGAGCGCTTCGGATTTGCTCGGCTCCCCCGAGGCGATGGCGAGGATGCGCTCGAAGATCGCTTGGCCCAGTTCTTCTAGACTCTGCTCGCCGTCGATCACGGTGCCGCAGTTGATGTCCATGTCATCCTGCATCTTGGTGAACATCGGCGTGTTGGAGGCGAGTTTGATCGTCGGCGAGGGGTAGGAGCCAAAGCAAGACCCGCGCCCGGTGGTAAAGCAGATCAGGTTTGCACCCCCCGCGATCTGCCCGGTGGCCGAGACGGGATCGAAGCCGGGCGTATCCATGAAGACCAGCCCCTTTTGCGTCACGGGTTCGGCATAGCGGTAGACCTCCATCAGCCCCGTGCTGCCGCTTTTCTTGGCCCCGCCGAGCGATTTTTCCAGCACATTCGCCAGCCCACCCGCCTGATTGCCGGGGCTGACCACGCCGTTGATCTGCGTGTCGCGGCCCTTGGTATAGTCCAACCACCAATCCATGCGTTCGACCAGTTTGCGGCCCACCTCCTCGCTACGGGCGCGGCGGGTCAGCAGGTGTTCGACGCCAAAAATCTCGGGCGTTTCCGACAGGATCGCCGTACCGCCGTTGCGCACAAGGATATCCGCCGCCATGCCAAGGCCGGGGTTGGCCGAAAGCCCCGAAAGCCCGTCCGACCCGCCGCATTGCATCCCGATGGTGATATGTTCCGCCGAACAGGGCTCACGCTGCACGGCATTGGCCTGATCCAACATCTCGCGCACCGCCTCCTTGCCTTCGGCGATGGCGCGGGCCGTGCCGCCGACATGCTGCATGGTAACGCAGCGCAGCATCTTGCCTTCGGCCAGCCCCTCCTCTTCAAAGAACTGGGCGAGGTTGTTGCGCTCGCAACCCAGCGACAAGACCACGGCGCCGGCCAGATTGGGGTGGCGGATATAGCCCGAGAGCGTGCGGCGCAGCAAGTCCATCGGCTCACCCGTGAGCTCCATCCCGCAACCGGATTCGTGGATAAAGGGGATCACCCCGTCGACATTCTCCCATGCCTCCATCCGCTCTTCGTCAAAGTAATTGGCGATTTTGCGCGCCACGGTGGCCGAGCAATTCACCGTGACGAAAAGCCCGATATAGTTGCGCGTGCCCACCCGGCCATTCGCGCGGCGGATGCCCATGAACTGGGCGCGCTCTTGCGGTGGCAGCAACTCGGTGGGGGTGTAATCGCGGGCAAAGGCATAGTCTTTGTCGACCGCGTCGAACTTGATGTTATGGCTGTGCAACCAGTCGCCTGCGGCGATCTCTTCTGCCGCATAGCCGATCACCGTGTCGAATTTCAGGATCGGTGCGCCGCGCTGGATCGGGCGGATCGCGATCTTGTGACCTTGGGGCGTATCGTGGTTGGCACGCGACCCGTCTTGCGGCAATACCGCGCCACGGGGAACCGCCGCGGTTGCCACGACCACGTTATCCGTCGGTGACAGCAACATCACCTTTGCGTCTCTGTCCTCTTGCATGGTCTGGCTGTCCATCGGATGCTCCCCCTCCCTTGGGTGTCGAAAAAACCGCTTCGGTAAGATGTCATTAACTGATATATTAGATTTAACAGCTATGGAAGAGCCCGCATGACCTCATCGAAGAAACCCGCCGCGCAGAGCGCACAGACCCTTGCCAAAAGCATCCTTGGCGGTGGGGCCGACTTGGGACTGTTCGAGGGCGGGCCGACGGGGCGCGGGGTCTACGCCACGCTGCGCGATCAGATCGTGAGGCTCGACCTGCCGCCCGGCACGCCGCTTTTGCGCGCCGAACTGGCCGAAACCCATGGCGTCAGCCTGACGCCGCTGCGCGATGCGCTGCAACAGCTGGCGAAAGAGGGGCTGGTCAAGATCTACCCACAATCGCGCACGTTGGTCACGCCGATCGACATGTCGGCGATCCGAGAGGCGCAGTTCATGCGCATCGCGCTTGAGACCGAAGTCGTGCGCCGTTTGGCCGCCGAAATCGCGCCCGAGGCCCTGACCCGACTGCGCAGCATCGTCGCTTTGCAAAGCAGCATTTCGGACCAGCCCGGCGATGTGCCGACCTTTCAGGAGTTGGACGAAGTGTTTCACCAGACCCTCTTCGTGGCGGCGGGCCATGTGCAAAGCCAGCGCATCATGCGCAGCCATGCAGGCCATCTGGAACGCCTGCGCCGCCTGCATCTGGACGACATTGACGAGGCGGGGCACATTCTGAATAACAAGGACGTGATCGGCGGGCACAGTCGCATCCTCGACGGGATCGAAGCGGGCGATGCGCCTGCGGCGATGGAGGCGCTGCGCGTGCACCTGCAACGCACCGTCGACCGGATGACCGAGAAACGGGCGGCTTTCCCGGAGTATTTCACCCCGGAAAAGCCCTGACTCAGCGGTTGTTGGCCTTGCGCCACGCGTCGAACTTATCGAGGTTCTCTTGCTGGGTGCCGGGGTAGAGCCCGATGATCCCCGCGCCGTCCTTGACCTGCTCGATCACGAAATCCTCATAGGCGGTCATCTCGACGGCCTCTTCGGCCACCTCTTTGGCGATATCCGCGGGGATGATGATCACGCAGTCGTCGTCGCCCACCACGATATCTCCGGGAAAGACCGGGGCATCGCCGCAGCCCACGGGGCAGTTGATCTCGATCGCCTCATGCAGCGTCAGGTTTGTGGGGCTGGAGGGGCGCGCGTGATAGGCGGGGATTTCCAGAGCGCCGATGGTCGCCGCATCGCGCAAACCGCCATCAGTCACCACGCCCGCCGCGCCGCGCATCATCAGCCGGGTGATCAGGATGTCACCGGCGCTGGCGGCGCGGGCATCCTTGCGGCTGTCCATCACCAACACATGGCCCTCGGGGCAGGTCTCGATCGCGACGCGCTGCGGATGCTCGGGGTTGCGGAATTCGACCAGTTGGTTGCGGTCTTCGCGGGCGGGCATATAGCGCAGGGTAAAGGCGGGGCCGACCATGTTGCGCCCCTTCGCGGCCACCGGGCCGACGCCCTGTACCACCTGATTGCGCAGCCCGCGTTTGTACAGCGCCGTCGCCAGTGTCGCGACCGAGACCGCTTGCAGTTTCTCGCGTAGTTCGGGGCTCATGCGGCCTCTCCCTTCAGTTGGTTGTCTTTCACGAATTGATCCAGCACCGCCTGCTGTTTCTCCGTCAATGGCCATGCGGAAGGCGGGCGCGTGGGGCCGCAATCCTGTCCGATGGCCATGAGGGCGGCTTTGACGCCGGTGACATTGGTGCCATTTTGCTCTTCCGCGCGGATGTCCTCAAAGGCGCGCATCCCCGCGATGAGACGGTTCGCTTCGCCGTAGTCGCCCGCGTCGAGTGCCGCGTGGATGGCGACCGACCGCTCGGGCCAGACGTTGATAAGACCCGAGGTGAAGCCCCGCGCCCCCACGGCATAGAGCGGCGGCGCCCAGACCTCGGCCAGACCGCCGACCCAGACGATGTCTTTCGGCGCAGCTTCAATCGCGCGGGCAAGGTTCAAGGGGTTCGGCGTGGCCCATTTGACGCCCTTCACCCCCTCGACTTCGCACAGACGCGCGATGCCCTCGGGCCCCATCGCATCATTGCGCAGGTACAGCATCACCGGCAGCCCGCCCGAGGCATCCCGCACCGCGCGCACATAATCGACCGTGCCACGCGGCGAGACGAAGGGATCGGGCGGTTGGTGGATCATCAGCGCATCCGCCCCCGCCTCGGCGCTTGCCTTGGCCAGCGCGCAGGCATCGCGAATGCCGCGCCCGACACCCGCAAGCAAGGGCGCGCGCCCGTCGACCATCTGCGCCACCTCGCGCACCATGGTGCAGGCCTCATCATTGGTCAGCGCGTAATATTCGCCGGTATTGCCGTTCACCACCGGGATATGCACCCCGGCAGCGAGGGCGCGGTCAATGATCGGCGCCAGCTTGCCCGGCGCGATCTCTCCAGCCTCGTCATAGGGCGTCACGAGGATGCCCGAGATGCCAGTGAGCGCTTTGGATAGATTATGTGTCATTGCCCGCCCTCTCAAAAAATATCCGGTTCACCCGCCGCTTGGCCAAAGGCCGCGGTGAGATAGTCAAAGTCGCAACCCTGATTGGCCTGCCCCACATGGCGCTGGAACATGTAGCCCCAGCCCCGCTCGAACCGCGGCTCGGGCGCCTGCCACGCGGCGCGGCGGGCGGCGAGTTCGTCCTCATCCACCAGCATGTCGAGGGTCCGCGCCTCAAGATCCATCCGCACGATGTCGCCCGTCTTCAGCAACGCCAGCGGCCCGCCCACGAAAGATTCAGGTGCGACATGAAGGATGCAAGCGCCGTAAGAGGTGCCCGACATCCGCGCATCCGAGATCCGCAACATGTCGCGGTGCCCCTGTTTCAGCAGCGCCTTGGGCATCGGCAGCATCCCCCATTCCGGCATCCCCGGCCCGCCCTGCGGACCTGCGTTGCGCAGCACCAGCACATGGTCGGGCGTCACATCGAGGTTTTCGTCGTCGATGGCGGCCTTCATCTCGGGGTAGCTGTCAAAGACCAGCGCCGGGCCTTCGTGGTGGTGAAACTTCGGATCGCAGGCCGCCGGTTTGATCACCGCGCCATTGGGGCAAAGGTTGCCCTTGAGCACGGCAAGCGAGCCTTCCTTATAGACCGGGTTCGACAGGGGCCGGATCACGTCGTTATTATAGACAGGCGCATTCGCGATCCCCTCCTCCAGCGGTTTGCCGGTGCAGGTGATGGCCGACCGGTCGAGCTTGTCGCCCAACTGGTCCATCAGCGCCCGCAGCCCGCCCGCGAAATAGAAATCCTCCATCAGATATTCGCTGCTGCCCAAGGGGCGGATATTGGCGATCAGCGGCGTGCTGCGGCCCAGAGCGTCGAGATCGCTCAACTCCAGCGCCACCCCGGCGCGGCGTGCCATTGCAAGCAGGTGCACCACCGCATTGGTCGAACAGCCCGTCGCCATCGCCACGGTCGCCGCGTTCTGCACGGCGGCGGGGGTGATGATCTTGTCCGGCGTCAGGTCTTCCCAAACCATATCGACGATGCGCCGCCCACAAGAGGCGCTCATCCGTTTGTGCCCCGCATCCGCAGCGGGAATCGAGGTCGCCCCCGGCAGGGTCAGCCCCATCGCCTCGGCAATCGCGGTCATGGTGGAGGCGGTGCCCATCGTCATGCAATGGCCGTAGGACCGCGCGATGCCGCCTTCGACGCCGACCCATTCCTCGGCCGAGATCGTGCCCGCGCGGCGCTCGTCCCAGAACTTCCAGGCGTCCGAGCCAGAGCCAAGCGCCCGGCCCGCGTAATTGCCGCGCAGCATCGGGCCTGCGGGCAAGAAGATGAACGGCACGCCCGCGCTGATCGCGCCCATGGTCAGCCCCGGCGTGGATTTGTCACAGCCGCCCATGAGGACTACTCCGTCAAGCGGATGCGAGCGGATCGTCTCTTCGGTCTCCATCGCGATCATATTGCGGTAGAGCATCGAAGTCGGCTTGGTGAAACTCTCGTCGATCGAGATCGTCGGGATCTCAAGCCCCAGCCCCCCGGCCTGCGCGATTCCCTTCTTCACGTCCTCCGCGCGGTCGCGGAAATGAAGGTGGCAGGGGTTCATCTCGGACCAAGTGTTCAGGATGCCGATCACCGGGCGGCCCTCCCAATCCTCGGGGCCGAGCCCCATCTGCATCATACGCGACCGATGGCCAAAGCTGCGCAGATCGTCGGGGGCGAACCAGCGCGCGCTGCGCAGCTGATCGGCGGTTTTCTTGGTCTCGGTCATGGATTCCTCGCCAGCTAAAACATCATCGCAAAAAGGTTGGAAAACACATCTTGCCCGAACTGATATATTACCGTATCACCCCAATTGTCGATACCATTTGAGGGAGGAGCCGCGAAAATGTCGGGAAAACCACTGAAACACACGCTCCACCCCGGCAGCCGCCTGTCGGGCTTTTGGCTCTCGCTCTGCTCTCCCACAGTGACAGAGATTGCGGCAGGCAGCGGCATCGACTGGCTGCTGCTCGATATGGAGCATGCGCCCAACGACCTGAGCCAAATCACCGACCATCTGCGCGCGGCAGGCAGCGCCAATCCCGATGCGCAGATGATCGTGCGCATGCCATCCTCGGACCAGACGATGACCAAGCGGCTGCTGGATATCGGCGTGCGCAACCTGATGTTTCCGATGATCCAGACGGCCGAGGCCGCACGCCAAGCCGTATCATGGACCCGTTACCCGCCCGAAGGGCTGCGCGGCATCTCGGCCACGATCCGCGCCAATGACTACGCGCGGCAAACCGATTACCTGAGCACCTATGCAGAGGCGCAATGCGTGATCGTGCAGGTCGAAACCTCCGAAGCGGTGGCCGAAATCCCCGCCATCGCCGCCGTGCCGGGGGTCGATGCGATCTTTATCGGACCGGGGGATCTCTCCTCCGCGATGGGCCATACCGGCAACCCGATGCACCCCGATGTCCAAGAGAAAATCCGCGAAGCGGTCGCGGCGATCCATGCCGCCGGGCTGCCTGCGGGCATCCTCGGCTATGGTGCCGATCTTGCGCAACGGTATTTCGACGAGGGTATCGAATTCGTCGCCATCGCGGGCGACGCTTGGCTGCTCACGCGGCAGATGGATGCGCTGGTGCAGACCATGGCGCAGCCCTCCCCCACTTTGACACAGCAAACCCATAAGGATTGATCATGACCGCGGACAGCAAGAGATTTCACCCCCACGGCAAACATCTGATCGCCGGCGAATGGGTCGGCGGCGGAGAGACCTTCGCCAATTCCCCCGCCACCGGCGACAGCGACCAATTCCAAAGCGGCACCCCGGCGCATGTGGACCGCGCCTGCCGGGCGGCGGCGGAGGCCTTTTGGTCCTACGCCTATGCCAGCCGCGAGACCCGCGCCGCCTTCCTCGACACCATCGCGGATGAGATGGAGGCCCGGGCCGAGACCATCACCGAGATCGGCACCCGCGAATCCGGCCTGCCCGAAGCCCGCCTTCAGGGCGAGCGGGGGCGGACAACCGGGCAGTTGCGCCTCTTTGCCGATCATATCCGCGAAGGCGCGCATCTGGACCGCCGCGTTGACGGCGCCCTGCCCGAGCGCCAGCCGATGCCGCGCCCCGATATCCGCATGATCCAGCGCCCCATCGGGCCGGTCGCGGTCTTTGGCGCGTCGAACTTCCCGCTGGCCTTCTCCACCGCGGGCGGCGACACCGCCGCGGCGCTGGCGGCGGGCTGCCCGGTCGTGGTCAAGGGCCACTCCGCCCACCCCGGCACGGGTGAGATCGTCGCCGAAGCGATCCACGCGGCGATCCAGAAATGCGACATCCACCCCGGCGTCTTCTCTCTGATCCACGCCAACAGCCGCGAGGTGGGCCAGACGCTGGTGCAGCACCCGCTCATTAAGGCCGTGGGCTTTACCGGATCGCTCGGCGGGGGGCGCGCGCTCTTTGATCTTTGCGCCCAACGCCCCGAACCAATCCCCTTCTTTGGCGAGTTGGGGTCGGTGAACCCGATGTTCGTTCTGGCCGAGGCTGCCCGCAACCGCGGCGCTGAGATTGGCGCGGGCTGGGCCGGGTCGCTGACCATGGGCGCGGGGCAGTTCTGCACCAACCCCGGCATCGCAATCGTGGCCAAGGGGGCCGAAGGCGACGCATTCGTCGCCGCCGCGAAAGAGGCGCTTGAGCAGGTCGGCCCGCAGGTCATGCTGACCGATGGCATCGCCCAAGCCTACCGTGACGGCAAGGAACGTTTCACCGGGCGCAACGCCGTCCGCGCGCTGGTCAGCAATGACAGCGAAGGCCGGGTCGCCCAGCCGAACCTGTTTGAAACCGACGCCGATACCTACCTGCAAGACCACGCCCTTGGGGAAGAGGTTTTCGGCCCCTTGGGTCTGGTGCTGCGGGTGTCCTCGGGCGATGAGATGCAAGAGCTTGCCAAGGGGTTCGAGGGGCAATTGACCGCGACACTCCAGATGGACGAGGGCGACACCGACGCCGCCAAGGCGCTGATGCCGATCCTTGAGCGGAAAGCGGGCCGGGTACTTGTGAACGGTTTCCCCACCGGGGTCGAGGTTTGTGACGCCATGGTGCATGGCGGCCCCTACCCGGCATCCACCAACTTTGGCGCGACCTCCGTCGGCACCATGGCGATCCGCCGCTTCCTGCGGCCCGTGTCCTACCAGAACCTGCCCGAGGCGCTATTGCCCGAAGACCTGCGCGGAGCCTCGGCATGAGCTGCGCATTGATCGGCCCCGTCGCCGTGCTCGACGCGATGCCACAGGACATGCAAGACAAGGTGCGCGGCTATGCTGAAGGGCTCGACCTGCGCTTTGCGGCCTCCTTCTCGGAAGCGGACTTTGCCAAAGCGGTGAAGGGGGCGGCCTATATCGTCCCCCGCGGGCGGGGGCTTCCGGCTGAGGTCTTGCGGGGGGCCGATAGCGTGCGCCTCGTCCATCAATGGGGCACGGGGTACGATAAGATCCCCTTGGATGTCGCGCGCGAGATGGGTGTTCCGGTCGCGCGCAGCCCCGGGGTCAACGCGCCTACCATCGCCGATCTGACCATCGGCATGATGATCGCGGCGCTGCGCCGCATCCCGCTGCACTACAACAACACCCGCGCGGGCAAATGGATCGTGCCCGAGATCGTCCCCGGGGCGCGGGATCTCAGCAGTCAGAAGGTCGGGCTGATCGGCTTTGGTGCCATCGGGCAGCTTGTCGCGAAACGGCTGACGGGCTTTGACTGCGAGGTGCTCTACTACCGCCGCTCGGGGGAAGCTGAAGGCACCAGCGCACGCTATGCCGAACGCGATGAGATCCTTGAGACCTGCGATATCGTCAGCCTGCACATGCCGCTGACCGATGCGTCACACCACACCATCGGCGCGGAGGAACTGGCGCGGATGAAATCGGATGCCCTTTTGGTCAACACCGGGCGCGGCGGGCTGATCGACGAGGCGGCCCTGATCGACACGCTGACCCACAAACGCATCGCCGGGGCGGCATTGGATGTCTTTACCCAAGAACCAGTAGAGTCGGACAACCCCCTTCTACGCCTCGATAACGTCCTGCCCCTGCCCCATATCGGCGGCCATAGCGAGGACAACCTCAAGCGCATGGTCAGCCATTGGGCGGGCAACATCCGCGCCTTCCACGAAGGGCGCGGCATCGACGAGGCCTGCCTCGTGACCTGAAGGCAGCGCCCCGGCCTGACCCCTCAGGCCGGGGCGCTGCTCAACCCTCAAGCGGCACGGGCATCAGGATCTTGTTGGTCTGGCTCACCAAATACCCAGCCTCGGCGCTTTTCTTGAGATAGGCCTGCCACTCAGGGTCCGCTGCCATCTGCGCCCGACGGGCGGCACGGTCGGCGGCGTCCTTATAGGCCCAGATATGCACGAAGGAATTCACGTCGCCCGTTTCGACCTGCGCATAGATCACCGGCTCGCCCAGAATGCGGCGCTGCGCCGGGAAGCCGAATTCGGCATAGAGCGCGAGGTGTTTCTTGATCGTGCCGGGGCGGCAACAATAGGTCCGGTGGTCGTAGATCATGGGGTGGTCTTTCTGCTTGCTTGGGTCATGCGATACCGGCGTGGTCGGTGATCCGGGCCCGCGCCTGCAAAAGGTGATAGGCCATCGACACGCCCGCGACTTCGCTGTCGCCCGCGCGGATCGCTTCGAGGATTTGGCGGTGTTCGCTGATCACCACGTCGATCCGCGCTTGGGAGCCTTGGCGCGTCAGTTTTTGCGCCACGTCGATCCCCTGCTCGATCGACTCCCGCGCACAGTCGAGCATCTGCACGAAAACCTCATTGCCTGACGCCGCCGCGATGGCGCGGTGGAACTGGTAATCGGCGTCAAAGGACGGGTCGCGCGCCTGCATGGATGCCTCCAGCGTCTGCAAGGCTGCCTCAATCCGGGCGATATCCTTGGGGCTGGCGCGCTGCGCGGCCATGTGGGCGGTGGCCTTTTCGATCGTGATCCGCGCCTCCATCGCGCGCATCAGCCCGGCGACGGATCCCGCCGTGGCATATTCGATCAGCTTTTCCGAAGGCCGGCGCCGCACGAAAGTGCCCACGCCGCGCCGCGCCTCAACGAGACCATCCTCTTGCAGCTTGCGCAGCGCCTCACGCACCACGGGGCGCGACACGCCAAAGGCGGTGGCGATCTGGTTTTCCGAAGGCAGCTTTTCTCCCTGCACCAGCTTGTTGGACACGATTTGCTCAAGAACCTGCCCGTAAAGCTGGTCGGCCAAAGTCTGGCGTTTCTTGATCTTTAACTTCGGTGCTGTCACCGGCTACCCTCCCGCCGCGGCGCGGCGCATCATGTTGGCCAGCCGCAACGCCGATGTTGCAGCCCCATAGCCGTTGTCGATGTTCACCACCGTCACCCCCGGCGCGCAGCTGGCGAGTATCGAATCGAGCGCGACCCTCCCGCCGCGGGCCACACCATAGCCGACGGAGGTTGGCACACCAATGACCACCCCCGGCACCAGCCCGGCCACGACGGAAGGTAACGCCGCGTCCATCCCGGCAAAGACGATCACCACATCCATCTCGCGCAGCAACTCTTCCCGCGCGAGCAGCCGCCACAGCCCGGCGACGCCCACGTCCGAAACCTCGGTCGCTTCCATCCCGCCATAGGCCAGCGTGCGCCGCGCCTCGGCCATGGGGGCGTAATCAGAGGTGCCCGCACTGACGAGCGCGATGCGCGGGGTGCTGGCCAAAGGCCCGATCTCTCCCAGAATGGCGGTGCGCGAGGCGGTGCAGTAATTAACCCGTTGCGCAAGATCGGCGGGCAGCGCAGCGAACTGCTCTGCCGTCAGCCGGGTCAGCAACAGCCTGCGCCCCTCTGCCGCCGCATCGCCGATGATCGCGGCGATCTGCGCCACCGACTTATGCTCGCAAAGCACGGCCTCTTCGATGCCGATACGCCCCCCGCGGCCCCGGTCAAAGGTCACGTCTGGATGCCCGTCAGGGCCGGTCTTAGTGGTGGACAAATGCACTTCCTCTTGAGTAGGCGCGCAGATTGACCGCGCGCCCGTCATCCGTGGCCCGCCGAACCTGCGCCAATATCGCTGCACGTTTCTGGGCGGAGAGGTCTTCATAGACAAGCGGATCAAGCTCCACCACCCAGCCCCCGCGCAGGCGTCGGCAGCGCAGGGTGATATTG
Source organism: Sulfitobacter sp. 1A12157 (assembly GCF_043557345.1). Lineage (NCBI taxonomy): Bacteria > Pseudomonadati > Pseudomonadota > Alphaproteobacteria > Rhodobacterales > Roseobacteraceae > Sulfitobacter > Sulfitobacter sp. 1A12157. Next base: position 19,835 of record NZ_JBIFFV010000009.1, read on the forward strand.
CCCAAGACCTCCCGCAGCAGGCTCTCCACCCGGTCGATCACCGCCAGGTCCGCAGGCTCCACCCGCAGACCGGTCTCGATCCGGCTGGCCAAACAGGGGGCGGCGGGCAGTTCCGCCAGGTCCCCCAGCCCGAGCGCGCGGGCCAAGGTGCGCACATCTGCTTTGGACATCTGCGCCTCGACGAAAGGGTGCAACACGCCATGTTCCGCCGCCGCTTGCAGCCCGGGCCGATAGTCCGTCAGGTCATCGGTATTGGTGCCCGCCGCGACCAGCGGCCCCATGCCCGCCAAGGTGCCATAGAGGTTCGACTTGCAGAAATAGCAGCGGTTGACCGGGTTGGCGCGATAGGCGGGATCGGCGAACTCCCCCGCGTCGACCAGCTTCAGCGCCAGGCCCCAAGTGGTGGCGAAATCCTTCACCCGCGCGGTGGCTGCCGCGGGAACGGCGGGTGAGACCGCATGGCAGAGCGTCACGCCCGCCGCCCCGCGCACCTTGGACGCGGCGGCCGAGAGCGTCAGGCTGTCGATCCCCCCGCTGAGCGCGATGGTCAGTGAGGTGGGCCGCGCGAGGGCGGCATGGAGGGCGGCAGGAACGGTCACTCCGCCAGCCCGTTCTCGGTCTTTAGCTGTGCCAAGAGCCGCCCGCTCGACATCTGGAGGTGGTCGCGCATCCGTTGGCGGGCGCGCTCTGCGTCCCCTTCGGCGATAGAGGCGGCGATGTCGTAATGCTCCTGTATCGCATCGCGGCTTTCGCCGCCGCGTTTCAGCGCCTGCAGCCGCCCGGCCAGCATCGTCTCGCGCAGGCTGGCGACAAGATAGTTGAACAGGCTGAGGTAATAGCTGTTGCCCGTCGCCTCGCACACCGCGCGGTGAAAGCCGAGGTCGGCAGCAACCCCCGCCGCGACCGCCGGGCCGCCGATCTTGTTGCTTTGATCATAGGCAGCGGCGGCACGCTTAATCTCTGCGCGGGCCTCGGGGGTGGCACGGGCGGCGGCGATGGCGGCGGCTTCGATCTCAAGCCCCATGCGCAGCTCCAGGATCTGTTCGAGCTTGCGCTGGCTTTCCATATCACGCTCAGGGATAGCAAAGCCCTGACGGGGCCGGTCGCTGGCGACAAAAGCCCCCCGGCCCTGACGGCTCGACAACATGCCTTCGGCCTTGAGGCGCGACACCGCCTCGCGGATCACCGTGCGGCTCACGTCGAAATCGCTGGCCAATGTGGTTTCGGAGGGCAGTACATCGCCCACGTTCCAGACACCGTTCACCACGTTGTGGCGCAGCACCTCGGTCACCTGATCGCTCAGCGTGGCACCATCGACAAGGGGCGCGGTCGCCTGAAGATTTGCAGCCATGATAACAACTTCCTTTCGCCGATTGGACCACCTGTATGACAAGCTGTCAATAATCAGAAGGTAGGGCCGGTCTCAGCATTACAACCAGAATACAACATTACAAGTAAGAGGAAATCCCCATAAATTTGTATTTTTAATTGACAGGCTAGAGATTCCCCCGCAGTCTGCGGATCACGGCAAGAGGATGTCAGGGGGGAGCCCGGAACCCATCCAGTAGCTGCCGACACACAGTTAAAACTCGGGAGGAGTTTCTATGTCACCGTTCTTCAAATCGATCCGCCGCACCACAGCGGCCACCATCCTTTTTGCCGTCGCAGGCGCCGCCGCCCATGCGCAGAGCTTTGTCATGGCGACCGGCCAGCAGGGCGGGTCGTGGTATCCTGTGGGCGGCGCGATCAAGGCGATTGTGGAGCGTGAGAACCCCGATATGGACATCACCGTCACCCCGGGTGCGGGCGTGTCGAATGTGGTTGGCGTGGACGCGGGCCGCTTTGGCATCGCCTTCGCCAACTCGATCTCGACCGTGGACAGCCTGTCGGGCAAAGAGCCGTTCCGCAAGGCGACGACCAATGTCTGTAACCTTGGCATTCTGTATCCGCAGTATTTCCAGATCGTCGCGCTTGAGGATTCGGGCATTAAGACAATCGCCGACATGAAGGGCAAACGCCTGACCACGCAACAGCTTGGCAACACAGGCGAATTCCTGACGCGTGAGCTTTTGTCGACCGCCGACATGACCTTCGATGACCTCGACAGCGTCGCCAACACGTCCTATTCCGACTCCGCCTCGCAGATGAAAGACGGTCAGGCCGATTTCTTCACGCTGGGGTCGTCGCTGCCCACGGGTTCGGTGATGGATCTGGCCTCTTCGCGCAAGATCCGCCTGGTCGACGTGGATGAAGAGACCTTCAAGTACTTCAAGGACAAGAACGCCGCCTTCCAGCGCCGCGAAGTCAAGGCAGGCGCCTACCCCGGTTTCGATGAGACCGTGCATGCGATCAGCTACGACACCCATATGGTCGCGCCCTGCGACTATGACGGTGAGATCGTCAAGTCAGTGCTCGCCGCCATTGCTGACAACAACGACAGCTTTGCCGCGATCAGCAAATCCATGGCGAACCTGACGGTCGAGGAAATGGCCACCGACATCGGCGTGCCCTTCCACCCCGCCGCGAAAGAGTTCTACGCAGAGCGTGGTGTCTCGGGGATGTAATTCCGCCCTGACGAGAAACGGGTCGGCCGGGGCCAAGCGCTCCGCCCGACCCACATCCCCATAGGCCCTGCCGCCCGCGCATCGCATGCGCCACCGCACAAGGGCCGCCTTCCACTCTAGACGCGAGAACCCCCATGCAACTGTCGATCTTTCTGGACAAGATGCCCCTGATTACCCGCATAGCAAGGCTGATCCTGATCGGCATGGCTGCCTGGCATCTCTATGTCGCCTTCGTCGGCCCGCCCAACCCCTATATCATGCGCGGCGTGCACGTCGCTTTGGCGCTTTTGCTGATCTTCCTGACCATCAACTGCAAGGGGCTGCGCAACGATGTGCCGCGCTGGTATGACGTGGTGCTGGGGCTGATCGCTTCGGGGGCGGCGCTTTATCCTTCGTTCAACCTTAATTACATCACGCAGCGCTTCCTCTACGTCGATCCGCTAATGCCGATGGACATCGTGGTGGGGATCACGCTTGTGGTTCTGCTATTGGAAGCCACACGCCGGATGCTGGGGCCGATGCTGCCGATCACGGCACTCTTGTTCCTCGGCTACGGCCTCGCCTTCACCTCGACCCTGCCGTCGGTGATTCTTGAGCAGTTGTTCATGACGCCCGAAGGCATCTTCGGCATCCCGATTGCGGTTTCGGCGACCTATATGGTGCTTTTCATCCTCTTCGGTTCTTTGGTCGAGCGGATGGGCGTGGGCCAGCTCTTCATGGATTTCGCGGTCGCCCTTACCGGGCGTCAGGTCGGCGGCCCGGCCAAAGTGGCCTGTGTGACCTCGGGCCTCTTCGGGTCGGTGTCCGGCTCTGCCGTGGCCAATGTGATGACGACCGGCACCTTTTCCATCCCGCTGATGAAACGCATGGGGTTCAAACCCGCCTTCTCCGGCGCGGTCGAAGCCGTGGCCTCGACCGGCGGGCAGATCATGCCGCCCGTCATGGGGGCTGCGGCCTTTGTCATGGCCGAATACCTCGGCGTGGGATATCTCACGGTCGCGAAATACGCGCTGGCGCCCGCGATCCTGTTCTATGTGGCCCTTTTCGCCGCGGTCCATTTCGAGGCCAAGCGCAAGGGCATCGGGTCGGTCCCGAAAGAGGATCAAGTGCCGCTGAAAACCGTCCTTGTCGAGCGGGGCCACCTGTTCCTGCCGCTGGCGATCATCGTGGGCGTGCTGATGCTGGGCTATTCGGCCCCCTATGCGGCGCTTTGCGGTATCGTCTCGGTCGTGCCCGTCGCGGCGCTGCGCAAGACGACACGGCACTACGTCACCGTCGACAACATCCTCGAAGCACTAGAAGGGGGCGCGCGGAACGTGCTGGCGATTGCCGCGGCCTGTGCCTGTGCGGGCATCGTCGTCGGCGTGATCGACATTACCGGCCTTGGCCTGACTTTCTCGAACTTCGTGATCGAAGCGGCCCAAGACACGCTGGTCATCGCGCTCTTCCTGTCGATGATCGCGGGCATCATCCTTGGCATGGGGATGCCGACCACACCGGCCTATATCGTGCAGGTCGCCCTGCTGGTGCCGGCACTGGTGAAACTTGGCGTGCAGGTCGAAGCGGCGCATCTCTTCGTGTTCTACTTCGCGATCCTGTCGGCCATCACCCCCCCCGTGGCCATGGCGGTCTATGCGGCCAACACCCTGTCACACGCCAAGATCGTCGAGGCGAGCTGGGCTGCGGTGAAACTCGGTGCCACCGGCTTTATCGTGCCCTTCATGTTCGTCTATGAACCGGCGATCCTGATGCAGGGCTCGGCCACGCAGATCACCTTGGTCCTGTTGCAGGCCACCATTGGCGTCATCCTGCTGGCCGCCGCCCTGCAACGCTACTACTTCGGCAGACTGTCCAACGTGCTGTCGGTGGTGCTGTTCGGGGCCTCGCTTTTGCTGATCTATCCCGATCTGCGGTTCACCGCCTCGGGGCTGGTCATCGCGGGCGTTATCCTGGCTTTCCAGAAGGTCAGGAACCCCGGCCCGAAAAGCCAAGCGGCCACACATACTTAAATCTCAGAACGAAACGGAGCCTTCTCCATGCTGCAAAAAACATCCCTCAGGGCGCGGACCGGCGGACAGGTCCTTGTGGATCAGCTGCTGATCCACGGCGCCGACACCGCCTATTGCGTGCCCGGCGAAAGCTACCTTGAGGTGCTGGATGCGCTGCATGACGTGCAGGACCGTTTCACCCTGATCAACGCGCGGCACGAAGCCGGGGCCGCCAATATGGCCGAAACCTATGGCAAGCTGACCGGCACCCCCGGCATCTGCATGGTTACCCGCGGCCCCGGGGCCTGCCACGCGGCCATCGGCGTGCATATCGCGCAGCAAGACAGCACGCCGATGATCCTGCTCGTGGGCCAGATCGCCCGCGACACCACCGACCGCGAAGCCTTTCAGGAAGTCGACTACCGCGCCATGTTCGGCCCCATCGCCAAATGGGCCACCCAGATCGACGACCCGGCGCGGGTGCCGGAATATATGGCCCGCGCCTTCCGCGTGGCGACCTCGGGCCGACCCGGCCCGGTGGTGATCTCCCTGCCCGAAGACATGCTGACCGAGGTGGTTTCCGTGGCCGATGCCCGGCCCTATACGGCCACCCATGCGGGGCTGTCGCCCGATAACCTCGATATGCTCAAGACCGAGATCGCGCAGGCCGAACGGCCCTTGCTGCTGCTCGGCGGCTCGGGCTGGTCGGATGAGAGTGCGGCGGCCATCACCCGCTTTGCCGAGGCCAACAAGATCCCTGTCACCACCTCTTTCCGGCGGCAGGACATCGTGAACAACCTCTCTCCGGTCTATGCAGGCGATTTCGGCACTTCCACCGCGCCCAGCCTTTATGCGCATCAACGCGAGGCGGATCTGCTTGTGGTGATCGGCGCACGATTGGGGGAGATGACGACAAAGACCTACACCACCATGCAATCGCCCAACCCTGACACCCGTCTGGTGCATCTCTACCCCGAGGCGGATGAGATCGGCCGCGTCTATTCGCCGGACCTGGGCATCGCGGCGGCGCCCGTCGCTGTGGCCGCCGCCTTGGACGGTGTCGATCTGGGCCGGGCAGAGGCGTGGGGCAATTGGTGCGACAAGCTGCACGCCGATTACCTCACCGATACCGAAGCGCCCAATGGCGGCGACTGGGATCTCGACATGGGGGTGGCCCTTGCGCAACTGCGCGATGAGCTGCCCGACGACGTGGTGATCACGCTCGACGCGGGCAACCACACCGGCTGGGCGCAGCGATTCCTGCGCTTTGGCCGCCCGGGCCGGATCGTCGGCTCCACCTGTGGTGCGATGGGCTATTCGGTGCCCGCCGCTGTCGCAGCCTCGATCGCAGACCCTGAACGGCTGACGCTGTCCTTCGTCGGCGATGGCGGCTTTATGATGAGCGGCAATGAACTTGCCACCGCCGCGCAATATGGCGGGCGGCCCATCGTGCTGCTGTTCAACAACGGCATCTACGGCACCATTCGCATGCATCAGGAACGCGACCACCCCGAACGCATCTCGGGCACCACCCTGCAGAACCAAGACTTTGTGAAGATGGCCGAAGGTCTGGGCGCCCATGCCGAACGGGTGACCAAGACCGAGGATTTCGCCGCCGCCTTCACCCGCGCCCGAGAGAGTGGACGTCCCGCGCTGATCGAACTGGTGACCGACCCCGAGCAGATCTCGACCCGCACCACGATCAGCAAGCTGCGCGCCGCGGCCCAGAAAAAAGTCGACGCCGACCAGCGCTGAAGGATAACCCAGATGACGACCCTGACCGCGCCACCCCGCGCAGATGATACGAAGGCGCAAGACCAGGCCGCTTTGCTTGATGCGCTGCGCGGTGCCATCGGCCCTGCCCATGTGGTGACCGACGCCAAGGATTTCGACGCGCGGCTGATCGAAGACCGCGGGCTCCGGCGCGGCACGGCGCTGGCGCTGGTCCGCCCCGGCTCGACCGAAGAGGTCGCCGCCTGCATGGGTCTGTGCCATGCCGCTGAGGTGCCGGTCACGCCGCAGGGCGGCAACACCGGCCTTGCGGGGGGCGGTGTGCCCGACGGCGGCATCATCCTCACGACCGACCGGCTGAACCGTATCCGCGCGGTCGATCCGACCAATGCCACGATGACGGTTGAAGCAGGCTGCATCCTTGCCAATATCCAAGCGGCGGCGGATGAGGTCGACGCGCTTTTCCCGCTCTCGCTTGCCTCCGAAGGCTCCTGCCAGATCGGCGGCAATCTTTCGACCAACGCAGGCGGCACGGCGGTGCTGCGCTATGGCAATACCCGCGACCTCGTGCTGGGGATCGAAGCGGTGCTGCCCGATGGCCGGGTGCTGAATGACCTGAACGGCCTGCGGAAAAACAACACCGGTTTTGACCTCAAACACCTCTTTATCGGCGCCGAAGGCACGCTTGGCATCATCACGGCGGCGGTGATCAAACTCTTTCCCAAACCCACCGCCCGTGCCACCGCGCTGGTGGCCTGCACCGGCCCCGACCCGGCGCTCGCGCTTTATGCGCGGATGCGCGGCCAGACCGCCGACACGCTTTCGACATTCGAGTATATCGACCGGCTAGGCCTGCAGATGGTGATGGACCACGCGCCCGGCTGTAGCGATCCGATGGCCGAGACGCATCCCGCCTATTGCCTGATCGAACTCACCGGCAATGGCGCGCAGACAGACCTCGACGCCCGGCTGGAAAACGCATTGGAAGCGGCTTTCGAGGCGGAGGAGATCATCGACGCCGTGATCGGCGCGTCGGAGGCGCAGAAAGACGCGCTTTGGGCGCTGCGCGAGAACCTGTCAGAGGCGCAGAAACCCGAAGGCGCGTCGATCAAACATGACGTTTCGGTCCCGGTGTCGCGCGTGGCGGATTTCATCCGCGAGGCAACCCAAGCCTGTATGGACCACATGCCCGGCCTGCGGCCCTGCCCCTTTGGCCATTTCGGCGACGGGAACCTGCATTTCAACCTGTCGCGCCCGGTGGATATGGCGGATGCGGCGTTCCTTGCCGAATACGGAGCTTTCAACCGGATCGTGCATGATATCGTGCACCAGATGGGCGGCTCTTTCTCGGCGGAACATGGCATCGGCACTTTCAAACGCGCCGAGCTGCGCCGGTATAAAGACCCGGTCGCGCTGGAGTTGATGGCGCAGATCAAGGCCACCCTCGACCCGGGCCAGTTGATGAACCCGGGCAAGGTGCTTTGACCGCTTAACCGCGCCCCGCGAAGGGCATTTTGGTTGCCATCACGGTGACGAACATGGCGTTGGAGTCGAGTGACAGCTTCGCCATATATGACAGCGTTTCGGCCACGTCGTTCACATCCATGCGCGGCTCGGACATGCGGCTGCCGTTGGGCTGCAGGATGCCATCTGCCATCCGCTCGGTCATCTCGCTGGCCGCATTGCCGATGTCGATCTGCCCGCAGGCAATGTCATGCGCCCGCCCGTCGAGCGACAGCGCGCGAGTCAACCCGGTGATCGCATGTTTCGTCGCCGTATAAGGCACCGACAGGGGGCGCGGCACATGGGCGCTGATCGAGCCGTTGTTGATGATCCGCCCGCCCCTTGGGCTCTGCCGTTTCATCAGGGCGAAAGCCGCACGGGCGCAGAGGAATGACCCGGTCAGATTGGTCGCGACGATGTCGTTCCACTCCGCCCCGCTTAAGCCGTCCACCTCAACCGCCGGGCCATTGCGCCCGGCATTGTTGAACAGCAGATCCAGCCGGCCAAAGGTCGTCTCCACCCGCTCGAAAAGCGCGCCGACCTCCGCCTCGATCCCAACATCGGCAGCCACGGCGATATGCCCCTGCCCATCAAGCGTCGCGCAGGCCGCGTCAATCTTATCCTGCCGCCGCCCGGTGAGAACGAGAGTGAAACCGTCCTTCGCCAAACGCTGCGCACAAGCAAGGCCCACTCCGCTTCCGGCCCCCGTGATCAGAGCAATCTTTTGATACATCTTACCATTCCATTCCTGTCATCGCCCTCCGGGCCGTTGTGTGGAAACTAATATATATGATTACGCAAGAATAGGTTTTTTCGTCGTTTTCCAGAATGATGCACTCTTGAATCCGCCCGCCTCACATTCGCGCGAGCGCGCTAGACGACCGGTCTATTATTTCTTAAATGCCCCGATATGACAGAGGCAAAGAAATCAGACCAGACGCGGCAACGCATTTTGGACAGCGGGCGCAGCCTCGTGCTGCGGCATGGGTTCTCTGGCGTTGGCCTGTCGCCATTCTAAGCGAAAGCGGCGTGCCCAAGGGCTCTTTCTACTATTATTTCGCGTCAAAAGAGGCTTTTGGCACCGCGATGTTGGCCGATTACGTCGAGGCCTATCTCGATCGCGTCGATGCGCTGATCGCGGCTTCGGGAACGGCGGGCGCTAAGCTCGACAGTTTCTGGGATGCATGGCTCAGCCAATCCAGCGCCCCGGGGATCGCCAGCGCCTGTTTGGTGGTGAAACTCGGATCCGAAGTCGCCGACCTGTCGGAGACGATGCGCGAAACGCTCGATCAGGGTGTCGATGCCTTAGTCGCCCGGATTGCCCAATTGCTGCGCCAAGGCGCAGAGGATGGGACCGTTCGTGCGCTCGAAGACCCCGAGACCACAGCCCGCATGCTCTATGCCAAATGGCTCGGCGCTGCGGTGCTGGCCAAACTGGCGCGCAGCGATGCGCCCCTGCGCATGGCGCGCGCTGAAACCTCTGCCCAACTCTCCCCCACCGGGGGCCAATTCCCAACCTGAAAGGAAACAGCATGTTCGCTGCCATCCACGACACATTCGGCGAGCCCGCCGAGGTTCTGACCACCCGCGAAACCGACAAGCCCGCGCCCGCCGCAGGCGAAGTGCTGCTGCGCATGGTGCTTTCGCCCATCCACAACCACGACCTTTGGACCGTGCGCGGCAACTATGGCTACAAGCCCGACCTGCCCGGCGCCATCGGCGGCTCCGAAGCGCTTGGCATCGTCGAGGCCGTGGGCGAAGGCGTTGATGAGGCGCTGATCGGCAAACGCGTCACCGCCGCTGGCTTCCACGGCGCATGGGCCGAATATTTCACCGCCCCCGCCGCGGGCCTGCTGCCCCTGCCCGAGGCAATCTCGGACGAAGCGGGCGCGCAGTTGATCGCCATGCCCTTCAGCGCCCTGTCCTTGTTGGAGACCCTCAAGGTCGGCGAAGGCGATTGGCTGATCCAAACCGCCGCCAATGGCGCGGTCGGCAAAATCATGGTCGGTCTGGCCAAGGCGCGCGGTGTCAAATTGCTGAACCTCGTCCGCCGCGAGGGCGCCGCCGAAGAGATGCGCGAAACCGGTGCGGAACATGTCCTGTCCACCGAAGATGCGGATTGGCAGAGCAAAGCGCGTGAGTTGATCGGCAAAGACGGTGCGGTTTCGGCCATCGATTCCGTCGGTGGCGAGTTGGGCGGCCAACTGGTCGAACTGCTGGGCAAGGACGGTGAGTTGATCGTCTTCGGCACGGCGACGGGCCAGCCGCTCTCCATGTCTTCGGGCGAATTGATCATGAAGCACATCACCGTCAAAGGCTTCTGGGGCTCGCGCGTGAGCGGCGAGATGGCGGCTGAGACGCGGGGCCGCCTGATTGGCGAATTGGTGCAACTGGCCGCGAAGGGCCAACTGCCCCTCGACACCGGCGGCATCTACCCGCTGGCCGAGGTGACCGAAGCGATGAAATCCGCGCTGACCACGGGCCGTGGCGGCAAGGTCATGCTGCGCCCGTGATCGGGATTTGACGACAGCGGCGGCCCTCCCTCCCCGGGGCCGCCGCCCCATGCGCGGAATGCCCAAGTTTCAGACAGCACCGCGATTTGTCGCCCATTTTTCAAGCAAACCCGCCGCGCAGGCGGCTCTGAACCGCCTCGGCGATGACTCTCCCCCATCTCTATGGTGATTAAAAAATCATCAGACTTTACCGGGCGGAGCGTTCCTCATTCTCATCGACAGCAGCATAAACAGCCCCCAAGCGACCCCGGTGCAACCGCGCGCCATCGGCGCTGCGATGGTCTCGGCCAAGGCTGCGCGGGGCGGGTCGACAATCGGCGAATTGCGCCAGTCGGGCGCGATGAAACTGCTCTTCCCCCGCCCCGATCCCGCGCTGTTGCAGGCCATCGTCATCAATATCGCAGGCGGCATCACGGGTGGCGATACTTTTGCCCTGAGCGCCCGCGCCGAGGCGCAAGCGGCGCTCAGCCTCACCACGCAGGCCGCCGAGCGCGCCTATCGCGCGCAACCGGGGCAAGTGGCGGCGCTGCGCAACACCCTCATCGTCGAGGCAGGCGCTGCGCTGCATTGGCTCCCGCAAGAGACCATTCTCTACGACGGATGCGCCCTGCGGCGGCATCTGACGGTCGATCTGGCGCAAGACGCCTCCCTCCTGCTGGTGGAACCGCTTGTCTTTGGCCGCGCCGCTATGGGCGAAACCCTTCGTCCTGCCTATTTCCGCGACCGGATCGAGGTTAACCGCGCGGGCCAGCCGCTTTTTCACGACGCGATGACGCTCAGCGGCGATGTCACCGCGCATCTGGCGGCCCCTCATATCGCGGCGGGCGCAGGTGCCCTTGCCACGTTGATCTATGTGGCCCCCGATGCCGAAGCGCGGCTGGCCCGCCTGCGTGGCCAACTGCCCGCCAGCGCCGGGGCCAGTCTGTTCGGCCCGGACCTGCTGGTCGCCCGAATTCTCGCCGCAGATAGTTTCGATCTTCGCCAATCGCTCGTCCCGATCTTGGGCGCGTTAAGCGGTGACACCCTTCCCCGATCATGGATGACCTGACGTGCAACTGACTCCGCGAGAAAAAGACAAACTGCTGATCTCCATGGCTGCCGAGGTCGCCCGCAAGCGCCTTGCGCGGGGGGTCAAGCTGAACCACCCCGAGGCCATCGCCCTGATCACCGACACCGTGGTCGAAGGCGCGCGGGATGGCCGCAGCGTGGCCGATATGATGCAGGCGGGTGCCCATGTCATCACCCGCGACGACTGTATGGAAGGGGTGGCCGAGATGATCCCCGAGGTGCAGGTCGAAGCCACTTTCCCCGACGGGACCAAATTGGTCACCGTGCACAACCCCATCAGATAGGATATCCCATGCCGCGTTTCGTCCCCCTTCTTGCCCTGCCGCTTATGTCGCTTGCCATGGCGGCCTTCGCCCATAGCGCGCCGCTCCCCCACAGCCACGGCGGAGAGGGGGACGGATCGCTCGCCGTCTACCTGATCGCCGCCGCGGCCTTTGCGCTCTCGGGGGTGATCCTCATCCTGCGGCGCTCGAAGTCCGCCAAAGCATGATCCCGGGAGAGATCATTCCGGCGGAGGGCCTGTTGACCCTCAATGCGGGCAGCACGGCGATCACCCTGATGGTCGCCAACACCGGCGACCGCCCGGTGCAGGTCGGCAGCCATTACCATTTCGCCGAGAGCAACCCCGCGCTTGAGTTCGACCGCGCCGCCGCGCGGGGTCTGCGCCTCGACATCGCGGCGGGGACTGCGGTGCGTTTCGAGCCCGGCCAGCGGCGCGAGGTCGCGCTCATCCCGATCGGCGGGGCGCGGCGGGTCTTTGGCTTTAACAGCGCGGTGATGGGAGACCTCTGATGCCTGCACAGATCAAACGCGGTGACTACGCCGCCATGTTCGGCCCCACGGTGGGCGACCGCGTGCGGCTGGCCGATACGGACCTTATCATCGAAGTCGAACGTGACCTGACCACCGGCGAGGGCCGAGCCTATGGCGAAGAGGTTAAATTCGGCGGCGGCAAGGTGATCCGCGACGGCATGGGCCAGTCGCAGGTCACCCGCGCAGGCGGAGCCGTGGACACGGTCATCACCAATGCGCTGATCGTTGACCATACCGGCATCTACAAGGCCGATGTCGGGCTGAAAGACGGGCGCATCGCCAAAATCGGCAAGGCAGGCAACCCCGATACGCAGCCGGGGGTCGATATCATCATCGGGCCGGGGACCGAGGTGATCGCGGGCGAGGGGCGCATCCTCACCGCCGGGGGCTTTGACAGCCATATCCATTTCATCTGCCCGCAACAGATAGAAGACGCGTTGCATTCGGGGCTGACCACCATGCTCGGCGGCGGCACTGGGCCTGCGCATGGTACTTTGGCCACCACCTGCACGCCGGGCGGCTGGCATATCGGGCGCATGATGCAAGCCGCCGATGCCTTTCCGATGAACCTTGCCTTCGCGGGGAAAGGCAATGCCTCGCGACCCGCCGCGCTGGAAGAGCAGATAAACGCAGGCGCCTGCGCGCTGAAACTGCATGAGGATTGGGGCACCACCCCTGCCGCGATTGACTGCTGCCTTGGCGTGGCCGATGCGATGGATGTGCAGGTGATGATCCACACCGACACGCTGAACGAAAGCGGCTTTGTCGAACATACCGTAAAGGCCATGAAAGGCCGCACGATCCATGCCTTCCACACCGAAGGCGCGGGCGGGGGCCATGCGCCGGATATCATCAAGATTTGCGGCGAAGAGCATGTGCTGCCCTCCTCCACCAACCCCACACGGCCCTTCACGGTCAACACGTTGGAAGAGCATCTGGATATGCTCATGGTTTGCCACCACCTTGATAAGTCGATCCCCGAGGATGTGGCCTTTGCCGAAAGCCGCATCCGGCGCGAGACCATCGCCGCCGAAGACATCCTGCATGACATGGGGGCGTTCTCGATTATCGCCTCCGACAGCCAGGCCATGGGCCGGGTCGGAGAGGTCTTGATCCGCACATGGCAGACCGCTGACAAGATGAAAAAGCAGCGCGGACGGCTGCCCGAAGAAACGGGCGAGAACGACAATTTCCGCGTCCGCCGCTACATCGCGAAATACACCATCAACCCCGCCATCGCGCATGGAATCTCAACCCATATCGGCAGCATCGAAGAGGGCAAGCGCGCCGATCTGGTGCTCTGGAACCCCGCTTTTTTCGGGGTGAAGCCCGAGATGGTCCTGCTCGGGGGCAGCATCGTTTGTGCGCAGATGGGCGACCCCAATGCTTCGATCCCCACGCCGCAGCCGGTCTATTCGCGGCCCATGTTCGGCGCCTATGGCCGGGCGGTGGAAAACTCCGCCGTGGTCTTTGTCAGCAAGGCGGCAGAGGCCGCGGGGGTGGGCGGCAGCCTCGGCCTTGCCAAACAGACGCTTGCGGTGCGCAACACCCGCGAGATCGGCAAGCGCGATCTGAAGTTGAACGACGCGCTGCCCGAGGTCGAGGTCAACCCCGAGACCTATGAGGTGCGCGCGGATGGTGAATTGCTCACCTGTGAACCCGCCTCCGTGCTGCCCATGGCGCAGCGCTATTTCCTGTTTTGAAGAGACCGAGATGACCCCAATCCTTTGCCAAGAGATGCGCCGCGCCGAAGCGTGGTCCGATGCCAGTGACCGGGTCGAGCTGAGCTATGACGGGCGCTTTCTGCGCCGCAAGGTGCTGACCACCGCAGGCGGGCTGGCGTTTCTGGTCGATCTGGCGCAGACCACCTCGCTCGACCATGGCGATGCTTTCGTTCTGGCGGACGGGCGTTTGGTCGAAGTTGTGGCCGCCGACGAAGACCTGCTGGAGGTGACCGGCCCAGACCTGCCCCGCATCGCCTGGCATATCGGCAACCGCCATACCCCCTGCCAGATCGACGCCGACCGGCTGGTGATTCAGCGCGACCATGTGATCGCCAAGATGCTCGGCCAGATCGGTGCCACCACGCGAGAGATCACCGCCCCCTTCCGCCCCGAGGGCGGCGCCTATGGCCATGGGCGCACCCATGGCCATGACCACGGCAATGTTCATCACGCTGTTCACAACCACGATCACCCGCATGACCATGCGCATGGCTGACACCCTACAGGCCGACGCGCTTCTGACCTTGGTGCAGATGCTGTCGCCCTCCTACCCGGTGGGGGCCTTTGCCTATAGCCATGGGTTGGAATGGGCGGTGCAGACCGGGGATGTGACGGGGCAAGACAGCCTGGCCGACTGGCTGAGCGGCGTGTTGCGGCACGGGGCGGGACAGGCGGATGCGCTGTTTCTTGCGGCGGCTTATCGCGCGAATGACCCATCGGAGATCGACGCGCAGGCCCGCGCCTTTGCCGCCTCTGCCGAGCGATTGAAAGAGACCGTGCTACAGGGCGAAGCCTTTGCCCGCGCCAGCGCCGCGATCTGGCAACAGGAGATGCCGCCGCTTTGCTATCCCGTGGCCGTCGGGCGTGCCGCGCGGCTGCAAGGGTTGCCGCTGCGCCAAACGCTTGAAATGTTCTTGCACGCCTTTACCGCCAGCCTCGCCACCGCGGGCATGCGCCTGATCCCCTTGGGGCAGACCGAGGGGCAGATCGTCATCCGCGACCTCACGCCGCTCTGTCTTGAGGTCGCCGCGGCGGCAGAGGCAGGCACGCTCGGCGATCTCTCCTCCACCGCCTTTCTCAGCGACATCGCCGCGATGAAACACGAAACCCAATATTCAAGGATTTTCCGCACATGAAACGCAACAATGGCCCCTTGCGCGTCGGCATCGGCGGCCCGGTGGGCGCGGGCAAGACCACTCTGACCGCCGCGCTCAGCCGCGCGCTGCGGGATCGGCTGTCGATCGGCGTGATCACCAATGACATCTACACCCAAGAGGACGCCGAGGCGCTGATGCGCATGCAGGTGCTGCCGCAAGACCGGATCATTGGGGTCGAGACCGGCGGCTGCCCGCATACGGCAATTCGCGAGGATGCCTCGATCAACCTTGCCGCCGTGGCGGAGATGGTGGCGCGGCATCCGGATGTGGAAGTGGTCTTGATCGAAAGCGGCGGCGACAACCTGTCGGCTACCTTCAGCCCCGAATTGGCGGATGTAACGCTCTATGTGATCGACGTGGCGGCGGGCGAGGAGATCCCCCGCAAGGGCGGCCCGGCGATCACCAAATCCGACATTCTGGTCATCAACAAGACCGACCTCGCCCCCCATGTCGGCGCCTCGCTCGAGGTCATGCAGCGCGATAGCGCGCGGATGCGCCCGGACCTGCCGACGGTCTTCTGTGCGTTAAGGTCCAGCGAAGGGATCGACGCGCTGCTGGCGCATCTGGCGCAGGTCGGGGGGCTCGACCTCTCCCCCATGAACCCGGTGAGCGCGGCTTAACCGCGGTAGACCTCTGCCATCCGGTCGCGAAAGGCGGCAGAACTGCCGTCACCCCGGTGCAAAGCCCCTCTGCGCGCAGGTCGTGACTGCCCACGCGCACCCCCGCGACATCGCAGATGGGGCTTCGCGGCCTCCTTGGCAGGGTCCACCAGTTCTTGCTGTCGATCGTATTGCGCGTTTTGCCTTTGAGAGTTTGGGGGGCCGCTGCGGCATCAATCCGCGCCGAACAGATCGCGGGTGAAGACTTTGTCGGGGACATCCGCCAGATCGGGGTGATTCCGGTTGGCCACGATCACATCCGCGCGCGCCTTGAACGCCTCCAGATCGCGGGTGACCTCGGAGCCGAAGAAGCGTTCCTCTTGCAACACTGGCTCATAAACGATCACCTCGATGCCCTTGGCCTTGAGCCGTTTCATGATCCCTTGGACCGAGCTTTGGCGGAAGTTGTCCGACCCGGCCTTCATCACCAGCCGGTAGATGCCCACCCGCTGAGGGCCAAGCGCCAGGATCTGCTCAGAGACGAAATCCTTGCGGGTGCGGTTCGCCTCGACCACGGCGTTAATCAGGTTTTGCGGCACGTCGGAGTAGTTGGCCAGTAACTGTTTGGAATCCTTAGGCAAACAATAGCCACCATATCCGAAGGACGGGTTGTTGTAGTGCCCACCAATGCGCGGGTCGAGGCAGACGCCGTCGATGATCTGCCGCGTGTCCAACCCATTGGTCAGCGCGTAGCTGTCCAATTCGTTGAAATAGGCCACACGCATGGCGAGGAAGGTATTAGCGAAGAGCTTGACCGCCTCTGCCTCGGACGGGCCTGTAAAGAGCATGGGAATGTCGTCGTCGATTGCCCCCTCCGCCAGCAGTTGCGCGAAGCGCCGGGCACGCGGGCTGTCTTCGCCGACGACGATGCGTGAGGGGTGCAGGTTGTCGTAGAGCGCGCGGCCCTCGCGCAGGAATTCCGGGCTGAAGATCACTTGGTCGCTGTTCAACGCGGCGCAGAGGCCCGCGGTATAGCCCACCGGGACGGTGGATTTGATAACGATGGTGGCCGTTTTCGTGACCGCCAAGACATCCCGCACCACCGCCTCGACACTGGAGGTATCGAAGACATTGGTGCGGGGGTCATAGTTGGTTGGCGTGGCGATAAGCACGTATTCGGCCTCGCGATATGCCGCCTCGGCGTCGGTCGTGGCCCGGAGGGTGAGGGGCTTGTCCGCGAGATATTGCTCGATCTCAGGATCGACGATCGGGGCGCGGCGGGCATTCACCTGCGCCACCCGTTCGGCGTTCAAATCGACCGCCGTCACGTCGTTATGCTGCGCCAAAAGCACCGCGTTCGAAAGCCCGACGTAGCCGATACCGACAACGGCGATCTTGGTCTTTGACATAAGCGTGGGCCTTTCTTGCGCGCCTTAGCTGTGATGTTAAACTGCGGCTTTCGTTTTGAAAAGGCACCGCCTGACAGGGAGTTAGGGCGCTTTGGCGAAAGTGAAAGCCGTGTCGCGCACCTTCCGCCCGCGCCGTGCGATGGGGCAGAACCGCCGCTTGTTGCGCGCGGCGCGAACGGTGGGTTGTCAGGCTGGCAAGACTTCCTTTTCACAGTCTCAGGCGACCCATAACGCGGAGAGCCCCGATGCCCGACACCTCTGAGCGCCTGTCCCTGCCCTATCTGATGCCCGCACAGGCGCAGAAACATGTGACCCATAACGAAGCCCTGCAACGGCTCGATCTTTTGGTGCAGCTTGCGGTCGAAGGGTTTGACGCCAACACCCCGCCCGCCCTGCCGCAGGCGGGGGAGATTTACGCCCTCGGTGACGCGCCGACAGAGGTTTGGGCAGGTCATCCCGGTGAATTGGCCGCGTGGGTCGGAGAGAACTGGCAGTTCACCGCACCGCAAGACGGCTGGATCGCCTTGGATAAATCGACCGGGATTCTGCACCGTTGGGGCGCAGGGGCTTGGGCCGAGGTCTCGCCCCCCGATCTGGCGAACCTTTCCGGGCTGGGGGTCAATACGGACTACGATAGTGGCAATCGCTTGTCGGTCTCCTCCCCCGCGAGCCTTTTCACCCACGAAGGGGCGGGGCACCAGCTGAAGCTCAACAAGGCCAGCGCCGCCGATACCGCGAGCCTGCTGTTTCAAACCGATTGGTCTGGCCGGGCTGAGATGGGCACGGCGGGGCAGGATGATTTTGCCATCAAGGTCAGCGCCGATGGCAGCAGTTGGACCACCGCGCTGGCCTTTGACGCGGGCAGCGGCATCGCCTCGGGCGCGGCGCTGACGCAGGCGGTGGATGATACGACCGTGGGGCGTTTGCTGCGGGTGGGGGATTTCGGCATCGGTGCTGACGCGGGGCCGCTGGTGACGGACCTCGACGCGCATGATCTTTCGGGCAGCTTTTCAAGCCATGGCGGCGCCCATGCGCAGGCGCCTGCCGGGGCCAACCCGTTCCCGGCGCTGGACGGGGTTTTCGGTCTGCTTTGCGGCAATAGCACCCTGGGCGGGCAGAGTGCCTATCTGTGGCAGATCGCAGTGGGGATCGACATGCCGGGTCTGGCCTTTCGTGCCCGGGCGACGGGGGCATGGGGCGCGTGGCAACCGCTGTGGTCCGGGGCGAATACGACTGTGGATGCCAATGGCTTCATCAAGGAAGCCAGCCCGATCGTGCGCCTGTTCCGCGATGGCCGTGAAGAGCCTGCGGTGCCTTTGGGTGCAGGGTTCGAACGGATCGGGCCGGGCCATTACCGATTGTCGAACGTGCCACCCCTCGCCAGTCGCGGCTGGCAGATCGAAGCGCCGCAGGATGCGAATGGCAACCGGCTGGTTCATGTCGCGTGCAGCTATGAGGCAGGGGCGCTCGATATCCGCACCCGCGAGGTGATCTGGCAGGACGGCTGGGCCGGCGGTGCGCCGCGGGACATTCCCGAGGGCCGTTGGGTCGACCTGCGGTTCGACATGCGCTGAGGGGGAAACGGACCCGGTCCGCAGGATCGAGCCGGGTGGCCGTTAGATGATCCTGCGTAATTGCTCGACCTCATAATTGCCTCCGCAAAGCAGAACGACAGAGGTCTGGCCCGCGTCGTTCTGCGGCCCTGCCAGATAGGCCGCCAGCGCCAAAGCGGCGGCCCCTTCGACCAGCATGTTCTCTTCCCAAGCCAACACCCTCAGCGCTTCGGCGATCTGATCCTCGTCGCAATGGACGATCTCATCAATCACCGCGCTTGCCATCGGCAGGGTGAGCGAGCCTTCATCCACCCCGCCCGCCACACCATCTGCCAGCGTATCGAGATGTTCCGTTTCGACGATCTCGCCCGCCTTGATCGAGGCGGCCAGCGCGCAGCTGTTGGCTGCACTCACACCGATCACGCGGGTCTGTGGTGAGAATTCCTTGATCACCGATCCCATGCCCGAGATCAGCCCGCCACCGCCCATCGAGATAAAGACATTGTCGACCCCTTCGATCTGGTCGAGCAGTTCCAGCGCGGCGGTGCCCTGCCCCGCGATCACCTCGGCATCGTTATAGGGCGAGATATAGGTGTAGCCCTCAGCCTCGGCCAAGCTCTGCGCGTGTCGCTCTGATAGCGAGGCATCGGCCCCATGGATCACGACCTTGGTGCCGTAGCTTTCGATGATCTTGCGTTTCTTGGCGACGACGGTTTCAGGCAGCACGACGATCAACTCATGCCCCGTGGTCTGGGCCGCACGCGAACAGGCGATGCCGTGGTTGCCGGAAGAGGCGGTGATGACAGGCCGGTCGAGCGGCACCGTCGTCAGTTTCGCACTGGCGCCGCGCAGTTTGAACGACCCGGTGTGCTGGAAGTTCTCGGTCTTGTAAAACAGCCGCGACCCCTCAGCCATTGGCAGGCGCGAGTCGATCACCGGGGTGCGGTAAACCGCGCCCGCGATTTTGCGATGGACCGCGCAGGAACGGGCGGCGCTTTGGGCGATCAGGTCTGAGGCGGGCGGCATGACGGGCTCCATCTAGCTTGGCTGTGCCGCGCCGTGACGCGCGAGGAAAGCCGAGACACGCGCCAATCCGTCGCGCAGGTCCGCCGTCGAATTGGCGAAACCGATGCGCAGCCAGCCCTCCATATCCATGGCGCTGCCGGGGGTGAAGAGAACGCCCTCCGCCTCCAGCAGTTGCGTGCAGAAATCGCGGGAGGGCAGCGGCAGGTCGTATTTGAGCAGCGCCGTGGTGCCCGCTTGCGGTTTCACCCATGAGATCAGCGGCTCGGCCTCGACCCAATCCGACAGGATCGCGAGGTTCTCGCGGGTGATCAGATGCGCGCGGTCGAGGATCTGGGCACGGTTTTCGAGGGCAAGGGCCGCGAAATACTCGTCAATCCGCCCGACAGAGATCGTATTGTAATCGCGGTGAATCATGATGTCTTCGAGCAGGGTCTTCGGCCCGGCGACCCAGCCCACGCGCAGCCCGGCCAGCGAATAGGCCTTGGACATCCCCGCAGTACTGATGCCGCGCTCGTAAAGGTCGCAGATCGAGGCGGTATAGCCGTTCCCGGTCTGATCGGTGCCGCGATAAACCTCGTCGCAGAGCACCCATGCGTCGCTGTCCCGCGCCATCTCGGCGATCTCCGTGAGCATTGCCCGGTCCATCAGCGCGCCGGTCGGGTTGTTGGGGTTGTTGGTGGCGATCATCCGCGTGTCGGGGCGCATCATCGTGCGCAACTCATTGAGGTCGGGCAGAAAGCCGTTCTCGGGGCGCAGGTGCAGCAGTTCGACCTCCGCACCGACGCTTTCGGGGATCGAATAGTGCTGCTGGTAGGTCGGCACGATGGCGATGACATGGTCGCCGCGCGACACCAGCGTCTGATGCACCAGCGCATTGGCCCCGATGGTGCCGTGGGTGGTCAGCACGTTCTCGCGCGACTGTTTCTCGTAGAGCCCCGCCACTGCATCGCGCAGCCGGTCCGAGCCTTCGATGGCACCATAGCCCATGCGCATGCCGCGCAACTCGCCCAGCACGGAATTGTCGACGCCCGCCATGTCGATCAACGCGCCCAAGGAGATCGAGTCGACGCAGGTCTCGGCGAGGTTGTAGCGGCAGTGGTTCTCGAATTCGTTCATCCACATTTCGACGCCGAAGGTCTTGATATGCATGGGGTTTCCTTTCGTATCAGCTCTCAGTCAACGCGGCGAAAAGCCGGCGGAGGAATTGTGGCGTGGCGGTCGGGGCGAGCCAGCGCATCACCGCGACGATTTGCTGCTCGGGCGCGATCCAGATCGTATGGCCGCCCGCGCCCTGCGCGCTGAAGGCGGTCGCGGGCAGTTTCGGATCGGCCTCGGTGCCGCGGTTCAGCCACCACAGGAAACCGTATTTGTCGAGCGTCGGCGTGGGGGTCAGGGAGCGCTGCATCCAGTCCTCGGGCAGGATCTGTTCGCCGTTCCACGCGCCGTGCTGGCAGATGAACTGGCCGAACTTGGCATGATCCTCGGCGCTGATGAAAAGCCCGCCGCCCCAATGCCCACCGCCGGTCACCGATTGCATCCGGGTGCCATTTATCTCGACCCAAGAGGTCGAATAGCCCTCCCACCGCCAGTCGCTTGATGCCCCGATAGGGTCCATGATCCGCGTGCGCAGCACCTCCGGCAGGGGCTGCCCAAAACGCATCATCAGGGCATAGGCCAACGCGTTCACGCGCACGTCGTTGTATTCGTAATAGCTCCCCGGCGCACCGACCTGCCGCAATTGACCCTTGCGGCTGTTGTCCGCCCCCGGCCCGATCTGGCGGTAGTGGTCGACCTGATCGTCCTTACCAAAAATCTCGCCGCGCCATTCGCTGTTCATCTGCAACAGATGCCGCCAGGTGATGCGCCCGTTGTGGTCGCCCGCGAAATACGGCCCCGGGACACTGTCGCCCACGGGCGCGTCGAGGTCCGCGATCAGACCGTCCTTCACTGCCAGCCCCGCCAGCACCGACAGGTAGCTCTTGGCGATGGAGAAGGTCATGTCGGCCCGCGTCGTTTCGCCCCAATCGGCCACCCGCTCACCGCGGCGCAGGATCACCCCGGCGGGGCCACCGCGCGGGCGCACCGGGCCGACGATCTCGGTCCAGGGGCCGCTTTCGTTCCACTCGCGGTTGCCGACGTAAGCGCCGTCGGCGTGGTACATCGAGCGCGGCCAATCGGTTTCATGCGCCAGCGCATGGTCGACGACGGTTTGCAGGGCGGGGGTGGCGGCGAAAGTCATGCGGTCTCCTCCGGGGGTTGGGCGCAGATTTCCCAAGGGGGGCGGGATTGTAAACCGGTTAAATGTCTCCGGTCGCTCAATTGCCGATGTCGGGGTAGACCTGAGAGCGTTTGACCACGCCGTAAACAAAGCTGGTGTCGATCGACCCGATACCGCCGATGGGATGCAGCCGCGCGCGCACGAAGCGCTCGTAGTCCTCAAGATCGCCCACCACGACCCGCAGCAGGTAGTCCGACAGGCCGCTCATTACGAAACATTCCAGCACCTCCGGGATCGCCCGGATCTGGTTCTCGAAGCGTTTCACCGTGCCCTCGTCGTGACCGTCCAGCGTCACGCGCACCATGACCGTCACCGGCAGCCCGTAGGCCTTGGCATCGACCTCCACGCTGTAGCCCCGGATCGCGCCACTTTTCTCCAGCGCGCGCAACCGACGCAGGCAGGGCGAGGGCGACAGGCCAACCTCCTCCGCCAGATCGAGGTTGGTCATCCGGCCGTTGCGTTGCAGGGCGCGGATGATGCGACGGTCAGTGGCGTCCAATCGGGGTATTTGGGGCATGATATGCCAAATCTCCTGCAATCTGAGCATACATTAGCAACCAAATGCCCCATGCGCCATCGGATCATGCCGCAAAATCAGACAGGGGCCAGCCATGACCGAGAACCACAAATCCTTTGCCACCCGCGCCATCCACCACGGCTATGACGCGCAGGACGAACAGGGCGCGTTGAACCCGCCGATCTACATGAGCTCGACCTTCGCCTTCGAGACCGCCGAGGCGGGCGGCGACATGTTCGCGGGCGAGCGCGCGGGGCATTTCTACACCCGCATCAGCAACCCAACGCTGGACCATCTGGAAAAGCGCATCGCCAACCTCGAGGGCGCCGAGGCCGGGCTCGCCACCGCCTCGGGCATGGGGGCGATCACTTCGACACTCTGGACCTTCCTGCAGGCGGGCGACGAGATCATCATCGACAAGACGCTCTACGGCTGCACCTTCGCCTTCATGACCCACGGCTTACCGCGCTTTGGCGTCAAGGTGACGCTGGTCGACATGACCGAGCCCCAGAACCTCGCCGAGGTAATCAGCGACCAGACCAAGGTGGTCTATTTCGAAACCCCCGCGAACCCGAACAACCGTCTGGTGGACATCGCCGCCATCTCCGCCATCGCGCATCGCGCGGGCGCCAAGGTGGTGGTCGACAACACCTATGCCACGCCGGTGATCACCCGCCCCATCGAACATGGCGCCGACATCGTGCTGCATTCGGCGACGAAGTTCCTCTCGGGCCATGGCGACGTGGTGGCGGGCCTGATCGTCGGCAGCGCCGAGGACATGATGCAGGTCCGGCTCGTGGGTCTGAAGGACATGACCGGGGCGGTGATGTCGCCGCTGACCGCCATGCTCCTTCTGCGCGGGATCAAGACGCTGGAGCTGCGGATGGAGCGCCACTGCGCCACCGCCGCCAAGGTGGCCGAGGCGCTGGAAGCGCATCCGGCGGTGCTGCATGTCGCCTACCCGGGGCTGGCAAGCTTCCCGCAGGCCGAGCTTGCGCGGCGGCAGATGGGCAACTTCGGCGGCATGATCCCCTTCGAGGTCAAGGGCGGCAAGGCCGGCGGCATCGCCTTCATGAACCGGCTGACCCTCATTCAGCGCGCGGTGAGCCTTGGCGACGCGGAAAGCCTGATCCAGCATCCCGCCAGCATGACCCATTCCACCTATTCCCCCGAGGAACGCGCCGAACACGGCATCGCCGAGGGGCTGGTGCGGCTCTCGGTCGGGCTGGAATCGGCGGAAGACATCATTGATGACCTTTACGCCGCGCTTGGGGCGCATAACATGCGCGCAGCCTGATCCGGCACGAACCGGACCAGTCGCGGGCGGTGTCGAGGAGGGCACCGCCCAAAGGATCCTCAGAATGAAAGACCTGCCATGACCGCTCTCGCCCCTGCCCAGCTCAAGACCGTCGAACAGCGTCTGCTGTGGCTGTCGCACTGGATGATCCACAACGCGAACCACATCCGGCCCAAGGTCGACGGCATCAAGGTGGGCGGGCATCAGGCGTCTTCGGCCTCGATGGTGTCGATCATGACGGCGCTTTATTTCAGCGCCCTGCGGCCCGAGGACCGGGTGGCGGTCAAACCCCATGCCTCGCCGATCTTCCACGCGATGCAATACCTGATGGGCAACCAGACCCGCGAGAAGATGGAGAATTTCCGCGGTTTCCAGGGGGTGCAGAGTTACCCCAGCCGGACCAAGGACGTGGACGACGTGGATTTCTCCACCGGCTCGGTCGGCCTTGGCGTGGCGATCACCTCCTTCGCCTCGCTGGTGCAGGACTATATCACCGCGAAGGCTTGGGGCGAGGATGTCGATCTGGGCCGCATGGTCGCCCTGGTGGGCGACGCAGAGTTGGACGAGGGCAACATCTACGAGGCCCTGCAGGAGGGCTGGAAGAACGACCTGCGCAACACATGGTGGATCATCGACTACAACCGCCAGTCGCTCGACGGGGTGGTGCGCGAGGGGCTGTTCAAGCGCATCGAGCAGATTTTCGACGCCTTCGGCTGGGACGTGGTCAAGGTGAAATACGGCGCCTTGCAGTGCGCCGCGTTCGAGGAGCCGGGCGGTGACAAGCTGCGCGACTGGATCGACAATTGCCCCAACCAGCTCTACTCGGCGCTGACCTATCAGGGCGGCGCGGTCTGGCGCGAACGGCTGATGGAGGCGCTTGGCGATCAGGGCGATGTCACGGCGCTGATCGACGCGCGCAGCGATGATGAACTGGCCGAACTGATGGAGAACCTCGGCGGCAATTGCGTGGAGACGATGGCCGAGACCTTCGCCGCCATCGACCACGACCGCCCGGTCTGTTTCCTTGCCTACACCATCAAGGGCTGGGGCACGCCGATCGCGGGACACAAGGACAACCACGGCGGTCTGATGACCAAGACCCAGATGGCCGATTGGCAGAAACACATGGGCGTGGCCGAGGGCGATGAGTGGGAGCCCTTCGCCACTGTCGCGGACCCGCAAGCGCTGCAAGACGCGCTTACCCGCGTGCCCTTCTTCGCCAAGGGCCGCCGCCGCTACAATGACGCCACACTGCCGGTGCCGCAGATCGAGCTTTCGAGCGACCGGGAGATCTCCACGCAGATGGCCTTCGGCAAGATCCTCGACGACCTGTCCAAAGGCGACAGCGATCTGGCGCAGCGCATCGTCACCATGTCGCCGGATGTGACCGGCACGACGAACCTCGGGCCTTGGGTAAACCGCCGCAAGCTTTTCGCCCGCAAGGAACAGGCCGATACGTTTATCAACGAGAAAATCCCCTCCACCGCGAAATGGGAATTCACGCCCGAGGGCCAGCATATCGAACTTGGCATCGCCGAGATGAACCTCTTCCTGCTTCTGGGCGCGGCGGGCCTGTCGCATTCGCTTTTCGGCAAGCGGGTCATTCCCATCGGCACGGTCTATGACCCCTTCGTCGCCCGCGGTTTGGATGCGCTGAACTACGCTTGTTATCAGGATGCGCGTTTCATGATCGTCGGCACCCCTTCGGGCGTGACGCTGGCCCCCGAGGGCGGCGCACACCAGTCTATCGGCTCGCCGCTCATCGGCATGAGTCAGGATGGGTTGGCGAGTTTCGAGCCCGCCTTTGCCGATGAGTTGGCCGTTATCATGAGCTGGGCCTTCGACTACCTGCAACGTGACGGCGAGGGCGACCCGGACGAGCGCACATGGCTGCGCGACGAGACCGGCGGATCGGTCTATCTGCGGCTGACCACCAACCCCATCGAACAGCCCGGCAAGCGCGTCGACGAGGACTTCCGTCAGGGCGCCATCGACGGCGCCTATTGGCTGCGCAAGCCGGGGCCGAACTGCGACGTGGTGATCGCCTATCAGGGTGCCGTGGCGCCCGAGGCGATCAAGGCCGCGGGCAGCATCGCCGAGGGCCGCCGCGACGTGGGCGTGCTGGCGGTGACCTCGGCCGACCGTCTGAACGCGGGCTGGACCGCCGCGCAGCGGGCACGCGCCCGTGGCAATCACGCCGCGCAGAGCCACATCGAAACGATGTTGGGAGGGTTGCCGCGCGACTGCAAGCTGGTGACGGTGATCGACGGCCACCCGGCGACGCTGTCGTGGCTGGGCGCGGTCGTCGGGCATCAG
The DNA here is from genome assembly GCF_043557345.1 of Sulfitobacter sp. 1A12157. Classification (NCBI taxonomy): domain Bacteria; kingdom Pseudomonadati; phylum Pseudomonadota; class Alphaproteobacteria; order Rhodobacterales; family Roseobacteraceae; genus Sulfitobacter; species Sulfitobacter sp. 1A12157. The sequence goes on from NZ_JBIFFV010000009.1 coordinate 45,891, forward strand.
ACGGTGCCCCTCGGCGTCGAGCATTTCGGCCAGACCGGCACCATAGGCGACCTTTACCGGCATTTCGGGATCGACGCGCGCTCGATCGTGGAAAAGGTGCAGGGGCTGACCCAGGGGCGCCAGATGCTGCATCGGGTGGGGTGATGGAAATGACCTATTCCCTTGCCATCCATGGCGGTGCCGGAACCATCCTCAAGGAAAACATGACACCTCAGAAGGAGGCCGCCTATCACGACGGCCTCGCCCGTGCCTTGGAGGCTGGGGAAGTGGTGCTGCGCGACGGCGGGAGTGCGATGGACGCGGTGGTGGCCGCGGTCTGCGCGCTGGAGGATGAACCGCTGTTCAACGCAGGACGCGGCGCGGTCTATACTTCGGAAGGCGTGCAGGAGATGGACGCCGCCGTGATGGATGGCAGCGATCGGCGCGCGGGATCAGTGGCCGGTGTCTTCGGGCCGAAGAACCCCATCAAGCTCGCCCGCGCCGTGATGGAGCGCACCGAGCATGTCACGCTGATCGGCCCCAACGCGCTGGAGATCGCGCGGCGGGCGGGCTTGGAGTTCGGCGACCGCGACTATTTCTTCACCCAGTCCCGCTGGGATGCGCTGCAAGAGACGCTTGAGATGCGGGCACGGGGCGAGGTTTCGGACGATCCGGCGCGGCGGCATGGCACCGTGGGAGCCGTAGCGCGCGACGCGGCGGGCAATCTTGCGGCGGCCACCTCCACGGGGGGCATGACCGCCAAGGCGCCGGGCCGGGTTGGCGACACGCCGATGATCGGCGCGGGCACCTTCGCCGACAACGCGACCTGCGCTGTCTCAGCCACCCGGCACGGCGAGATTTTCATCCGCTGGAACGCCGCCGGAGAGATCGCAGCGCGGATGCGCCATGCGGGCGAGGATCTGGCAACCGCCGCCGAACATGTGGTGATGCAGGATCTGGCAGCCAATGACGGCTCAGGCGGGGTCATCGCGGTGGATGCGGCGGGCAATATCGCCATGCCGTTCAACTCGCAGGGCATGTACCGCGGGATGGTGCGCGGGGGCAGCGCGCCCGAGATCAGTATCTATTGAGCGGCGCGGCCCTTCGGTTGCCTTCCTGCCACGGGAAGGCGACAAATGCCGCCGGGAAGAGCCGCCCGTCATCTAAATCTTGACATTTTGCCCCCTCCCTTTGATTGACGGTCAAACGAACTTGACGGGAGAGGGGACAAGGTGCGTTTTTTAGCAGCAATTGCCAGGGTGATCTGCGCGGTGAATTTGGTCATCGGCCATCTCTTCTCATGGCTCGCACTCGGCATCGTGTTGGTCTGTTTCACCGTGGTCGTGCAGCGCTATGTCTTCGCGATCAGCTTCGTTTGGATGCAAGACCTATATATCTGGCTGAACGGCGCGATGTTTACGGCGGTGGCCGGTTTTGCGCTGCTGCGCGATGACCATGTGCGCGTCGACATTTTCTACCGCCCCGCCACCATGGCCCGCCGCGCGCTGATCGACCTTATCGGCGTCATCGTCTTTCTGCTGCCCTTCTGCTGGATCGTCTACACCTATTCGATTCCCTTCGTGCAGCGCGCTTGGGGCTATCAGGAAGGATCGGCCAACGTCGGCGGCATGCCGGGGCTCTACATCCTCAAAGCCTTCATCATCGGCTTCGCATTTCTACTCGCAATTCAGGGGATTGCATGGATCATCCGCTCCATCCTCGTGCTCAGCGGCAATGCTGAGCTGGTGCCCAAATCCATGCAATACAGCCGGGACCAAATCCCCGCAGACCATCCGCAGGGAGCCGTTTGATGGATCCGATTTTCATTGGCGAGATGCTCGCCGCGCTCATGTTCTTTGGCGTGATCGGCTTTTTGCTGCTCGGCTTTCCGGTGGCTTTCACCCTTGCTGGCGTGTCGCTGCTCTTCGGGGCTGTGGGCATGGGGTTCGGCGTTTTCGATCCGTCGAACTTTGGCTCGCTGCCAAACCGCTATATCGGCTTCATGACCAACGAAGTTTTGGTCGCCGTGCCGCTCTTTATCTTCATGGGGGTGATGCTGGAACGCAGCCAGATCGCCGAACAGCTTTTGCTGACCATGGGCAAGCTTTTTGGCAATATGCGCGGCGGTCTGGGGATTTCGGTGGTGCTGGTGGGGGCGATGCTGGCTGCATCCACGGGCGTCGTGGGGGCCACGGTTGTCACCATGGGCCTGATCTCTCTGCCCGCGATGCTGCGGGCGGGCTATGACCCTAAGCTTGCCACCGGGGTAATCTGCGCCAGTGGCACCTTGGGGCAGATCATTCCGCCCTCTACCGTGTTGATCTTCATGGGCGATATGCTGTCGGGCATCAACTCTCAGGTCCAGATGGCCAAGGGCAACTTCGCCCCCACCCCCGTCTCTGTGGGGGATCTTTTCGCCGGGGCGCTGCTGCCGGGGATTTTGTTGGTCTCGCTTTATCTCAGCTACGTTCTGTTCAAAGCCGCGACCGCGCCCGCCTCCTGCCCCGCGACGCCGGTTCCGGCGGATGAGAAAAGCCAGTTGGTGCGGGATTTCTTTGTCGCCCTGATGCCGCCGCTTTTGCTGATCCTCGCCGTGCTGGGCTCGATCCTCGGCGGCATCGCGACCCCGACCGAGGCGGCCTCTGTCGGTGCCGTGGGGGCGATGGTGCTGGCGGCCCTGCGCTGGCGTCTGTCCTTCCGCATCCTGCGGGAGACGATGATTGCCACAGCCACGATCACCAGCATGGTTTTCATCATCCTGCTGGGCGCCTCGGTCTTTTCGATCGTGTTCCGCATGATGGGCGGCGACAATCTGGTGCATGAGTTCCTCAGCAACCTGCCCGGCGGCCCCTTGGCGGCGGTGGCGGTGGTGATGATCATCATGTTCTTCTTGGGCTTCATCCTCGATACCTTTGAGATCATCTTTATCGTGATCCCGATCACAGCGCCGGTGCTGTTGATGCTGGACATCGATCCGATCTGGCTGGGCGTCTTGGTCGGGGTGAACTTGCAGACATCCTTCCTGACGCCGCCCTTCGGCTTTGCGCTGTTCTATCTGCGCGGGGTGGCCCCGGCGGATCTGCCGACGAGCGCGATTTACAAGGGTATCCTGCCATTTGTGCTGTTGCAGGTGGTGGCGATTGCGATCCTCTTTGCCTTCCCGCAGATCGTGACTTGGTTGCCTAAGATGATCGCGGGGTGAGATAGCCCCCCTCGACGTTCAAAGGCCCGGCGTTGCTGCCGGGCCTTTTTGGTTGGGCGGTAAGGGCATCGCCCTCCCTGGTGGGCGATCGAGCCCGTGAAAGGGGCTGCGCGGGGGCCCATCTCGCCGACCGATCCGGCTCGGGCTACGTCGCAAAATCGCCCTCCGGGGGGAGGGAGGGCGATGCCCGGTGTGCCACCGGGCGGGACAGATCTCTTGGAGTTCGCCCATGAAGAAGGCCCGGCGTTCCCACCGGGCCTTTTCAATCTCATCTAACGCGAAGCTCAGTACTTCAGGAACTTCTGACGCGCCTGCACATAGGGGCTGTCGATGCTCTCGGTCCGGGTGCGGACGAGGTTCAGCGCTTCGACAAAGCTCTCGGCGGTTTTCTTGACCAGCGGGTCGTCGCTGTTGCGCAGTTCTTCAACCACTTCGACCGAGGCTTTGGCACCGGCCTCCATGATGTCATCGGGGAAGTTGCGCACGGTCACGCCATGCTCTTCCTGCAGGGTCTTCAGTGCACGCGGATCGTTGGCGTAGAAGTCAGCGGCGACTTGGTCGTATTCCGCTTGGCTCACATCGCGGATGATCGCCTGCAGGTTCTCGGGCAGTTCCTGATACTTCTTCTTGTCGACGACAAGCTCGGTCGCCAGACCCGATTCCACGAAGGACGGCATGTAGTAGTTCTTGGCCACCTGATGGAAGCCGAGCGCCAGATCGTTGTAGGGGCCGACGAATTCGGCCGCGTCGAGTGTGCCCGATTGCAGCGCCTGGAAGATTTCGCCCGCGGCCATGTTGGTCACGGTCGCGCCCAACTTCTCCCACACGCGGCCACCGAGGCCCGGCGTCCGGAAGCGCACGCCTTTGACATCGTCGAGGCTTTTCAGCTCATCCCGGAACCAGCCGCCGGTCTGCGTGCCGGTGTTGCCCGACAGGAAGCCCTGAACGCCGAACTGGTCGTAGATCTCGTCCCAGATTTCCTGACCGCCCATGTAGCGCATCCAAGCTGTCAGCTCGGGCGTGGTCATGCCGTAAGGAACGCCGGTGAAGAAGGACAGCGCGGGCGATTTGTTCTGCCAGTAGTAGGCGGCGCCATGGCTCATCTCGGCGGTGCCGTCGATCACGGCGTCGAGCGATTGCAGCGGCGGCACCATCTCACCGGCGGAGAAGACCTGAATGGTCAGCTCGCCACCCGAGGCGGCGGTGATCCGGTCGGCCAGACGCTGCGCGCCGACACCCAGACCGGGGAAGTTCTTGGGCCAAGTGGTGACCATGCGCCAGGTGATGTTACCCTGCGCAATAGCGGGCGCTGCAAGTGTCGTGGCGGCAGCACCTGCCCCCATCACACCGGCTTTGCGGATAAATGAACGACGATCCATGTTTTTCCTCCCAAACGGATATTTGCTTAGCCTCCCCCGACGTCGACGCGGAGGGCCATGCGCAGCAGATAATCGTCGCTTTTGGAAAATGTCCATGGCCTAGGCAAATTGAAATCTCAGCTTCTGGACAATCCCGCCCCAAGCCGCATACGTAGTGCTACTTAAAGCGGCATTATTAATGGTCTTGTGCCTTGTTTTCGGCAGAAAGGCCAATAATGTGCGAGCTGCCAGGGAGGGCTCAGATCGTGATAAAATTCATCGACCAGATGAACGAATTCGTCGGGCGTATCGTGTCGGTCGTCGCCGTCATTTTCGCCGCAATCATCATCTATGACGTCTTCATGCGCTATGCGCTGAATGACCCGACCCGCTGGGCTTTTGACGTTACGAAACAGTTATATGGCTTCTATTTCGTGATGCTGGGCGGCTATGCACTGCGCCATCAGGCCCATGTGCGGGTCGATCTGATCACCGAAACCCTTGGCCCCAGCCTGCGCCGTTGGGTCGAAGCGGCGGGCTATGTGATCTTCTTTTTTCCCTTCGCGTGGATCTTTACAACCCGCTCCTATGAATTCGCCATGCGCTCCTATGCCCAAGGTGAGACGACATATGGCTCAGTCCAACTGCCGGTCTATCCGCTGAAAATGGCCATGGCCCTCGCTGCCGGTCTGCTGCTGCTGCAAGGTGTGTCGGAATTTTTGAAACTCGTACTTAACCGTCAGGAACTGCCCCGTGACGCCTGAACTCATTGCACTCACCATGTTCGGCCTGCTTTTGCTGGGCCTTTTCATGGGCCACCCGCTGGCCTTCGTTTTGGGCGGCACCGCCGTTTTGGGCGCTGTCATCGCCGGCAAACCGATGGTGCTGGGCATCGTCATCAACCGGATTTTCGGCGATGTGCTGGACAACTTCACGCTGATCGCGATTCCCCTTTTCATCCTGATGGCAAGGTTCCTGTCCGATTCGGGCGTGACGGATAAGATGTTCGAATCACTGCGGCTTTTGATGTCAAACATCCGCGGCGGCCTAGCGCTGGCGGTGGTTTTCATCTCGATCCTTCTGGCCGCGACCACGGGTATCATCGGCGCGTCGATTACCGTGATGGGCGTGATGGCCCTGCGCCCCATGCTGCAATATGGCTATAGCCCGACGCTGACCACCGGGGTCATCGCCGCCTCTGGCTGTTTGGGCATTCTGATCCCGCCCTCGATCATGTTGATCCTCATGGCCTCCTACTCGCCGCTGTCGGTGGGGGAGCTTTTCGCGGGCGCGATGGTGCCGGGTGTGGTGCTGGGGCTGCTCTATGCGGTCTGGGTGTTCGTCGTCGCCGTGGTCCGGCCCGACATGGCCCCCGCCGTCGAGCCGGATGAAAAGATCTCGAAACCCGCCCTTGTGCGCATGTTGCTGATCGAAGCGGTGCCGCCGCTGGTGCTGATCCTCGGCATCTTGGGCTCGCTGCTCGCGGGCATCGCCACGGCGACCGAAGCCTCCGCCATTGGTGCCGCGCTGGCGCTGGTCATCGTGATCCTGCGCGGAAAGTTCAGCTGGGCTTCCTTCTACGGCGCGATGCTGGAAACCGGGCGCACCTCGGCGATGATCCTCTTCATCGTCATCGGCGCCACCGCCTTTACCGGGGTGTTCAACATCACCGGCGGCCTGCGCGCCACGCAGGAGATCATCCGCAACCTCGACATGGCGCCCTGGCTTTTGATCGCGATGATGATGTTCATCGTCTTCATCCTCGGCGCCTTCCTTGACTGGACCGGCATCGTGCTGCTGTCCTTCCCGATCTTCCTGCCCATCGTGCAGGAGATGGACGTGAGCCTGCTGTGGTTCGTCGTCCTGATGTCGGTGGTTCTGCAAACGTCCTTTTTGACCCCGCCCTTTGGATATGCGCTGTTCTACCTGCGCGCCATCGCCCCACGGGAGGTCAAGACCTCGCATATCATCGTCGGCGTGCTGCCTTTCATCGGTCTGATCCTGATGATGTGCGTGGCCATCGCCCTGTTCCCGCAGCTTGTCACCTGGCTGCCGGAAACGCTCTATACAAAATAATCAACGGAGGAGAGAGATTATGAAATTGAAATCAACCCTTGCTGGTCTGGCACTCTGCGCCGGCGTTGCCACGCAGGCCGCGGCCCAAGACAGCTGGACCATGACCACCACATGGCCCACGTCGCTGGAACTGATCGAGATCGACAAGCACTTCGTCGATCTGGCCAACAAGCTGACCGGCGATGACCTGACAATCGAATTCTTCGAAGGCGGCTCTCTCGTGCCTGCGGGCGAAGTGTTCGGGGCGGTTGAATCCAACACCGTGCAGGCTGGCGCCGACTGGCCCGGTTACTGGGCGGGCCGCAACTCTGCCTTCTCGCCGCTGGCAACCACGGCGAGCCTGTTCAACGCGGTCGACTACGTCAACTGGATCGAGCAATGGGGCGGCAAAGAGCTTTATAACGAGATCTACGGCAAGTTCGGCATGGTCTATCTGCCCTACGGCGTGACCAACAACGAATCCGGTTTCCGCACCAACGAGCAGATCGTCACGCTGGAAGACCTCAAGGGCAAGCGTCTGCGTCTGTCGGGTCTGGAGCAGGGCCGTCTGTTGGAAAAACTGGGCGGTTCGCAGGTCTCCATGGCCGGTGGCGAAATCTATCAGTCGCTTGAGCGCGGCGTGATTGATGGCGCGGAATTCTCGACCCCGAACGTCGATTTCTCGGGCGGTTTCCAGCAGGTCACCAAATACTGGGCAACACCGGGCTGGCACCAGTCCGCTTCGATCTTCGGTGTGATGATCAACAAAGGTGCGTGGGATGCGCTGTCGGACGAGACCCGCGAGGCGCTTGAGATCGCCGCGCAGGCCAACCTCGTCTGGTCGCTGTCCTTCACCGAGAAGCGCGCGACCGAAGCCTACCAACAGTTCCTCGACGCGGGCATCGAAATCAACCGCTATGATGACGAGACGCTGACCAAGGTTCAGGAGATGGCCAACGAGACCATCGAAGAGACCGCCTGCGAGAACCCCGATTCCGCCAAGGTTTATCTGAGCCAGCTGGAGTATCTGAACGACTACGCCAAATGGCGTGACGCTTCGGCTCCGTTCAACCTTGGCCGCACGCCGAACGGCCCGGACATCGAGAAAATCCGCGCCTGCGCGGAGTGATTTGAGCGTTTAGCTTTGATGGAAAGGCCCGCCATTGGCGGGCCTTTTTTTCATTCACGAGGGCCATCGCCTACCCGCGGGTTGGCGATCAAAAGTCGCTTCGTACCACTTTATAGCTTAACCGTGATGTGCGCTCGCGAGGTTGCACCCAGCCTTTCCAAATCGCCTCCCCGTCCGGGCGGGCAGGCGATGGCCCGGCGCCTGCGGCTTGCTTCCGGGCCGGGGTGGTATTTCCCCCTACCCCTCGACCCGTTTCAAGAACTTCTGCAAACGCGCATCCTTTGGCGCGCCAAAGATCTCTGACGGGGCACCGCTCTCAACAATCTTCCCGCCATCCATGAAAATCACCCGATCCGCGATCTCGCGCGCGAATTGCATCTCATGGGTCACGATCAGCATGGTCTGCTTGCGCTCCGCCACCGCGCGCATCAGGTCGAGCACCTCCCCCACCCACTCAGGGTCAAGCGCCGAGGTCGGCTCGTCGAACAACATCAGTTCCGCCCCGAGCGCCATGGCACGGCCGATACCAACGCGCTGCTGCTGCCCGCCGGACAACGCCGCGGGGAAACTGTCGGCCTTATCGGCCAGTCCGGTCTCGGCCAGAACCGAGAGCGCGCGTTTTTCGGCCTCGGCCTTCGGGCGTTTCTGCACCGTGACGAGCGCTTCCATGATGTTCTCTTTCGCCGTCTTATTGGCGAAAAGCGCGTAGTTCTGAAAGACCATCGCCGTCCGGCGGCGCAGCGCCAGAATATCAGCCTTGCGCGCCTTGGCGGCATCGACGGTCACATCGCCGATGCGAATGATCCCCTCTTGCGGCACGTCGAGAAAATTGAGGCAGCGCAGCAGGGTCGACTTGCCGGTGCCCGAGGGGCCGATCACGACCACCCGCTCGCCCTCGGCGATCTGCAGATCAATGCCGTTCAGAACCGGCGCGCCGCCGAAGTCTTTGGTCAGGCCAGTGATATTGATCATCGCACGAACGCCTTATTCAGATAGGTTTCAAGCCGCTTTTGCACTTGGCTCAGCGCTTCGACGATGACCCAATAGATCATGGCGACAACGAGATAGGCCTCGAAATAGAGGAAGCTCCCGGCGGCTTCTTTCTGTGCGGCGCCCATCATCTCGGTCACGCCGAGGGTGAAGGCCAGCGATGTGCCTTTGATCATGTCGATGAAGTAATTCACCAAGGTCGGCGCGGCGATCCGGGCGGCCTGTGGCAGGATGATCCGCCACATCATCTGACCCTGGGTCATGCCGATGGACTGGGCCGCCTCCCATTGGCTGCGGTCCACCCCCAGAATCGCGGCGCGGATGCTTTCGGCCATATAGGCCGCGAAATGCAGGGTCAGCCCCATGATGGCCGCGGTCACGCCGCTGATATTCGTCAAGAACGACAGAACCTGCGGCAGACCGAAGTAGAAAAGGAACAGTTGCACCAAGAGCGGCGTGCCGCGAAAGAAACTGATGAAAACGATCACCAGCCAATCGAGCACGGGCACCTTCACAACCCGTTCGACCGCCAATAGCGAAGCGAGGATGAGTGCGAACACCATCCCCGCCACCGCCATGAACAAAGTTAGCGGTACGTAGCCCAATATGACGGGCACCAGCCCCAGCATGTAGTCAAGGTCTAGCGCCCGCATGGGTTACTCCGCTTTGGTGATGTCTGTGCCGAACCACTTGTCCGAGATTTCGGCCAGTGTACCGTCTTCACGCAGGGTTTCCAGCGCGGTGTCGACACGGTCCCGCAGTGCGCGGCCTTCATCATTGTCTTGGAACGGCAGGGCGTTGCGGATTTCAGAGAACGGTTTGCCCGCCAGTTGCAGCGGCAGGGGGCTTTCCTGAATGAGCTGCGCCGAGGAAACCCGGTCCATCACGAATGCGTCTACCCGGCCAAGCGCGGTATCTTGGGCAATGTTGGACTCATAGGTCTTGATCTCGATCTCATCCGCGAAGGCGAGTTCGTTCAAAAGCTGCTCGAAGTTCGACCCGAGGTTCACCGCAACGGTTTTGCCCCGCAGGTCTTCGACGCCGCCGATCTCTTCGTTGCCCTCTTTGGTCACGACCTGCGCACCGTCAAAGACATAAGGCGCGGTAAAGGCGAACTTTTCCTGACGCTCGGGCGTGATGGTGATTTGGTTGGCAATCGTGTCGATGCGGCCTGCGTCGAGCGCGCCGATCAGGCCGGAGAAAGCCATGGTCTCGAACTCGACATCGAAACCCGCTTCTTCGCCGACGGCGTTCATCACATCGACTTCAAACCCCTGAAGCACGTCCTGCTTTACAAAGGTGAAGGGGAAATAGCCGCCCGACATGCCGACGCGGAGCGTGTCATTGTCTTGGGCAAAGGCTGCGGTGCCGGTGACCGCGGCGAGCGCGGTGGCGGTAACGATCTGTTTCAGCATTGAATTTACTCCTCTAACGCTTGCGCTTCAGATGTCACCGGGGGCCGCCCGCTTCAACACCATCGCTGAATCAGGAACGTTTGGCGGGTAGGAACGGTTCAGATGGAATAACGGGTCCAGGGGAGCGCCTGCAGCAGGATAATCTTTTGATGTCAGCACCCGAAACAGAATGATATTCCACGAAACCGAGCCAGATTCCCCACATGCGGAACAGATATGCGCGTTTCGCATAGCTTTATCCGGGTCAGAGCGCCTCGATATCCAACCCTTCGGCGGCCCAAGCGGCAAGCTTACGGTCGACGGTTTTGCGCGACACGCCCAAGCGACGCGCGGCCTCGGCGCGGTTGCCATTCGACAGATCAAGGATGTGCAACATATGCCGCTGCGTGACCAGTTCGAGGTCTTCGATCGCCCTTGGCCCATCGACGGTGCCATGGCCTGCAAAGGCTTCGGGCAGACTGCCGAGGATCACCGAGCGTTCGATCAGGTTGCGCAATTCGCGCACGTTGCCCGGCCAGTCGTAGCGCCGCAGCTTCAGCAAAGTCTCCGCATCCAACCGCAGCGCGGGCATGCCAAGCGCGGTCGAAAACTGCTGCATGAACATCGCCGCCAGTTCAACGATATCGTCCGAGCGGTCCTTGAGCGGAGGCATCGCGACCTCGACCACATTCATGCGGTGATAGAGATCGGCGCGGAAACGCCCCTCTTCCACCGCCTTGGGCAGGTCGGCGTTGGTGGCGAACAGGAACCGCAGGTTCAGGGGAATCTCCCGCTCCGCCCCCTCGGGCCGGATGCGCTGGTCTTCCAACACCCGCAAGAGCGCCGCCTGTAGCTGCTCAGGCATCTGCGCGACTTCGTCCAGAAACAACGTGCCACCGTCGGCCAAGAGGAACAGCCCCGGTTGCAGGGTCTCATTTCCCTCCACCGCGCCAAAGAGTTCGGGCACGATCCGGTCCGGCGTGATGGCGGCGCAGTTCACCGCGACGAAAGGATTGTCGGCGCGGTCAGACATCTGGTGCAACTGCCGCGCGGCCAGCTCCTTGCCCGTACCGCTGGGACCGGTGAACAGCACCGGCGTCGGCACCGGGGCAAGACGGTTGAGCATGCCACGCACCTTCGACAGCGCCTCGGATTTACCGAGCATCTGCACCGCGGCACCGCCCTGCAATTCACGCCTGAGCAAGGTGTTGTCGCGGCGAAGGTTCTTGCGGTCCAAAGTCCGCGACACCGCGCCGAGGATTTGGTTCGCCCGGAAGGGTTTCAACACGAAATCACTCACGCCCGCGCGCAGTGCGGCAATGGCGGTTTCAAGATCGGCATAGGCGGTGATCAGGACCGTGTCGGCGTAAAACCCCTTGCGGCGCTGTTCGACGACCCATTCCAACCCGGTTTTGCCGGGCATCACGTTGTCCAGAACGACCACATCGAAATGCGCCTCGTCCAAAAGCTTGGTGGCCTCCGCAGGAGAAGCCGCTTGGGCCACCCGTTTGACGCGCGGCTCCAAGATCTTGGTGAGGAAATGGCGCATCCCCGGCTCATCGTCGATCACAAGGATCGACGCGCCTTCGAGCGTGCCGCCGTATTCATCGCCTGCCGCCATGATATGCCTCTTTGGTGTCAGTCCAGCCGGACGTTTTCACCTGAATAGACCTCGGCGGAGGAAAAGCCTATCTCATGCAACCCGAAATAGGCCACGACGCCGATCACTGCGACGCCCAGAAACCCTGCCAACATGGCCTTCATCGCGCGACTCCTTTGATTTGAACGCCGCCGCCCGTCATTCTGCGGGGGTCCGTTTGTCTTGTTTGACCTCATCAAGCCAGAGCGAATGGTGCTGTTCGGCCCAACGCTCATCGACCTCGCCATTGCCCATGGCGTCAAAGGCGCCTTCCATGCCGAGAGTGCCGATGTAGATATGGCCCAAGATCACCGCCATCATCAGAAAGCCGATGATCGCGTGCCAAAGCTGGGCATATTGCATTTCCGCATGGGGCGTCAGATCGCCCTGAAGCGGACCAAAGCCTGCGGCCTCGGCCATGCCGATGTCATTGATGATGTTGAAGGTATGCCCGAAAAGCTGGATCTCGAAGGGGAAGAGCAACGACAGCCCCGAGAGCGAGACCGAGAAGCCCAGCAGGATCACGGCCCAGAAGACGATCTTTTGGCCGAAGTTAAACTTCTTGGCGGGCGGGTGTTTGTCACCAATGAAGCCGCCGCCCTGTTTGATCCAGACCCAATCGGTTTTGTTCGGGATATTGTGCCAAATCCACATGACAAAGACCATGACGAGCGCGATCATGAAGGCCCATGAGACATTGTTGTGGATGAACTTCGATCCGGTCAACAGGGTGGAATTAAACTCATGCCCGAGCAGAGGGATGATGACCTTGCGGCCAAAGAGCGTGGCCAAGCCCGTCAGCGCGAGCAGGATGAACGAGCCCGCCAGCATCCAATGTGCAAAACGCTCGATGGCTTTGAAACGGGTGACGGTGCGCCCGACCTTGCCGCCTTCGATGCGGATCCGGCCCCGCAGAAGGTAAAAGAGCAGCAGCACGGCCAGCGTCCCGGCGAGCAGCCAAGCGCCATAGGTCGCCAGTGGGCCTTGGCGGAATTGCTGCCACCACATCCCGTTGTCCTGGACAAGGACACGGCCCGTCTTGTTCATCGTGCTCACGCGCACGGGCAATTCGTTATAACGGATGCCGCGCCAGAGGTCGGGGTCGGAGCGCCCGCCAAGGGGGCCGAGGCTTGGCACCGTGGCCGCATCGCCGCCCAGATTGTTGCGCCTGAACCCATCGTCGATCTCTGCGCCGTTCTGACGCCGTTCGATATCGGCCAAGTTCTGCGCGCCGCCGGTGCTGGCGCGGTCGATGGCCGAGGGGGTCGCGTTCTCGGGCAGGCGCACGTCCTGCGCCGTGACGCTGACCGGCAGCGCGGCCAAGGCGAGAATGAAAAGAGCCATCAGGTGGCGCAGCATGGGAAATCCCCCGGCTAGACAGATATGGAGAAAAGGGACGGCCCGAGCAGGCCGCCCCCGAAAGCCGTTACTGGCCCTTTTGCTCGTAAGCCGTGCCCCAGCCCCAAGCGCCGGAGCCAAAGCCGCGTGCGACCACGCGCTCGCGGTAGATGTCCGAGACCATGTCCCCGTCACCGGCCAGAAGCGCCTTGGTCGAGCACATCTCGGCGCAGATCGGCAGTTTGCCTTCCGCGATCCGGTTGCGGCCGTACTTTTGGAACTCGGCCTGAGAGTGGTTTTCCTCGGGGCCACCGGCGCAGAAGGTGCATTTGTCCATCTTGCCGCGGCTGCCGAAGTTGCCAGCCTGCGGGTACTGCGGCGCGCCGAAGGGGCAGGCGTAGAAGCAGTAGCCGCAGCCAATGCAGAGGTCTTTGGAGTGCAGCACGATGCCATCATCGGTCTGGTAGAAACAGTCCACCGGGCAGACCGCCATGCAGGGCGCGTCCGAGCAGTGCATACAGGCGACCGAGATCGAGCGTTCGCCCGGCTGGCCGTCCTGAATGGTCACCACGCGGCGGCGGTTGATGCCCCAAGGCACCTCGTGTTCGTTCTTACAAGCCGTGACGCAGGCGTTGCATTCAATGCAGCGCTCGGCATCGCAGAGAAACTTTGCTCTTGCCATTCTCTTGTCTCCTTACGCTGGCATGATCTTGCAGAGAGTCGCTTTGGTCTCCTGCATTTGCGTGACTGAATCGTAGCCGTAGGTCTGCACGGTGTTGGTGCTTTCGCCCAGAACGATCGGATCGGCCCCATCGGGGTATTTATCCCGCAGGCTGACGCCTTCCATATGCCCGCCGAAGTGGAAGGGCATGAAGGCCACGCCCTCGCCCACCCGTTCGGTGACCATGGCCATCACCTTGATCTTGCCGCCTTCCGGGCCTTCGACCCAGACATCGGCCCCGTCGCGCACACCGAGGTTGTTGGCGTCACGGGTGTTGATCTCGATGAACATGTTCTGCTGCAGCTCGGCCAGCCATGGGTTCGACCGGGTCTCATCCCCGCCGCCCTCATATTCGACCAATCGGCCAGAGGTGAGGATGATCGGGAATTCCTGCGAGAAGTCGTTCTTTTGGATCGACGCATAGAGCGTCGGCACCCGCCAGAAGGTCTTGTCCTCGTAGGTCGGATAATCCGCCACCAGATCGCGCCGGTTGGAATAAAGCGGCTCGCGGTGTTTCGGCACCGGGTCGGGGAAGGTCCAGACCACGCAGCGGGCCTTGGCGTTTCCGAAGGGGGCGCAGCCATGCTCAATCGCCACCCGCTGGATGCCGCCCGACAGGTCGGTCTTCCAGTTGATGCCGCCGACTTGGGCCACGTAATCGGAATCGATTTCACCCTGTTGCGAGGTTTCACCGACTTCCGCCTGCCCGTCATCGGCGTTTTCCGGCGCTTCGTAACCGGCGACAGCTTCGATGACGCGGCGCTCATCCGCTGTCAGGTCGCCGTCCCAACCCAAATCCACCAGCATCTGCATGGTGAATTCGGGATAGCCGTCCTTGATCTCGGACCCTTTGGAATAGACGCCCTCGGCCAGCAGGTTCTCCCCATCACGCTCCACACCGAAACGGGCGCGGAAGGTCAGACCGCCTTGGGCCACCGGCAGCGACATGTCATAAAGGTTCGCCGTGCCGGGGTGGTTCATCTCGGGCGTGCCCCAGCAGGGCCACGGCATCCCGTAGTAATCGCCATCCGCCGGGCCGCCCACGGCACGCAGCGTGGTTTTGTCGAAAGTATGCTGGTTCTGCATGTGCATCTTCATCCGCTCGGGCGACTGCCCGGTATAGCCGATGGTCCACATGCCCTTGTTGAACTCGCGCGTCAGGTCTTCGATCAGCGGCTCTTCACCATTCACCTCGATGTTGCGGAACATGCGATCCTCAAAGCCGAATTTCTTGGCGAACTTATAGAGGATCGTGTGGTCCGGCAGGCTTTCGAACAGCGGCTCCACCACCTTCTCGCGCCATTGGAGCGAGCGGTTCGATGCGGTAACCGAGCCGGAGGTCTCGAACTGTGTGCAGGCCGGGAGCAGATAGGTGTTGTCGGTCCGATCGTGCAGAACGGCGGAAACGGTGGGGTATGGGTCGACCACGACCAAGAGGTCGAGCTTTTCCATCGCCGTTTTCATCTCGCCCTGACGGGTTTGCGAGTTCGGCGCGTGGCCCCAGAGCACCATCGCTTTCGTGTTGTCGGGCTGTTCAAGGTTCTCACGGTCTTCAAGCACGCCGTCGATCCAACGCGACACCGGGATCCCGGTCAGGTTGATCATGCGCTGTTCTTCGCCCGCGCCATCGGTCCAAGAAGCGAAACGGCTCTGGATCCACTCCAGATCCTCACCCCAGACCCGCGCCCAATGCGCCCAAGAGCCATCGGACAGACCGTAGTAGCCCGGCAGCGTGTCGGCCAGAACGCCGAGGTCCGTGGCACCCTGCACGTTGTCGTGGCCGCGGAAGATGTTGGTGCCGCCGCCCGCGGTGCCCATGTTGCCAAGGGCCAGCTGCAGGATGCAGTAGGCGCGGGTGTTGTTGTTGCCGTTGGTGTGCTGCGTGCCGCCCATGCACCAGATCACGGTGCCGGGACGGTGGTTGGCCAGGGTGCGCGCGACGCGCTCAAGCTGGGAGCCGGGCACGCCGGTGACGCGCTCGACCTCATCGGGCGTCCAGTTGGCGACTTCCTTGCGGATCTCGTCCATGCCCCAAACGCGGGTGCGGATGAATTCCTCATCCTCCCAGCCGTTCTCGAAGATGTGGTAGAGGATGCCCCAGACCAGCGCCACGTCCGAGCCGGGACGCATGCGCACATACTCGTCCGCATGGGCCGCGGTGCGGGTGAAACGCGGATCGCAGACGATCAGCGGGGCGTTGTTCTCTTCTTTCGCCTTCAAGACGTGCTGCAGCGAGACCGGGTGCGCCTCGGCGGGGTTGCCGCCGATGATGAAGATCGCACGCGACTTGTGGATGTCGTTGTAGCTGTTGGTCATGGCGCCGTAGCCCCATGTGTTCGCCACGCCCGCCACGGTTGTGGAGTGACAAATCCGCGCTTGGTGGTCGACGTTGTTGGTGCCCCAATAGGCTGCGAATTTGCGGAACAGATAGGCCTGTTCGTTGGAGTGCTTAGCCGAGCCGAGCCAATAGACCGAATCCGGTCCAGAGGTGTCACGGATCGACAGCATCTGATCGCCGATCTCGTTGATCGCCTGCTCCCAAGAGATCCGCTGCCATTCGCCGCCAACCTTCTTCATCGGGTACTTCAGGCGACGCTCGCCATGGGCGTGCTCACGGACCGAAGCGCCCTTGGCGCAATGCGCGCCGAGGTTGAAGGGGCTGTCCCAACCGGGTTCCTGACCCAGCCAAACACCGTCCGACACTTCGGCGATGACGGTACAACCGACCGAACAATGGGTGCAGACGGATTTCTTCACTTCCATCTTGCCACTGACAGCGGCGGTGGCGGCGCTGGCCTGTTGCACGCTGCCCGCGGTGCCTGCGATTGCGGCAAGCCCGCCGATGGCAAGGCCCGAGCCGCGCAGGAACGCGCGCCGGTCAATACCGCTGCGCGCCACATCGGACATGATGCCTGTCCGCTGCGCAGACCGCGCGACCCCATTGGTCTTTTTCCTCAACATATCTTCACTCCCTATGCGCGGGCTGGCCCCGCCTGAGGTGGCTATTGAACGGCGGGCGTTGTCGCCCTGCCAAGTGTCGGGGCCGCGCCCCTGTTATCTGGTCAGAACCGCGCGGCGGCGTAATAGGCGCGCGTGTGTTCGGTGTCTTGGATACGGTCCGAAGACAGGTCGGGCGCCTTGGCCGCTTCGGCCTCGGTCCCGGTGGTGGCCACGGCGACGGCGGCCAAAGGAGCGGCGCTGCCCGCGAATTTCAGGAAGTCGCGCCGATCCTTGCGAACGGCTGTGTCGGTGGATCCCTCTGGCTTGCGTGTCATCTTCTCTCTCCTGTTACGTCTTTGGTTCAGGGGCGCGTGGCCCCGCCTGTCTCATCACGGTGCGTCTAGTCGCCTTTGCTCAGCCGGAAGGCTTCGGCTTCGATCTGCATGAAGGCCCGGCCGATTTTGCCTACGGGGGCATAGAAGACCGAGTTCTTCGCGCCTTCGAGGTCGGCAAAGAAGTGCCCGGCCCAAGGGGCGATATGCCGGTTAAAGAATGTCTTTTGCTGCGCCACGGTGGCAGGCGCCGAGAACCGGCCTGCGATCATCGCGCCCATCATCTCCATCAATGAGGCGATGTTGTCTTCGGGCTCGAACACATTTGCTGCCCGCTCCAACCCGCGCGCGACCATGTCTTGGCGCAGTGCGGCCAGCGGCTTTTCGTTGAGAAAACCGGTGAGGTAGAAGCTGGCATAGGGCAAAAGCTCGCCCCGGCCCAGACCGATGAAGAGCCGGTTAAACTCGCTCTCCGCGCCCGAGGGTTTGGTCTTGCCCGCCAGTTTGGAGAGCGCTTTGAACCCCTGACCCAATTCGCTGTCGTCGCCCGAGAGGGCGGCACATTGATCCAGCAGGACCTGATCCGGCGGGCCGGAAAGGATAAGCCCCATGAAGTTGTAAAGGTCCGCGCGCAGGCGGTCTTCTTCGGGCAGGGGCGTTGCGGCCAATTGGGTCATGCGCTGCTACCTTCCATGTCCTGTGCCAGATCGCTGGCAAAGTGAAACCGCATGCGGCGGTGGGTCGGCGCAGGCTGCGCCTCCGCATCGTCTTCCGGGGCCGCGGTTTGCGCCGCATAGGTTGTGTCGTGAACCAGAGCCGTTTCGGTCCGGCGCGGGCCCGGCACGACGACATCATGGGTCGGTGCCAGCGCGGGCGCTTCTGCCTCAACCACCTCTTCCGGCGCGTCGGCCTCGGCGGTCAGCACCTCTTCGACCTTCGCGACCATGCCCCGGCCCACTTTGTAGATCGTGTTGACCGGCTTTCCAGCGGTGGCCGCCGCGGTGTAATCGTCGTCATAGTCGTTCAACCCGTCAAGGCAGGCCAGCACCGGGTTGGTTTTCCAAAAGCTCCGCAGCGCGCGGGTCTTGAGCCGTTGCGGCAGTTGCGCCTTGAGAAAGGCGCGCAGCTGTTCGCCGCTCACCAGATCCTCGGGCGCGGGCAGGTCGAACTCGGCCAAGAGGTCATCATCGCTGCGCTCGGCCAGCGCTGCCTCTTCGGCGGCGGCGGCGCGGGCTTCGTGCAGGCGCGCTTCGGCCTCCGCCTCGGCGGCGACGGCAGCGCGGCGCTTTTGCCAGAAACCGCTCATGCCAGACGCTTTCGTTTCAACGCGGGCGAGGCGTAGATGTCGGCGGGCTTTTCAATGCGCGGGTCGCCGATACCGTCTTGCTTGCGATCGGTGCGCAGACGATCCCGGCGGCGTTTGACGAAGGCTTCCTCTTGATGGAACTCTTCGACGAATTCCTGCACCCATGCGATCAACCCCGGTGTCATCGCGACCTTTTCCACGACCTCTTCGGCGCTGTCGCAATAGTCCTGCGCCTCATAGGGCGATGCGGTCACCAGGGCGAGCTTGAAGGGGCGGTCGGTCGCGCCGGGAATGGGGCGCATCACGACATAGACACATGGCACATCCGCGCCCAGCCCGTGCACATAAGCTTCGGTTTCGGCCCCATGAAGGTCCAGCTTGAGGGTCGCGGCATGGTATTCGACGGTTTCACCTTCGCGGCGCAGCTCACGCCAATCCGCCTTTTCTGCACCGGGCAGCACGGCGGTCGCTTTCCAGCTCCACTTCGCCCAACGGGTCACACCCGGCACGCGCCGCAGCACAATGCCCAAAGGCATCGTCCGATACATTGTCGGGTTGTGAATCAAGTCGCTCCTCCGTTTCCAAGACCTTCGCCGCAAAGCCCGGTCCGGGGGAAGCGCTAATCCGCGCCGAGGCCCGAAAAACACGGCTTTCGAGACAAGATGGCCCGGCTGTTTTGCCCGTCAATGGCGCCTCGGCCTATTTGTCTAACTTGAGTATTTTGATCGGAAAACCGGCGAATCGCCGATGTCGAATCACCCGCGCCGCATTGAGCCGCCGCGCACTGCCGATCGCCCCCATCGCGGCGCGGTCGCAGGGCGAATTTCGGTTGTAGGGGGTGGCAAATCCCGTCTAGCTTGGGGCCTCAGCCGCCGCCGACGAGGCCGCGGATTGACCGGCGAGATAAGGGAAAATTCATGGCCAAGACATTGATAACATGCGATTGCGCAGGGTCGCAGCGTATCGATTCCGATGCATTGGCCAAGCGTAGCGGTTTGGCGGTCTCCCCCCCCTGTTCGGCCCTTTGCACCACCCAGATCGACCGGGCGGCCAAGGCGCTTACCGCAGGCGATGCGATTTTATGCTGCACCCAGGAGGAGCGGGTCTTTACCGAATTGGCCGAGGAATTGGGCCTGCCCCCTGCCCCCCTCTTGGACCTGCGCGACCGGGCCGGATGGTCCGATGACCCCCGGGACAAACTACCCAAAATGTCCGCCCTCGCGACGGAAGCGTTGTTGGACGTTCCGGCTGAGAAAACCATCGACGTCGCCTCGGAAGGTCTTTGTCTGATCCTTGGCCGCGGTCCTGCGGCTCTGGAAGCGGCGGCGCAACTGAAGGACCACCTCAGCGTCACGCTGTTGATGGAGGACGCAGTCACGCAGGCCGACGACAACCTCCCCGAGGTCCGCGATTTCGATCTGATCTCCGGCAAGCTGCGCCGCGCCAAGGGCGCGCTTGGCCAGTTCGAAGTGGTGATCGACGCGCTGCGGCAAGTCGACCCACGGGGCCGTGGCCCGCTGCACTGGACCGCGCCGCGCGACGGCGCGCGCAGCCAATGCGACATCATCCTCGACCTGCGGGGGGACACGCCGCTCTTCCCCGCCCATGAGAAACGCGAGGGCTACCTGCGTGCCGATCCCGGCCGCCCGGCCGCCGTGGCCGCTGCCGTTCTGGCCGCCTCGCATCTCACCGGCACTTTCGAGCAACCGCTTTACGTGCGCACCGAGCCGCTGCTTTGCGCCCATTCCCGCGCCGGGCAGACCGGCTGTACCGCCTGCCTCGACCTCTGCCCCACCGGCGCGATCACCCCCGACGGCGACCATGTCACCGTCGATCCGATGATCTGCGCGGGCTGCGGCGCCTGTTCCTCGGCCTGCCCCTCGGGCGCGATCAGCTATGACGCACCACCCGTCGACTTCACCATGCGCCGCGTGCAGACGCTGGCGCAGGCCTATCTCAAAGCGGGCGGCGAAGCGCCGCGCCTGCTGGTCCACGACGGCCACGGCGCCGAAATGATCCGCCTCGCCGCGCGCCATGGCCGCGGGCTGCCCGCCGACGTGGTGCCGATGGAACTCGACGCGCTCGCCGCCTTCGGCCATGCCGAGGCGCTGGCCGCCCTCGCCGCCGGTTTTGCCCATGTCTCGCTGCTGCTCGGCCCCAAGGCCGACCGCGACGCGATCGAGACCCAGACCGCGCTGGCCCGCGCCATCGCCGGCGAGGCACGCATGGCGCTCATTGACACCCCCGACCCCGAGGCGCTGACCGATCTGCTTTACGGTGGCGCGGCCCCTGCCCCGGTCGCCCAGCCGGTGCGCCCCATGGGCAGCCGCCGCCAGATCGCCCGGCAATCCGCCCGCGCGCTGAACCCCGAGGCCGAGGTGCTGAACCTGCCCGCCGGCGCTCCCTATGGCGCCGTGCTGGTGGACAAGGACGCCTGCACGCTCTGCCTCTCCTGTGTCTCGCTCTGCCCCTCGGGGGCCTTAGGCGACAACCCGGACCTGCCGCAGCTCCGCTTCCAGGAGGACGCCTGCCTGCAATGTGGCCTCTGCGCCAATGTCTGCCCCGAGGATGCCATCGCACTGGAACCGCGTCTCGACCTCACCGAGGCGGCGCTGAGCCAGCGCGTGCTGAACGAGGAAGAACCCTTTGCCTGCGTGGAATGCGGCAGCCTCTTCGGGGTGAAATCCACCGTCGAGCGGATCACTGACAAGCTGCGCAGCCATTCGATGTTTGCCGACGAAGCCAAGCTGCGGATGATCCAGATGTGCGATGACTGTCGCATCAATGCGCAGTATCACAGCACCAACAACCCGATGACCGGCGCCGAACGCCCCCGGCCCCGCACCACCGACGATTACCTCTCCAAACGGCGCGACCACTAGGCCGCCCCCAAGCACAGGAGCCACCCATGAGCGAAGACTTCAACATGTCGATGCGCAAGTTTCTCAAGCAGGTCGGCGTGACCTCGCAGCAGGCCATCGAAAAGGCCATGCGCGAGCATGACACCGCCGGCAAAAATTTCCCGGTCAAGGCCGTGATCTCGATCCCGAAACTGGGTCTTGAACATACCATCGACGGCACCATCGCCGGCGCGGACAAGGGCGAGGCATAAGCGACGTGACTGCCAGCAGGGAAGCGGTCCTGACCGCCTTGAAGACCGTGACCGATCCGGCCACGGGCACCGATATCGTGGCCAGCGGCGTGATGCGTGCGCTCAACGTGGACGACGCGGGCGCCGTGCGTTTCGTGATGGAAATCCCGCCCGCGCAGGCCAAGGCCTACGAGGAGGCCAAGACGCAGGCCGAAGCGGCGCTGGCGCAGGTCGAGGGGGTTTCAAAAGTCTCCATCGTGCTGACCGGCCATAGCGAGAAGGCTCCGCCGCCGGACCTCAAACCGCAGCGCAAGGCCGAGCCCGCGGGCCCGCAGAAGATCCCCGGTGTTGACCGGATCATCGCCGTGGCCTCGGGCAAGGGCGGCGTCGGCAAATCCACCGTTTCGGCGAACCTCGCCTGTGCGCTGGCCTCGCAAGGCCGCCGCGTGGGCCTGCTCGACGCCGATGTCTACGGCCCCAGCCAGCCCCGGATGCTCGGCGTCTCGGGCCGCCCGGCCTCGCCCGACGGCAAGACCATCCTGCCGATGCGCAACCACGGCGTCACCATGATGTCGATTGGCCTGATGACCAACGAGGATCAGGCCGTGGTCTGGCGCGGGCCGATGCTGATGGGCGCGTTGCAGCAGATGATGACGCAGGTCCAATGGGGCGCGCTCGACGTGCTGATCGTGGACCTGCCGCCGGGCACCGGCGACGTGCAGATGACGCTGGCGCAAAAGGCGCAGGTCGACGGCGCGGTGATCGTCTCTACCCCGCAGGACGTGGCCCTGATCGACGCCCGCAAGGGCATTGACATGTTCAACCAGCTCAAGGTCCCGATCCTCGGCATGATCGAGAACATGTCGACCCATGTCTGCTCAAACTGCGGCCACGAAGAGCATGTCTTCGGCCATGGTGGCGTCGCCTCCGAGGCCGCGAAATGG
Organism: Sulfitobacter sp. 1A12157; assembly: GCF_043557345.1. Taxonomy (NCBI): domain Bacteria; kingdom Pseudomonadati; phylum Pseudomonadota; class Alphaproteobacteria; order Rhodobacterales; family Roseobacteraceae; genus Sulfitobacter; species Sulfitobacter sp. 1A12157. The sequence goes on from NZ_JBIFFV010000009.1 coordinate 68,309, forward strand.
GGCGTGCCGCTGCTCGCCGAAGTGCCGCTCGACCTGCAGATCCGCCTCGCCTCCGACGGCGGCGCGCCGATCGCCGTGAGCCAGCCCGACAGCAAGCAAGCCGCGGCCTTCCACGCCATAGCCAAGCAACTGGTCGAGGCCGGCGCGGCATGAGCGAAGACCTGTCCTTTCCGCCGCTGATGTCGGGCGAGGCGGTGGCGGGCGACGCCCTCGCCGCCGCCGTGGCCCGCGCGGCGCAGGGCTGCGACGCAGGGCAGATCTGCTACCGCTTGGGCGAGACGGAGGTCGAGGCCGCCCTGGTCTTTGCCCCCGAGGTGCCGCTGGCGCGCGCCGTGGCGATGCTGCCGCTCTGCGGTGTCGGCTTCCAGAACGCGCTTGGCGCGCTGTCACCGCCCGAAGTGGCTGTGCAACTCGGCTGGGACGGCGGCATCCGCCTCAACGGCGCCTCCTGCGGGGCCTTCCGCATGGTCGCCTCCACGACCGACCCCGAAGCCGTCCCCGACTGGCTTGTCGTCGGCTTCACCCTGCCGCTCTACCCCGCCGATGATCCCGACCTCAGCAACACCGGCGCCCATCCCGACCGCACCGCGCTCTATGCCGAAGGCTGCGCCGAGGTGCAGCCCCCTGCCCTCGTGGAATCCTGGGCCCGGCACACGCTGCATTGGATCAACCGTTGGGAAGACAACGGCCCGAAAGCGCTGCACAGTGAATGGCGCGGGCTGGTCTTCGACCTCGACGCGGAGGTGACCATCCAAGGCCAAAGCGGTACATTCATCGGTGTCGACGAGGACTTCGGCATGTTACTGCGCGACGGAGAGACCACCCGTCTCATTCCGCTCACCACCCTATTGGAGCCCGCCCCATGACCCTCAAACTCGCCCGCGCGATCCATTTCGACGAGAGCGACCGCAATGTCTTCGCCTCCCCCGCCCGCACCGGCGAATGGTGCATCTCGGGCGGCTTCGAGTTCTCCGACTGGACCGAGGGTGACCTGACCGGCAAGGCGCGCCAAGCCTTCGCCAACGGCTGGCTCGGGCTCGAGACCTTTGGCCGGGTCACCTTCGTCGCCGTCACCCAGATCGAAGAGGCCGAGGTCGAAGCGCTCTCGGCCCTGCTGGCGCAGCATTTCGTGACCTACTACGGCGCGCCCTCGGTCGATGCCGCCCTCCCCGTGGCGAAAGAGGAACTGGCGCAGATGGTCGACCTCTGCGCCGATCACGCGCCGAACTGCCTGCTCACCGTGGCGCGCGAACTGACTGAGGCGGGCGTGCGCGAAAGCTTCCGCATGATCCAGCCGCAGGACGCTGGCCTCGAGCAATTCGCCATCCACGGCGACCTGCCCGAATAAACCACCCGCGCCCCGACTGGCGCGGATGGTCTCTAACAAAGGCTATTCAGCCCCTGCCGCATTGAAGACAAAGAGCGTCTCACCGTTGATCTTGTAGTCATTGATCAAGGTCTTCGCGCGGTCTGATGTCAGCCACTCTTCCAGCTTCAAGGCCAGTTCGTTTTTCACATGGCCGTGCATTTCGGGGTTCACCGGCAGATAGGCATATTGGTTGAACAAGACTGGATCCCCCGCATAGAGCAGCGCCAGATCGCCCTTATTGCCGAAGTTCAGCCAGCTCGCGCGGTCCGACATGACATAGGCGGGCATCCCCGACGCGGTATTGAGCGCAGCACCCATGCCCGCGCCGACAGCGTTGTACCAATCCCCAAACGTCGCCGGATCAAGGCCCGCTTCGGCCCAGAGGGACAGTTCCTTCTTATGGGTGCCGCTGTCGTCCCCCCGGCTTACGAATGCGGCCTGCGCCTCGGCGATCGCGCTCAAGGCAGCCGTGGCTGCGTCTGACCCTTCAATGCCTGCCGGATCGTCTTTCGGCCCGATAAAGACGAAATCGTTATACATGATCTCGGTCCGGTGGCTGCCATAGCCGCCCTCGACAAAGGCTTCTTCCGCCTTGCGCGAATGCACGAGGATCGCATCCACATCGCCCGCCTCACCCAGTTTAATCGCCTGCCCGGTGCCGACGACCAGCAGTTGCACCTCCAGATCGAGGTTCGCGGCAATCTCGGGCAAGAGCACGTCGGCAAGGCCCGAGTTGTTGAACGAGGTGGTCACAGCCATCTTCATCACATCCGCCGCCTGCGCGGCGCTGCTCATCGCCAGCGCGGAAATTGCGCCGATCATCCAATGTTTCATTCTACGATATCTCCTCTTAGAAATGCCTGAGCCTCTGCGGTCTCAGGTCGGTTGAAAAACACATTTGCGGGACCGGCCTCGTGCAGACGGCCCCCCAGCAGAAACAAAACGTCATCGGCCAAGCGACGGGCTTGGCCAAGGTCATGTGTCGATAGGATCAGCCGCGTGCCCGTCGATTTCGCCGATTGCAAAATCGCCTCGATCTCGCGGGTCGCACGCCCGTCCAATGCGGCACAGGGCTCATCCAGAAACAGCAATTTAGGCTTGCAGATCAGCGCACGGGCAAGGGCCAGCTTTTGCTGCTCACCGCCCGAGAGCACCGGGGCCGCGCGGCCCAAAAGCGGCTCTAACCCGACGCGGGTGGCCCATTCTTCGGCTTGTTTTCGCGCCTCGGTCTTTGACACTCCGCGCAGGCGCAAGGGGTAGATAAGGTTTTCAAGCACCGTCCGCCGCAGCATGACGGGCCGCTGAAAGACGAAGGCTTGATGATGACGCGCCTCCTCGGTCGTACAACGCCATTTGATCTGCCCAGCCGAGAGCCGAGCGGTGCCGTGCAGCAGTTGCAACAACGTGGTCTTCCCCGCGCCATTCGGCCCCATCACAACCGTGGCACCCTGCCCGTCCAGCGTCAGATCAATCGGCCCTACCAGCCGCTGCCCACGCCTGCGGCTTTCGATCGCTTTGGCACGCATCGGGAGAAGTTGCGTCACCACCGGCCCTCCCGCTCCGTCCGACCCAGCCAATGGATGGCAAGGTTCACCGCCACCGCCAGCCCGATCAGCACAAACCCAAGGGCGAGCGCCAAGGCGAACTCCCCCTTCCCGGTCTCAAGCGCGATGGCCGTGGTCAACACGCGCGTTGCATGGTCGATGTTGCCGCCGACGATCATGATGGCCCCCACCTCGCCAATCGCGCGGCCAAACCCCGCGAGGGCCGCAGTCAGCAGCGCACGACGCGAGTCCCAGAGTAGGGTCCGTATCTTCTGGCCTTGGGTGACATTCATGGAAATCAAAAGGTCATGATATTCCTGCCAAAGCTCACGGATGGACTGATGCGCGATGGAAGCGATGAGCGGGACGATAATGATCACCTGTGCGATGATCATCGCCGTGGGGGTGAAGAGCAATCCGAACACGCCAAGTGGCCCGGAGCGGGAGAGAACCACATAGACGATCAGCCCCACCACGACCGGCGGCAGCCCCATGAGCGCGTTCAATATCGCAATGACCAACCGCCGTGCGCGAAACCGTTTGACGGCGACCAGGGCCGCGAGGGGCAAGGCGATCAGGCAGGCGACGGCCAAGGCGGAAAGGGTGACACGAAGCGACCGGCCGGCGATCTCCACCAGCTCGGCATCGAAGGTAAAGACAAGCCAAAAGGCCTGCGTGATACCGCTCCAAATATCGACCATCTCGCGGAGGCCTCCCCCGAATAGGAGCCCGCGGCCCCATCGCTCGCGCAGAGTGTCAGGACTATCCTTCGGACGCCAGAGCTTGGGGGCGTGAAAATACCCGGGGAGACAGGCTGGCTTAATTTTACCTCACTCAGAAGGGGATAAGGTCAAGATGACCCGGCCCGTGATTCCCGTGAAAGTAGGATGTGGCTCTAACTATGGGAAACGAACTCTCCCGTAGACCGAACTTATGGCTGGCACGGGAGCTCTTGCGGCAAGAATAGTTTTATCATTTATTTACAATAGTTTGAGCTGAATGAGACAATCTATCTTTGTGTCTGGTCCAGATAATTAATGGCGCCTTGCCCTCTTCTTCCGCAAGAATCTATTGCAAGCTTCGATCCAATCGCATTAAGTAACGGAAACAAAAGCGCTACCGAATAATAGCGTTACTGAGAGCGAGGGCAGATGTGACGGATACGGTACACATCAATACACGGATCCGCCGTAATGCGGAAACGCTTTCCGAGGCGTTGGAAAGTCACATGCTGAAGGTCTTTGCGCCTGACGCACGCAAGGAGTTGCGGCGCTTCTCCGCCGGGGAAGCAGCTGAATTGCTTGGTATTTCCACGAGCTTCCTCCGCAAGCTCCATTTCGACAACAAGATCGTCGATGTCCAGACCAGCCCAGGCGGGCGACGGCATTACAGTGCGGACGATCTGCTCTCGATCCGGCGTACATTGGAATCCACCGCCAAGACCCGCGGCGCCTATCAGCGTGGTCGGCGTGAAGGGGATAAGCTACAAGTATTGTCCTTTTTGAACTTCAAGGGCGGTAGCGGCAAAACCACGAGCGCGATCCATGCGGCGCAGCGCCTGGCCCTCAAAGGCTATCGCGTGCTCTGTGTCGATATCGACCCACAAGCGTCTCTAACAACGCTGTTTGGCTATCGGCCTGAGTATGATTTCCTGAACTCTGGCACCATTTACGATGCGATCCGCTATGATGATCCCGTGCCCTTGGCCGATGTGATCCAAGCCACTTTCTTTACTGGCATTGATCTGGCCCCCGGTGGGTTGATGCTACAGGAGTTCGAGCACGAAACCCCTCAAGCTCTGCTGAACAACACACAACCTCCGTTTTTCGCGCGTTTGGCTACGTCCTTGCAGGATGTAGAGCAGAATTACGACGTGGTGATCTTCGATTGTCCGCCGCAATTGGGCTATCTGACCATGTCCGCACTCTGCGCCTCAACGGGTGTGTTGATCACGGTTGTCCCGAACATGCTCGACGTCGCATCAATGTCGCAATTCCTACAGATGAGCGCCGATCTGCTTGATGTCGTCTCTAACGCAGGGGCGAGCATGGAGTTCGACTTCCTGCGTTTCCTTATAAACCGTTATGAGCCGAATGATGGGCCACAACAGCAGGTTCTATCCTTCTTACGGCAGCTTTTTGACGAGGAGGTCATGGTGGCCCCGATGTTGAAATCCACTGCGATTTCCGATGCTGGCCTCACTCATCAGACCATCTATGAGGTCGACCGGTCGCAGTTTCATCGCACGACCTATGACCGCGCGGTGGATTCACTCAATCTTGTGAATGATGAGATCGAAAGCATGATTCAGAAAGCATGGGGGCGGTAATGGCACGTAAAGGCATTCTATCATCCGCACCGGCGAAACCTCCAAAGGCAGAGCCGAAAGCGCCCGCGTTAGAGCCGAATAAGAGCCGGAGCAAGCCTAGCCTTATACCCCGCGGGGCAGTCGGGGCGCTTCAGTCGTCGTTGAACCGAATGCAAGAGAATGCGGTTCAAGAATTGGACGGCAACCTGATTGATATGGCCGGCGTCGAGGACCGTTTGGGGACTGATACGCAGGCTCAAAAGCAGCTTCACAACAGTCTGAAGACCTATGGCCAGCAGGTTCCGGTTCTGGTTCGGCCACATCCAAAAACCCCGGGACGGTTCGAAATCGTCTACGGGCGACGGCGCCTTCACGCTCTGAAAGCGCTTGGGATGCCGGTTAAAGCCATGGTCCGTCAGTTGGATGACCACGCTTTGGTGATGGCGCAGGGCCAAGAAAACACGGCCCGTCAGGATCTCTCTTTCATCGAAAAGGCCAGCTTTGCTGCGCAACTTGATGTGGGGGGCCATGACAGGCAAACAATCGCGGATGCGCTTTCGATCGACCTGCCGATGGTCAGTCGGATGCTCAAGGTTGGCCATGCGTTCGATCTGCCCTTTCTGCGGCAGATCGGGTCGGCGCCAGCCATCGGGCGGGATCGCTGGATGGCGCTGGTTAAGCTGTTTGAACATGCAGGCGCGAAAGAGCGGGCGGAAAAACGCATGGCGCGGCCCGATTGGGAAGGGTTCACCTCGGATGAACGGTTTGAGGCGATTTTCGCCGAGGCGTCGGCGGCCCCTGAGAAGTCCGCCGCCTCCCCTGCGCCATCGGCCAAGCCCCGCACGCTTAGGAGCCGCGATGGCAAGGCGCTGGCGGACATTCGCAGCGGCAAGCGTGGTGTCACGGTCACCGTTCCAGCCCGCGCCGCGGCAGGTTTTGATAAATGGCTCGATGCACATGCAGAAGAGCTTTTGCAGGAGATTCACGACCGCTGGCAGAAGACCCGCGCGTGAGTGATTGAGGAAGTAGCAACAGGAGGCACATCCAAGACCACAAAAGAAAAGCCCCCCAGGATAAATCCCGGAAGGCCCTTCTCAAACTTTGCACCTTCGAGATAGCCCCAAAGATTTATCGATGTCAACTCTACCCGATGGGATAGGGCCGGTAATTTGTTGTCTTTCGTGATTTTAGATGAAAAACACGTTCCGAACTGCGTTCGGGCGGCCGAAATCGGTTGCCCAAGTGGAATGCGAGAGGCCGGACAAATGGACTTTGCTCGACCGGCTGACAACCGCGGCAGAGACTTTTGAGCTGTCGCACCGCACTCTCACCGTAATGAAGGCATTGCTGAGTTTCCTGCCAAGCCGGCATATTCCGGATGGGGCGGCGGGCATCGTATTTGCTTCGAACGCCCGGCTCTCTGAACGGCTGCACGGCATGCCGGAAAGCACGCTGAGGCGGCATCTGGCACAGTTGGTTCGCGTAGGGCTGATTGCGCGGCACGATAGCCCCAACCGAAAGCGCTTTGCACGGAACAACGGGGGCGCGATTGCGCTGGCCTTTGGCTTTGACCTCGCCCCTCTCGTTGTTCAGGCAGGGATGATCGAAACCGCAGCTCAGACGGCCGAGGCAGAGCAGGAACGTTTGCAGGCATTGAGAGACCGCGTTCTCGTCCTCCGGCACGCGCTGGTCCGTGAGGGTTGCTGCGAGGGATTGACTGATGAGGCCGGTCGAGTTCTGCGGCGCAAACCAGACGAAATGGCGTTGGCTCAGCTTGAAAAGGCGCTGCGTGGGGCGCTTGAAAATGCCCGTGGCGAGGAACCTCTGGGCGAAACAGCGCCCGTCCCCCCTGCCCCGTTTGCGGGTCTAATGAGCGGCAGCGACGGCAAAAATGAGCGGCACATACAGGATTCAGATAAATCCTATTTTGACTCTGAAGAGCGCGGCCAAAACAGTAAAAGCCCGTGTACGGCTGACAAGGTCGAACCTGATCATTCGAAGAAAGAAGAAGGCGTCGCGTTTGCAGATGTCGTTAATGCCTGCACAGAGGCGCGCAGCTTTTTCCCGGATGCGATGCGAAATTGGGGGGACATTGTGCGTGTCGGTGACCGAATTGCCCCGATGCTAGGGATTGACCCGCCTGTGCTAAATGAGGCAAAACGAGACATGGGCGCGGAAAGTGCTGCGGTGACAATCCTGTGCTTGCTTGAGAAAGCCGCGACGATCCGTAGTCCGGGGGCCTATCTCAGGCGTTTGACGCAGATGGCCCGAAATGGCGCGTTTTCCCTTGGTCCGATGGTCTCTGCCTTGGCAAATAGGCGAAATTGTCAGCTGACAATTTGAAAAGTGTAAGATTTACAGTGGCTTAGGGTGGTTACCGCTTGGCAAATTGGGGGATTGGGCCTTCTATCGGGCAAATTCTCTCCAGATGCTTCACCCTTCTCGGCTCAACGGCTAACTTAAGTGAAGCTCTCCGGGAAAACCCATGACCTCTGTTCGCCTTCGCCTGCTTATCCTCGCGCTCACACCGCTCATCGTGTTGATGCCGCTTCTTTTGGTCTTGGGCATGTCACGCTGGACGGCGGATTATGACGAAGTCCTCATCGCCAATGTCGAAAGCGAGTTGAGGATCGCCAACCAATATCTCGCGCGGTTGCTGGCCCAGACGGGGAATGAGTTGGACGCCGTCGCGGGGTCCGTCGAATTCGCCCAGGAGCTGGACGCCCCGACCGCAGATCAAGGCGCGTTCTTCGCCGAGATACAGGACCGGCTGGGTCTGGATTTTCTGCAATTCCTCCCCATCGAGGCCGCCATTGAAGACGGAGAGGACTGGCCCGTGATCGCCCGTGCAGCGCGGGGCCAGAGCGGCGCGGAGATCGACGTGTTCAGCAACGCACGGCTGGCAAGATTGAACGACGCCCTCGCGGTCCGCGCGCAGGTTCCGGTGATCGATACGCCCGCCGCCGTGCCCACGGACAGAAAGATCGAAGACCGCGGCATGGTGGTCCACGCCGCGAGCCCGGTTGATTTGGAGGGCAGACAGGGGGTCTTGGTCGGCGGGATGCTGTTGAACCGCAATCTCGACTTTATCGATACGATCAATGACCTCGTCTATCTCAATGCGGTGACCGGTGGGGACAGGCAGGGCACGGCGACGCTGTTCCTCGATGATCTGCGCATCTCGACCAATGTGCGGCTTTTCGAAGATGTGCGCGCCCTCGGCACGCGCGTCTCGGCAGAGGTGCGGGAGGCCGTGTTGATCGATGGCCGCACCTGGCTCGACCGGGCCTTCGTGGTGAACGATTGGTACATCTCTGGCTATCAACCGATCACCGATAGTTTTGGCGAGCGGGTGGGGATGCTTTACGTCGGCTTCCTCGAAGCCCCCTTTGCGCAGGCAAAGCGGGAGGCGTTCTGGTGGATGTTGGCGGCTTTCTTTGCCGTGTTGGCGCTGTCGGCGCCGGTGTTCCTTTGGCTCGCCCGCGGTATTTTCTCGCCGCTTGAACGGATGACAAAAGTCATGCACCGGGTCGGCAAGGGGGAACTCTCGGCCCGGATCGGCGCAGTGCCCGCGCGGGATGAGATCGGGGCAGTGGCACATCACCTCGATTGGCTGCTTGAGCAGGTGCAGGAGCGCGACCGGCAGCTGCGCAGTTGGAACGACGCGCTGAACCAGCGGGTCGATCAGCGCACTGCCGAACTGCGCGAGGCAAACGAAAAGCTGGAGCAGACCTTCCGCCAATTGGTGATGAGCGAGAAGCTCGCCTCCATCGGGGAAATCACAGCGGGGGTGGCCCATGAGATCAACAACCCTGTCGCGGTCATCATGGGCAATGTCGATGTCATCCGGGAGACGCTTGGCCCGAATGCAGAGCCGGTGGCCACGGAACTCGGCTTGATCGACCGGCAGCTGTCACGGATCGAGGTCATCGTCGGCAAATTGCTCCAGTTCGCCGCGCCATCCGAATTCTCGGACTGTGAACATAATATCGCGCTGCGGCCCTTGGTGCAGGACTGCCTTGTGCTTGTCGATCACCTTATCAGTCGGGGCGGGATCGAGGTGCATTGTGATCTGGAAGAGGTGCCGCCAGTACGTGCGGACTCCGGTGAGATTCAGCAGGTCGTGGTGAACCTCGTGGTCAACGCCGTGCAAGCGATGCAGGGGGCAGGGCGGTTGGCATTGTACCTTAGCCCTGAGGAGCGGGACGGTATGGCCGGTGTGGCGCTATCGGTGCATGACAGCGGGCCGGGGGTGCCTGAGGCGCTGCTCGGCTCGCTTTTCGATCCCTTCTTTACCACCAAACCGGGGGAGGGGACGGGCTTGGGCCTGTCGATCTCTCAGACGCTGATTCAGCGGGCCGGGGGGATCATCACGGTCCGCAATCGGACGGAAGGGGGCGCGGCCTTTACCGTTTGGCTGCCGCAAGCCCCCAAGGATGCAAGCCCCCCTGAACACGCGTAACGCGTAAGGGCAGGGGGCTTCAGGCCGCCTTGCCGTCAAAGCCCTCAAGATAGGCCACGAGGATGTCCAGTGCGGCCTGTAGGTCACCTTTCGACACCATCTCGGTCACCGTGTGGATGTAGCGGGTGCCGACCACGATCCCCACAGCCCGCGCGCCAGCGGCGGCTTGCTGCGCTGCCGCGCCGTCTTGTCCGCCTGCGGCGAGCATGGTGCGTTGGTAGGGGATGTCGCGCGTCTCGGCCAGTGTTTCGATATCGCGCACGAGGTCCACATCGGCGATGAAGCTGCTGTCGCGCACGTGCAGGCCAAAGCCTTTGCCGAGCCGCGTGGTCGAGAGATGCTCCGGCACGCCGGGCGTGTCGCAGGCCAGCGTCGTGTCGATGCCAAGGCCGATGTCGGGCTGCACCTTATAGGCCGCCGTGCGCGCCCCGCGCAGACCGACTTCTTCCTGACAGGTGAAGGCCACGTGGATCTCCGCCCCGCGCCCCTTGTCGGCCAGCTTACGGATCGCCTCGATCCCCAGCCAACAGGCCACGCGGTTGTCGAGCGCTTTGGAGACGAACTGCTCACCCATTTCAAGGAAAGGCTCGTCCATGACCACGAAGTCACCGACCTTGACGATCTCCTTCGCCTTCTCGCCCAGCCCGAGGTCGACGAAGAATTCCGAGACTTCGGGGATCTTCTTGCGGTCTTCGGGGGAGGAGATGTGAATGGGTTTGCCGCCGGGGTTCATCACGCCCTTCAGATCGCCCTGATCGGTACAGACCAGCACCCGGCGCGAGAAGAGGTTGCGCGGATCGAAACCGCCGACGGGCTGGAGGTAGAGGAACCCGTCTTTCGACACATGGCTGACCAGAAAGCCGATCTCGTCCATATGGCAGAGCAGCATGACCTTGGGCGCCTTGCCGTCACCTACCGTCGCATCCCGGCGGCAGAGGAGGGAGCCCATCGCGTCGGTCTCCACATAATCGAACAGCCCTTCGATCTCACGGATGATCAAATCGCGCACGCGGTGCTCGCGCCCCGGAACGCCGGGGGTTTCGCAAAGGTCTTTAAGTAGGTCGATGTTCATGCTGGCCTCATCCTTGGTGATTTGGCCGCACTATCGCGCCGCGCCTGCCGAAGTGCAAACAGGCGCGGCGCGATGAGGCTGAGAGGGCAGGGGGCTACATCTGACCCGGCAGGAACAGCACCAGCGCGGGGAAGACGAGCAATAGGATCAGCCGTAGGATATCCACCAGCCAGAAGGGCGTGACCCCGCGAAAGATCGTGCCGGTGGAAACATCGCCGACCACGCCTTTGAGGACAAAGACATTGAGGCCGACAGGCGGGGTGATCAGGCTGATCTCGGTCACGACGACGACGATGATGCCGAACCACACCGGATCGAAGCCAAGGCTCGTGACCAGCGGGAAGAAGATCGGCACCGTCAGCAGCAGCATCGACATGCTCTCGAAAATGCAGCCGAGCGCGATGTAGATCAGAAGGATCAGACCCATCACCACCCAAGGCCCAAGGTCGAGCGCGGTAACGGTGGCCAGCAGCCCTTCGGGCAGCCCCGCGAGGTTCACGAAGTTGGAGAAGATCCACGCCCCGATCAGCACCGAGAAAAGCGAGGCGGAGGTCAGCGTCGTCTCCTCCAGCACTTCACGCAGACCGCGCCAGCTGAGCCCGCCGCGCGCCCAAGCGATAAGGAAGGCGCCCGCCGCCCCCATGCCTGCGGCCTCCGTCGGAGAGAAGGCGAGGTGGATCGGCCAGAAGTCCAAGACCCCGTAGAGCCCGCCGATGACCAGTGCGAAAAGCGCCAGCACCGACCAGACGTGATTGAGCGCGCGCAGCCGCTCGCCCCATGTGGCGCGGGGACCGGCGGGGCCGGCCTCGGGGTTCATGGCGACGGAAAAGCGCACCGCGCAGAGATAGAGCAGGATGCCCAATGCCCCCGGCACGATGCCCGCGATGAACAGCGCGCCGATCGAAGTCTCGGTCAGCAGGCCATAGATCACGAGGATCACCGAGGGCGGGATCAGGATGCCGAGCGTGCCCCCGGCGGCGATGGAGGCGGTTGAGAGGCTGTCGGAATAGCCGTATTTGCGCATTTCCGGCATGGCGACCTTGGACATCGTGGCGGCGGTGGCGAGCGATGAGCCGCAGATCGCCGCGAAGCCCCCGCAAGCGACGATGGTGGCCATGGCCAGACCGCCCCGGAAATGGCCCAAAAAGGCGTTGGAGACTTGGTAAAGCTCGCGGCTGATCCCGCCCTTGTTGACGAAAAGCCCCATCAGGATGAAGAGCGGGATCACCGACAACCCGTAGTCTTGGCTGGTGTCGATGATCAGCCGCGACACCATGGAGATCGATGCGCGGTAGCTGGTCTCATAGACCAGCCCGATCATCCCGACGAGGCCCATGGCAAAGGCAATCGGCAAGCGCAGCAAGACGAGGACGAAAACGGCGGCAAAGCCGATGGCAGATGCGATCATGTGGCAGGGTCCAGAAGTTGCGGCGCAAAGAGGCGCAAAAGCCCGCGTAGGATCAGCACGACAGCGGTGAGATAGGTCATCACCGCGATGAACATGCCGATGTAGAAGGTCGGGATTTCAAGATATTCGGTCACGTCGCCATAGCTGAGCGCGCGGTAGGCGAGGTCGACGACCCGCCCCGCCGGAAACCACAGCATCGCCCCGCAGCCCAGCGTCACCAGCCCGTCGCGCCAGCGTTGCAGCCCCCAGTTTTCAAAGGGGCGGTCCAAAAGATCGGCGGCGATATGCCCCTCGCGGCCCGACAGGACCGGCAGGGCAGAGAAAACGATCAGGGCGATGCCGATGCGGATCAACTCGGTTGCGGCTTCGATGGGTGCATTAAAGACCGACCGCATGATGACATCGGCAAAGGTCAGCACCATCAGCGCGAATAGCGCGAGTGAGGCCATCGTCATCGGCAGGGCCGAGAGGGCGGTGGTTAGGCGGATTAAACTGCGCATGGCGGTTCCCTGGCTGGGGGCCGACCGCCTGTGCGCCCGGCCCCTTTGGCGGTGGGGGTTATTGGTTGGCGTTCGCCATTTCCTCACGCATCATCTCATAGGCGGCCTGCCCATCGACACCGGCCGCGTCGAGCTCTGCGATCACCTTGTCGCGTACCTTGGCGGCCATCTCGGCAAAGCGGGCTTGATCTTCTTCCGAGGCGGTGACGATCTTGTTGTCGCCCGCGGCCTCGGTCGCCTCACGCGCGTCGACGTCGCTTTGATCCCAGACGGCGCCCATCATGCGGCTCGCCGTCTCGCCAAAGACTTCGCTGTCGAGCTTTTGCTGCACGTCTTCGGGCAGGCTGTCGAAGGTCTCTTGGCTCATGATGACCGAGAAGGAACCGCGGTAGAACCCGCCGGGCATTTCATAGACGTTCTTGGCCACTTCGTTGAGCTTGAAGCTGATCCGCTCGCCCATGTTCATGGCCACGGCATCGGCGGCCCCGGAATCGAGTGTTTCGTAAACCTTGGGCGCGGGCACCTGAATGCCGACAAGGCCAAGCTCCGCCCCCACATCCGCCGAGACACCACCGCCAAGGCGGGTTTTCAGCCCCTGCAGATCGTCGAGGGTGTTCACTTCCTTGTTGGAGTGGATTTGCCCCGGTCCGTGGGTTGTGAGCGCGATCACCTTCACGCCGCGGTGCTCGTCCAATTCAGACAGCATCGCCTCATGCACGCGCCAATGGGCAACCGATGCGGCCTCGGCATTGCCTTCGTAGCCGGGGATCTCGACCAGTTTCGTGCCGACGAAACGACCGGGCGTGTAGCCGTGGAACAGAATGGCGATATCGGCGGCCCCGTCCAGCAGCAGGTCCATCTGCGCGGGCGGCGGGGCGAGGCCGTTTTTCAACTCGGTCTCGATCAGCCCATCGCTGGCCTCGGCCATCATGTCGGTTAGTTGGGTGAACATGCCGGTGTTGACCGGGTGGCTTGGCGGCAGCCATGTGGAAATGGTCAGCGTCTCGGCGGCGAAAGCGCCGGTCGCGGTGCAGAGCGCAAGCGCACTCGTCGTGAGAAACTTGGTGAATTTGGTCATTTTGGGCTCCTCCCCATACCGTTCGATATGCCTTGGCGGGGTTCTCCCAAACCCGTATCGCCAAGTATATGCTTTTTCATGTATTCACATTTACAGCACGATTGGAACCATTTTTTGCGCCCGGGGCAAGGGCGCTGATCAGCCGCGAAGATCCCCCGTTTCGTCCAAGGCGGCGAGCAGCGATTTCAGCGCCGGTTTCAACTGCGCCCCCTCGTTGCCCTTCAGCATCTCCATCAAAGCCGCCTCATGGCGGCGCGCTTGCGGCACCAGCTTGGCGGCCAGCGCGCGGCCCGCGTCGGTCAGATAGACCCGCACGCGGCGGCCATCGGCAGGGTCGCTGCGGCGCATCAGCAGGCCGCGTTCCTCCATCTGGGCAATGATCCGCGTCAGGCGGGATTGTTCGGCCAGCGCCCGGCGCGCGAGCTGCGTGATCATCGCGCCATCGGTGTCCGACAGGCAGGCCAACACGCGCCATTCCGGCACCCGCAGCCCCGCCTTGCGCACCTGCGCGTGGAACTGCGCGCTCGCCACATCGCTGGCCGCCGCCAAGAGATACAGCAGGTAATCCGAGACGAATCCCCCCTCCTGACCCGTCTCCTCTTGGGCGGTTGCATCGGTCTTTTGCTGCGTCACACCAGTTAACCCTTTGATGGAAAGAGGGCTCCTTGCGCCTCGGCCTCCCTAAATGGCGGGCAAAGTCGCGCTTGGCAAGAAAACCCTTGACCGAAACTATATGAAAAATCATATTGTTTGGCAGGGGAGGACATCACATGTCGAAGATCAACGCCATCGTGCGCAGGGTCACAGCGCTGACCGATCGCATCAGCGAGTTCGAGTTTGCAGCCGCCGACGGCGGCCCGTTGCCGATCTGGGACGCGGGGGCGCATGTGCTTTTCGATCTGCCCGATGGCGACACCCGCGCCTATTCCCTGATCACCTTCGATCCGATCCCCGCGGCGCCTGAGAGCTACCGCATCGCCGTCCAGCGTGAGCCCGAGGGCAAGGGCGGCTCGACCCATATGCATGGGCTGACACCGGGGGCAGAGATCACATGCGGCGCGCCAAGGAACGATTTCCCCCTGTCCCCGGACGCGCCCGCCGTGCTGCTGGCGGGGGGGATTGGCATCACGCCGATGATCTCGATGGCGGCGACGCTCAAGGCCGCTGCGCAGGACTTCACTTTTCACTATACGGGCCGCAGCGCGCCCGTCATGGCCTACCGCGATGCCCTGCGCGACAGTTTCGGCGATGGGCTGCATTTGCATTGCGATGATGACGCCACGGCGCTGGACCTCGGCGCGGTGATCGCGAGCCTCGGAGCCCATGCGCATCTTTATGTCTGCGGCCCTAAAGGGTTGATCGACGCGACCAAGGCACAGGCCGAAGCCGCGGGCGTCGCCGCCGAGCGCATCCATTTCGAACTCTTCGACGCGCCGCAAGAGCAAGAGGGCGACAGCGCCTTCGAGGTCGAAGTCGCTTCAAGCGGAGAGGTTTTCACCATCCCCCCCGGCCAATCCATCATCGACGTGCTGGAAGCGGGCGGCGTCGATGTCATGTACGACTGCCAGCGCGGCGACTGTGGCATTTGCCAATGCGATGTGCTCAGCGGCACCCCCGACCACCGCGATGTGGTCCTGTCCGAGGCCGAACGCGCGGCGGGCAATGTCATGCAAATCTGCGTCAGCCGCGCAAAATCTCCGCGCCTTGTGCTCGACATCTGAGGGAGGAACTCATGGGACGTTACGACAGCCCGGCGGCCTTGGCCGCCCTCGTGCAACCACATCAGGTGCACCGCGATATCTACACCGACCCAGAGGTGTTCCAGCAAGAGATGAAGCATCTTTTCGCCAATGCCTGGGTCTTTGTCGGCCATGAAAGCCAGACCCCGAACAAGGGCGATTATTTCAGCACCCATATCGGCACCCAGCCCGTCATCCAGGTGCGCCATTCGACGGGCGACATCCATGTCCTGCTGAACCGCTGCCCTCATAAAGGCACCAAGATCGTGATCGACCGGCAAGGCAACACCGGCAAATTCTTCCGCTGCCCCTATCACGCATGGAGCTTCAAGACTGATGGCTGTCTCTTGGCGATCCCGCTCAAAAAGGGCTACCAGAACACCGGGCTGGAAGAGACCGACAGTGGCAAGGGGATGCGCAGCGTCGGCGATGTGAAAAACTACCGGGGCTTCATCTTTGCGCGGCTGGCCGACGAGGGCATGAGCTTCGAAGAGTTCTTTGGCGAAAGCCTGTCCTCGCTCGACAATATGGTTGACCGCTCCCCTGCGGGACGTCTCGAAGTCGTCGGCCCACCGCTGCGTTATATGCACCATTGCAACTGGAAGATGCTGGTCGAAAACCAGACCGACACCTGTCACCCGATGGTGGCGCATGAAAGCTCTGCCGGGACGGCGGTGAAGCTCTACGAAGAACTGGGCCTGCCCGAGGACGCACCCAAACCTCCCGCGATGGAGATCATCGCCCCCTTCATGTCGCCTTACGATTTCTTCGAAGGCATGGGCATCCGCACTTGGCCCAACGGGCATGGGCACACGGGGGTAAACCACTCTATCCACTCGGATTATTCCGCCATCCCCGGTTATTTTGAAGCGCTTTGCGACAGCTACGGGGAGGAAAAGGCCAAGGCGATCTTGGACGAGAACCGGCACAACACGGTCTATTTTCCCAACATCATGATCAAGGGGCCGATCCAGCAGTTGCGGGTCTTCATACCCATCGCCGCGGACCGGACCGTGGTGGAAAGCTACATCTACCGCCTTGTCGACGCGCCTGATGAGCTGACCGCCCGCACCGCGATGTACAACCGCATGATCAACGCGCCCACCTCCATCGTCGGCCATGACGATCTGGAGATGTACGAACGCGCGCAGGAAGGGCTGATGGTTGACGGGCTGGAATGGGTGAACATCCAACGCCTGATCGAGGAGGACGAGGATTTCGAGGTCGAGGCGGTCGAAAACGGCACCACCGAACGCCAGATGCGCAACCAATTCCACGCTTGGGTCAAGTTCATGACGATGGGCCAAAAGACGGAGGCGGCGGAATGACCGTGACGCGCGAAAGCCTGATCGACTTCATCTATGACGAAGTGCGCATGTTGGACGAGGGGCGCTATACCGAATGGCTCGACCTCTGGCTGCCGGATGGGCACTATTGGATGCCGTTGGACTATCAGCAGAAAGACCCGATCAACGAGACCTCGTTGATGTATGAAGATATGTTCATGCTCAAGCTGCGCGTCGAACGTCTGAACGGCGCGCGCACCTTTAGCCAAAAGCCCAAAAGCCGCTGTCACCATGTCATCCAACGGCCCTTTGTGGATGAGATGGATGCGGAGGCCGGGCGTTTCGTCACGACCACCTTCATGCATTACGTCGAGACGCGGCTGGACGAGCAGCAGTTGCTCGCCGTCACCGCGCGGCATGAGCTGGCGCGGGTCGAGGGGCGTCTGCGCATTGCCAACAAACGGGTCGATATCGTGAATTGCGACGCGGCCTTCCGCAACATCCAGTTGTTGCCATGATCGGGGCAGCGACTGAGACGGTCTGTGCGGCCTTTGAAGACACCGCCGCGCGGCACCCCGAACGGGGTTTCCTGAATGTCCTGCCGGAAACGGCGGACATCTACGGCATTCCGGCGGGGGAGGTGACTTATGCCGACGCCGCGCGCGAGGTTGCGGCCCTGCGCAAGCGCATCTCGGCGGCGGGCTATCTGCCCGGGCAGCGCGTGATGTTGCTGATGGAAAACCGCCCGGCCTTTTTCCTCTGGTGGCTGGCGCTGAACGGACTGGGCCTGTCGGTCGTGCCGGTGAACCCCGATCTGCGCGCGGCTGAGCTGAGCTATATGATCGACCATGCCGAACCGGTCTTGGCCGTGGCGATCCCCGCGCGCGGCGAGGACTTGCGCGCGGCGGCACGGCAAACCGGGCGCGACATGCCGGTAATCGCACCGGAGGATCCCTTGCCCGCCCCCGCGACGCGTGAGACCATCGCGGCACGGCAAGGCGGGGCGGAGGAGGCCGAGGCCGCGTTGCTCTACACCTCGGGCACCACCGGCCAGCCCAAGGGCTGCATCCTGACCAATACCTATTTCCTCGACGCCGGGCGGTGGTACGCTGACACCGGCGGGCTTTGCGCCCTTTCGCAAGACGGCGAGCGGATGATCACGCCGCTGCCGATCTTCCACATGAATGCGATGGCCTATTCCTTCATGGCGATGATCGCCGTGGGCGGCTCTCTCACTGCGCTCGATCGCTTCCACCCCCGTAGCTGGTGGGCCTCGGTCCGGGCCTCGGGGGCGACCTGTCTGCACTACCTTGGCGTGATGCCGTCAATGCTCATGGGGGCCGAGGCGAGCGAAGCCGACCGCGACCATGCCGTGCGCTTTGGCTTCGGCGCGGGGGTCGACCCGAAACTGCACGCCGCCTTCGAGGCGCGTTTCGGTTTTCCACTGGTCGAGGCTTGGGCCATGACCGAAACCGGCGCGGGGGCGGTGATCTGCGCCAACCGCGAACCGCGCCGCGTGGGGGAAAGCTGCCTCGGCGCGCCCGAAGGGGGGCTGGAGGTTCGGCTGCTCGACGATGCCGGGCAAGAGGCCGATCAAGGCGAGTTGCTGGTGCGCCGCGCCGGTGCCGACCCACGGCGCGGGTTCTTTGCGGGCTACTTCAAGAATGCCCAAGCCACGGATGAGGCTTGGGCGGAGGGTTGGTTCCACACCGGCGACATCGTGCGCCGTGCGCCGGATGGTGCGATGTATTTCGTCGACCGGAAGAAAAACGTGATCCGCCGCTCGGGCGAGAACATCGCGGCGGTTGAGGTGGAATCGACCCTGATGCGCCACCCCGCCGTGGCCAGCGCCGCCGTGGCCGCCGTGCCTGACGCGGTGCGGGGGGATGAGGTTTTCGCCTGTATCGTGCCGAAGGACGCAGGCGCTGACCCTGCCGTCCTGGCCCGTGAAATCACCGAATGGTGCCTGACCCAGCTTGCCTATTACAAAGCCCCCGGCTTTATCGCCTTTGTCGAGGCGCTGCCGCTGACGGCGACGCAGAAACTCCAACGCGGGGTGCTGAAAACGCTGGCCGCCGATCTGCTGGACGATCCCGCCACGCAAGACCTGCGCGGTATGAAGAAACGGAGGGCGGCATGAGGCGCAGGGGCTACGACGGCGTCGTCCTCGCGGCGCCCACCTCGGTGCCCTATGCACGCTATAGCAATGAGACCGCCCAATGGTGGATCGCCCGCGCCCTGCGCGCGATGCTGGGCAAGGCCGGGATCGCGCCGGGCGCGCTGGACGGGTTTTCGGTCTCCAGCTTTTCGCTCGCGCCGGACACGCCGGTCGGGCTGACCCAGCATTTGGGGCTCAGCCCGCGTTGGCTCGATACCGTGCCGACGGGTGGGGCCAGCGGGGTCATTGCGCTGCGCCGCGCGGCGCGGGCGGTGCAGGCGGGCGACGTGGATGTGGTGGCCTGCGTGGCAGGAGACGCGAACCGGATCGACAGCTTTCGCACCCTGCTCAGCGGCTTCTCGCGCTTTTCGATGGATGCGACCTTTCCCTATGGTTTCGGCGGCCCGAACGCGAGTTTCGCCCTGCTGATGGACCGCTACATGCAGGAATACGGCGCC
The DNA here is from genome assembly GCF_043557345.1 of Sulfitobacter sp. 1A12157. Lineage (NCBI taxonomy): Bacteria > Pseudomonadati > Pseudomonadota > Alphaproteobacteria > Rhodobacterales > Roseobacteraceae > Sulfitobacter > Sulfitobacter sp. 1A12157. The sequence continues at coordinate 87,691 of NZ_JBIFFV010000009.1, forward strand.
ACGCGAGAGGACTTTGGCCAGATCGCCGTCGCGCAACGCGCCAATGCGCTCTGCTATCCCGATGCGCTGATGAAAACCCCGCTGACCCTCGACCAATACCTCGATGCGCGCATGATCTCGGACCCCATTGCGCTATTCGACTGCGTGATGCCCTGCGCCGGGGCCGAGGCGTTTTTGGTCATGCGCGAGGATGAAGCCCTGCGGCGCGACCTGCCCTTCGCGCGGATCAGCGGCACCATCGAGCGGCATAACGCCTACCCCGACGACCCGATGCAACTGCGCGGCGGCTGGGGCGTGGATATCGCTGAGCTCTACGAGATGGCGGGCCATGGGCCGGAGGGGGTCGATCTGCTGCAAACCTATGACGACTACCCGGTGATCTCGATGATGCAGTTCGAAGACCTCGGGTTCTGCGCCAAGGGGGAGGGGGCCGCCTTTGTGCGGCGACGGGATCTGACGATCAACGGCGATTTCCCCCATAACACCTCGGGCGGGCAATTGTCGGTCGGCCAAGCCGGGGCCGCGGGCGGCTATCTGGGGCTGGTGGAAGCGATCCGGCAGGTGACCGGGCAGGCCGAGGGCACACAGGTGACTAACGCCCGGCGGGCCTTGGTCTCGGGCTTTGGCATGATCAACTATGACCGGGGCGTCTGCTCTGCCGCGGCGATCATCGAGGGGGGCGCGCCATGACCGATCCACTGACGCCGCCCCGAAAGAAAAACCCGCAAAAGCGCAGCAGGGTGCCGACGCTGCCGCCCGCGCAGCGCTCGCGCGCGGCCCTTGGCCTTGCGATTGCCGCCGGGCGCGGCACCTTTGCCTTGCAACACTGCACCGATTGCGGGGCGGTGCAATACCCCCCACGCGATGCCTGCTGCAAATGCCTCTCCGTCGCGCTGGTGTGGCGCGAGACAGACCGCGTGGGCGAGGTGCTGGCCGAAACCACGATCCGCGTCTCGCCCGACCCGTATTTCCGCGAGCGTCTGCCGTGGCGCATCGGCACGGTGCAACTGGCCGCGGGGCCGGTGGCGGTGTGCCATCTGCATGGCGACGTCGCGCGTGGCGATGCGGTGCGGCTGACGTTGAAACTGGACCGGGCCGGGCAGGGGGTCATGGTGGCCCTGCCGCGAGAGGGAAGCGAGTTTATGCAAGACGATTCCGTGCTGCGCGAAATGTCGAGCGATCCGAAACACCGGCGGGTCTTGATCACCGATGCCCGCTCTCCCTTGGCCCTGCCGCTGGCCCAAGCGCTATTAAGCGCAGGCGCGGCGGAGATATTCCTGGGTGAGCCGGAACATTGGCGCCGGTGGGAAGGCCGCGCGGCCTTCGAGGGGATGGAGAGTGTCAGCCTCATGCCGCTCGATGTCACCGATGGGGCTTCCGTCTCGCGCCTCGCCGCCGAAATCGGGGGCAAGGTCGATATCCTGATCAACACCGCTCAATTCATCCGCCCCGACGGGGTGCTGGGCAGTGACAAGGTCTTTGCCCGCGAGGGGATGGAGACCAACGTGCTGGGCTTGATGCGGTTGGCGCAGGGTTTTGGCCCCGCGATGGCCTCACGCACGGCGGATGGGGTCAATGCGGCGGTGGCTTGGGTCAATCTCCTGTCGGTGGGGGCCTTGGCGCCCGAGGCGGGGTTCGGCGGCTTCGATGCCTCCCAGGCGGCGGCGCGGTCGCTCAGCCAGACGATGCGGGCGGAGTTTGCCGGATCGGGGCTGCGGGTGATGAATGTCTACACCGGCCCCGTCGATGACGAATGGCGCCAACCCCTGCCACCGCCCAAAGTCGCCCCCCGCGCGCTGGCGCGGACAGTGGTGCGCGGGCTGGTCGATGGGTTGGAAGAGGTCGCCTGCGGTGACGTGGCCCAGGACGCGCTGGCCCGCTGGCTGCACGATCCGGCCTTGATGGAACGCGAAACGCGGGGGAGCGGCGCATGAGCGATGCAATCACGACACTGGCCGACGCACTGGCAAGCGGTGCAACAAAGGTCATCGACCTGACCCATAGGCTCGACCCGGACTTTCCGGTCATCGTCCTGCCGCCAGAGTTCGGCCAATGCGCGCGGTTTCGGATGGAGGAGGTCTCGGCCTATGATCATCGCGGCCCGGCGTGGAAGTGGCATAACCTCACGCTGAACGAACACACCGGCACCCATTTCGACGCGCCCATTCACTGGGTCTCGGGCAAGGACGTGGCCCATGGCGCGGTGGATGAAATCCCGCCCGAAGCCTTCATCGGCCCGGTCGTGGTGATCGACTGCTCGGCGGGGGCGGCGCAGAACGACGACTTTGAGCTGACGCCCGAGATCATCCGCGATTGGGAGGCCCAGCACGGGCCGATCCCCGCCGATGTTTGGGTGCTGATGCGCAGCGATTGGTCGAAACGCAGCGGGGCGGATTACCTCAACATGCGCGAGGACGGCGCCCATTCGCCCGGCCCCACGCCCGCCGCCATCGAACTGCTGCTAGAGCGCGGCATTCGCGGCTTTGGCACGGAAACGGTCGGCACCGACGCGGGGCAGGGGATGCATTACGACCCGCCTTTCCCCGCGCATTACCTGCTGCATGGGGCGGGGAAATACGGGCTGCAATGCCTGTGCAACCTCGACCAACTGCCGCCCACGGGGGCCATGCTGATCGCACCGCCGCTCAAGATCAAAGGCGGCACTGGCAGCCCATTGCGGGTGCTGGCGCTGATACCGGGAGAGAGAGTATGACCGAATACACCGCCGTCATCACCGGGGGCAGCAAGGGCATCGGCGCCGATCTGGCGCAGCGGCTGCTTGAGCGCGGCTATCGCGTGATCTCGATCGCCCGAGGCAAGCCGGAATGGAAGGCGGAGGGCTGCGAGCATATCGAAGCCGACCTGCTCGACCCCGCCTCCGTCGCCGCCGTTGCCGCTGACATCGCCGCGCGCCATGAGGTGACCCATCTGGTGCATAACGCCGGTTTGATCTGGCCCAATCTGGTTGAGGAGGCCAAGCCCGAAGACATCACCGGCCTTGCGCAACTGCACCTCGGCTCGGCCCTGACGCTGCTGCAAGCCTTCCTGCCTGCCATGAAGGAAGGCGGCTTTGGCCGGGTGATGTTCAACGCATCTCGTGCCGCCTTGGGCGCGCCCACGCGCACGGCCTATTCCGCCTCGAAAGCGGGGATGATCGGCATGGCGCGTACATGGGCGCTGGAGCTTGCGCCGCATGGCATCACCGTCAATGTCGTGGCCCCCGGCCCGGTGCAAACGGATAATTTCTGGGGCATCATCCCGAAAGAAAGCGAGCGCGAAGCCGCGCTTGCCAAGCGCATCCCCGTGGGGCGGTTGGGGCAGGTGGAGGACGTGACCAACGCCTTCCTCTTCTTCTGCGACCCGGCCAGTAGTTTCGTTACCGGCCAGACGCTTTTCGTCTGCGGCGGGTCGAGCATCGGGACGCTGACGCTCTGAACCCTCGGGCTTAACCCTTGCGGAAATGCTGCACCAATTCAGGGACATAGGCATCACCCGCGCCCTTTTCGACGACGTTGGAAAGGGCGCGATAGACCCCATCGGCAATCTCGACCTGCGCGCCCGCTTGGGCGGACATCTGGCGGTAATAGTCGAAGTCCTTCAGCGCGTTGCTGATCGCGAAGGGCAGCGCCTCGCGGTCGCCGCTGGTGATGAAGGGCGACAGCCGATCAAGCGCGACACTGGCACCGCCGCCGCCCGCCAAGACATCCACGAAACTCTGCGGATCGATCCCCGCATCCGCCGATTGCGCCGCGGCCTCGGCCAGCAGCGACATGAAGCCGACCGAGACATAGTTGTGCAGCAGCTTCAGCCGATGGCCCGCGCTGACCTCGCCCACATGTTTGACCTCCTCGGTGAAGGCGGCGAGCACCGGAGAGACCTTTTCGACCGTGTCCGCGTCACCGCCGACGAGCAGGTTCAACTTCCCCTCATGGGCAAACTGCGCGGTGCGGGTCATCGGCGCATCAATGAAATCGCCCCCCGCCGCCTTGACCGCTTCGGCCATTTTCAGCGTCGACGCGGGCAGGGAGGTTGAGCAATCGACGACCACAGCACCCGGCTTCAGCCCCGCGATGACGCCGCCCTCTCCGGTCAGGATCCCTTCGACCTGCGGCGAGCCGGTGACGCAAAGGATGATCACATCGGAGGCGGCGGCCAGATCGCTCAGGCTGTCGAAAGCCGTGGCGCCGAGCCCGTCCAATTCATCGGTCGGCTGGTTGCCGGGGTGGTCGAAATAGCCAAGCGCAAATCCCCCGCGCCGCATCACGTTGCGGGCAATTCCGTGGCCCATCAGGCCGACACCGATCATACCGATTTTCATGGATTTTCCTTCGCTTGCCACCGCCACCCCTGCGGCGGTTCCCTTGGGGAAAGTTCTAGCGGCCCGCCCGGCACGGTGCAACGCGGCAGGGCCGGATTTTCTTGGTCAAACAGGGCTTTGTATATTTGAAACCGACAGTTCGATTGATAGGAATGGCGCATTAATGGAATGAGGCTGAAATGACTTTGACCCGCGACCCCCACCAGATTGCCGAAACGCTTTACCATGGGCAGTTTTGCCCGATGTTCATCGACGGTCAGGACGTGCCCGCCCAATCCGGCGCGGTGATCGAGGTGAAAGATCCCGCCTCGGGCCGCAAGCTGGCGGAGGTGCCGCGCGGCGGGGCGGAGGACGTCGATCTCGCCGTCGCGGCCGCGCGCCGGGCCTTCGAGGGGGTCTGGTCCACCTTCACGCCCTACGACCGGCAGGAGGTGCTGTTGCGCATCGCCGATGTGATGGAGCGGGATTGGGAAAGGCTCTGCATCTCCGACACCGCCGACATGGGGCTGCCGCTGGCGCGGACATTGGGCAACAAGCGGCGGGTGATCGGGATGCTGCGCTTCTACGCCGGGCAAGCGGTGGCGCTGCATGGCGACGTGATCGAAAACTCGATCTCGCAGTCGATGCTGTCCTTCACCACGCGCGAGCCGGTCGGCGTGGTGGGCGCGATCATCCCGTGGAACGCGCCCACTGCCGCCTCTATCTGGAAGATCGCGCCCGCGCTGGCCACGGGCTGCACCGTGGTGCTGAAACCTTCGGAAGACGCGCCGCTGACGCCGCTGATGATCGCGCGGCTGATGCAGGAGGCGGGCGTGCCCGACGGCGTGGTCAACGTGGTAACCGGCACCGGGCGCGAGGCCGGTGCGCGGTTGGCGGAACATCCGGATGTTAACAAAGTGGTCTTCACCGGCTCGACCGCGACCGGCAAGACCATCGCGCGGGCGGGGGTGGAAAACCTCAAACGGATCACGCTGGAGCTTGGCGGCAAGTCGCCGCTGATCATCTGCAAGGATGCCGACCTCGACAAGGCGGTGCCGGTGGCGGCGATGGCGGTCTATGCGCATTCGGGGCAGATCTGCATCGCGGGCTCGCGGCTCTTCGTGGCGCGGGAGATTCAGGATGAGTTTATCGAGAAACTGGCCGCCTTCGCGCGGAGGCTGAGGATCGGCCATGGCCTCGACGAAGGCACCGATCTGGGGCCGCTGATCAACGCTGTGCAGACTGAAAAGGTCGAGGGCTATATCGCCAAGGGCAAGGCCGAGGGCGCGCGGCTGGTCACAGGCGGCGGCAGGCCCGAGGGGGCGGGCTACGCGGGCGGCAACTTTCTCGAGCCGGTGATCTTCGCCGATGTGACGGATGAGATGACCATCGCGCGGGAAGAAATTTTTGGCCCCGTGATCTCGGTCCTGCCCTTCGACACGATGGAAGAGGTGGTGACCCGGGCCAATGCCACGCCCTACGGGCTAGCGGCGGGAATCTTCACCCGCGATCTCGGCGTCGCGCATCGGACCGTGAAGAAGCTGAAGGCGGGTTCGGTTTGGGTGAACATGTACCACGCGATCGACCCGGCGGTGCCCTTTGGCGGTCTGAAGATGTCGGGCTACGGCAAGGAAGGCGGCGTGGAGCACCTGCAGGCGTATTTGGATACCAAGGCGGTTTGGATTCAGACCGAGTAAGGACAAGCTCAGCGCGGCGCCGCCCGGTCTGATGCCGGGCGGTAAATTGCTAAAAACCGCTGACCTTTGGCAGCCATGTCGAAATTGCTGGCACAAACGTCAGCAACATCAACACGACGAAATTCGCCAAAAAGAACGGCGGCATCTCACGGATTAAGGCAGCGGGCTTCAGGTTCACCGCCGAGGAGACCACGAAGATCAGGCTCCCCACCGGCGGCGTGGTCAGCCCCAGCGTCAGGTTCACGATCACCACGATAGCGAAATGATCCGGCGCGATGCCGAGCGCGTGGCTGATCGGCGCGAGGATCGGCACGAGGATCATCACCCCCGGCAGCGGGTCCATGAACAGGCCAAAGAGCAGCAACAGCACGTTCACCGCCAAGAGAAACAGGATCGGCGAAAGCTCCCAGGCGATGATCGTCTCGGCCAGAAACTGCGGCACGCCTTCGATCACCAAGACCCATGCGAAAGCCCGCGCGGCCCCGAGGATCAACAGCACCGCGGATGAGATCAGTGCCGCGCGCAGGATCAGCCGCGGCAGATCGCGCAGGCGCAGGGCGCGGTAGACAAAGAACCCGCAAAACAGCGCATAGAACACGGCGATGACCGACGCTTCGGTCGGGGTGAAAATGCCCCCCCGGATGCCGCCGACGATCAACACGATCAACCCAAGGGCGGGCAGCGCCATCAGGCTGTTGCGCCACATCTGCGCCCGGTCGGGCCGGGCCTCATCGCTGCGGTAATTGCGTTTCCAACTGACCCAACCATTGGCGGCAAGGCTTCCTGCGGCAAGCAACAGCCCCGGGATCACACCCGCCATGAACAGCGATCCGACCGAGACTTCCTGATCCTGCAAAGCGTAGATGATCATCACGATCGACGGCGGGATGATCGGCCCCACCACGGCGGAAGAGATCGTCAGCGCCCCGGCGTAGGAGCGGTCGTAGCCGCCTTTCTCCATCATGCGGATCATCATCGCCCCCGGCCCTGCCGCATCGGCCAGCGCCGAGCCGGAGATGCCTGCGAACATCGTCGAGGAGATCACATTGGCATAGCCCAACCCCCCGCGCAGATGGCCCACGAACTGTGCGGCAAAGCGCAAAAGCGTGTGGGTGATCGCCCCGCCGGTCATGATTTCGGCGGCGAGGATGAAGAAGGGCACGGCCAGCAACGGAAAACTGTCGAGGCCCGAGAACATCTCTTTCACCACCACGATCTGCGGGTAGGAACTGCCCAAACCGATGGCCGCGAAGACGGAAATGGCCATGGCAAAGGCGACGGGCAGCCCCAGCAGCATGAGCACGAAAAGCGAGACAAAGAGGATCTCAGCCATTGGCGGCTCCCGGCATGTTTTCGGTCTGACCTTCGGGCTGGTGATAGTGGCCGGCCATGATGAAGGGCCGCGCGATCAGCAACAGATGTACGATCAACAGCGTGAACCCGACCGGCATGGCGGCATAGACATAGCGAAACGACAGGCGCATCGCCGGGGTCATCTGATACTGTGCGCGCTGCATATAGTCCCAGCCGACTTTGACCATGAAGGCAAAGAAGAACAGCAAAATCAAAACGATGACCCCGCGCAGAATGCGTTGCATTCGGGTGTTCATCACATCATGCAGATTGGTGATGGCCACATGGCCGCCCTGCCGCAGGGCAAGGCCAGCCCCCAGAAAAGCCATCCAAATCATCAGGTAGCGGGCGGATTCATCGGACCACGACAGCGAATGGTTGGTGCTGAACCGCAGGGCGACATTCGCCCCCACGACCAAGACCATCCCCGTCAAACAGGCGATCACCACGGCGGCGTTCACCTTGACGAATAGCTGTTCCAATCTGCGCATGGTTTCCCTCCCGTGCAAAACGGCCGGAAGCACTGCTCCCGGCCGTCCGTCTTTACGTCGCGGCGCTTACTCGGTCGCGGCGATCTGGTCGATCAGCTCTTTGCCGTAGGTCTCGTAGTAACCCTCATAAGCGCTTTCGATGGAGGCGCGGAAGGCGGCCTTCTGGTCTTCGCTCAGTTCGTTCACTTCCATGCCGCGCTCTTTCAGCGTCTCGACACCGCTTTGCTCTACGTCATCGACGAAGGCACGCATGGCTGTGACAGCCTCGGTCGCGCCTTTCTCGAAGGCGGCCTTGTCCTCATCCGACAGACCTTCCCAGAAGGGTTTGGAGACCAGCAGCATGGCGGGCGAATAGACGTGGCCCGAAAGCGTCAGGTACTTCTGCACCTCGTCGAGCTTGACCGAAACGATCACCGACAGCGGGTTTTCCTGCCCGTCGATGGTGCCCTGCTGCAGCGAGCTGATCACCTCGGGCCAGGCCATCGGGGTGGGGGCGGCGCCAGCGGCGTTGAAGGCTTCGAGGTGCACCGGGTTTTCCATGGTGCGCAGCTTCATGCCCGCGATGTCTTCGGGTGTTTCGATGGCGTTGCGGTTATTGGTGATGTGGCGGAAACCCTGTTCGCCCCAGGCCAGGGCCACCAGGCCCGCGCCGTCGAATTCGGCCAAGATGTCCTGACCGATCGGCCCGTCGAGCACACGGCGCGCGTGGTCAAGGCTGCGGAACAGGAAGGGGATGTCGGTCACGCCGGTGGCGGGGACAAAGTTGCTCAGCGTGCCGGTGGAGACGATGGTCGCCTCGACTGTGCCCAGTTGTAGACCCTCGACAACCTCGCGCTCACCGCCCAAGCCCGAGGAGGGGAAATGGCGGAAGCTGAACTTGCCATCCGTCTCGGCCTCGACCACCTCTTCCCACTTCTGCGCCGCGACGCCGTAATGGCTGTCGGGAGCAAGGGCATAGCCGATCTTGACTTCGGTCTCCGCGCTCAGGGCTCCTCCGGTGAGCGCGGCCATAGTGGCGAAAATTGCCGTGGGCTTGGTGATTTTGAACATTTTGTATCCTCCAGCGATCTTATTAACAAGGTCATGAAAACTGCTAGCGGTGGACGTTCAGAATGGCAATGGGGAAGGGGCGCTTTGTGGACAATGAATCCACAGTAAAGCGCCGCTAAATTCCCGTGACGATATGATCGGGCGCGATGCCTGAGCCTTGGATCGCCGCGCCGACCTCCAACCCCAAGAGGGAGCCGTGGCCGGTGACCAGTGCCGTGGCGAAACCCGCCTGCGCCCCGCCGAGGATATCCGTGTGCAGCGTGTCGCCAACCATCAACACGCGCGCCGGATCGACGGGCTTTGCCCGCGCGAGGGCCAAGTCGAAGATATCGGGAAAGGGCTTGCCGCAGAAATGCACCGCCACGCCGATCGCGTCGATCAGGCGATGCGCGAACCAGCCGGGTTCGAGCGATAGACCATCCTCACGCGGGGCGACAAGATCGGGGTTGCCGACGAAGACGGGCCGGGGCTGGCGTTTCAGACTGGCCTCCAGCAGGGCTTGCCGCGCCTCTGTCCACCCATCCGCCCCGACGAGGAGGAACCCTTCGGCCCGGTCATAGACTGTCGGATCATCCGTCAGAACGGTCGCGCCGAGATCGGCGATCTCTCCCATGTCCTTGTCGGGGTTCAGCATCACGCCCCAGCGGCGCGGAGGTTCTTCCGCGACGCGGTGCAACAGCGCCTCGCGGCTGGTAACCACCTCGTCTACTGCGAAATCAAAGCCAAGTCGCGCGTAGCGGTCCATCATATGCGCCTTGGGATAGGCGGCGGAATTGCTGACGACCATGACCGATTTGCCCATCACGCGCAGGGCCGCGATGGTCTGCGCGGCCCCCTTGATCGCCGTTTCGCCGACGTTCAGCACGCCGTAGGCGTCGAACAGGATCAACTCATAGGGGGCGACGATATCGAGGAAACGGGCGGCCTGTGCCCCATGGCCGAGCTTGTCGCAAGCCGGCAGGCGGGGGCGCAGGCGCTGGTATTCGGCCAGCGCCTGCGCGGGGTCTATGGCGACACTCACAAGATGCGGCGGCGCAGGAAGGCCGAGATCACCTCGCCGATGATCACCAGAACGATGATCGCGATGAGGATCGTGGCGACCTCGGGCCAGTTGAAGGTGTCGATCGCGCCCTGCAGGATGATCCCGATGCCGCCCGCGCCAACAAGGCCCAAAACCGTGGATTCGCGCAGATTAATGTCCCAGCGAAGGATCGAGACCGCCCAGAAGGTCGGCATCACCTGCGGCACGATGGCATAGGCGATGACCTTGAAGCGCGAGGCGCCGGTGGCCTCCAATGCCTCGACGGGGCGGCGGTCGATCTCTTCGATCGCCTCGCCCAGAAGCTTGCCGATGAAGCCGATGGAGCGGAACATGATCGCGAGGATGCCCGCCACCACGCCGGGGCCGAAGATCGCCACGAAGAGCAGCGCCCAGATGATCGTGTTCACCGAGCGCGAGGTCACGAGGATCAGCCGCCCGAGCCAGAGCGTGGCCCGGTTGGGCGTGGTGTTCTGCGCCGCGATATAGGCCACCGGCAGCGACAGCAGCACCGCGAAGGTGGTGGCGAAAGTGGCGATGTTCACCGTGTCCCAGAGCACTTTGAGGATGGTCTCGAGGTTGCTGGGGTCGGGCGGATACATGCGGCCGAAAAGGTCGCCGATCTGCTCGGGCGCCCCCCAGACCCAGGCCCAGATGACCTCGATCGAGGTGAGCGCCCAGGCGATGGCGAGCGCGCAGCCAAGAAGCACGCCGTAGCGCGTCAAGCGCTGGCGCAGGGTGAAACGGGTCCAGTCGTCGCGGCCGAATTTCTCTGCAATCGTCGTCATTGGATGCGCTTTCTGATCACGCCGCTGACGGCTTCGGAAACAAGGATGACACCGACGATGACCATGGTGATCGCCAGCGCGAAGTCGTAGTCATAGCGGCCGAAGGCATTGGCGAGCGTCGCGCCGATGCCGCCCGCGCCGACGATGCCCACCACCGCAGAGGCCCGCAGGTTGCTGTCGAGCTGGTAGATCGTGAGGCCGATCTGGCGCGGCATGATCTGGGGAAAGATCGCGTAGATCAGGGTCGAGAAATAGGGCGCACCGGCGGCGCGCATCGCCTCGACTTGACCGAAGTCGATCTCCTCGATCCGTTCGGCCAGCATCTTGGCGACGAAGCCGATGGAATAGACGATCAGCGTCAGCACGCCTGCGAAGGGGCCGAAACCCACGGCCTTGACGAAGAGGATGGCGACGATGACCGGGTGAAAGCTGCGCGCGACGATGATAATGGCGCGACCGAGGTAGAAGATCGGCTTCGGCGCCACGTTGCGCGCCGCCATGAAGGCGATGGGGATCGACAGAAGCACGCCGCCCGCGGTGGCGAGAATGGCGATCTTGAGGCTTTCGAGGAAGCCGTCGATCAACAGGCCGGAGCGTTCGAAACTGGGCGGGAAGGCCCCGCCGAAAATGCGCCCGGCGCGGCCCAGCCCCTCGGCCACGCGGTTCCAGTCAATCGGCATGGTCAGACCGACCCAGCCGAAATAGGCCACCGCGCCCAAGATCACCGCCCACCGCAGCACCGGGTTGGCGATGAAGGGCGGCTTTTTCCAACTGTCCCGTGGCGCGCTCATGCCGCGGCCCCATCTTTGGCGCGGTCCGCATGGGGGCTGCCCGCGTAAATCTGGTCCATCGCCGCTTGGTCGAGCTTGGCGGGTTCGTCGTCAAAGATGATCCGGCCATAGCGCATGCCGACGATACGGTCGGTGTATTCTTTGGCCTCGGTCACGTTGTGGATGTTGATCAGCACCGGCAGTTTCAGCTCACCGGCCAGATCACGCAGAAGCCCCATGATCTGCTCCGAGGTCTTGGGGTCGAGCGAGGCGGTCGGCTCGTCGGCCAGCAGGATGTCGGGGTCCTGCATCAGGGCGCGGACCACGCCGACGCGCTGGCGTTCGCCGCCCGAAAGCTGGTCGGCGCGGGTGTTGGCATATTGCGCGATGCCGACGCGCTCCATCAGCTCATAGGCGCGGCGGATGTCGGCCTTGGGATAGCGGCGGGTCACGGCGGCCCATGTCGAGATATAGCCGAGGCGACCCGATTGGACGTTCTCCATCACCGTGAGACGGTCGACGAGGTTGAAGCCCTGAAACACCATGCCAATCTTGCGCCGCGCGGCGCGCAGGTTGCGGCCCCGCAGGTTGGTGAGTTCGGTGCCGTTGAGCATGATCGACCCCGAGGTCGGCTCCACCAGTCGGTTGATGCAGCGCAGCAGCGTCGATTTGCCCGCGCCGGAGGAACCGATGATCGAAACGACGCTTTCGCCCTCGATGGTCAGGTCGAGGTTCTTCAGCACCGGATCACCGCTGCCATAGCGTTTCACGAGGTCGGAAATTTTCAGCATGTATTGTACCTTGAACGTGGGGCCGGCGTCAGCGCCGGCCCCCGGTGTTGAACGATTATTCAGCCGCGAGGCCCTGCGGCGTGTACTCGACACCGTTCGCCTTCTGGATCTGACGGATCACCGCCCACTGGTCTTTGTAGGTGATCGGGATGAACTTGCTCACGCCCGCGAATTCCTCGCCCAAAGCAGTGCCTTCAAAGTCGAAGGAGAAGAAGGCTTCCTTGATCTTTTCCTTCAGTTCGGGCGCGAGGTCATGGGCCACGCCGTAGGAGGTTGTCGGGAAGGGATCGCTTTCCCAGACGATGCGCACGTCCTCGGGGTCGTAAAGACCGCGCTCGGCCATGCGGTCGACCACTTCGGAGGCCACCGGGGCCGCGTCATAGTCGCCCGCGACGACACCCAGCATGGATTGGTCGTGGCTGCCCGAATAGGTCACTTCGTAGTCCTGATCCGGCACCACGCCGAGATCGGGGAACAGCGCGCGCGGCGCCTGGTTGCCGGAGTTGGAGGTGGGTGAGGTATGCGCGACGCGCTTGCCGGCGAGATCCTTCATCTCCTTGATGTCGCTGTCGGCCTGCGTGTAGACCTGCAGCTTGTAGCCGAACTGGCCGTCATCCGCGCCCATGATGGCGAAGGGCTCGACCCCCGCGAGGTTCACCGCGAAGGGCGTGGGACCGGTGGAGAAACCGGCGATATGCAGGCGGCCCGAGCGCATCGCCTCGACCTCGGCGGAGTTCGACTGCACGGCGAAGAACTGCACGTCCTTGCCGGTCACATCCTCAAGATGCTCGATGAAGGGGGTCCAGATGTCTTCGTAGATCGCCGGGTCTTCGACGGGGGTATAGGCGAAAACCAGTGTCGACGGGTCTTTCAGCATATCGGGATCGGTCGGCGCATCGGCGACCAGATCGCCATCCGCGTCGCAGAACATTTTATCCAAGGCGCCGCGCTCGCAATCCTCTTGCGCGAAGGCAAGGCTGCCCGTCAGTGTGAAGGCCGCGGTAAGACCTGCGGCGAATAGGTATTTATGAGACATTGCGTTCTCCTCCCTGAGAATCCGCGCATCTGGCGCGAAATACAATAATGCGCAGATACGAACATCGAACAGTTTCGTTTGCAAGCTGTTCCGGCGCGTGGGCAGAGGAATTTGTCACAATGCTGTAACATATCCGGCCAGAAGGCGGTGACGGCCCGCGCGTGATTTAACCCGTCGAAACGGCGGCTTCAGAGATCGAGTTCGATCTTGCGCACCCGGTCGCGCAGCAGGGTCTTGGAAACGGTCAGCAGATGCTGCTCCATCGCGGCGGCAGCGCCGAGCGTGTCGCGCCGGGCGATGGCGTCGATCAGGGTCATGTGCTGCTCGCCCAGAACCTGCAGCGTTTCGGGGGCGTGATAGGTGCGGCGGCGCGAGGTCCATGCCACTTCGCGGCGCACCGCGCGGATGGACTCGTAGACCGTAAGGAACAGCGGATTTCGCGCCATCTCGGCGATCTTGTAGTGGAACATGTCGTCCGCCGCTTCATAGGCGTCGGGATCACTGAGGTTCAGCGTGGCGCGCATCAACTGGTCCAGCCGCTCGATCTCTTGCGGGCGGGCGCGGTCGGCGGCGAGGGCGGCAAGGGCCGGTTCGACCTCAAGCCGCACTTCCATCACGTCGCTTGGGGTGACCTGCCGTGCGAGGTGGCGCAGGCTGTCGGCATTGGTCGCGGGGGGCGGTGTGGCGAAAGTGCCTTGGCCGTGGCGGCGGTAGATCGTGCCGTCCTCTTGCAAAAGGCCAAGCGCCAGCCGCAGCCGCGCCCGGCTCACGCCGAAATGCTCGGCCAACGCGCGTTCGGGCGGCATCCGCCCGTCGTTCAGGATGTCCCCTTGGCGGATCGCTCCGCGCAGCCGCTCGGCCAATTCATCTTCACTTGGGGCGGACTGGGGGGGCTGTGTCATGAGTTGGAAAACGCTTCAAATAAATCAATGAACATACGCAGAGAGGTTATCATCAGGAAAATTCCAAAGGCAAACCGAAGCGCCCGGCGCGGGATGCTATGGGCCAGTTTCACACCCACATGGGCAAAGCTGGAAGTGAGCGGAATGATGATCGCCGCCGCCGCGAGGTTCACATAGCCAAGCGAGAAAGGCGGCAGCCCCTCGGCGCCGAGGCCCGTAAGCGCATAGACCACCGCACCCGGCAAGCCAATAATGAAACCGATCGCGGCAGAGGTGCCCACGGCGCGGCGGATGTCATAGCCCAGAAAGTTCAACAACGGCACCCCAATGGTGCCGCCCCCGATGCCCATCATCGCCGACAGCCCGCCGGTGACGACACCCAAGATCGCCCAGATCGGTTTGGCAAAGCCGCGCGGTGTGGGATCATCCTTGGTCTTGCGAAAGATCATGTCGAGCGCGACGATGGCGGCCACGGTGGCAAAGACGCCAACAAGGATCAGCCCCGAGACATAGCCCCCCAGAAGCGCACCGATTATGACGCCGATCAACAGCGACGGCGCCCAAAGTTTCAACAGGTCCATATCAATCGCGCCGCGTTTGAAGTGACCATAGCCCGAGGACAGCGAGGTAAAGACGATTGTCGCAAGCGAGGTGCCCACCGCCACCTGCATGGTGATCGCCGGATCCATCCCCGCCGTCGACAGCGCGAGATAAAGCGCGGGCACAATCACGATACCGCCGCCAACACCAAGCAGCCCCGCAAGGATGCCGCCAAAGACACCGGCGGATACCGCAATGGCAAGAAGGGGCAGAAGCTGGCCGAAATCGAGCGCGTTCATATGGTTACTCTTTCTTTGTCTCTGAATCTGTCGCCAGCGACCGGCTTGGCTTGCCCGCCGCCTTGCGGGCCTCTTCGGCGCGGGTGATCGCCGCATCAATCGGCGCGCGGTCGGAGGTGCCCGAAAAATTGTCGAGGCTCGGCATCGCTTCGGCCACATGGAGATAGCGCTCTCCGGCGACCTCGAGCAGCCGGTCAAGCTCACTCAACGGGTCGCCGTGGTCGTCGACGCGCAGGTCGAGATAGGCGTGGTCTTGACCGCGGTGGATCACCAGCCCCGCCGCTTGCCGCCCGCGCATGTCGCCGCCCGCCTCTTCGCCCGCGCGCATGGCAGCGAGCAGGCGTTCGGCCATCGGCAGATCCTGGCGCGCGGCGTAGGTCTCGAACGTGGCCTCCACCACCTCCGGCCCGGTCAGCATATTGCCCGCGACGGAGTGAATGGTCCCCAGACGGTGCCCGGCCCAATCGACACAGCCCGCGCCGGTATGCGCGGCGAAATTCCCTTGCGCGTCGAGCATGTGGCACTGGCGAATGTCCCGCCCCGCGTCGCGGGCGGCGAATTCCTTCAGCAGTGCCTCGGCCCGCTCCCCGCTTTCCAACATGCGCCGGCCTTCGGTCCCCCAGAGCGGGTTGACGAAAGCCTGCGTGGCCACGGCGACGCGCCGCCCGATGTAGGGCACGGCGGCACCGCAGGCGAAAAAGCGGCTGGCCACGGCGATGCCGATCTCTTGGCTGTCCGGATCACGGGCGATGATGGAATAGGTCATGGGTCAGCGTCCTACGGCATAGGCCTGCATCAGGCGGGGGGTCGCGGCGGCCTGAAGGCTGCCATCGGGATTGCGCAGCGCGGCGGTCATCCGCCCCACCGACCACGGCTCGGCCACGGTGACGATATGCCCCCGGGCGCGCAGCGCGTCGATCACCGCAGGGCCGACATTGGGCTCGATCATCATCTCACCGGGCAGGGCTTGGCGGGGGAAGAAACTGCTTTGGAAGTGCAGCGTGTGGAACAGCGGCGCGTCCATCCCCTCTTGCAGGTCGAGGCCGTGGTGCACGAAACGCAGGAACCAGATCAACTGCCATTGGTCCTGCTGGTCGCCACCCGGCGTGCCAAAGACCAGCTGCCGCCCATCGGCATGTTCGGCGAAAGAGGGGGTCAGCGTGGTGCGCGGACGCCGTCCGGGGGCGAGGGAGGTGGGCAGGCCCCGCTCAAGCCAGAACATCTGCGCGCGGGAGTTCAGTGGAAAGCCCAGGCCCGGCACCACCGGATTGCTCTGCAACCACCCGCCCGAGGGCGTGGCCGAGACCATATTCCCCCACCGGTCGATCACATCGAGATGCACGGTATCGCCGCGTTTCTCGGTCAGATGCGCCATCGTCGGCTCTTGCGGGGCGGCGTTCTGAACGCCGAAATCACGGGCCGCGCGTTCGATATAGCGCTCGGCCAGATGCTCCAACCCCGCGATCACGCCGGGGCGTTGCTCAAGCGATGCCTTGCCGTTGACCAGCTTCGCGCGTTCCGCGTTATAGGCGTCAGAGAGCAGTTCTTCCATCGGGATGATGCTCTGTTCGGGGTCGCCGTAATAGGCCTCGCGGTCGGCATAGGCGAGTTTCATCGCCTCGATCACCGTATGGGTAAAGGAAGCGCCCATCGGATCCATCGCGGCCAGATCGAAATGTTTGAGGATGGCGAGGGTCTGCAGGAACACCGGCCCCTGCGACCATGCGTGGGTCTTATGCACCGTCCAGCCGTGGTATTCGTAGGTCAGCGTGTCTTCGTAGCTGGCCTGCCACTTGGCCATGTCCTCGCGCGCCAGAAGGGCGCTGTTCTTTTGCTCGGACACATCATGCACGCAGGCGTCTTCGAGGTAGTCGAAAATCGCATCGGCCACGAAACCTTCGGACCAGATTTTCCGCGCCGCTTCGATCTGCGCGCTGCGGTCTTCGCCTGCGGCTTCGGCCTCGCTGACCAAACGCTCATAGGTCGCGGCCAGATCGGGGTTCTTGAAATTGGCGTTCGGCTCGGGCGCCGCGCCGCCGGGCGTCCAGACCGCGGCGGAACTCGGCCATTCGGCGGCGAAATATTCGGCCAGCCCCTTGATGGTGTTCGACACGCGCGGCAGCACCGGATGCCCGTCGCGGGCATAGTCGATCGCCGGTTGCATCACCTCGCGCAGACCCATGGTGCCATGATCGCGCAGCATCAGCATCCAGCCATCAAACGCACCGGGCACCACCGTCGACAAAAGACCCGAACCGGGGATCAGTTTCAGCCCGAGTCCCTCGAAATGCTCCAGTTTGGCGGCGGCGGGGCTGACCCCTTGGGCGCAGACAACTTTGGTTGCCTGTTTCTCCGCGTCGTGAAAGATGATCGGCAGGTCGCCCGCCGGGCCGTTCAAATGCGGCTCGACCACTTGCAGGACAAAGCCCGCGGCGACAGCGGCGTCAAAGGCGTTGCCGCCTTTTTCAAGGATGCCGAACCCCACGGTCGAGGCGATCCAATGGGTCGAGGTGGTGACACCAAAGGAGCCGCGGATCTCGGGGCGGGTGGTGAAGGGGGTCATGTCGTCTCCGGTCAGTGTTCGCGTGGGTCGAGCGCGTCGCGCAGCCCGTCGCCCAGAAGGTTGAAGCCAAGCACGACCATGAAGATCGCGATGCCGGGCCAAAGCGCCATCCAAGGCGCCTGATTGAGGAAGTTCTTCGCCGTGTTCAGCATCGACCCCCAAGAGGGCGCAGGCGGCTGCTGGCCAAGGCCGAGGAAAGAGAGCGACGCCTCGGCGATGATGGCGGTGGCGACGGTCAGCGTGGCCTGCACCAACACGGGCGGCAGCACATTGGGGAAGATATAGCGGCGCAGGATGCGCGGCGTGCTCAGGCCAATGGCGCGGGCGCTTTCGACGTAATCCTCGGCGGCGACGCTCAGCACCTGACCGCGGGTCAGGCGGATGAAGATCGGCGTGGCCGAGATGCCGATGGCGATCATCGCGTTGGTCAGGCTCGGCCCGAGGAAGGCGGCAAGCGCGATGGCGAGGATCAGGAAGGGTGCCGCAAGCAATGCTTCGGTGCAGCGTGAGATCACCGCGTCGGTCCAGCCTCCGAAATAGCCCGCAACGATGCCCAAAGGCACGCCGAGCCCAAGCGCGATGGCGACCGAGACGACCCCGGCCAGCAGGGAGGCCTGCGCCCCCCAGACCAGACGGCTCAGCACATCGCGGCCCAACTCATCGGTGCCCATCCAATGCGCCGCCGAAGGCCCTTTGCGCACCGCGCCCCAATCGGTGGCGGCGGGGTCGGGGATTGGCAGCAGCGGCGCCAAAATCGCAATGGCGCAGAAGAAGACCACCAGCACGCCGCCCAGCATGGCGCTGCGATGGGTGCGGAACTTCTTCCAAACCCGGTTTTCCGGGCGGGCAGAGAGGACCGGATCGGCGGCGCTTTCCGCGTCGATGGTAATAGGTGTGGCGGGTTGGGCCATTATTGCTTCCTCAGGCGGGGGTTCAGCAGCACATAGGCGACATCGGCGAGCAGGTTCATGAAGATGAAGCCGACGGCGGTGACGAGGACGATGCCTTGGACCACGGCGTAGTCGCGGTTGAACACGGCATCGACCACCAGCTTGCCAAAGCCGGGGATGGTGAAAATCTGTTCGGTCAGCACCGCGCCCGCGATCAACTCACCAAAGAGCAGGGCGGTGAGGGTCACGATCGGCGTCAGCGCGTTGCGAAAGGCGTGTTTCAGGATCACCCGCCGTTCGACCAGACCCTTGGCGCGGGCGGTGCGGACGTAGTCGCTGCTGAGCACGCTCAGCATGGCCGACCGGGTGTGGCGCATCAACGTCGCAGCGAGCGCCGTACCCAGCACGAAGGCGGGCATGATCATCACGGTGATGGAGCGGATGGGGTCTTCGCTCAGCGGCACATAGCCCGAGGCGGGCAGCAATTTCCATTTCACCGAGACCAGAAGGATCAGCATGATGCCGAGCCAGAAGTTCGGGATCGACAGGCCCGAAAGCGCTACCACATTGGCCACATAATCGGTCACGGTGCCCTTCTTCACGGCAGAGAAGATGCCCGAGGGCACGCCGATCAGCAGGGCAAAGATCATCGCCATCGTGGCCAGTTGGATGGTCACGGGCAGTTTCTCTCCGATCAGTTCCAGCACCGGCTGGTTGGTGCGCAGCGAAATGCCCAAGTCACCGGTCAACGCGTTGCCGATCCAAGTGAAATATTGCACCGGGATCGGGTCGTTCAGACGGTATTTCTCGCGCAGGAATTCCAGCACCTGCGGGTCGCGTTCTTCGCCGGCCATGGCCAGCACCGGGTCGCCCGGCAGCAGCTTTTGCAAGGTGAGGACAAAGACCGAGATCAGGATGATCGTCGGGATCGCGATCACCAGACGGCGCAGGATGAAGGACAGCATTTTGAAACGTCTCGCTCAGGGGTGGGGCACCGCCGGGACCGGCCCGGCGGTGCGGATGCAGAAGGGTTAGCCTTCTTCTTTTTTCATGCCCGCAAGGCGGATCATGCCGTCAGGATAGGGGGTGAAACCGGTGATGTCGGAATCCAGCGCCCAGATCCATGTCTGGTGGTAGAGGTACACGATCGGCATCTCTTCGTTCAGGATGGCGCGCGCTGCGGTATAGCTCTCGCGGCGCACGTCTTGGTCGTTGGACTTGCGCGCCTTGTCGAGCAGCGCATCCACTTCCGGGTTCGAGAACTTGGAATCGTTGATCCCGCCCTCGGTGGTCATGAACTGGTGGATGTTGCCATCGGGGTCCACACGGCCCGACCACCCGATCTGGCTTGCCTGATAGTCACCCGCCGATTGGTCGGCCAGCAGCGTCGCGAATTCCTTGGAGGTGATCGAGATGTTGATCCCTGCCTCGGCTGCCATGGATTGCACGACCTGCATCAGTTGCAGCGGGATCGTGGTGTTGGGCACCTGCACCTCAAGGTCGATGCCATCGGCAAAGCCTGCTTCGGCCAGTAGTTCCTTCGCCTTTTCCACGTCACGTTCAGGCACGGGATAGTCGGTGCTGTACCAAGGGGAGTTCGGCGGGAAGGGCTGGTTGCCCGCGGCGAAGGCACCGTTGAAGACGACCTGATTGATCGCCTCGCGGTCGATCGCATAGCTCAGCGCCTGACGCAGACGTTTGTCGTTGCCCCAAGGGTTGTCGCCCTTTTCGCCATTGGCGACGTTGATCGTGATGCCTTGATAGCCAAGCGACACGGCGCTTTCGACATTGATGCTGTCGTCACCTTCGGCCTGCGCGAGGTCGGTCGCGGCCAGACGCTCCAGCATGTCGATGTCACCTGATTGCAGGTTCGCCAGACGCACGGTGGTATCGGGGATCGGCAGATAGGTGACGGTGTCGAAGTGGTATTCCTCGGCGTCGTAATAGTCGGCGAATTTCTCAAGCACGATGCGGTCTTGGGCCACACGCTCTTTGAACTGGTAGGGGCCGGAGCAGACCGGGTTCAGGCCAAAGTCATCGCCCGCAGCCTCGGCGGCGGTGGGTGAGACCATCATGCCCGCGCGGTCGGCGAATTGCGCCATCAGCGTGGCATCGGCATCGGCGAGATCAAAGCGGATTTCATGGCTGCCCAGCACTTCGACGCCGGTGATGGAGGAAAGCTCGGACTTGCGGCGCGACGTTTCCATGTTTTGGCTGCGGTCGATGTTGGCGGCCACGGCCTCGGCATCGAAGGGCGTGCCATCGTGGAAGACCGCATCGTCGCGCAGTTTCATGGTCAGCTGTTTGCCATCTTCGGAAAAGGACCATTCGGTCGCCAACTGCGGGATGATTTCAAGATCTGGCGTGATGTCCACCAGCTTGTCGCAAAGCGAGGCATAGACGATGCGGCCGACGAAGGTGCGCGACTGGTCGGGGTCCAGCACATCCGCGTCCGATTGCAGCGCGATGCGCAGGTCAGCCGCCTGCGCGCCGAGGGTCGTGGCCCCAAGCAATGCAGCGGCAAGTGTCATTTTGGTCAGTGTCATGTCGAACTCTCCTGTCGTTTCAATGAGTCTGGTTCAGCCTGTTATTCTTGGTTTTGGCGGGGGCGGAGGGTGGTCCGGTCCCGCATGGCATCTTGGTAAAGCGCAAAGCGCGCGGCGGCCCCGGGGGCGCGTTCGGGCGCATCGGCAAGGCCGAGGTCCGGCGTGGCGGCGGCGATCTCTTCGAAGTAATGGCAGGCGGCGATATGGCCTTTGCCCGCGCGGGTCTCGCGCAATAAGGGCGCCTCGCTCGCGCAGCGTTCCTTGGCGAAGGGGCAGCGGGTGTGGAAGCGGCAACCTGCGGGCGGGTTCGCTGGGCTGGGCATTTCGCCCTCAAGCGCGGTTTGCGGCGTGCGCGCGCCATGGGCGGCCACCGGAATGGCCGACAAAAGCGCGCGGGTATAGGGGTGGCGCGGATGGTTATAGACCGTGTCAACATCGCCCTGTTCGACGATTTGCCCCAGATACATCACCGCCACGCGGTCGCTCATATGGCGGATCACGGCGAGATCGTGGGCGATGATGACCAATGTGAGCCCCAATTCATCGCGCAGATCGCCAAGCAGGTTAATCACCTGCGCCTGCACCGAAACATCAAGGGCCGAGACCGGTTCATCCCCGATCACCAGTTTCGGGGCCGAGGCCAGCGCCCGCGCGATCCCGATCCGCTGACGCTGACCGCCCGAAAATTCATGCGGGTAGCGTTCGGCATGTTCGGGGCGCAGCCCGACCTTGGCCAGCAGTTCAGCCACTTTGCCGCGCCGCTCGGTGGCGGACATCTTGGGGAAATGGGTCTCAAGCGGTTCGCCGACCAGCTTGCCGACGCTCATGCGCGGGTTGAGCGATGAGAAAGGGTCTTGAAAGATGAACTGCATGTCCCGGCGCAGCGCGGTCAGATCGCGCCCAGAAAGGCTGCGCACATCCGCGCCGTCGAACTGCACGTCGCCCTCGGTCGGGGTCAGCAAGCGCATCAGGAGCCGCGCGAGGGTGGATTTGCCGCAACCGGATTCGCCGACGATGGCAAAGGTCTCGCCCCGGCGCACGTCAAAGGAAACGTCATCGACCGCCTTGACCGTGGCCCCTTTGGCCAATCCGCCGCCCGAGGTTTTGAAGTTTTTCTTCAGCCCGCGCGCTGTCAGGATCGTGTCACTCATGCGGTCTGCTCCAGATGTGTCTCCAGCGGGGCGAAATGGCAGGCCACGGCATGGCCCCCCTCCAGCGGTGCAAGTGGCGGCTCCTGCGCGCAGAGGGGCTGGGCGAAGGGGCAGCGCGTGGCAAAACGGCAGCCCTCGGGCATGTTCTGCGTTGTGGGCACCATGCCCGGCACGGTCGCCAGCCGCCCCCGCGGACCGCTCAGCTGCGGGATCGAGGACATGAGGCCGATCGTGTAGGGATGCTGTGGGTCGTTAAAAATGCGTTCCGCAGGGCCGGTTTCGACAATGGTGCCCGCGTACATGACGGCCACGGTATCCGCGATTTCGGCCACCACGCCAAGGTCATGGGTGATCATGATCGTGCCCATGTCGGTCTCGGCCTGAAGGTCGCGGATCAATTCGAGGATCTGCGCCTGAATGGTCACGTCGAGGGCGGTCGTCGGTTCATCCGCGATCAAGAGCGCGGGGTCGTTGACCAAGGCCATGGCGATCATCACCCGCTGGCGCATGCCGCCGGAAAGTTGATGCGGGTAGTCGCGCATCCGCTTTTCTGCCGCCGGAATGCCGACCCGTTTAAGGATCGCCAGTGCCTTGTCCTCGGCCTCGGATTTGCTGGCATCGCTGTGTGCGCGTACGGCTTCGGTGATCTGCTCGCCAATGCGGAAGGCGGGGTTGAGCGAGGTCATCGGCTCTTGGAAAATCATCGTCATCCGACTGCCGCGCAGTTTGCGCATGGCGCTATGGTCGGCAAGGTCGAGCTTCTGGCCTTCGAAAACCATTTCGCCCGAGCGGATGGTCGCCGCACCGGGCGGCAGCAGCCCCATCATCGCCAGCGAGGTCACGCTTTTCCCGCAGCCGCTTTCCCCGACGACGCAGAGCGTCTTGCCCGGGTGGACCGTGAAATTCACATGATTGATCTGGTCGCTCGGCGCGCCGCGAAAGCGCAGGCTGAAGTCGCGCACTTCGAGCAAAACCTTGTCGGGACCGGTGTCGGGGATGGGCAATGGACCGCTTTCTTGAACCAATATCAGATTGGTCGAGTATGCGGTTGCAACTTTCTTGCTGTCAATCCGGCGATTGCAGTTTTTGGAAAAGCCTTTTTGGCTCAGTCCTTTGGCGGGATTTGCGCCTTATATTTCGGCGGTGGTGCCCGATTTTTGGGCGATGTGTTGCGGCGGTCGGGTGGGCGATTGGCGCGGGGTGGCGCTTGGGGAGAGTGCGGAAGGTATTTGTGAAAGGATGAAATGAGGGGGGAGGCGCGCACGGGGGGGTGACCGCGCTATTGTAGGGCGGCGGATTTGTTGCTTTATCCGGGGGGAGCCATGAACATAGAAAGGGCGGCATCCCCGCATGACCAGCAAACCTAAAACGGCGGAACGCAAGCGCGGGTCCGGGGCGCAATTTGTCTATTCCATCCTGCGCGATGAGATACTCGATCTGACCCTGTTGCCGGGCAGTCCGATTGACGAGATTCGTCTTTCCGAGCGGCTGTCGATGTCGCGCACGCCGATCCGCGAGGCTTTGGTGCGGCTGGCGAGCGAGGGGTTGGTGACCACGCTGCCGAACCGTTCGACTGTCGTGTCGAATATCGACTTTATGAACCTGCACACTTTCTTTGACGCGATGACCTTGATGTACCGTGTCACCACGCGTCTTGCGGCGCAGTTTCATACGCCGGCGGATATGGCCAATATTCGCGCGCGGCAGGTGGAGTTTGCCAAGGCTGTGTCGGCGCAGGACGCGCTGTCGATGATCGCCACGAACCGGGAGTTCCATGCCGAGATCGCCCGGGCGGGGCGCAACCCCTATTACGAATCGCTTTGCCTGCGGTTGTTGGATGAGGGTCGCCGGTTGCTGCGGATGTATTATCAGTCCTTCGACGATCAGCTACCCAGTGAGTATGTACAGGAGCATGAGGATCTGATTGCCGCCATTGAGGCGCGCGACATCGCTCGAGCGGATTCTTTGGCCGCGACCCATGCCGATCAGATCGTGCGGCAAATCCAAGCGTTGATTTCGCGGGATCGGCGCCAGCATATCGACTTGTAACCATTGATAGATGCGCGTTTTTCAGGCCGTCATGAGGGCTGTATAGATTTTATGTCGACAAATAAAATACAATAGCTAATATGCAGCGAACCCCGGCGGTATCGCGGCCGGTTTCTATGATGGAGAAATACATGACCCCTTCGATTTTTTCCGGCTGCATCCCGGCTCTGATGACCCCCTGTACCAAAGACCGGAAACCTGACTTCGACGCTTTGGTGCGCATGGGCAAAAAGCTCATCGCCGATGGTATGAGCGCGGTGGTCTACTGTGGCTCCATGGGCGATTGGCCGCTGTTGACCGATGCAGAGCGGATGGAAGGCGTCGAGCGTCTGGTCGCAGCGGGCGTGCCGGTGGTGGTGGGCACGGGGGCCGTGAATACGAAGCTGGCCGCCGAACATGCAGCGCATGCGCAAAGGGCCGGCGCGAAGGGGTTGATGTTGATCCCCCGCATTCTGTCGCGCGGCACCTCTGTTGCCGCGCAGAAGGATCACTTCAAAAAGGTTCTATCGGCAGCGCCCGAGCTTCCTGCCGTGATCTACAACAGCCCCTATTACGGTTTCGCCACTCGGGCCGATCTGTTCTTTGCGCTGCGGGCCGAACATTCCAACCTCGTCGGCTTCAAGGAGTTCGGCGGCGCGGATGATCTGCGCTATGCGGCCGAGAATATCACTAGCCGGGATGATGAGGTCACGCTGATGATCGGTGTGGATACCACCGTCTTCCACGGTTTTGTCAATTGCGGCGCCACTGGCGCGATCACCGGGATCGGCAATGTGCTGCCGCGCGAAGTGTTACATCTGGTTGCACTCAGCCAAGCTGCGGCGGCGGGCGATGCCGAAGCACGCCAGCGGGCGCAGGAGCTTGATGCGGCTCTCGGTGTTCTGTCCTCCTTCGATGAGGGGCCGGACCTCGTGCTTTATTATAAGTATCTGATGGTGCTCGAAGGCCATGCGGAATATGCGTTGCATTTTAATGAGACCGACGCGCTGACAGACAGCCAGCGCGGCTATGCCGAGGCGCAGTATAAGCTTTTCCGTACATGGTATGCCGATTGGAGCAAGCAGGGCGGTGCGGTCGCGAAATACGCCGCCTAAACCCTTCAGCCACCTCTCCCCGGCTGGGCAGGCCCGTCGCATTTGCGGCGGGCCTTTTGCGTTCTGGGCAAGGCTTTCGAAGAAGATAATTGCAAACGCATATAAATGTGACTAGCATCTTTGCAGGGACAACGCATCGGGAGTGGGTGCGCCATTTGAGGGAGATTAATTGACATGAGTGCTACGGATGTAATGCGTGATTTCGGCGCGATGCTGGCCTCGGGCGGGGTCGAGGTTGTCGATTGCTCGGGCGTTTTGGGGCCGGATACGCCGATCCTGCAACTGCCTGCCGATTTCGCTAAGCCCACGCCGAAGGTCGAGATTCACAAGATCAGCGAATATGACGAAGACGGCCCCTTCTTTGCCTGGAACTGGATGGTGTTGGGCGAGCATTCGGGCACGCATTTCGACGCGCCGCATCATTGGATCACCGGCAAGGATTACGACGACGGCTACACCGACACGCTCGACGTGCAGCGTTTGGTCGCCCCGGTCAATGTGATCGACTGCTCGCAGCAGGCTCAGGAAGACCCGGATTTTCTGCTCGACGCCAAGGGCATCAAGGAATGGGAAGCCGCGTATGGCGAGATCGGCGCGGGCGAATGGGTCGTCATGCGCACCGATTGGGACGCGCGCGTCGATGACGAGGCGCGGTTTCTTAACGCCGATGAGACCGGGCCGCATAGCCCCGGGCCGACGCCGGATGCGATCCAGTACCTGATGGACAAGAAGATCGTGGGCTGGGGCACGCAGTGCATCGGCACCGATGCGGGGCAAGCTGGCGGGATGGAGCCGCCCTATCCGGCGCATAACCTGCTGCATAAAAACAATTGTTTCGGTCTGGCGTCACTGGCCAACCTCGACAAACTGCCGCCCAAGGGGGCAATCCTGATCGCCGCGCCTTTGAAGATCAAGAACGGCACCGGCAGCCCCATTCGGGCGCTGGCACTGGTGCCGAAGGGCTGATCGGTGACGGATATACCATCTTCCGAGGCCGAGAATGCGCCGCTGGATCGGATGGGGCTCGATAACTTCGCGCCCTATCTGATGAACCGGATCATGGGGCGGTACAATGCCGCCCTGTCGGCGGAGATGGCCGCGCTTGGCCTGACCACGCCTCAGATGCGCTCGCTTGCGGTGCTGTCGGTGACCGACGGCATTCTGATCCGCGAATTGGCGGTCTACGCCGTGGTGCAGCAATCGACACTGAGCCGCGCGCTCGACGCGCTGGTGCGCGACGGGCTGGTGCGGCGCGAGACCGATGCCAACGACAGCCGCGCCACGCGGGTCTATCTGACCGATCAGGGGCGCGAGGCCTATGCGCGGCTCTGGCCGCATATGGCGCAGGCCTATGA
The DNA here is from genome assembly GCF_043557345.1 of Sulfitobacter sp. 1A12157. NCBI lineage: Bacteria > Pseudomonadati > Pseudomonadota > Alphaproteobacteria > Rhodobacterales > Roseobacteraceae > Sulfitobacter > Sulfitobacter sp. 1A12157. The sequence continues at coordinate 114,392 of NZ_JBIFFV010000009.1, forward strand.
GGCGATGTTCAAGGGCATCGGTGCCGAGGAGAAGGCGGCCTTCGTGGCCACCTTGCAGACCATGCTGCGCAACATTCGAAAACACGATTTCTGAGAGGGTCCGATGGCCGAACGTTCGTTCAAGGCAGAGGTGGAACATCTGCGCAAGGGAGATGGCGACGTCTTTACCGGCGAGGGCATCCTTGCGATCACCAAGGCGCTCTTGGAGAACGGCGTGGGCTATGTCGGCGGCTATCAGGGCGCGCCGATCAGCCACCTGATGGACGTGCTGGCCGACGCCGAGGAGCTGATGGGCGAGTTGGGCGTGCGCTTCGAGGCCAATGCAAGCGAGGCCGCGGCGGCGGCGATGCTGGCAGCCTCGGTCCATTACCCAATCCGCGGCGCGGTGACCTTCAAGGGGCCGGTGGGGGTGAACGTGGCCTCGGACGCGCTGGCGAACCTCAGCTCTTCCGGCGTGACCGGCGGGGCGCTGGTGATCGTGGGCGAGGACTACGGCGAGGGCTCCTCGATCATGCAGGAGCGCAGCCACGGCTTTGCAATGAAATCGCAGTTCTGGATGCTCGACCCGCGCCCGAACCTGCCCTCGATCACAAAGGCGGTGAAGGACGGCTTCGAACTGTCCGAGGCGAGCAACACGCCGGTGATGCTGATGGTGCGCATCCGGTCGTGCCATGTCACGGGCAGTTTCGAGACGAAAGACAACCAACGCCCGCCGCTCACCGTGGCCGAGGCTGCGGCCAACCCGCAGTCGGACTTCAACCGCGTGGTGCTGCCGCCGATGTCCTACCTGCACGAGAAGGACAAGATCGAGAACCGCTGGCCCGCGGCGGAAAAGTTCATCCGCGACAACAAGCTCAACGAATTCTTCGGGCCCGAGAAGGCGCCCATGGGCATCGTGGTGCAGGGTGGCATGTATAATTCCGTCATTCGGGCGTTGCAGCGGCTGGGGCTGGCGGACATCCACGGCCAGACCGAGGTGCCGCTATACGTGCTGAACGTCACCTATCCGCTCTTGCGCGACGAATTCGACACCTTCTGCGCGGGCAAGGAGCATGTGCTGGTGGTCGAGGAAGGCCAGCCCGATCATATCGAGCAACAGCTTGGCTCCTACCTCTACAAGCTCGAACGGAAGGTGAAGCTGCACGGCAAGGACGTGCTGCCGATGGCCGGGGAATACACCGGGCAGGTGCTGCTGGACGGCATGACGGCCTTTCTCAAGATCGCCGCGCCCGAGATGCTGCCGGGCGCCGTGCGCGCACCGAACGCCGAGGCACCCGCGATCCCGGACCTGTCGCAGACCGTGCCGATCCGCCCGCCGGGCTTCTGCACCGGCTGCCCGGAACGCCCGATCTTCGCGGCGATGAAACTGACCGAGCGGGAGTTGGGCAAACACCAGATCACCGGTGACATCGGCTGCCACCTCTTCGGCTGCCTGCCGCCCTTCGAGATCGGCGGCTCGACCATGGGCTACGGGCTCGGCCCTGCCTCCAACGCGGCCTTTGACGGCGGCGGCGACAAGCGGGTGATTTCGATCCTCGGCGACGGGGGGTTTTGGCACAATGGCCTGTCGACCTCGATTGGCAACATGGTGTTCAACAAGTCCGACAGCGTCGCGGTGATCGTCGACAATTACTATTCCGCCGCCACCGGCGGGCAGGACGTGATGTCCTCGCGCGCGCATAACGACACGAAAAGCACCAACAACCCGATCTCCAAGGCGCTGAAGGGCGTCGGCGTGGAATGGGTGCGCCAGATCGACCGGACCTATGACGTGGGCAAGCTGCGCGAAGTGCTGCGCGAGGCGCTGACCACCGATTACAAGGGGCCGAAGGTGATCGTGGCGTCTTCGGAATGCATGCTGAACAAGCAGCGTCGCGAAAAGCCGAAACGCAATCAGGCGATCAAGGATGGCCGCCGCATCGAGGTGCCACGCTTTGGCGTCGATGCCGATGTCTGCACCGGCGATCACGCCTGTATCCGCCTTTCGGGCTGCCCTTCACTGTCGCTGAAACGGCTCGACGATCCGCTGCGCGACGACCCGGTGGCGCATATCGACCAGACCTGCGTCGGCTGCGGCAACTGTGGCGAAGTGGCGGATACCGCCGTGCTTTGCCCGTCCTTCTATCAGGCCGATGTGGTGCACAACCCGACGAAGTTCGAGCGCTGGCGCGCCGAGAAAACCGGCCAGATCATCACCTGGCTGCAGCGGCGGCGTGACGCGAAACGGCTGCGCAATGAAGGAGTGGCGACATGAACATGGCGCTGCCGCAAAAGACCCCCGATGCGCGGGCCTCAGAGATCACCAAGCTCGCGGTCATGGCCGTGGGCGGGCAGGGCGGCGGCGTGCTCACCGGCTGGATCGAGGCGATGGCGCGGGCCGAGGGCTATGTCTGTCAGGCGACCTCGGTCGCGGGCGTGGCGCAGCGCACCGGGGCCACGATCTACTACGTCGAGATGGCGCCCAAGGGCGCGCTCGACCCGGTTTTTGCGCTGGCGCCGGCGGCCGGCGACGTGGACGTGCTGATCGCCGCCGAGATGATGGAAGTGGGCCGCGCGGTGATGCGCGGTTTCGTCACGCCGGACCGCACGACGCTGATCGGCTCGACCCACAGGGCGCTGGCGGTGAGCGAGAAGATGGCCCCCGGCGACGGGATCGCCGACGCCGATGAGGTCCGCGCCGCGGCCGAAATCGCAGCGCAGAAGCTGGTGCTCGAAGATATGGAGGGGCTTGCGGTTGGCGCGGGGTCGGTCATTTCCGCTTCGCTCTTCGGCGCTTTGGCGGGCTCCGGCGCGCTGCCTTTCCCGCGTGCGGCTTATGAGAATGCAATCCGTGCGGGCGGCAAGGGGGTGGAACCCTCGCTACGTGCCTTCGCCGTGGGTTTCGACGCGGCACAGGGGAAGTTGCCCGAAACACCGCAGACGCCCGAGGAAGAGATCAAACCGTTCAGCCTTGTGGGGCCGGAGAAGTTGCAGGCGGAATGGGCCGCGCTGGTGGCACGGGCCGACCGTCTGCCCGAACCCGCCCACGACCTCGCCCTCGCCGGGCTAGCCAAGGTGGTGAACTTTCAGGACTGCGCCTATGGCGCGCTTTACCTCGCCCGGCTCGAGACCGTGCTGGCCCGCGATGACGCCGCGCAAAACTGGGCGCTCTCGGCGGCGGCGGCGAAATATATCGCCAATGCCATGGCCTATGACGACATCATTCGGGTGGCCGACCTCAAGACCCGCGCGCCGCGCCTGTCGCACATCCGGCAGGAGATGCGCGCGGGCGACGAGAATCTGTTGCAACTGACCGAATACTTCCACCCCCGCGCCGAGGAGATCGCCGGTCTGATGCCCGCGCGGCTCGGTGCCAAGATCGAGGCGAGCGACAAGTGGATGGCCCGCCTGAACCGCTGGTTCGACAAGGGCCGCCGGTTGCGCACCGACCGGCTGCCCGCCTTCCTGATGTTGCATTTCCTGGGCGGTCTGAAGAGCTACCGGCTGCGCACCCACCGCCATGCCCTCGAGGTCGCGCATCTGGAGGATTGGCTCAGCCGTTGCCTTGCGGAGGTGGAGGGTGACTACGCCCTTGCCGTGGAACTGGTGAAATGCCGCCGGTTGATCAAGGGCTATTCCGACACCCATGCGCGGGGGCTGGGCAAGTTCGACCGGGTGATGGATGCCGCCGATCTGCTGCGCGGGCGCGACGATGCGGCGGAGTGGATCGCGCGGCTGCGCGAGGCGGCGTTGCAGGATGCGGAAGGCAAGGCGCTCGATGGGGCCATCGCCACGGTGCGCTCCTTCGTCTGAGGTGCCCGCTTTTTAAGCGGTCGCAGGGGCGATCACGCACCAAGCGGCCCCGGTTGCCTGTATCGCAGTTGACCATGGGCCAGCACCGCGCCTAGCTGGGCGCAGTCACAGGGGGCCGCCACCATGGAACTGTCGCATCTTCTCGCCTTCAACATCGCACTCATCGCGTCGATCCTCAGCCCCGGTCCGGCCTTTCTGATCGCGCTCAAAACGACGTTGAGTTCGGGGCGGCAGGCGGGCATTGCCGTGGGGGCTGGCCTCGGCCTTGTGGCGTCGTTCTGGACCCTCGCCGCGCTCTTGGGGTTGGAGGCTGTCTTCCTCGCCTTCCCATGGGCCTATGCCATCGTGAAAACCGTGGGCGCGATCTACCTGCTCTATGTGGCCTATGGCATGTGGCGCGGGGCGCGGACGCCGGTGACAAGTACCGTGACACCCGCCCGTCATGCGTTCCGGCAGGGGCTGGTGATCAATATCCTGAACCCCAAATCGGTGCTTTTCGCCGCCGCGGTGCTGGTCGTCATCTTCCCCGAGGGGATGCGGCTGAGCGAGAACCTCTTGATCGTCGCCAACCATCTGATCATCGAACTGGCCTTCTACACCGCCTTGGCCTTCGGCATGAGCCGCCCCGCCGTCAGCCAAGGCTATCTGCGCGCGAAGGTCTATTTCGACCGCATCGCCTCGGCCGTGCTAGGGCTTTTGGGGCTGCGGCTGCTGCTTGCGCGTTAAAGCTCGGCCTCCCACCGACGTGACAGGCGCATGGCGCCGTTGATGATGCCGACCATGGAGTAGGTCTGCGGAAAGTTGCCCCAGCCCTCACCAGTGGCAAAGGCGGTGTCTTCGGACATCAGGCCAAGGTGGTTGCGCGCCTCAAGCAACTCTTCGAACAGTTTGCGCGCTTCTTCTTCGCGGCCAATCCGCGCCAGCGCGTCGATGCGCCAGAAGGCGCAGACGTTAAAACCCACCTCCGGCACGCCGAAATCGTCGGCCTCCTCGTAGCGCAGCATGAAGGGGCCGCGGCCCAGCACTTCGGATAGACGTTCGACCGTGGCGATGAATCGCGGGTCTTTCGGCGGCAGAAAGCCGACCTCGCCCATCAGCAAGACACTCGCGTCGAGGGTGCTGCCGCCAAAGCTTTCGACAAAGGCGCCGCGTTCCTCGGACCATGCGTTGTCGAGGATCTTGTCGCGGATCACCTCGGCCCGCTCGGCCCAAAGGGCGGCGCGCTCGTCCAAGTCCAGATGCCGCGCAATTTTGGCCAGACGGTCGCAGGCAGCCCAGCACATCAGGGACGACGAGGTGTGAATCCGCGCACGGCTGCGCAATTCCCAGATGCCTGCGTCGGGCTGGTCGTGCAACTCCCACGCCTGTTCGCCGAGCGGCTCCAACTGCTCATAGGCGGTGCGCCCGGTGTTCATCGGCAAGCGGTGATCGAAAAACGCCGGGGCCGCGCCGAGGATGATGTTGCCATAGGTGTCATGCTGGAAATGCTCATGCGCCTGATTGCCGATCCGCACCGGCCCCATGCCACGAAAACCCTGTAGACTGGGCGAGATACGTTCGGTCAGCGCCGTCTCAAGCCCCAGCCCCAGCACCGGCTGAATATGCCCGCCCTCGGCATCGGCCACGGCATTCATTAGCCACTGGAAATAATGCTCCAGCGTGCGGGTGGCGGCGAGGCTGTTGAGGGCGCGTACGGTGAAGAAGGCATCGCGCACCCAGCAATAGCGGTAGTCCCAGTTGCGCCCCGAATCCGGCGCTTCGGGCAGGGAGGTGGTGATCGCGGCGATCACCCCGCCCGTGGCCTCATAGCTGCAAAGCTTCAACGTGATCGCGGCGCGGATAACGGCCTCTTGCCACTCGAAGGGGATCGCCAAACGCTGGGTCCAGCGCTGCCAATAGCGGGTCGTCTTGGTGCGAAAGGTGGTGCCGATCTGCTCAGGGCTGTCCGACAGTGTCTCGTCAGGGCCGAGGATGAAGGTCATCTCACCTTCGAGGTTGATCATCCGCCCGTCGAGCACATGGTCAATCGGCGCATCGGTGGTCAGGCGCATGTTTTGCTCAGGCCCGACGAAACGCACATGGTTGGAGCCGCGGGTGAGGGTCGGGGCCACTTCCCCCCATTGAAAGCGCGGTTTCAGGCGCATCCGCACACGGGGAGAGCCTTCGATGCGCCGCACCTGCCGCACCAGCATTTGGGGGCGAAAACTGCGGCCATAGGCGGTGAACCGGGGGCAGAAATCGACAATCTCGACCGCGCCTTTCGGGCTGCGCAACACGGTGCGCAGGATCGCGGTATTGGGCAGGTAGCTCTGCGCGCTCTCACGCATGTCTTCGAGTTCGACGGCAAACTCGCCGTCGCCCTCTTGACCCGCGCCATGGCCCATCAGGCTGTGAAAGACCGGATCGCCGTCGAAACGCGGCAGGCAGAACCAGTTGATCGCCCCTTCGCGGCTGACCAGTGCCGCAACCGCGCAATTCCCGATGACACCCAGATCCATAAGTCCCTCTTTTCTATTCATGATGCGACTGCCGGGCGGGCCGGATCAGCGCAAAACCTCTTTCAGCCAATCGGCAAAACCGGCCACGTCTTCGATGCGGTGATGGGCTTCGGTCGGCCCTTGGCCAATCTTGATGCCAAAGCCGCCCATGGCCTGCGCCGCGCGAAAGCCGTCTTCATCCGTCACGTCATCGCCGACCATCACGGGCAGGCGGTCCGCAAAGGCGGGAGAGGCCATGAACCGCGCCACCGCGCCGCCCTTGTCGACACCTTTCAGAGCAACCTCGCTGACCATCTTGCCATGCAAACCGCGCAGACTGGGGTCTTCGCCGACCAGCGTATCGACAAAGCCGCGACAGGCATCTTCTTGATCGGGGGCCTTGCGGTAATGCAGCGCGATCGCGCCGGGTTTGCGCTCGGATGTCACCCCATGCAGCACGGCGAATTCCTCGACCCGGTCGATCACCGGAGTGGGGATGCCCGCGCTCTGCTCCGGGGCGTGATCCTTTGCGGTGCTGAGCCGCAGCTCCAACCCATGCGATCCCGAGACCGGCAAGCGCAGCGCGCCCAAGATACGGTCGACATCCGCCATGGCCCGGCCAGAGATCACCGCCACCGCCCCATCGGTCTTTGCGACGAGCCGGGTCAGCAGATGGCGCGTTGCCTCCGGCAGACAGGCGTCTTCGGGGTTGTCGACGATGGGGGCGAGCGTGCCATCGAGATCGAGGAAGAACGCATGGCGCTCGACGTCGATCACGGGCGGCAGATTGCGGGGCGACAGGGTGGTGCTATCCATAGGGTCCGGTCTATCCGTTTCGTTGCACGGGCGTTCCCCCAGAAACCTATGCGCCGCCGCAGCGAAATCAACGGATTTATGCTGCAACTGCGCAGAGATGCGCGATGCGCCGCGCGGGAACCCAGCCGCTGCGCCCGCGTTGATCAAAACGGGGGCAGACCCCCCGCGTCACCCCGTCTATCGCAATCGGAAGCCCAGATGACCGCACCGTCGACGCTCAGGTACTACCCCGACAGCAAACCCGGCATCGCCCGGCGGCGCTGCGGGCGGGGGTTTTCCTATCACGCGCCCGATGGCCGCTGCATCAAGGACAAGGTCGAGCGGGCGCGGTTGGTGAAATTGGCTGTGCCCCCGGCCTATGAGCGGGTTTGGATCAGCCCCCATGACAATGGGCATCTTCAGGCGACGGGCTTCGATGCCCGGGGCCGCAAACAATACCGCTATCATCCGCTTTGGTCCGAGGCGCAGGCGCAAGAGAAATACGCAAGCCTGCCCGAGTTTGCCGAAACCCTGCCGCGTATCCGCCGCCGCGTGCGCCGCGACCTCAAGGAGGAGTTGGGCGACCGGGTCTTTGCCCTGGCCGCCGCCGTGGCGATGATCGACCGGCTGTCGCTGCGCGTCGGCAATCAGGTCTATGCCGAAACCAACCGCACCTATGGCACGCTGACCCTGAAACGGCGGCATCTGATCCTGCGCGATGGGAAGTTGCAGGCCTCCTTCATGGCAAAGGGCGGCAAACGGGTCCGCCGCCAGATCGCCAACCGCACCCTGATGCGCGCGCTTGAGAAAATTCGCGACCTGCCCGGCGCAGAGCTGCTGACGTGGATCGACGAAGAGGGGCAGCCGCGCAGTCTGACTTCCACCGCGCTGAACGATTATATTGCCGAAGCCGCAGGCACCGAAGGCTTCTCGGCCAAGACCTTTCGCACATGGGCCGGGTCCGTCGCCGCGTTTGACGTGGCGCTAAAGGAAGACAAGCCCAGCATCAAAGCCATGGCCGAAGCTGCCGCCGAACGGCTGCACAACACACCGAGCATCGCGCGCAACAGCTATATCCACCCGCAGGTGATCGACCTCTGCCAGACCCCGCAAGACCTGCCGGACCCGCCTGATATGGACGATATGACCCGGGCAGAAAGAGGCTTGCTGGCGTTCCTGCGCGCGAGGACGTGAACCCAGTTCGAAGATCTAGGCGAACTTTCACCGTGCTCAGGCATTGTTAACATGAACAGCACTATCGCCCGACTTTAGAAGGACTGGAACTCATGAGCGATACAGGTCGGCCAACCCTCAGCGGCGTCCTGGACGAGATGGAACATCTCTCCGGTGGCGCGGATCGGCAGATTACCGTGGAAGAGATCATCGACTGTCTGGGCAAACATTCCTTTGCCTCGACCATCCTTGCCTTTAGCCTGATCTCTACCTCGCCCGCCAGCGGCATTCCGGGGATCACGGCCTTTATTGGAATCGTGGTGCTGTTTCTGGTGGTGCAGATGATCTTTGGCCGCGACAGCCTCTGGCTGCCTGGTTTCGTCATGCGCCGCGACATCGCGGCGAAGAAACTCCGCGAGGGCGTTCGGTGGCTGCGCCGCCCGGTGGATTTCGTAGACCGTTATCTGCACGAGCGCTCCACCTTCATTCTGCACCGCCCGTGGGTTTACCTGCCTTTGTTGATGGTGATGGCGCTGTCGATGTTCATGCCGTTCATGGAGATCGTGCCCACCTCTGGCTCTATCGCCTCAGCGATGATCGCGATCTTCGCAGCGGGCTATCTCATGCGGGACGGGCGGGTGGTGATCCTGTCGATGATCCTGATGTCGTTGCTGCCTGTGGGGGTTGCGTGGTTCTTTCTTGGGCGCTGAGAAAATAATCCCCGCCATTTGCGATGCTGCGTCTGCAAAAGAATTGACCAAAGCTGCCCTAGCTGGGAACCTTTACTGACCTAAACCATTAAACCGTTAGTCGTGGTCGGCGTTCCGCCTTATCAGGCTCGGCGACCGAAAATGATTGTTCCCGGGGCTCAAAATGGCTGGCAGATTGATTGTAGTTTCAAATCGCATCCCATCGGAAGCCGCCCCTTCCGGTGGGTTGGTCTATGCGCTGCACGAAACCCTGCGCAAGATCGGCGGCATCTGGATAGGATCGCATCCCGAAACCACGGAAACACCCGCCAACAGCCTCGAAGAATATGGCGATCAGGGCAATTACACCCGGCTGAGCTTTCGCCTAACGCACGAAGATTACAAGAATTTCTACCTCGGCTTCTCGAACTCGGTGCTTTGGCCGGTCTGTCACCGCCGCGGTGATCTGGTCAAGCTCGACCGCGGCTTCGAGCGGGGGTATAGCGCTGTCAACACGCGCCTTGCCTGGCAGGTGATGGAAGTGGCCCGGCCGGACGATATGATCTGGGTTCACGACTACCATTTCTTCCCCCTCGCCACCGAGCTGCGCAAGCTGGGCTTCACCGGTAAGATCGGGTTTTTCCTGCATATTCCCTTCCCCGCCTTGGGCGATATGGGCGCCCTCCCGCGGGAGGCCAATCTGGCGCATTGGCTGGCGGATTATGATCTCGTGGGTCTGCAAACCCGCGCAGATGTGGCCCGCTGTCTTGAGATGTTCCGGGCCGAGACCGATTCCGAATTCCTGATGGACGGTACGATCAAATGCGGCTCCCGCGCGGTGGCGCTGCGGTCTTTCCCCATCGGCATCGACGTTGAGACCTTTGTGCAGGCCGCGCGAGGGGGCAGTGCGCAGGACCGTCTGGCCGACGATATGGCGGGCGATATCGTGATCGGGGTCGACCGGCTGGATTACTCCAAAGGTCTGCCCAACCGCTTTCGCGCCTTTGGCCGCTACCTCGAAACTCGGGATGAGCGCGAACGGCGGGTGAGCATGGTCCAGATCGCCCCGCCCAGCCGAGAGGAAGTCGCCGCCTACCGCGAATTGCGCTACGAGTTGGAAGAGCTTGTCGGTCGCGTGAACGGAGAGCATGGGGAGATCGACTGGACCCCGCTGCGCTATATCCATCGCAACCTCGATCGCAATCTTCTCGCCCGTCTCTATCGCCGGGCGCGGGTTGGGATCGTGACGCCCTTCGCCGATGGGATGAACCTTGTGGCCAAGGAATATGTCGCCGCCCAAGACCCCGAAGACCCCGGCGTGCTGATCCTGTCGCATATGGCCGGCGCTGCCGAAGACCTGACGGATGCGATTCAGGTCAACCCCTATGACATCGAGGACATGAGCGAGGCGCTGAAAACCGCGCTCGCCCTGCCGCTGGAAGAGCGCAAGCGCCGCCATGCAAGCTGCATGGCGCAGGTGCGGGCCACGGATGTAAACCGTTGGAGCCAGAATTTTGTCGAGGCGCTGAAAGCCTGCGCGCCGACCTTGGCGGTCAAACCCCGCGCGCGGGAATGGACCCACGCCTAGCGGCGGGGGTCATTCTTCCGGCACATAGACCACCGCGGTCTCCCACCCGCTGCATTTCTCCGCAAGGCCTGCGGGCAGGGGCATATCGGTAAAGAACATATCCACCTCCCGCGCCGAAGCGATGCGCGCGGGGGCGGAGCGTTTGAATTTGGAATGGTCGGTCACCAAAAAGGTCTTGCGCGACTGCGCGATGATACATTGGCTGACCCCCACCTCTTCGATGTCGAAGTCGAGCAGATCGCCATCCGCATCCATCGCAGAACAGCCGATCACCGCGATGTCGAACTTGAACTGGCGGATCGTCTCGATCGTCAGATTGCCGACCAGCCCGCCGTCCATCCGGCGCAGCGCGCCACCGGTCAGCACGATGCGGCATTCGGGGTTGTCGACCAGAATATTGGCCACGTTCATGTTGTTCGTCACCACCATCAGATCGCGGTGGTGGAGCAGGGCGCGTGCCACTGCCTCGGTGCTTGTCCCGATATTGAGAAAGACCGAACAGCCGTCGGGGATATGTTCGGCACAGGCGCGGGCGATGCGATTCTTCGCCTCTTCATGCAGATTCCGCCGTTCGGCATAGCCGATGTTGCTGGCCCCCGAGGGCAGCACCGCGCCCCCATGGACCCGCTCAAGCTTACCGCTGTCGGCCAGTTCCGTAAGGTCACGGCGGATGGTCTGATGGGTCACGCCGAAATGTTCGGCCAGCCCATCGACAGTGACTTTGCCTTCGCGCCGGGCGATTTCAAGGATGTCGGGATGGCGGAATGTCTGTGAAATGGGCGTCGCTCCTGCCTGCTGTTGGCGCATTATCTCCAGTGTTTTGGCTAACGCAAGCAATCGCGCAGCAGGACACGTTTAACATGTTCGCTATGTTGGCAAAACGAACATAAACGAAAATAATTCTTGTGCAGTTGGGAGTCGTTTCGTAACACTGCCCCAAATTGGACAGTCTGAGCTGGGGGAGGGCCGGATCGTGAACCAACAGCCCGATAGCCATATGGCCGCTGCCCCGGTCGATCTATTCGTCATCGGGGGTGGCATTAACGGCGCCGGGATCGCGCGCGATGCGGCAGGCCGGGGGCTGAGCGTGACACTCGCTGAGATGAACGATCTGGCCTCGGCGACCTCTTCGGCCTCTACCAAGCTGTTCCACGGCGGGCTGCGTTATCTTGAGTATTTCGAGATCGGCCTCGTGCGCCATGCGCTGACCGAGCGCGAAGTGCTGTTGAAGGCGATGCCGCATATCTCTTGGCCGATGCGTTTCGTGCTGCCCTATCACCGCGACATGCGGTTCGAGGGCGACACGCCGACCTCCAAGCTGCTGCGGCTGTTCATGCCGTGGATGCGGGGCCGCCGCCCGGCATGGCTGATCCGTCTGGGCCTGTTTCTCTATGACAACCTCGGCGGGCGTAAGATCCTGCCCGCCACCCGCAGTCTGTCGCTGCGCGGCACGCCCGAAGGGGCGCCGCTGGAGGATCGGTTCGAGAAAGCTTTCGAGTATTCCGATTGTTGGATCGAAGATTCTCGCCTTGTGGTGCTGAACGCCCGCGACGCGGAACTGCGCGGCGCGCGTATCATGACCCGGACCAAGGTCGTCTCTGCCGACCGCAGCGCAGATGGCTGGGCGGTCACCGTAGAGCATGGCGCGGATGGCCAACGCGAGGTGATCCACGCCAAGATGCTGGTCAACGCGGGCGGCCCGTGGGTGGGGGACATCATCCACAACACCGCGCGGCTGAACTCCTCCGAAGGGGTGCGGTTGGTGCGCGGCAGCCATATCGTGACCAAGCGGCTCTACGATCACGACAAATGCTATTTCTTCCAAGGCACCGATGGGCGGATCATTTTCACGATCCCCTATGAGCAGGATTTCACCCTGATCGGCACCACCGACGCCGATCATCCTGATCCATCCGTCACCCCGGAATGCACGCCCGAAGAGCAGGACTACCTGATCGACTTCGTGAACGGCTATCTCAAGCAGGACATCACCCGCGCCGATATCGTCTGGACCTATTCCGGCGTGCGCCCGCTTTATGACGATGGCGCCAGCAGCGCCACGGCGGCGACGCGGGACTATACGCTCAAGGTCGACAAGACCGGTGGCGCGCCGATCCTCAATGTCTTTGGTGGCAAGATCACGACCTACCGCAAATTGGCCGAAGACGCGCTGGAACTGATCGCGCCGCATTTCGACGGGCTGTCGGGCCATTGGACCGCGGGCGTCGCCCTGCCCGGCGGCGATTTCCCGGTGGACGGCGTGGCGCAGTTGATCGCGCGGCTGAAAGCGGATTATGACTTTTTGGATGAAAGCTGGGCAGCGCGGCTGATCCGCGCCTATGGTACGGATGCATGGGCGATGGCGGGCGAGGCCAAGACGCTTGCCGATATGGGCGAGCACTTCGGCGCCACCCTCACCGCGCGCGAGGTCGCTTGGCTGATGACCAAGGAATATGCCCTCAGCGCAGAGGACGTCGTCTGGCGCCGCAGCAAGCTGGGCCTGCGAATGGATGAGGCGCAGATCGCGCGTCTTGATGAATGGATGCAGATGCGCGCGGCGAAACAAGCCGCCTCTGCAGCGGAATGAGGGGAGGACGAACGTGAGTTTGATCCTAAAGAACGTGTCGAAAACGGTGGGCGGTCAAACGCATATCCACCCGACCGACCTGACCTTGGAAAAGGGCACGATGAACGTGCTTTTGGGGCCCACGTCCTCGGGCAAAACGTCCCTGATGCGGCTGATGGCGGGGCTGGATGTGCCGGGTACGGGGCAGGTGATCTGGAACGGCGAAGACGTGACCGGCATGCGGGTGCAGGACCGCAAGGTCGCCATGGTCTATCAGCAGTTCATCAACTACCCCTCGATGACGGTGTACGACAATATCGCCTCGCCGATGAAGCTGGTGGGCAAGTCGAAGGATGAGATCGACCGCGCCGTGCGCGAAACCGCCGAGTTGATGCAGCTCACCCCGATGCTCGACCGCAAACCGCTGGAGCTTTCGGGCGGCCAGCAGCAGCGCTGCGCCTTGGCGCGGGCGCTGGTCAAGAATGCCGGGCTGGTGCTCTTGGACGAGCCGCTGGCCAACCTCGACTACAAGCTGCGCGAAGAACTCCGCGCCGAAATCCCACGCATCTTCGAGCGGGCCGGGTCAATCTTCGTCTATGCCACGACCGAGCCTGAGGAGGCGCTGCTTCTGGGCGGCAATACCGCGACGCTCTGGGAAGGCCGCGTCACGCAATTTGGCCCGACGCCAAGCGTCTACCGCCGGCCCGAGAATGCGACCACCGCGCGGGTGTTCTCCGACCCGCCGATGAACTTCCTCAGCATGACCAAATCGGTCGACACTCTGCGCTTCGACGGGGGTGAGATGGCGGCACCGGCCAGCATGGCCAGCCTGCGCGACGGCGAATATACCGCCGGTTTCCGCCCCAACCACCTGACGCTGAGCGCGCAGGCGCCCGAGGCCATCGGCTTTGACGCGGTGCTGAACGTGACCGAGATCACGGGATCGGAGACCTTTATCCACCTCGATTACCACGGCGCGAAATGGGTCGGTCTGGTGCATGGCATCCAGCATTTGCAGCCCGGCCAGCCGCTGCCGGTCTATCTAAACCCGGCGCATATCTACCTGTTTGACGCGAACGGGGCGCTCGTCTCGGCCGCGCCCTATGCGGAGGCGGCATAATGGCCAAGATCACGCTTGATAACCTCGCCCATTCCTACCTGCCCAATCCCAGCGGTGAAGATGATTTCGCCCTTAAGGAATTGAACCACGACTGGATCGACGGCGAAGCCTATGCGCTTCTGGGCGCGTCGGGCTGTGGCAAATCCACCTTGCTCAACATCATCTCAGGGCTTTTGCAGCCTTCGCAGGGGCGCATCCTGTTTAACGACGTGGACGTGACCCATGCGCCGACCGCCGAGCGCAACATCGCGCAGGTCTTCCAGTTCCCGGTCGTCTACGACACGATGACCGTGCATGACAATCTGGCCTTCCCGCTGCGCAACCGCGGGGCGGATGCCTCTTATGTCGCGTCTCGGGTCCAGCAGATTGCCAAGATGATCGGCATGGAGGATGAACTGAACCGCAAGGCGCGGGGCCTTACCGCAGATGCCAAGCAGAAGATTTCGCTGGGCCGCGGCATGGTGCGTGAGGATGTGAACGCGCTCTTGTTCGACGAGCCGCTCACGGTGATCGACCCCCATATGAAATGGGAGCTGCGCACGCAGCTAAAATCCCTGCACCACGAATTCGGCCATACGATGATCTACGTCACCCATGACCAGACCGAGGCGCTGACCTTCGCCGACAAGGTGGTGGTGATGTATGATGGCCGCGTCGTGCAGATCGGCACGCCGCAAGAGCTTTTCGAGCGGCCCGCCCACACTTTCGTGGGCTATTTCATCGGCTCGCCGGGGATGAACCTCTTTGACGCGCAGATAGCAGGCAATGCCGCGCAGATCGCGGGCACAAGCGTCAATTTGAACAAGACCTACGCCCCCAAGGGCCAGAAAACGCAACTGGGTGTCCGGCCCGAGTTCATTCGGATCAATGGCGAAGGTCTGGGCCTGCCGGCCAAGGTGACCCGTGTCGAGGATGTGGGCCGTCACAAGATCATCCGTCTCGACGTGGCAGGCCAGCAGGTCAGCGCCATTGCCGAAGAAGGCGCGACAGTGCCAAGCGAAAACACCGCGATCAGTTTCGATCCGGCGGGCATCAACGTCTATGACGACGACTGGCGCATCAGCGCAGAGGGAGAGGCCGCATGAACAAGACCGTCAACCAAAAGGCATGGTTCCTTGTCCTGCCGGTGCTGATCCTCGTGGCCTTTTCGGCCGTGATCCCGCTGATGACCGTGGTGAACTACTCGGTGCAAGACACCTTTGGCCGGAACGAATTCTTCTGGGCCGGGCTGGAGTGGTTTTCCGACATGCTCGACAGCGACCGCATGTGGGACGCGCTTGGCCGTCAGCTGATCTTCTCGGGCGTCATTCTGGCCATCGAAATCCCGCTCGGCATCTTTGTCGCGCTCAACATGCCGAAAAACGGGTTCTGGGCCAGCTTCTGTCTGGTGCTTATGTCCTTGCCGCTGCTGATCCCGTGGAACGTGGTCGGCACCATCTGGCAGATCTTTGGCCGCGTCGACATCGGGCTTCTGGGCTATACGCTCGACAAGCTGGGCATCACCTATAACTACACCCAAGACATCACCTCGGCGTGGATCACGGTTGTGGTGATGGATGTCTGGCACTGGACCTCTTTGGTCGCACTTCTGGCCTATGCCGGTCTGCAATCCATTCCAGACGCTTACTATCAGGCGGCCAAGATCGACCAAGCCAGCCGTTGGGCCGTGTTCCGCTACATCGAACTGCCCAAGATGGCGGGCGTGCTGATGATCGCCATTCTGCTGCGCTTCATGGACAGCTTCATGATCTATACAGAGCCGTTCGTCGTGACCGGCGGTGGGCCGGGCAATGCCACGACCTTCCTGTCCATCGACCTCGTGAAAATGGCCATCGGTCAGTTTGACCTTGGCCCCGCAGCGGCGTTCAGCCTGATGTATTTCCTCGTTATCCTGTTGATTTCATGGGTGTTCTACACCGTGATGGTCAACCTCGACAAAAGGGATGGTGTGTGATGACCGACACAACCGTGCAAGCCCCCGGCGCCGCGCCCATTCCGGGTGACGTAACCGCTGCCAAACGCGCTCGCCGCAGCCGCTTCCGGCCCAAAGGCTCGGTGGTGGTGATGACGCTCTACTTGCTGTTCCTGATGCTGCCGATCTATTGGCTCATCAACATGAGCCTCAAGACCAACGCCGAAATCCTCGGGTCCTTCTCGCTCTATCCGCGGGACCTGACGCTGGCGAACTATGCCAAGATCCTTACCGATCCGAGCTGGTACATGGGCTATGTGAACAGTCTGATTTATGTGGTGATGAACACGGTGATCTCGCTCGCCGTGGCGCTGCCGGCGGCCTATGCCTTCTCGCGCTACACGTTTCTGGGCGACAAACACCTGTTCTTCTGGCTGCTGACGAACCGTATGTCGCCGCCCGCCGTGTTCGCGTTGCCGTTCTTTCAGCTCTACTCCTCGGTCAACCTCTTTGACACGCATATCGCCGTGGCGCTGGCGCATTGCCTGTTCAACGTGCCGCTGGCGGTCTGGATCCTCGAAGGGTTCATGCGCGGCGTGCCGAAAGAAATCGACGAGACGGCCTACCTCGATGGCTATTCCTTCCCGCGGTTCTTCATCCGCATCTTCACCCCGCTGATCGCCAGCGGCATCGGGGTCGCGGCCTTCTTCTGCTTCATGTTCTCATGGGTGGAACTGCTGCTGTCGCGCACGCTGACCTCGGTCGATGCCAAACCCATCGCCGCCACCATGACCCGTACCGTCTCCGCCTCGGGCCTCGACTGGGGCGTTCTGGCCGCGGCGGGTGTGCTGACCATCGTGCCGGGCGCGCTGGTGATCTATTTCGTCCGCAACTACATCGCCAAGGGCTTTGCCCTCGGGCGGGTATAAGAGAGGAGACCGCCCATGTCTTGGATGGCCTGGACCATGCCCACCGCGATCTTCTTCGGTGTCATCGCGCTGTTACTCGTGACCTTCACGATCCTCGCGATCAAATTCCCTGAGACGCCCCGCGTGGGCATCCTCAGGATTGAGACAACCCGTGGTGACCGTCTGTTCATCACGCTTCTCGGCTCGGCCTTTATCAATTTGATCTGGCTGGGTTTCGAGGCGGGGCCGCAGCCCTATGCGCTGCTGGTCTGCCTTGCCTATGCCGCAGCCGTATTTCGCTGGGTCTAGGCGCTATCACGGCGGACCCCGGGCAATCCGGGGCCGCCATACGACACGACCAAATGTCTAGGGAGGACATAATGAAACGATCTGTCATGAAATCGAGTACCGCTTTGGCGGTCACGCTTGGTCTGCTCGCCGGGCCAGCATTCGCGGATATGGAAGCCGCGAAGAAGTTCCTCGACGAGGAAATCGAACGCTCCGCGCTGAGCCGCGAAGAGCAGGAAGCGGAGATGCAATTCTTCATCGACGCGGCCGAGCCGTTTAAGGGCATGGACATCAAAGTCGTGTCCGAGACCATCACCACCCACGAATACGAAGCCAACGTGCTGGCCCCGGCCTTCAGCGCGATCACCGGCATCAACATCACCCACGACCTGATCGGCGAGGGCGACGTGGTTGAAAAGCTGCAAACGCAGATGCAGTCGGGCGAGAACATCTACGACGCCTATATTAACGACTCTGACCTGATCGGCACCCACTGGCGCTACAAGCAGGCGCGCAGCCTGACCGACTGGATGGCGAACGAAGGCAAGGACGTGACCAACCCCGGTCTCGATCTGGACGATTACATCGGCCTTGATTTCACCACTTCGCCCGATGGCGAACTGTACCAGCTGCCCGACCAGCAGTTCGCGAACCTCTACTGGTTCCGCCAGGACTGGTTCACCGACCCCGATCTGATGGCCGAGTTCAAAGAGAAATACGGCTATGACCTGGGCGTGCCGGTCAACTGGTCCGCTTACGAAGACATCGCCGAATTCTTCACCGGTCGCACGATTGATGGCGTCGAAGTCTATGGCAACATGGACTACGGCAAGAAAGACCCGAGCCTTGGTTGGCGCTACACCGATGCGTGGCTGTCCATGGCGGGCGGCGGCGATGTGGGTGAACCCAACGGCCTGCCGGTCGACGAATGGGGCATCCGCGTCAACGAAAACTCGCAGCCCGTCGGTTCCTGTGTGACCCGTGGTGGTGCCACCAACGATGCGGCGGCGGTCTATGCGATCACCAAGTCCATCGAATGGCTTGAGAAGTACACGCCCCCCGCAGCCGCGGGCATGACCTTCGGCGAAGCCGGTCCGGTGCCCGCGCAGGGTGCCATCGCACAGCAGATGTTCTGGTACACCGCCTTCACCGCCGACATGGTGAACGACAGCGCCAAGGCCGTGCTGAACGAAGACGGCACGCCCAAGTGGCGCATGGCCCCGAGCCCGCATGGCGCCTACTGGAAAGAAGGTCAGAAGGTTGGCTATCAGGACGTGGGCAGCTGGACGCTGATGGAAAGCACGCCCGTCGACCGCGCCAAGGCCGCATGGCTCTATGCGCAGTTCGTGACCTCGAAAACCGTGGACGTGGAAAAGGCCCATGCCGGTCTGACCTTCATCCGCGAGTCGACCATCCAGCACGAAAGCTTCACCGAGCGTGCGCCGAAACTCGGCGGACTGGTGGAATTCTACCGCTCGCCCGCGCGCACCGCATGGTCGCCCACGGGGACGAACGTGCCGGATTACCCCAAGCTGGCGCAGCTGTGGTGGCAGAACATCGGCGACGCGATGTCGGGTGCGAAGACCCCTCAGGAAGCGCTCGACAGCCTCTGTGCCGAGCAGGAAAAGGTCATGGAACGTCTTGAGCGCGCAGGCGTCCAAGGTGATCTGGGTCCAAAAATGAACGAGGAGCGTGAGGCCTCCTACTGGCTTGAGCAGGAAGGTTCGCCCGTTGCCAAGCTCGACAACGAAGACCCCGAGCCCGAGACCATCAGCTACGAAGAGTTGATCAAGTCCTGGCAGTAAGCCAAACTTACGGGGGCCGGGACGCAGCAGCGTTCCGGCCCCTTTTTCGTTTCATCCAACATCCGGGGGCCGCGCCATGACCCATATCCTCGCCATTGATCAGGGAACCACCTCCTCGCGGGCGATCATCTTTGACGGCAACATGTCGGTGACGGCCACGGCCCAAGAAGAATTCCCGCAGCATTTCCCGCGCTCCGGCTGGGTCGAACATGATCCGGGCGATCTGTGGTCGACGACCGCGGGCACCTGCCGCGCGGTGATCGAAAAGGCCGGTCTGCGCCCCGACGACATCACCGCCATCGGCATCACCAACCAACGCGAGACGACGCTGGTCTGGGACGCGAAAACCGGCAAGCCGGTCCATAACGCCATCGTCTGGCAAGACCGCCGCACCGCCGATTTCTGCCGCGCGCTGCGTGAAAGCGGCGACGACAAGATCATCACCGAACGCACCGGCCTGTTGGCCGATCCCTATTTCTCGGGCACCAAGCTGAAATGGATTCTCGACCACGTCGAAGGCGCGCGCGAGCGGGCGCGGGCGGGCGAGCTGCTTTTCGGCACCGTCGACAGCTATCTGATCTGGAAGCTCACCGGTGGTGCGCGCCATGTGACCGATGCGACCAACGCCGCGCGCACCATGCTCTATGACATCCACAAGGGCCGCTGGAGCACGACGATCTGCAAAATGTTCGACGTGCCGCTCGAAATGCTGCCCGAGGTGCAGGACTGCGCCGCCGATTTCGGCACCACGCGGCCTGACCTCTTTGGACGCGAGATCCCGATCCTCGGCGTCGCGGGTGACCAGCAGGCGGCGACGATCGGGCAGGCCTGTTTCCAACCCGGCATGATGAAGTCGACCTATGGCACCGGCTGTTTTGCCCTGCTGAACACGGGCGAGACGGCGGTGACCTCGACCAACCGGCTACTCACCACCATCGCCTACCAGCTTGATGGCAAGCCGACCTATGCGCTCGAAGGCTCGATCTTCGTCGCCGGGGCCGTGGTGCAATGGCTGCGCGACGGGCTCAAGATGATCCGCGAGGCGGGCGAGACGCAGGCTCTGGCCGAGCAGGCCGATCCGCATCAGAACGTGGTGCTGGTGCCTGCCTTCGTGGGCCTCGGCGCGCCATATTGGAACGCCGAATGCCGCGGCGCGATCTATGGGCTGACGCGCAACTCCGGCCCTGCGGAACTCGCGCGGGCCGCACTCGAAAGCGTGGGCTACCAGACCCGTGACCTCTTGGAAGCGATGCAAGCCGATTGGGCCGCCCAAGGCCAGCCGGGCGAGATTGCCACCCTGCGCGTCGACGGCGGGATGAGTGCCAGTGACTGGGCGATGCAGTTCCTCTCGGACGTGATCGGCGCTTCGGTTGATCGCCCCGATGTGCTGGAAACCACAGCACTTGGTGCCGCGTGGCTCGCCGGGCAGCGGGCGGGCATCTACCCTGATATGGAGGGTTTCGCCCGCGAATGGGCGCTTGACCGGCGATTTGAGACCCAGATGGACGAGGCCGCGCGCCAAGAGAAATACGGCGCATGGCAGCGGGCTGTTCAGGCGACGTTGCAGTTCTGATGCAGACGATCCCCCCTTTCGGTTTCGCCACCGCCGGACGCATCCGTTTTGGCCGCGGTGTGGCGGGTGAAGCGGTGACCGCTGCGCGAGGCTATGGGCGGCAGGTGCTTTTGCTGCGCGGCGGTTCTGTCGCTTGGGTCGATGAACTGGCGCGCGATTTGGCAGCGGCGGGCTGCGAGGTGACCCAGTTGCGCGGCAGCGGCGAGCCGTCGGTCGAAGACGTGCGCGCCGCCGTGGCGGCGGGGCGCGGGGCTGAGGTCGTGCTGGGCGCGGGCGGCGGCGCGGTGATCGACCTTGCCAAAGCCTCCGCGGCGCTGATCCCGTCGGAGTGCGATGTGATGGAGCATCTCGAAGTCGTGGGCGCGGGCAGGCCCTTGCAGGCCGATCCCCTGCCGATGATCGCGATCCCCACCACCGCAGGCACCGGGGCCGAGGTCACCAAGAACGCCGTCATCTCCGTGCCGGAGGCCGCGCGAAAAGTCAGCCTGCGCGACGACCGCATGCTGCCCCGTCTGGCCTTGGTCGACCCCGCGCTGACCGATGGCGCGCCGCGCGGGGTGACCTTGGGGTCCGGCCTCGACGCGCTGGTGCAGGTGATCGAACCCTATCTGTCCAGCAAGGCCAACCCGCTGAGCGATGCGCTTTGCCGTGCGGCGATCCCGCAGGGCATCGCCGCGCTCAAACGTCTGGCCGAGGGCGAGGATCAGCCCGCGCGGGATGCGCTGGCCTATGTCAGTCTCTCGGGCGGTTTGGCGCTGGCCAATGCGGGGCTCGGGGCCGTGCATGGGCTGGCAGGTGTGATCGGCGGGCGTTTCGGCGCGCCGCATGGGCTGATTTGCGGGCGTTTGCTCGGGCCGGTTCTGGCGGCCAACAGGGATGCGATGGGGGCCTCGGACCGGTTTTCGGAGGTGCAGATGTGGCTCTCCGGCGGGTTCGGCCTGCCTGAGCAGGGCACGTTCGACGCGCTGACCGACATGCTAGATGACTGGGGGCTGGACCGGTTGGCCCGGAGGATCCCTGATGATGCGGATCTGGGCGAGACGGCCCGCGAGGCAGCGGCCTCTTCCTCCATGCGCGCAAACCCTTGCGTGCTTGAGGCGGAAACCCTCGAAGCCTGCATCCGCGCGGCAATGTAGCGGGCAGGGGCCACGGCCCCCGCCCGGCAGTTGTCACGCGGCGCGGGGCGGCGTGTTGCCTTCGCCCAAATCCCAGAACACGCCCGCCATCACCCGCAGCGCATCGCGGCAGACGGGTTTCAACACATGTTCGTCCGGCGCGTGCTGCGAACAGCTGCGGTAGGAATGCGGCACCCAGACGGTCGGCAGCCCCAGAATATCGCTGAAACTGTCGTTGGGCAGCGAGCCTGCGAGGTTGGGCAGGATATGCGGCGCTTTCCCGGCGCTTTTCGTCAGAGAATCAGCCACGAATTTGACCCAAGGGTGATCCGCATCCAGCCGGGTCGCGCGGAAGAACCCGCGGTCGTGGGGCTCAATCCGCACATCTTCGAAGCCGTGTTTATCAAGGTGGCGGCGCAGCGCGGGCAGGATGTCTTCGGGATCGGTGCCGACGACATAGCGCAATTGGCAGGTGGCCGTCGCATGGGCCGAGATCGCGTTGACTGGCGCTTCGGGCACGCCGCTTTTCATCGCGAGAATGGCAAAGCTGTTCCAACCGTAGGCGCGCTCGACCGGGGTCAGGTCTTCTTCGCCCCAGTCGGTGTCGATGGCGGGGCCATCGTCGCTTTCGATCGGCAGGTCTTTCAACGCCGCGCGAACCGAGGGGGTCAGGCTGTCGGGCCGCCACTCGGGGATCTGGATTTGCCCGCGTTTGTCGGTGATGGTCGACAGCGCCTGCGCCAAGATCATCGCCGGATCGGCCAGCAAGCCGCCCCAGTTGCCCGAGTGATGCGCGCCTTCGCGTTTGTCGACGATCAGATCAAACGACACGCCCCCGCGCGACCCCATGAACATGGTCGGCACTTCGGGTTGCAGCCGCGGCCCGTCCGAGGCGATGAGCACATCGGCAGTCAGTTCCTCACGGTGTTCGGCAAAGAACTCGGGCAGGCCCGCGCTGCCGGTCTCCTCACTCATCTCAATCACGATGCGGCAGTTGAAACCCAGCTTGCCACGGGTTTTCAGCACCGCTTCGATGGCGGCGATGTTGATCAGGTGCTGGCCCTTGTTGTCGGCGGTGCCGCGGCCATAAAGCTTGTCGCCTTCTTCGACCAGTTTGAAAGGATGCAACCCCTCGCGCCACTGGTCGGTCTGGGCGCGGATCACGTCGCCGTGGCCATAGGTCAGCACGGTCGGCAGGTCGTCGCCCTCGCGGCGCTCGCCCACCAGAAAGGGGCCGCCGCGTGGGTCGGAATTGTCGTGAAAGCGACAGGCAAAGCCCATCGCCGTCAGCCGCGGCTCCATCGTCTCGACCAGATAGCGTTTGAGTTCGGGAGCTTGGTCGGAGTTCTGGCTTTCGGTCTCGTAGGAAACGAGATTGGCCAGTTCGGCTTGGAACGTCCCCTCATCGAAATAGGTCGAGATCGCTTCGATCGCTTGATCGCGGGTCATGCTTCAATGTCCTTTGTCATATCTTCGGAAATGGCGTCGCCCCAAGGCGACATGATCTCGGTGCAGCCGGAATTCTGCCCGTTTGTGCGCATCACGCCTGCGGGACAGGCGAAAGCGTAGGGAAAGATCGTGCGTTTGGTCTCGGCGACCTCATTGTTCTCGCGCAGCCGGTCGAGCACTTCGCGCGGCAGGCTTTCATCGGCAATAAGATGGTTTACGTCCGAGGCGTCGATGCGCGGGGCGTGGAAACTGTCTTCGAGCGACATGTCGAAATCGGTGACGAAGGAGGACAGTTGCGCCACCGCGCCTAGAATCTTGCGACCGCCGGAAGCCCCGAAGGCGAAGCGTTTGTCGCCCTGTTCGCCGATCACCGGGCAGACGTTCATCAGGCAGCGCTTGTTCGGCCCCAAAGAATTCGGGCGGCCCTGAACCGGGTCGAACCACATGATGCCGTTGTTCATCAAAAAGCCCGTGGAGGGCGAGACGACGCGGGAGCCGAAGATCGACAGGAGCGTCTGCGTCTGCGCCACCATATTCCCATAACGGTCGACGACCGAGAAATGCGTGGTGCAGCCCGGGGCTTCGGGGCTTTCGCCGGTGTCGCCCATGGAGCCGAGCCTGCGGGCATAGGCGCCTTTGAGCGCCTCGGCCATGGCGGCATAGCTGTCGGGGCCGGGGGCTTGCCCGAGGTCTTCGGTCGCGAGGGAAGCAAAGGTGTCGCGGAAGGTCGGCCCGGCGGTCAGCCCCGGCACGACATGGAAACGCGCATGGCGGTAGGCGAAGTCGAGCGGCGCGCTGAATTCGGCGCGGTAAGCTTGCAGGTCGTCGTGGCTGAGGCAGCCGCCTTTCTCCTGCACATCCCGCGCCATCGCGGCCCCGAGGTCACCATCATAGAGCGCGCGCGCCCCGTGCCGCGCGATCTGGTCAAGGCTGTCGGCCATGCGCGATTGGTCCAGCCGTTTTTCGGCCAGCGCGGTCCAGCCGCTGATCGTCGGCCATTGCCCGTCTTCGAGGAAGAGGTCCGCCGCATCCGCATCCTTGGCCAGTTCGCGCGTGCAAGAGGCGATGACCAGCGCGGCATACCAATCCACCAACAGACCCTTGCGGGCATGTTCGATCGCCGGGGCAAGCAGATCGGCCCAAGGCATCTTGCCGAACCGTTCATGCGCTTGGCCCAGCCCGTCGACCACGCCGGGCACGGCGATGGCGGTGGCGCCTTGGACGTTGCGGTCTCCCTCGACATGTTCCCAGGGGAAGAGATCGCCCGCCTTGCCCCGCCCGCTCAGCGGATAGTTCGCGGGATCGAGCGCGCGGGGGCTGCGCATCCCGTGGTTGAGCGCATGGGCTTGGCCTTCCTCGGCGCGCCAGAGCATCATCGCCCCGCCGCCCGCAGGGCCGCTCATCCAAGGTTCCAACACGCCGATGACGAAAGAAGTGGCCACGGTGGCATCCACCGCATCGCCCCCTGCCGCAAGCACCTCGGCCCCCGCGATTGCTGCCAACCGATGCTGCGCGGCGACGACGCCATGTTCGGTTTCGATGACGGTTTTGCGGGTTTGACTGCTGTGCGACAGGTTCGATGACATGGGATTACTCTTGTTCGTACATGGGGGTTTCCGGATCGTGCAGGTGGCAGGCGACATGCCCCTGCGGGATCGGGGTGTGACGCGGTGCCTTTTGCTTGCACAGATCCGTCGCGCGCGGGCAGCGCGGGTGGAAATGACAACCGGGCGGCGGCGCGATCGGGTTCGGGTAGGCCATGCCAAGCTGCGTGTCCGGCACGCCCAAACCGGGCTCAGGCGTCAGCACGGATTTCAAAAGCGCCTTGGTGTAAGGGTGGCGCGGCGCATCAAACAGACCGGCGACCGAGTTCTGCTCCACGATCTCGCCCAGATACATCACCGCCACGCGGGTGGCGAGATGTTCGACCACCGCGAGGTCATGGCTGATGAAGAGGTATGTCAGGCCGAACTCTTCGCGCAGCTCGCCCAGAAGGTTGAGGATCTGGCTTTGGACCGAGACATCCAGCGCCGAGGTCGGCTCGTCGCAGATCACCACCTCGGGCTTCATGATCAGCGCGCGGGCGATGGCCACACGCTGGCGCTGCCCGCCCGACATCTGGCTGGGGTAGGTGTTGATCACCCGCTGCGGCAGGCCCACAACGTCGAGGATCTCCTTCACCTTTTTCTTGCGGCTCTCCTCGTCACCGATGTTGTGCACCCGCAGCGGCAGAGAGATCACGTCATAGATGCTCTTGCGCGGGTTGAGCGAGGAATAGGGGTCTTGAAAGATCGGCTGAATCCGCCGCGCCAGCGCCAGACGGCCCTGTTGGGTAATCTCTTCACCGTCGATCTTAACGTGACCCGCGGTCGGCTCCTCCAGCCCCAAAAGGATTTTGGCAAGGGTGGATTTGCCGCAACCGGATTCACCGACGAGGCCCAGCACCTCCCCCTTGCCCAATTGCAGCGACACATCATTCACCGCCGTGAGCGGTTTGACCTTGCCGAACATGCCCTGTTTCACCCGGTAGGTCTTGCTGACGCCGGAAAGCTCCAGCACCGGGGGTGTGTTCACGCTGTCCTTCATACGGTCAGCTCCTTCTCGGAATGGCGTTTGCCATCGGGGAAAATGCAGCGGAAGGCGTGGTTGCCGTCCTCGCGCTTGGGGATGTCGCCACGGCATTCGGCCACGGCATGGGGGCAGCGGGTGCGGAAGACGCAGCCTTCGACCGCGCCCACCAGCGAGGGCACAATGCCCGGGATCGTACCCAGTTTCGCGCCGCGGTCGGTCTTGCCGGGGAGCGGGATGCAGCGCAGCAGCCCGCGGGTGTAGGGATGCGAGGGGGCGTTAAAGATATCGCCCACCGGGCCGGTCTCGACCAACTCGCCCGCGTACATCACCGCGACCTTGTCGGCCACGCGGGCCACGACCCCGAGGTCATGGGTGATCAGGATCACGGCCATGTTCATCTCGCGCCCCAGATCGTGCAGCAGCCGCAGGATCTGCGCCTGAATGGTCACGTCGAGCGCGGTTGTCGGCTCGTCCGCGATGATCAGTTCGGGCTCGCACATCAGCGCCATGGCGATCATCACACGCTGGCGCAACCCGCCCGACAGCTGGTGCGGGTACTGCGACAGACGGCTCTCGGCGGCGGTAATGCCGACCTTTTCCAAAAGCTCGATGGCCCGCGCCCGCGCCTGCTGGCGGCTGACCTTGCGGTGCAGCAGCAGCGCCTCGGCCAGCTGGTCGCCGATGGTGTAGGCCGGGTTGAGCGAGGTCATCGGCTCTTGAAAGATCATCGACATCCGCGCCCCGCGCAGCCTGCGCATCTGGCCGTGGCTGGCGGTGGTCAACTCGGTCCCGTCAAAGGTCATCCGGTCGGCGCTGCGTTTGATGGATTTGCCCAAAAGCCCCATCAGCGCAAGCGAGGTGAGCGATTTGCCCGAGCCGCTTTCGCCGACGATGCAGAGGGTCTCGCCACGGTTAAGGTCGAAGTCGATGCCGCGCACCGCATGTAGGGTGCCGCCGCCCGTGGGAATGTCGAGCCGCAGGTTGCGGACGCTCAGAAGGGGTTCTGTCATGGGTCAGCTCCGGTTTTCGGGGGCAGTGACGTCGCGCAGACCGTCACCCATCAGGTTGATTGCCAGCACCAGCACGAAAAGCACGGCGCCCGGGATCAGCACGAGCCACGGCTCGAAGAGCATCATGTTCTTGCCTTCTGAGACCATCAGCCCCCAGCTCGGCGTCGGCGGCTGCACCCCAAGGCCGAGGAAGGAGAGCGCCGCTTCCAGCAGGATCGCATGGGCCATTTCCAGCGTCACCACGACGATGAGGTTGTTGGCGATATTGGGCATGATCTCGGACAAGAGGATGCGCGGGGTAGAGGCACCGATGACCTGCGCCGCCGCCACATATTCACGCCGCCGCACCTGCATGGTCGAGGCGCGCATGACCACCGCGAAACGGTCCCAAAGCAGCAGGCCCAGCACCATGATCACCACTTGCAGCGACCCGCCAAGGATCGCCACCACGGCCAGCGCCACCAGCACCACCGGCATCGCAAGACGCACGTTGATGAGGAAGGTGACGACCGCATCGACCTTGCCGCCAAAGTAGCCAGCAGCCACGCCCATGGCGGTGCCGATCAGGCCCGAGATCAGCGCCGCCACGGCCCCGATCAGCAGCGAAATCCGTGCACCATAGATGAGACGCGACAGGTAATCGCGGCCCAGATGATCGGTGCCCAAGGGATGCTCCCATGTGCCGCCCATGAACACGGGGGGCTCCATCCGGGTCATCAGACTTTGGGCATAGGGATCATGCGGCGCAATCCACGGCGCGAGAATCGCGATGATCGTGAGGATGATCAGAACGACCGCCCCGATCAGCAGACCTTGGTGCCCGAAGATGCGCTTGCGCAGCATCTGGCCGGGGGTCGGGCCGGTGATTTCGTCCAAAAGGCTGTCATGTGTGCTTGCCGTGGCCATGTCAGCTGCTCCTCATGCGGGGGTCGAGCCATGCGTTCAGCACGTCTGCGAGGAAGGTGAAAACAATGTAGAACATCGAGAAGATCAGGATCAGCGCCTGCACGGTGGGCAGATCGTTGCGCGCGATGCTCTCCCAGGCCAGATAGCCCGCGCCATGCAGCGCGAAGATCGACTCGACCACGATGGAGCCGCCCAGCATGAAGCCCATCTGCACGGCGGCGAGGCTGACCACCGGGATGATCGCGTTGCGCAGCGCGTGGCGGAAAAGCACCCTGCGCTCGTTGGCGCCCTTGGCCCGCGCGGTGCGGATGTAGTCGGAGTTCAACACGTCCAGCATGCCCGCGCGCGTCAGGCGCATGATCGCGGGCATGGCGTAATAGCCCAGCACCACGGTCGGCAGGATGAAATGGCGCCATGTGTCGGTGCCCGAAGGTGGCAGCCAGCCCAGTTGGATGGCGAAGACCACGATGAGGATCAGGCCGAACCAGAAGCTCGGCATCGCTTGGCCGGCGACCGATATGAAGAGCGCCACACGGTCGATGATCGAATTGGGGCGAATCGCGGCGACTACGCCCAAGGGCACGGCGGTCAGCAGCGCGAAGGTGATCCCGCAGACGCCGAGCGTCATGGTTACGCTCAACCGGTCAGCGATGAGCGAGGCGACGGGCAGGCGGAAATAGTAGCTTTCGCCGAAATCGCCCTGAAGGGCCGAGAACAGCCATTCGCCATATTGCACCAGCATCGGACGGTCGAAACCATAGAGACGGCGCAGGGCCTCGATATCTTCGCCACTGGCGGTTTCACCCGCAAGTGCTGCGGCGGGGTCGCCCGACAGGAACAGCAGGCTAAAGCTGATAAACGACACGGTGAAGGCCACGAGAAGGGCCAGTCCCAATCGTTTGAGAATGAATTGAAGCACGGGTGCAACTACCTTGAGGCTGCGCCGCAGGCGGGGGCCTGCCGCGTGGGTCTGGGTTGGGTGCGGAAGGGGAGAAGGGCAGGGGCACCGGTCACGGCGCCCCCGCCGATTGGTTTACTTCCAGCTGGCCGTGGTGAAGCGCAGAACTTCGTCGGCTGTGGGGGTGTATTCCACCTCATTGGTGGTCACATAGTTGGTGTTGTAGGAGAACATCGGCGCCCAATAGGCTTCCTCGGTGATGCGTTCGATCGCCTTGGAGTAGTTCTCTTTACGGACCTCGGGATCGGTCGAGCTGTCGGCGATGTTGAGGTATTCCAGCGTCTCGTCGTCCATCGCGTAGTCGAGCGAGCCATGTTTGAAGAACTGGCTGACCATGGCGGAGGCGTCGTTAATCGAATAGCTGCCCCATGTCTGGAACGACACGGCGGTTTCGCCCTTCATGTTCTGCTCCCGCAGGGCGGAATATTGCAACATCTTGAAGTTGGTATCGATGCCCACGGCGTTCAGGTAGCTGGTGATCGCCTCGGCATATTCGCGGTCGCGATAGGCGTAGAAGTCGATGGTCAGACCGTCTTCGTAGCCCGC
Organism: Sulfitobacter sp. 1A12157; assembly: GCF_043557345.1. Lineage (NCBI taxonomy): Bacteria > Pseudomonadati > Pseudomonadota > Alphaproteobacteria > Rhodobacterales > Roseobacteraceae > Sulfitobacter > Sulfitobacter sp. 1A12157. The sequence goes on from NZ_JBIFFV010000009.1 coordinate 143,633, forward strand.
CTCGGCCAGCAATTCCTTGGCTTTCTCGGGGTTGTATTCATACTTCACCGCCGCCTCTTCGTCACAGCCGAACTGGCTGGGGAAGCAGGGGGTGTAGACGACCTTGGATTTGCCTTTGAGCAGCGCGTCGACCAGTTCCTGACGGTTGATGGCGTAGTTCACGGCCTTGCGCACGCGCACGTCGGTGAAGGGGCTGTCCTCGGACCGGCCTGCCGCATCGAGCGTCAGATAGCCCACACGCATGGTGGATTCGTTGGAGACCTGGAACTCATCCCGCTCGGCCAGCTTTTCGGCCTGGTCCGACGGCACCTGCCAGATCAGATCAAGCGAGCCGCTAAAGAGTTCGGCCATCTGCGTGTTCACATCCGGGATGGTGCGGATGTCGATGTTCTTGATGCTGGGCTTGCCCTTGGGGCTGTCGTGATAGCCCTCATAGGCTTCCAGTTTGAAGTGCTGGCCGGGGACGACTTCGGTCACCTTGTAAGGGCCGGTGCCGACGGGTTTGAGGCCCATGCCTTCGGGGCCGGCTTCTTCGTAATAGTCGCTGGGATACATCGAAACGGGGCCAGAGAGGAATTCAATCGCCGCCGGGAACTTCTCTTTCAGCATGATGCGCACGGTGTAATCGTCGACCTTCTCGGCCGATTTCATCCAGTTCACGTTGCGCTGCGTTTTCACGCCGTTAGCTTCATCGGCGACGTAGTTCACGGTAAAGACCACGTCATCGGCGGTGAAGTCCGACCCGTCGTGGAATTTCACGCCTTCGCGCAGTTTGAATTCGATGGTCGTGTCGTCGATCCATTCCCATTCGGTGGCGAGGTTGCCGATGTATTCGTTGCTGACCGGATCGCGGTAGATCAGACCATCCCAGACCGCGCGTTGCAGCACCACGCCTTCGCGAGACGAGTTGAAGTAGCTGTCGACGTTCTCAAGCTCTTTGGTGAAGGCGACATTCAGCGTGTCATTGGCTTTGTCCGCCCAAGCCGCGCCGGTGGCGGCGGCCAGGACAAGTCCGGTGATGGTTGATTTCAGGACCGTGGATTTCATGGTCAACTCCCCTGTTGGTTAACGAATTCGGTTCCGTATCTTTTTGGCTTGCGCATCGTATCATATAGTAATACTTGATATCGCAATACGATTAATAAACGCAATCGGACCGACATACGTCAAGCCCCGGTGTGAACGATTGGGCCAGTTTTCAGGGTAGGTGATTGGAAAAGAAGCAAAATACCCTCTACGTCGGGTCGCTCGCTAAGGGGTTGCGGCTGCTCCGCGCCTTCGATGAATCGCATACGGAATTGTCGTTGGTCGAGCTTGCCGCGCGCAGCGGATTGGACAAAAGCGCGGTTCAGAGGCTGGCGAATACGCTGCATATCGAAGGCATGTTGGAAAAGGATCCGGCAACGCGGCGCTACCGCCCGTCCCATGCATGGCTCGAACTGGCCTATGCCTATTACTGGTCTGATCAATTGGTCGGGCAGGCGATTCCCAAGCTGATCGACCTCAGCCAAGAGATCGGGGAGACGGTGAACCTCGCCGAGCTTTCGACCGATCACATCATCTACGTCAGTCGCTTGCCTTGCCAACGGACCTACTTCGCGGCCACGGTGATCGGGCGGCGGTTGCCTGCGCTTTCAACGTCGGCGGGCCGGGCGATCATCTCGACCTTCTCGCCCGAAGACCGGGAAGAGGCGATCGAGACTTGGCCGCTCAAGCCCTTTACCGCGCGCACCACGATGGACCGCGCCACGATCCGCAACAGCATTGGGGAGGCCGTGCAGCAGGGCTATGCGATCTCCAGCGATCAGATGATTTTGTCTGAGATTGGCGTGGCCTGTCCGATCATCGGCCCCGATGGGCGGGCCTTTGCGGCGGTGCAATCTTCGGTCTCGGCGCATACTTGGACGCGGGAGCGGATCAGGGCCGAGATTCTGCCGCGCCTGCAGGACACCGCGAACGCCATTTCACCCTCATCACAGGTGCACCGGCGTTAGAAAAAGGGCCGGGGCATTGCCGCCCCGACCCGGTGTTTTCTTATTCCCAGTTCATTTTTTCTTCGCGTTTCCAGAACCGAAGTTTGCGGCAGGTCTCAAGGAATTTACCGGCGTTATCGGCAGAGACCTCCAACGTGCCTTCGTCCTTCTCGACCCCGGCGGCGTTGAGCAGCGGATCGGCGGCTGTGGTCCAAGCGATGAACTTGTTATGCGCAAAGGCGTCCGAAACGAAATCCTGTGCCGGTTTGTTCTTGGCGATCTTATCGGCTTTCTCATCACCAAAGACCAAGGCCACCGCATCAAAGACCACCGACGGGCCGCCGTCGATCTTCTCATCCGCTTGCCGGGTGCTGCCGTCCGACAGGGTCACCCCTTGGATATGCGGCGTCACGATGGCCACCATCGCGCCTTCATCGGCAAAGGCTTTTTCCAAGGCTTCCACCACCGAGGCATCCGCGCCCTCGGTCAGGAACAGGCCCAGCTTGCGGCCCGCGAATGTGTTCGGCGCGTTCTTCAGAATGCTGAGCGCGTCGGACGGCGGCAGATCGGTGATCGGCTCCCGCACGGGTTTGGCGGGTTCCGGCATTTCGGTCACGCCCAAGCCTTCGGCCACCTGTTTCGCCAGATCGTCATGGACGTTCATCAGATGCGAGAGCATCCGCAGGCGAATGCGCTCTTCCTGACATTTCGACAACTCGAAGGTATAGGCCGCCGCGATATGCTGCTGCTCGATCTCGGTTTGACTGATGTAGAACTGGCGCGCTTGGCTGTAGTGGTCGGCGAAAGTCTCGGACCGCACGCGCTGTTTGGTGCCGCTGACCTCTTCGGGGTAGCTTTTGAACCCAATCTCCGGGTTTTCCCGCGGGCCACCCTCCTCGCCCCAGCTGTTGGGCTCATAGTTCACGCGGCCCTTGGGGTTGTGCATCGCCATATGGCCGTCTTGCTGGAAGTGGTGGAACGGGCATTTCGGCGCGTTGATCGGGATATGGGTGAAGTTCGGCCCGCCGAGGCGTTTGATCTGCGTGTCGAGGTAGGAAAAGTTCCGGCCCTGAAGCAGCGGGTCGTTCGTGTGGTCGATCCCGCGCACGATGTTTTGGGTGCAAAAGGCCACTTGCTCGGTCTCGGCAAAGAAGTTGTCGACATTGGCGTCAAGCGTCAGCGTGCCGATGATGCGCACCGGCACCTGTTCCTCGGGGATCAGCTTGGTCGCGTCGAGGATGTCGAACTCGAAGTTGTCGGCGAATTCGTCGTCAAAAACCTGAATGCCCAGATCCCATTGCGGATAGTCGCCCGCATCGATGGCATCCCACATGTCGCGGCGGTGGAAATCCGGGTCCGCGCCATTGATCTTGAGCGCCTCGTTCCAGACCACCGATTGCACACCCTGCTTCGGCTTCCAGTGGAATTTGACGTAATGCGATTTGCCTTCGGCATTGATCAGCCGAAAGGTATGCACGCCGAAGCCTTCCATGAAGCGGAGCGAGCGCGGGATCGCCCGGTCGGACATCTGCCACAGCGTCATGTGGATCGCTTCGGGCGAGAGCGAGACGAAATCCCAGAAGTTGTCATGCGCCGACTGCGCCTGCGGGAAGCCACGGTCCGGGGCGGGTTTGACCGAGTGGATGAGGTCGGGGAATTTGATCGCGTCTTGGATAAAAAACACGGGGATGTTGTTGCCGACGAGATCCCAGTTGCCCTCTTTGGTGTAGAACTTCGTCGCAAAACCGCGCACGTCGCGGGCCAGATCGGCAGAGCCCTTGTTGCCCGCCACGGTCGAGAACCGGGTGAAGGTCGGGGTCTTTTCGCCGACACGCTGGAAAATATCGGCGCAGGAAAGTTCGGGGATCGCTTCCTTCAGTTCGAAATGCCCGTGCACGCCGTAGCCGCGGGCGTGAACGACACGCTCTGGAATGCGCTCGTGGTCGAAGTGGAACATCTTCTCGCGGAATACATGGTCTTCCATCAAGACCGGGCCACGCGGACCTGCTTTGAGTGAGTTCTGATCATCCGCGATCGGGCCGCCCTGCGCGGTCGTCATCGTCTTTTCCCGGTCCGTGGTTTGCTGGCGGGGTTCGCCGCCTTTGCCAAGTTCTTTGTCTGTCATGATCTTTCTCCACAGCGCCCCCGGAATATAATCGGGAGGATTTGTTGCTAATATCTAGCGGGCGAAAAGGCCTGCTTTAGAGCGAACGGTGAGTGCCGGACCCTATGAAAGTTCAACCACCCCCGAGGGCACGGGTTCCGATGCTTTTGCGCCGCAGGCAGGAAAGTTCTCGCAAGGGCGGAGATCGGCGGAACCCGAGGTAAGAGGGGCGGGTGTCTCGCGCGTCACCGACCGGTTAAAAAAGCCGCGCAACAGCGCGATATGCGCGGGCAGTTCCGCAACCGGTATGCATTCAGCCTGCGGCACCTGAGCCGGCCAGCAGCCCAATGCCCCCCGGCGCAGTTGATCCAGCAGGCGGCCCGCATCCGGCAAACAGTCATCGGCCAGATAGTTCGCTCCGCTCAGCCGAATGCGCAGCGTATCCGCCATGCCGCCCGCCGCCCGCCCGACCAGCCTGCAAGAGGCTTCGACCCAGACATCATCCGCGTGATGCACCCGAAGGCCCGCCGCCCGCGCGGCACGGATGATCGCGCGGTCCTCGCCGCAGGGGATCGGGGCAAAACCGCCGACGGCCTCATAGGCCTCGCGGGTAAAGCCAAGACTGGCCCCCGGCGCTTCGCCATGGCTGTCCTGCAAATCGGCGCAGTTCGGGGCGTGCCGCGCGTAGAGCGCGAGCACCAAGCGGCGGTAGGCCATTTCATGGACCTCGAGCATCGGGTCTTGCGGCGCCAATGTGGCGGCCTCTTCGGGGTTCAGCGTGACCCTGCCGCAAAGCGCGTCAAAACGTTGAAGGTGGTGAATGCTACGCGCCACCCAATCGGCGCTGACGCGGCAATCGGCATCGGTGGTCAGGATCTGGCGCAGATGGGGCATCTGTTCCAGCGCCACGGCGCAGCCTTTCCGCCTTGCCGCGCCAACCCCCATGCCGGGGGGAAAGGTCAGATCGAGCACGGTGAGGTCGATGCCAAGCCGGCCCGCCGCCGCCTTTGCGATCTTGGCAGTGTCGTCATCGGTGTTGTTCACCACAAGGATCACGCGGACCCGGTCGTTGCACTGGGGCGCGAGGGCGGTGAGGCAAGCGCCGATCCGCTCCGCCTCGTTCCGGGCGGGGATGATGATCGCGGTGTCTTTCCAGCGCTCGAAACTCATCTGCTCTTCCCCGGAAAGGCGCGGTCGATGCGGTAGTCCTCGGTCGCGCTGACGCAGGTGAAGGCATGGGTGTCGAGCACCTTGGCAAACCCGTTTAGCGCCTCTTCCCCTTGCAGCGGATTGCCGGTGTCGCCGCGCCACGTCACGCAGATGATCTCGGCCTGCGGCCAGCGGCTCGCGATGTCGGTCGCCAGTTGGTCCAACCCTGCGTGATCCAGAAAATAAAGCACTTCCGAAAGGATCAGCAGATCGAAATCCCCCTCGGGCAGGGGGCCGGGATAGAACCCTTGGATGAAGCGCGCCTCCGGCACCGTCTCGCGCGCGGCGGTCAGGGCGCTTCCCACGGCATCCATCCCGGTATAGCGCGCGCAGATGTCGATCAGGTGACGTGCCAACTGGCCATTGCCGCAGCCCAACTCGAAAGCCGAGCGATAGCCGTCTTGCGAAAGCGCCGCCCGCGTTGCCGTGAATTTGGCTTGCTCATAGGCGCTATGTTCGAACCCCCAAGGATCGGCTGTCTCGGCATAGAGACCTTGGAGATGATCCAACCCCACCCCCATCACGGCATCCTCCAAAAGATTTCATCTTGCTGCGCGAAGAGGTCGATCATCGCCTCGGGCAGGACAAACCCATCGGGATCGTCTTTTACGGTCTGGCCAAGCTGGCTCCGATGCGCGTGGATCGCGGCGCTTTTGGCATCGCGATAGGCGGCGGTGTCGAAGGTAAGGGGGGCGTAGCCCGCCGTGTTCGCGGTAAAGTTCGGATCATCGAAACGGCTCCACACCGGATAGCTATGGAAATGCAGGCAGGGCCGCTGCACGCGTAGGCTGTCGGCCAGTGACGCGGTGGTTTGATGGTCGCAATGTTTGTCTTCGCGGGCCGGGACGAAGATGTGGCGGGCGGCTTGGGCGTCGATCACCTCTGTCAACTCGGTCAGGAGGGTATCGGCAGGCACCTCGTGCAATCGGCTGTCGGGATGGCCGAGCCATGTCAGATCCGCCGCCCCGCCACCAAGGAAATCAAGCGCCGCTGCCAATTCCGCGCGCCGCGTCTCGGCCAATCGGGCCGGGGGCCATGCACGGGAACCGGGATGGCTGGCACCACCATCGGTCAGGCAGATCACATGCGCCCCGGCCCCTGCGAAAGCGCGGGCCAAAAGACCGCCGCAGCCGAGTGTTTCGTCGTCCGGGTGCGGCGCCAGAACCACGATCTTTGCGCGGCCCGACAATGCCTTGGCGAGGGGGGCGTTAGGGCTCATCCAAAGACACCCCAAACCGTCTGGTCGCTGGAAAGCGCATGGCGGGCGGCGCGTTGCAGGAAGGCATCGCGTGCGGCTTGGCGCAGATAGACGGAGAGATCGCGCGCCATGCGACCTGTCTCGGAGGTTCCGGCAAAATGGCGCAACCCAAGGCTTTGCTCTACCGCTTTAATCGCGTCGAGGGCGACTTCCTCGGTATAAATCCGCGCGGCGATGGCGGTGCTGACGAGGGTCTCCTCCGCGTGCACATCCGCGGTGGTGAGGGCGGCGCGTTCGACCAATGCCATTCCGGCCCATATCCGCATCAGCACCTGCATCAGGCGGCTCAGCTGGGCCTCGGCCTCAAGCCGGTCCATCTCGCGCAAGGCAGTGGCCGCCGCATCGATCAACCCCGCCGCCGCGCCCGCCTGAAGCGCCGCGATCCGCCAGACGCCGCCGACGAAATGCGGCTCTTTCAGATAGTCGCCGGGAGCACCGATAAGGGCGTCATCCTCAAGGGTCAGGCCGGAAAAGTCATATTTCCCCGAGGCTGTCGCCCGCATTCCCAGCATGTCCCATTGCGAGGCATCGCCGCGCGCGGGGTCGGTCACGTCGATCAGCGCAAGCTGCACATCAGGGCCGGAATTGAGCGAGACGAGCGCATGGCTGACAGTGCCGAGGCCCGAGGCGAAAATCTTTTCGCCTTGGAGAGTGCCTTTCTCGAACCGCGCCGGATTGCCGCCATCAGCGCCCCAGACGCCCAGAAGCCCGCCCTGCCGGATCACCTGTTTCGCCCGCTCGACCTGCGCCGCGCTACCATAAAGGCGGATCAGGCGCAGCGCGTTGACGTGGCCTTCCCACAGGCGACCGACGCTGAGGTTGGCGGCACCGATCTGCATCAGCGCATGGGCGGTGCGCAAGGGGGCCGTGGCGCCATCTTCCAGCATCAGACTCGCGTCGCGCAGAATGTCGATAGAGCCGCTGACCGGGGCGGTGCCTGTCTCTTCGGCTCGCGCCGCGTGGCGCAAAGCCTTCCGAGCAGATTGCGACAGGATATTCCTTTGCGACTGGGGCGGGAAAGGGTCGAAACGCGGCGCACTGTTCATAGTAACGCCGCACGGCGGCACGAGGATACATCTCTGAGATCAAGCGTCACGATACTGCCCCCCATTCATGAAAAGGGCAGCCTGCGCGGGTGGCAGCACTGCCTTCGAAGGTGCAACCGTTCAACCTGTCTCTTGGTTCCTGCCTATGTTGCAATCGCGGCGGCGGGCGGATGTCAGCCCTCGGGAATCTCGCCCATCACTTTGGGCACGTGGTAGCCCTTCTGCACCGCGTCCCGTGCGCGCAGGCGCTGATACCACGCACGCACATTGGGATAATCGGCAAGGTCGATCTGCTGCCATTCATAGCGCGACACCCACGGCCAGCAGGCCATATCCGCGATGGAATATGCGCCGCAAATGTGGTCCCGCCCCTCAAGCTGTTTGTCGAGCACGCCGTAAAGCCGTTTGACCTCGGCCCTGAACCGCTCTTCGGCATAGGCGGCCTTGCCGGGGTTGAAATGCAGGAAGTGATGCGCCTGCCCGGCCATTGGACCAAAGCCGCCCATCTGCCACATCAGCCATTGCATCACCTCGGCCCGCGCGGCCAGCCCTTCGGGCAGGAAGCGGCCATGTTTCTCGGCAAGGTAGACCATGATCGCGCCGGATTCCATCAGGCTTACCCCAGTGTCATGGTCCACGATGGCGGGGATTTTATTGTTGGGGCTGATCTTAAGAAATTCGGGCGCGTACTGCTCGTCCTTGCCGATGTCAATGGCGTGCACATTGTAGTCGATCCCCAATTCTTCGAGCAGGATCGAGACCTTGCGGCCATTGGGGGTGGTCCATGTGTAGAGATCAATCATCGCTTCGGTCCCATATGCAAAGGTGCGTTTTGGTTTCTTGCAATGTTAAGCAGGCGGCTCGCGGCGGGTCAACGCAAGGAACCGCCGTAGCGGATCGGGGGTTTTGCTTAACAAGGCACCAAGTGGCGGAGCGAAGATGCAGAACAGTGATCCTTTAGCGCAGCCCGACATCGCAGATCGCGCGAAATCCGTTTTGAAAGTGCTTTGCGACCGCGACATTCACATCGCCACGGCGGAAAGCTGCACCGGCGGGCTAGTCGCGGCGTTGCTCACGGATATCGAAGGCTGCTCCCACGCGTTTGAGCGGGGTTTCGTCACCTATACGGATCAGTCCAAGCATGAGTTGTTGGGAGTCGACCGGGCGCTTTTGGACCGCTGCGGCGCGGTTTCGCGCCCCGTGGCTATTGCGATGGCCGAAGGCGCGCAGCACCGCTCGGGCGCGCAGATCGCCGTCTCGACCACCGGCTTTGCCGGGCCGGGCAGCCCTGGGGATGAAGAGGGGCTTGTGCATTTTGCGCTTGCGCGCGAGGGGTGTAACACGGTTCATCGGGCCGAGTCCTTTGGAGCCATTGGCCGGGATGCGATCCGGCAGCGATGCCTTGAAACGATTTTGGATATGTTGGAAGAGAGCCTGACGTGAGCAAAAGCCAAGCCGCCGCCTTTACCGCCTACCACCGTCATGGTTTTGTCCGGGTGGCGACCTGCACGCCGCATGTGCGGCCTGCCGATGTGGCCTTCAACCGCGACAGCCTGTTGGGCGAAATGCGCAGGGCCGATGCGGCGCGGGTGGATTTGCTGGTTTGCCCCGAACTGTCACTCTCGTCCTATGCCATCGACGATCTGCACATGCAGGACGCGCTTCTGGCGGCGGTGGAAGAGGCGCTTGGCGACCTGATCGAGGCCAGTGCCGAGATGACCCCCGTGATCCTGCTCGGCGCGCCGCTGCGCCGCGAGGGAAGGCTTTACAATTGCGCCATCGCCATTTCACGCGGGCAGGTGCTGGGCGTGGTGCCGAAATCCTACCTCCCCAATTACCGTGAGTTCTATGAGAAGCGCTGGTTCGCCCATGGCCGGGACACCGGCGGAGAGATCACCGTCGCGGGCCGGACTGTGCCCTTTGGCGATGACCTGATTTTCGAGGCGACGGATCTACCCGGTCTGATCTTCCATGCCGAAATTTGCGAAGACCTCTGGACGCCTGCGCCGCCTTCGGCGGATGCGGCTTTGGAGGGCGCCCTTATTCTCGCCAATCTCTCGGCTTCCAACATCGTGATCGGCAAATCCTCTGACCGTCACCTGCTGTGCCGGTCGCAATCCATGCGCGCCTTCGCGGCCTATGTCTATTCCGCCGCCGGGCCGGGGGAGAGCACGACCGATCTGGCGTGGGACGGGCAGGGGATGATCCATGAGTTGGGGGATCTCTTGGCCGAATCCACCCGTTTCCCGCTGGAGCCGGAACTGACCATCGCCGATGTGGATTGCGGGCGTATCCAGTCAGAGCGGATGCGGACGGGTAGTTTCCATGACGCCGCGCGGCACCGCGCGCCGGAGTTCCGCCGCGTGACCTTTGCCCATCAACCGCATCACGAAAACGCCGGTCTGATCCGCCCCGTGCGCCGGTTTCCCTATGTGCCGAACCGCGAAAGCCATCTCGACCAAGATTGCTACGAGGCGTTCAACATTCAGGTCGAAGGTCTGCGCCGCCGGTTTGAGGCGACCAAGGGCAAGACCATGGTGATCGGCATCTCCGGCGGGCTGGATTCGACCCATGCGCTGATCGTGGCGGCGAAAGCCTGTGACCGTATGGGCATCCCGCGCGACCGGATCCTCGGGTTCACGATGCCCGGCTTCGCCACCTCTGAAGGCACCAAATCCAACGCGTGGAAATTGATGCGGGCCATGGGGATCACCGCGGATGAGATCGACATCCGCCCCGCCGCCCGGCAGCTGCTTGAGGATATGGATCACCCCTTTTCGGACGGGGAGCCGATCTATGACATCACCTTTGAAAATGTCCAAGCCGGTCTGCGCACCGATTACCTCTTCCGGCTCGCCAACCAGCGGCAGGGCTTTGTCATCGGCACCGGCGATCTGAGCGAATTGGCGCTTGGCTGGTGCACCTACGGCGTTGGCGACCAGATGAGCCACTATGCGGTGAACACCGGCGTGCCGAAAACGTTGATCCAATATCTCATCCGTTGGGCCACCCGGTCGGGGCAGTTCGACGCTGAGACGGACAAGGTCTTGCAAGCCATTCTCGACACCGAGATCTCGCCCGAACTGGTGCCCGCGGGTGAAGGTGAAGAGATCCAAAGCACCGAGTCGATGATCGGCCCCTATGAGTTGAACGACTTCTTCCTCTTTCACACCATGCGCTACGGGCTCGCCCCGTCAAAGGTGGCCTTTCTGGCATGGCACGCTTGGCATGATGTCGAGGCCGGGCGCTGGCCCGAGGGCTTTCCGCAGGGCAAACGCAATGCCTATGATCTGGAGACGATCCGCCACTGGCTCGAAAAATTCCTGCATCGTTTCTTCGCCACAAGCCAGTTCAAACGTTCGGCCCTGCCGAATGGGCCCAAGGTCAGCGCCGGGGGGGCATTGTCGCCGCGCGGAGACTGGCGCGCGCCGTCCGATTCCGTTGCCACCCCGTGGCTGGAAGAGTTGCGTCGCAACGTACCGGAGAGCTGGCCCCAAAGCTGAGACGCGCTATTCCTCGCGGCTGAGCTCGCCTTCGACGAAGTTGGGGGTCAGGGGCGGCGCCGCGTGGCGCTCCTGGGTTTCGGGATCGCTGCGCAGGGTCATGCGCAGCAGCCCCCATGCCACGATGGTCAACTGAAAACCGCCAAGCGCCAGCGGCAAGCCGCGCGGCCCCAGCGTATCCAGCAGCACACCCGCCAGCAGCGGTCCGATGGCGGCGCCAATCCCCTGCATCAGCACCAGCCCGCCCGAGACGGCCACCACGGCAGAGCCGGGGGCGCGGTCGTTGACATGGGCGATGACGATGGATTGCGCGGGCAGGACCAACCCGCCAATGGCAAATCCCAGCACCAGCAGCATCGTCCCCGACGGCGCCGGGATCGGCAGGGTCAGCAACATCAAGGCGCTGCCAGCGGCGGCGAGCCCCACGCCAAGACCGCGGCGGCTCATCCGGTCAGACATCCAGCCCAGCGGGAACTGAAGCACCAAGCCGCCGATGGTAAAGGCCGCGATCAGCAGGGCGATGCGCGATTGGGTATAGCCCATCTCCTGCGCGAAAAGCGGCGCCAGCCCGTAGAACGTCCCGATAGAGGCTCCGACCAGCCCTGCGGCCACCGCACCGTAAGGCGACAGCCCCCAGAGTCGGCGCAGCGATGGCGGTTCCTGCGCACCTTCCGAGCGCGGCCCTTCCACACGGCTGAGCGAGATCGGCACCAGCGACAGCGACATCACGATGGAGACAAGCACGAAGAGAATGAACTCAGCCGGATCCCCGAGGTTCAGCAGGAACTGCCCCGCCGCCCCCGAGGCCATGCCGACCATGCCGTAGACCGCCAGCAATTTGCCCCGCTGCGCGGAACTGACCGAGGCGTTGAGCCAGCTTTCCGTCACGATGATCAACCCGGCAAAAGCGAACCCCGTCAGGCAGCGCACGGCGATCCAGACCCAAGGGTCGATGAAAGCCAAATGCATCAGCGCCGCGGCAGAGGCGACAGAGGCGAGTGCGGCAAAGGTGCGGATATGGCCCACCCCGCTGATCAGCCGGGGTGCTACGAAGGAGCCCACGCTCAGCCCCGCGAAAAAGCCCGACATGATGAGGCCGGTGGTCGCCCCGCCAAACCCTTCGAGCCCCGCACGCACGGCCAGAAGCGTGCCCTGCAACCCATTGCTCATCTGCAATAGTGAAAAGCCCAGTAGCAGTGTCGCCAGTGGTAGAACCGTCGCGCGCATGATGTCCCCTCGGTCTTTGATCCGGCTTGGGCCAGAATATGTGCGGCGGAAACGGAATTTCTAGTAATCAACCCCATTGCCCTTCCACCGGGCAGGCTTCCGCGCCATAGTGCTAACAGCCAGCGGCCCCTTCGGGGAATGCCCTGCCATTGATCAAGCAGAATTGAGGTGCCTTTTTGGGGCCGATGCTCAATTATGCGCCTCGTAACATATTTTGAAAGCGCATCCCCCGTGAAAGCCCTGCGCCAATTTTTCGTATTTCTGCTGGTTCTCGTTGCGGGTCTCTACGCGATGTTAACCTATGTCCCCGCCTCCCGCCCCTATGTGGCCGAGACCGGCTTGCTCGATCTACTGGGGATTGAGGAGGTCGCGGAGGCGCCACAGTCCTCTGGCCGGGGTTGGGGCGGCGGCGGGCCATCGCTGGTCGTCACCGCTCCGGTCAGCGAAGAGACTTTGGCCGACCGGATCACCGCCATCGGCGACGGGCGGGCGCGCCGGTCGGTAACGCTGCGCTCCAACGCCGTGGGGGTCATCACCGATCTTAACCTGCCCGCCGGGCAGTTGATCGAAGCAGGCACCGTTGTGGCCCTGTTGGAGAATGAGGCCGAGCAGATCGCCCTGAAACAGGCCGAACTTCAGCTTGAAAACGCCCGGACCGAGCAAGACCGCGTAGAGCGGCTGCAAAACACCGGCGCGGTCAGCGAAGTGCGCCTGCGCGAGACGGAACTGGCCCTGCAAAGCGCGGAACTGGCCCTCAGCCAAGCGCAGTTCGATTTGTCGCAACGCCGCGTTCTCGCGCCGATCTCGGGTTGGGTGGGGATCACCGATATTGAAGAAGGCGACCGCGTCAATGCGCAGGATCAACTCGCCACCATCACCGACCGCAGCGAGATCCTGATCGATTTCCGCGTGCCTGAACGGGTGGTGAGCAAGCTCTCATTGGGCAAGGAAATCACCGTCACCCCGCTTGGCATGCGCGATTTGACCCTAATGGGCGAAGTCAGCGCCATCGACAGCGTGATCGACCGCGCCAGCCGCACGCTTTTGGTGCAGGGCCGGGTGCCGAATGAAAGCGACCAGCTGCGCGCGGGCATGGCCTTCTCGGTCAGCCTGACCTTTGTCGGCGATCCGTTTCTGGCGATCCCGCCGTTGGCGGTGCAATGGTCCTCGGACGGGCCGTTTGTCTGGACCGTACGGGAGGGCAAGGCGCATCAGGTCGCGGTGGAGATCGCGCAGCGCAACAGCAATTCCGTGCTCGTCCTGTCGGACGACCTGACCGCCGATGATGTGGTGGTGACCGAAGGCGTGCAAACTCTGCGCGAAGGCGGCGAGGTGCGCGAGGTCAACCAGGCGGGCCGCGTGCAATCAGATGCCGCCCCGGCTGAGAAGACAACCCTATGAGCGCCGCCCCGACCGAGGACGCCACGCCGCCCGCGAGCACCGCCTCGGGCACCGCGCTTTTTGTGCGCCGCCCGATCCTCGCCTTCGTGCTGAACGCGCTGATCGTTTTGGCAGGCATCGCCGCGCTTTTCGGCGCGGAGGTGCGGGAACTGCCCAATGTCGACCGGCCCGTGGTCACGGTCACCACGTCCTTTGCGGGCGCCTCCCCGGAATCCGTGGATCAGGAGCTGACGGGGCGAATCGAAGGCGCCGTGGGGCGGGTCTCGGGCGTGCGGGCAATTTCATCGAACTCGCGGTTTGGCCGTAGCCGGGTCACCTTGGAGTTCAACGACAGCACCGATATCGACGTGGCCGCGACCGATGTGCGCGATGCGGTGGCGCGGATCGTGAACCAATTGCCCGACGGGGCCGACCAGCCGCAGATCGTCAAGGCCGATGCCAATGCCCAGCCGGTGATGCGCATCGCCGTGACTTCCATGGGTCGCTCGCCAGAGGAGCTCACCAAACTGGTGCAGGACCGCGCCGAAGACCGGCTGATCTCGGTCAACGGCGTGGCGGATTTGCAGATCTACGGCGACCGTGAGCCTTTTTTCCGCGTCGATATCGACCAGTTGGAACTGGCGAGCCGGGGCCTCACCCTAGGCGACATTCAGCGCGCCTTGGCCGATGTGGCCTATGACGCGCCCGCGGGCGATCTGGCGGGCGACCGCCAGTCGATCAACGTGCGCACCACGGCCAGCGTCGTCACCACACAGGCGTTCGAGGCGATGGAGATCAAGCAGAACGTGCGGCTCGGCGATGTCGCCAGCGTCACGCTCGGCCCCGCCGAGGGGGAGACGATCCTGCGTGCCAATGGGCAATTGGGCCTCGGCATTGGCATCATCCGGCAGGCCACGTCGAACACGCTTGAGATCTCGCGCGATGTGCGCGCCGTGGTGGGGGAGTTGAACGAGACCCTGCCCGAGGACGTGCGGATTTTCGTGACCTCGGACGATGCGACCTTTATCTCGGGCTCGATCCGCGAGGTGCTCTCGACGCTGGCCTTTGCTGTGGGCATCGTGGTGGCGGTGATTTTTGTCTTCCTGCGCGATTTCCGCGCCACGCTGATCCCGGCGCTGACCCTGCCCGTGGCGCTGATCGGCACTTTGGCGGCGATCTATCTGGTGGGCTTTTCGATCAACATCCTGACCCTTTTGGCGCTGGTTCTGGCCACCGGGATGGTCGTGGATGACGCGATTGTGGTGCTGGAGAATATCGTGCGCCAACGGGCGGCGGGCATGGGGCCGCGCGCGGCGGCGGTGCTGGGCACGTCGCAGGTGTTCTTTGCGGTCGTCACCACCACGGCCACGCTGGCGGCGGTTTTCGTGCCGCTGTCGTTCCTGCCCGGACAGGCGGGCGGGCTGTTTCGGGAGTTTGGTTTCACCCTCGCCATCGCGGTGATGCTGTCCTCGGTCGTGGCGCTTAGCCTTTGTCCGGTACTCGCCAGCCGCCTGCTGACCAAACCCGCAGCGGAGAACCCGCGCGGCCCCGTCGTCTGGCTTGGCAACCTGCTGTACCGCGCCTATGCGGCGACCCTCAGATGGGCGCTGGCGATGCCCTATGTTGTAGTGCTGATCGCGGCCTTCGTCGCGCTGACTGCGGTGCTGGTCTCCGGCGAGATCCGGCAAGAGTTGACCCCGCGCGAAGATCGCGCCGTGGCGCTGCTGAGCGTGACGGCCCCGCAGGGCGTCTCGCTCGATTATACCCAAAGCAAGATGCGCGAGATCGAAGACCTGATCACCCCACTGCAAGAGACCGGAGAGGTGACAAATATCTTTTCCATCACCGGGTTTGGCGCGGACAATCGGGGTTTCATGGTCTTCACGCTCGCCGGTTGGGAAGACCGCGTGCGCAGTCAAGATGAGATTGTAGGCGAGATCAACGGCAAGCTGGGCGGTATCGTGGGCGTGCGGGCCTTTGCGATTCAGCCGAACTCCCTCGGGATTCGCGGCGCGGGGCGGGGGCTGTCCTTCGCCATCACCGGCAATAATTACGAGCAACTGTCCCAAGTCGCGCAAGCGATGGTGGACCTGCTGAGCACGAACCCCGCAATGGGACAGGTGCGGCTGGAATATGAACGCACGCAGCCGCAGCTTTTCGTGCAAATCGATCGGACGCTGGCCGCTGACTTGGGCGTCGACATCACCGGGCTGGGGCAGGCTTTGCAGGCCATGCTCGACGGGCGCGAGGTGGCATCGGTCTTTATCGACGATACCAGCTATGGCGTGCAGATGCTGTCGACCTCGGACCCGGTGAACGACCCGCGCGACCTTGAGAACGTCTTTGTCCAATCGGGCAACGGGCAGATGATTTCGCTGGCCAGTTTCGTGACCCTTGAAGAGCGCGCCGTCGCGCCCGAGTTGGACCGCGAAGGGCAGAACCGCTCGGTCGAGATTTCCGCCGGGCTGACGTCGGGCCTGTCGCTGGGCGATGCATTGGAACAGGTGCGCGCGGTCGGGCAGAAGGTGTTGGACGATGAAAACCTGATCGTGCCGCTGGCCGAGGCCGCGGCGTTGGATCAAACCAGTTCGGGGCTTCTCGTGACCTTCGGCTTTGCGATCCTCGTGGTTTTCCTTGTCCTTGCCGCGCAGTTCGAAAGCTTCATCTCTGCCATTGTGGTGATGGCCACGGTGCCCTTGGGGCTGGCCTGCGCGATCTTTGCGCTGCTGATGACGGGGCAGAGCCTCAACGTCTACAGTCAGATTGGGCTGGTCATGCTGATCGGGATCATGGCCAAGAACGGCATTCTGATCGTCGAGTTTGCCAACCAATTGCGCGATCAGGGGGCGGATATCCACGAGGCGATCTTTGGCGCCTCCACCATCCGCCTGCGTCCGGTGATGATGACGATGACCTCGACCGTCTTGGGCGGTGTGCCGCTGATCCTCTCGGCGGGCGCGGGGGCCGAGGCGCGCGAGGCGCTTGGCTGGGTGATCGTTGGGGGGCTTGGCATGGCCACGCTTTCGACCCTCTATCTCACCCCGGTCGCCTATTTCCTGCTGGCGCGGTTCACCACGCCCAAAGCCGCCGAAGAAGCCCGGCTTCAGGCCGAATTGTCCCAAGCGCAGCCGGTCTGAGCCCATCCGATATTTGGGCATTGATGCAACTTCGCGCGGGAATGGGCGTTTAGCCCTGTAGGATCGAAGAGAGAGGGACAAAACGTGCAGGGCGATTTGGAACTGGCTAAGACGAACCACGCGCAAGCGGCCAACGGCCAAAGCCTGTTCAATGACAAAACCACATGGCGCATCGCCCGGGCCGATCGGTTCGGCCTCATCGTCGATGCTGCGGATTATTTCCGGGTCTTGCGTGAGATTTTCCTCGGGGCGCGGCAGCAGTTGATGCTGATCGGCTGGGATTTCGATTTCGAGCTTGAGATGCTGCCCGGCGAAAGTGACGAAGACGGCAATGCGCCCGATGGGTTTCCCAACCAGCTTGGCGCTTTTGTCGAGGCGGTGGTGGAGCGGAGGCCGGAACTGAATGTCTATCTGCTCAAATGGAATGGCGCCGTGCTGGCCGCGCCGGGGCGTCTGCTGCCCTCGCTGGCGCTGAGCCTTTTTGGCGGCGACCGGATTCACTTCGCGCTAGACGGCCACCACCCTTTTGGCGCTTGCCACCATCAAAAGATCGTCGTGGCCGACGATGCTCTGGCCTTTTGCGGCGGTATCGACGCGACCGAAGACCGCTGGGACACGCCTGACCACCTGCCGCACGACCCGCGCCGCCTGCGCAAGGATGGCACGCCGTCCGACCCTTGGCATGATGCGACCTCGGCCATGTCCGGCCCTGCCGCCACGGCTTTGGGTGAGCTTTCGCGTCGGCGTTGGTTCCGCGCCACGGGGGATGAGATCGCGCGGCCCGAAGATGCGCCGATGTCCGAATGGCCCCAAGACCTGCCGATTGATGCCGAAGGGGTTGAGGTGGGCATCGCCCGGACCGAGCCGCCTTTCGACGAAGAGCCGCTGATCAATGAGATCGAACGTCTCTATATCGCGGGGATCCAATCGGCGCGTGACTATATCTATATTGAATCGCAGTATTTCGCAGCCGCTTCGGTCTGCGATGCGCTTAAAGCCCGGTTGGCCGAAGAGGACGGGCCTGAGATCGTCATCATCAACCCGCGAGATGCGGAATCCCAGCTGGAAGATGACGCCATGCATGTGCTGCGTGAGCGGCTTGTGGAAGACCTGAAACGCGCCGATCACCAAAACCGCTTTCGCATCTATTTCCCCGTCACCGAGGAGGGGGAGCCGATCTATGTTCATGCGAAGATCATGATCATCGACGATCACCTTTTGCGCCTCGGCTCCAGCAACCTCAACAACCGCTCCATGGGGTTTGATACCGAATGCGATGTCGCGATCGAACGCCCCGCAAAGGTGATCGAAGGGTTCAGAACCCGGCTGATTGCCGAACACCTCGGCCTGTCGCCTGACCATGTGGCCGAGGTGATGGATGAAAAGAAGTCGATGATCGGCACCATCGAAACCCTCAATCGCAGGAAGGGCCGCGGTCTGCGGGCGGTGTTTCGGGGCAGCGAGACTGTCGTCGGTGGTTTTCTTGCAGATACCCGCCTGCTCGACCCGCGCTACCATCCGGGGGAGGCCACGACCACCGGGCGCGGCATCCGCCCACGTCACATGGCGCTGATCGCGGGCGGGCTGGGGCTTGCATGGCTGGCTTGGCGCAAATGGGGGCGGGGCGACGACCGGCGTTCGTAAAGGCTACGGGGCGGCTTCGGCGGTTGATGCTTCAAGCGGCGCGGGTGCGGGTTTGGGGTCAGCCGGTGCGTTTAGCACCCGCCGCGATGCCTCCGCAGCCCGCGCGATGGCGTAGAGCGCCAATGTGCCGGCGACCGGCAAGACCCAAGGCATCCACAGCGCCTTGGGCTGTGCCATCATCATGACCTGACAGACCAGTGCCAGAACGGTGCCGCTGGCAAAGATCAGCAGACCATGCCGACCGATCAGCCGCATAGGGCTGGCCATGGCATGGGCCGACAGGCGGGTAACGCTCTGCAATTGCGACAGGAAATATCCCAAGACCAAAATATGGATGAACCGCGGGGCGGAAAGATAGGTCTTGTCATGCGAGGTGATGTTGAAGGGCACGCCAGCCTCGCGCAGATGATGCATTTGCAGGTTCAGGAACTTGCCCAAACCCGGCACATAGCGCCATGCGAGAACGCCCAGCAGGACGGCGACAGAGAGCCAAAACAGAGCCTTCGACCGCGGGAAAAACCGATAGCCCTGCCGTTGACTCAGACCCACCAGCAGCCCGCAGACAAAGATCGCCTGCCATGCGAAAGGATTGAAGAACCAGCCGCCCGGGTTGGGGTAGTTCGGCAGGTTCAGCCGAAAGACACCGGTCAGCAACCAGAGCAACAGCGACAGCACAAGAAGCAGGCGCGGCCAACGCAGCCCCAGCATAATCGCCGCCGGGGCACAGATCAGCAGGACGGAATAGGCAGGCAGGATGTTCACATAGCCGAATTGATGCGTCAAAAGCGGAATGCCGATCACGCTTTGGGTGGGGTTTTGAAAGACCTGACGCATGTTGATCTTGGTCAGGAACGGGGCCTCTGCGGTGATCTGGAAGGCGGCGGCGAAGATGCCCAAGGCCACTGCCGAAAGAAGGATTTGCACCACATAGAGCGACCACGCCCGCCTCCACAGCGGTGCGATGGCGCGCCAAAGGCCGTGGCGCACCCGGTCTCGCGCGATGAAACGCGGTGTATAGGCCAAGCCCGCGGCGATACCGGACATAAGAAAGAACGCCTCCGCCGCGTCGGCGAAACCGAGGTTGCGGATGGTCAGCGTCTCATAGGGGTTGCCCGGCACGTGGTTGATGAAAATCATCACCAGCGCCAGCCCGCGAAACAGGTCGATGCGCGGATCGCGGGCGGATTTGGGAGCCGCGCCCACAGCCCGTGCCGCAGGCGACAGGCCGGTGTTAGGCAGTGGCATTGGTCAGCTCCGCCGTTTTGGGGTCTGGCATGAGATGTTCGTCATTCCACGTCAGCCGCCAGACATCGCAGATACTGTCGTATGCCGCGACAACATCGAGCGGCGCGGCATCCTCGGGCACGGCGAAAAGACTGCGGGGCAGGGGGCGAGAGGTCCAGGCGATGAGCAGCGGGGCCAGCAGCATCGGGACCGCCACGGGCAGCAGCCAAACGGTCAGATCGGGCGCGATCCACTGCACCGCCGCGATGATCGCCGCACCGATGAACACGATCCACCGGCCCGCCGCCCAGCCATCGGCCAAGCTCAACTGGCCCTCGTTGCGTTGGTTGGCGGGCCAGCCGCCGTCTTGGCCCGAGAGGACCTGCATCACCGCGCGGCTATGATAGAGCAGCATCAAAGGGGCCAGAAGCGTGGTCAGCACGATCTCGGTCAGCACCGACAGCGCCATCCGCAGAGCGCGGCCAAAGTCGCGCGCTCGGTCGGTCAGAAGCGCATGGATCAGGATCAGCAGCTTTGGCACCACAAGCAGTCCCAATACTCCCAAGGCCAGCAGCGTGATCTCGCGCGTGCTGGTATCGGGGAAGACGGGGAAAAGCTGGTAGGGGCCGGGGAAATACTCAGGCGGCGGCGCATAGAGCGTGCTGACCGCCGAGGTGATCAGGAAGGCCGCCCAGAGAAGCGAGACGACATAGGCGGTCACGTTCTGCAAAAAGACAAAGCGGCTCCACCCCGCCAAGCCGGGCGCAAAGATCAGCCGCGCATGTTGCAGGTTGCCTTGGCACCAGCGCCGCTCGCGCCGCGCGAAGGAGAGGACGTTCTCGGGGCCCTCCTCAAAGGAGCCGCCCAAAGTTTCATCCACTTCTACCTTCCAACCGGCGCGGGCGAGCAAGGCCGCTTCGACATAATCGTGACTCAGGATATGACCGCCCAAGGGCGGCGGGCCGGAAAGCTCGGGCAGGCCACAGCTTTCGGCAAAGGCGCGCACACGGATAATCGCGTTATGGCCCCAAAACGGCCCCGTCGCCCCTTGCATCCGGGCAAGGCTGCGGGTGAAAATCGGCCCGTGGAACCACGCGGCGAACTGCAGGGCGCGGCCAAAGAATGACCGCGCGCCGATGATCTTGGGCAGGGTCTGCAAAAGCCCCAGCTGCGGATCGGCCTGCATCCGGGCGATCATGGCGCGGATCGTCTCGCCCTCCATCAGGCTGTCGGCGTCGAGGATCACCGCAAAGTCATAGGCTGCGCCATGGCTGCGAATGAACTCTTCGATATTGCCCGCCTTGCGGCCCGCATTGTCCTGCCGTCTGCGGTAGAAAATGCGGCCTTGGCCCTCGGTCTCCCGCAGCAGGCGGGCGAAGGCAAATTGCTCTTTCCCGGCCAGCGCATCATCGCGGGTGTCCGACAGAACGACGAAATCCGCCGTAACCCCGGCTCGGGCGACGGAACGGTCGATGGCGGCGATGCGGGCGAAGGTGGTGAGCGGGTCTTCGTTGCAGATCGGCACCGCGATCACCGTGCGCGGCTGGGGTGCCTCAAGCGCGGGGCGGGGCGGCGTTGATCTGCCGCCGAAGAGCCCGATCAGCGCCAGCGACGCCCCCCAGGCCAGCCAAGCGGTGGTGGCGAAAACGAGCAGGGCGCGGAGGCCATCCCAGCCGCTGAAGCCGTTCCGCGCCGCGGCCTCGGCCAAAAGGGCCGAGGCAAGCGCCGCACACCCGAGTGACAACATCAGGGCGACCGCCCGTGCAAAACGGGTCGGGCCATCCGCCGCGATCTGCCTGTGCTGGGGTGTCATGGTGCTCAGGCCTTACGCCGCAGCAGAAATTCCCGCGCAAGGTCGGCCAGCCCGGCCAGATGGCCGCGCCGTTCCAAGCTTTGCCTTGGCATCGCAAGCGGGGCGGCGGGCGGCATCCAATTCTCGGCCTCGCCAGCCATTGCGGAAGTGGGGGTTGTCGCGTCTTGAAGGGTCATGCGTTGATCCATTGGTACACCCATGTCTCTGTCAGATTGCGGTCATATCCCGATAGAACTGCCTTGATCTCGACGATGGCGTCAGGCTCGGCGCGCAGTTCCAACACCAGCCGCCATTCGTTTCTGCCATCCACCCGGCTCAGGATCGCCTCCACGATCTCGCCGTTCTGTGCGCTGGTGACGGGTTCGAGCTTGGCGTCGCTTGGCATGTCGCTGAGCTGCCCGCCGGCGAAGTCGATGACGAATTTGCGGGCCTCGGTGTCTGCCTCAACACCCGCCACCCCGCCATGGCCCGCGCGCAGCCGCACCACGCGGCCAAGGGTCTGCGGTGTTGCGCCCGGCGGGGTCATCCCCCAATGCATGCGGTAGCCATAAGCCAGTTCATCGCCCGCACGGGTCTCCCCTTCGGGGATCCAATAGGCCACGATGTTGTCATTGCCCTCCAAATCCGAAGGTATCTCGACCAGCCGCAGTGTGCCTTTGCCCCAATCACCCATGGGTTCGATCATCAGCGAGGGGCGGCGTTCGTAATGGGCCTGCGCGTCGAGGTAATGCTCAAAGTCCCGGTTGCGCTGCGCCAGCCCGAAAGACCGCGGGCTTTGCGCCCCGAAATAAGAACTCGCCAAACGCGGCGGATTGTTCAGCGGGCGGCAGAGGGTGGTGTCCTTGCCTGTGTTCAGCACCAAGACTTCGCTGTCATGCACCGCGGGGCGGAAATCGTCGAAATTGCCTTTGTCCGCGCCATTGTGCAAAAACATCGAGGTCAGCGGCGCAATGCCAAGCTGTTTGATGTCTTCGCGCAGAAAGAGCCGCATGGTGACGTCGACGGTGGTATCTTCGCCCGGTGTGATCACGAATTGATAGGCCCCGGTCACCGAGGGGCTGTCGAGCGCGGCATAGATCGTGGCACTGTCGTCGCCCGGTTCGGGGCGGCGCAGCCAAACCTCGCGGAAGCGGGGGAATTCCTCGCCTTCGGGCAGGCCGGTGTTGACGGCCAAACCCCGCGCGCTCAGCCCATAGAGCGTGTCCTTGCCCAAGGCGCGGAAATAGCTCGCCCCTTGGAAGACGATCAATTCATCGAAGATATCGGGACGGTTGAGCGGGGTGTGCAGTCGGAAACCGGCGACGCCCGGCATCCCGGCATTGGGGGGGACCGACTTGGCGAGTTCTCCGTCGTCATACTCGAAATCGGCGGTGGTAAAGCCCATCGGCTCCACCGCGTCGCCCCGGACTTCGTTGATCTTCACCGCTTCCTTGAACAGCCAGCCGGGGTGGAAGGCGTGCAGCCTGAAGGCCACGCCTTTTTCCTGCCAACGGGCCTGCTCGGGCCGGAACCGTATGCGTTGGTAGGCGTCGTAATCAAGATCGGCTAGAAAGCCTTCGACGGGCTTCGGCGCGGCATAGGATGTCTGCGCCAACTGCCGCATGTCTTCGACGAGTTTGTCGAAGGTGAAAGAGGCGTCAGGCACCTCTTGCGCATGGCTGTACTGCGGCATCAGGGCAGCGGCAAAGGACGCGGCAGAGAGGGTTAGAAACTGACGTCGCTTCAGGTTGTCGGGTCGCAGATTATTAGGTCGTGCGGGTCGGGAATTCGGCAAAACAATACCTCGGGAGACACGTTAAGAGTGTGCAATTTTCCCCTATCTAATCTTTTCGCGCGTGCTGGAAACTTGATTTTACAACTTTCAGCGGAATGCTGCAGAGCAGCGCGGAAAACCGCCGATGGCCGCGCCGTGCAGATGGGCCTGCACAAAATTTTGCCTTGAATTCCGTGGGATCGCCGCTTTTTTGTGACAATCGCCTTTAGGGTGGGCGCGCCCCGACCCCGGGCCGGAGCGCGAAACGCATCAAACGGCGTCGAGCCCTTCTGCCAGCAAACGCTCAAGACTGCGCATCTCGGCATCCGTCAGGGGGATGCCCTCGGCCCGCGTCTTGGCCCGTGCCCTGAACCGGCGCTGCGAGGGCAGCCGCGCGCCTTGGTCGGTGATCGCGTCAAAGAGGGTTTCCGCCCGCGCGAAGGGATCGCCGGGGCGGTCTGCGGCAAACGCCTTGGGGTCGAAGGCGATGATCAATTCGCCATGGGCGGGCGCGAGGGTGAGCGCGCCCAAGGCATCGCGCGCTTCAGGGCTGGTCAGGTCACCGATCATCACCCCGGCGAGCAATTCGATCATGGTCGAGATGGCCGAGCCCTTGTGGCCGCCGAAGGGCAGCATGGCCCCGGCGAGGGCGGTTTCGGGGTCGGTTGTCGGGCTGCCATCGGGGGCGATGGCCCAGCCTTCGGGCAGGGGCGTGCCCGCGCGGCGGTGCAATTCGATCTCCCCCCGCGCGGCGACGCTGGTGGCGAAATCGAAAACGTAAGGGTTGCCCGCTTCCCGGGGCCAGCCAAAGGCGAAGGGGTTGGTTCCCATCAAGGGGTCGCTGCCGCCAGAAGGGGCGACGCTGGCATAGCTGGGGCACATGGCCATGGCGGCAAGGCCCATGTCGGTCAGCGCCTCGATCTCGGGCCAGAGGGCGGCGAAATGGGTGCAATCGTTGATCACCATGGCGGCGATCCCGGTGGTGCGGCACCGCTCGGCCAGCACCGGCGCGCCCGCCTCGAAAGCGGCATTGGAGAACCCGCCGCCCGCGTTCACGCGCACCACGGCGCTGTCGTCATGATGCACCCGTGGCACGGCGTCGGGCACCACCTTGCCCGCCTTGATCGTGCGCAGGCAGCCTTCGATCCGGTAGATGCCGTGGGATTTGCAGGCATCGCCTTCGCCCGCGACGATCACCCGCGCGAGCGCGCCGGCATTCAGCGCCGACAGGCCCGCGCCTTGGAAAATCCGAATGACCATCACGGTCAGGTCGTCATGGGAGAGGGTTGTGTCGGCCATCTGAAACCTCGCGGGGCTTGGGTTGCATTCATGCATACATCATGTATGCAATGACGGAGAGACGCAAGCTGACACCGGGCCGCGGCCCGCATGAAAGGATAGTTGGATGGCCTTTACCCCTCATGGCAAACACATGATCGCTGGCGAATGGATCGCCACGGATGACCGCTTTAGCTCCAGCCCGGCCCATGGGCCTGCGCGTGACTTTTCGGTCGGTACGGTGGAATTGGTCGATCAAGCCTGCGAAGCCGCCGAAGCGGCGTTTTGGGACTATGGCTATTCCAGCCGGTCGACCCGCGCCAAATTCCTCAATGCCATCGCCGATGAGATCGACGCCCGCGGGGCCGAGATCACCGAGATCGGCAGCCAAGAAAGCGGTCTGCCCGAAGCGCGACTCGAAGGGGAGCGGGGCCGGACCGTGGGCCAGCTCCGCCTTTTCGCGGCGCATATCGAAAAGGGCGACTACCTCGACCGCCGTTTCGATGCCGCCATGCCCGAACGCCAGCCCGCCCCGCGCCCGGCGATCACCATGCTGCAACGCCCCATCGGGCCCGTGGCCGTCTTTGGCGCGTCGAACTTCCCGCTGGCCTTTTCGGTCGCAGGCGGTGACACGGCGGCGGCGTTGGCGGCAGGCTGTCCGGTCGTCGTCAAAGGCCACTCCGCCCATCCCGGCACCGGAGAGATCGTGGCCGAAGCGATCCATGCGGCGGTAGAAAGCTGCGGCATGCCGCGCGGGGTCTTCTCGCTGATCCAAGGCGGCAACCGCGCCGTGGGGCAGGCCGTGGTACAGCATCCGCGGATCAAGGCCGTGGGCTTTACCGGCTCGCTGGCCGGGGGACGTGCGCTTTTTGACCTCTGCGCCGCGCGGCCAGAGCCGATCCCCTTCTTTGGCGAGTTGGGCTCGGTCAACCCGATGTTCATGCTGCCCGCCGCGATGGCGGCGCGGGCCGAAGAGCTTGGCAAGGGCTGGGCGGCATCGCTGACCATGGGCGCGGGCCAGTTCTGCACCAATCCCGGCATCGCTGTGGTGATCGACGGGCCGGGCGCCGATGCCTTCGTGCAAAACGCGGCCGCGGCGCTGCAAGACGTGGCCCCGCAGGTCATGCTGACGGACGGCATTGCAAAGGCCTATTGCGCGGGCCGGGACAAGTTCAAATCCTCGCCAAGCCTGCGCCAGGTGCATCTGGCCGACAGCGAAGGCCGCACCGCCGCGCCGGCCCTGTTCGAAACCACGGGCGACGCGTTCAGGGCCAATCCCGCGCTGCATGAAGAGGTCTTTGGCCCTCTCGGATTGGTGGTGCGGGTCTCTTCGCTGGAAGAGATGCGCGCGCTGGCTTTGGAATTGGACGGGCAATTGACCATCACCCTGCATATGGATGAGGCGGATGTCGACGCCGCGCGCGACCTTATGCCGGTGCTGGAACGCAAGGCGGGCCGCCTTTTGGCCAACGGTTTCCCGACAGGGGTCGAGGTGGTGGATTCCATGGTGCATGGCGGGCCGTATCCGGCCAGTACCAACTTCGGCGCGACCAGCGTGGGCACCCTGTCGATCCGCCGTTTCCTGCGGCCCGTGTCCTATCAGAACCTGCCCGAGGCGCTGCTGCCGAAAGACGCGGCGGACTAATCCAAGATCGCAGAAGCCGGGCCGCGCGCCCGGCTTTTCTGTATTTGTTTGGCCGAGGGGAGGAGCCCGATCGGCTGTTCTTTCGCGACCATGCTGGCAAGGCTGTGATGCAACAGAAATATGTCGACATGCCGGTAAAAGTTAAAAATACATATTGTATTTTAAATGAAGACATTGTTCCTTCATACCACCCCGCACCCCGTCGGGAGAGAGTCGGGGGCGACCAACCTAAGAGGGAGATACCTATGAAATTCACGCAACTCGCCGGGAGCCTCGTGGCTGCGACCGTGATCGGCACAGCCGCTCAGGCCGACAAACTGGACGACATCATTTCTTCGGGCACGCTGCGCTGCGCCGTGGTGCTGGACTTCCCGCCCATGGGCTCGCGCGATGACAGCAACACGCCCGTCGGCTTTGACGTGGACTATTGCAACGATCTGGCCGCCGCTCTCGGTGTCGAAGCCGAGATCGTGGAGACGCCCTTTCCCGACCGTATCCCCGCCCTCGTCTCGGGCCGTGCGGATGTGGGTGTCGCCTCCACTTCCGACACGCTGGAACGTGCCAAGACAGTTGGTTTCTCGGTGCCCTATTTCGCCTTCACCAATGTCGTGCTGACCCGCGAAGACGCGGGTGTCGACAGTTTCGAAAGCCTTAAAGGCAAGACCGTGGGCTCCGTCGCGGGCACGTTCGAGGCCATCGCGCTGGAAGAGCAGGTGGACGCATGGGACGAGGGCAGCTTTCGTTCTTACCAAAGCCAAGCGGATGTCTTCCTGTCGCTGGCCCAAGGCCAGATCGACGCGACGGTTGTGACCTCCACCGTGGCCTCCTCCATCGTAGCGAGCGGTAAGTTCGACGGTCTGACCATCGCGGGCGATGCGCCCTTTGACGTGGACTATGTCGGTCTGATCGGCCTGCGTCAGGAATACGGTCTGCTGAACTATCTCGACCTCTTCGTGAACCAGCAGGTGCGCTCGGGCCGTTATCAGGAACTGTTCGACAAATGGGTCGGCGGCGAGGCGCCGGATCTGACCATCGCCAAAGCCTATCGCTGATACATGCGGGGGCCGCGACCTGCGGCCCCCCTGCCGATAACCGCTGATCGGAGCAAGAGATGGGCAACTATACCTTTCAATGGCGACAGGCCTTTCGCGCCTTACCAGAGATGCTGGAAGGCGCGCTGGTCACGCTGCAAATATCGATCCTGTCGATGCTCATCGGCATTGCCATCGCCGTGCTGCTGGCAGTGGGCCGGGATGCCAAATCGGCTTGGCTGCGCGCGCCTGCGACCGCTTGGGTCGAAGTGGCGCGCAACACGCCGGCGCTGTTTCAGATTTACATGGCGCATTTCGGGCTTGGGTCTTTCGGCATTTATCTCAGCCCCTATGCCGCGCTGCTGGCCGGGATCGCCTTTAACAACGCGGGCTACCTTTGCGAGACGTTCCGCGGCGCGATGCGTGCCATTCCGGGCACCCAGCTGCGCGCCGGGCGGTCACTGGGCATGGGGCAGGCCAAGGCGTTTCGCCTGATCATCCTGCCGCAGATGTTCCGCATCTCGTTCCTGCCGACGACGAACCAGATGATCTGGGCGATTTTGATGACCTCTTTGGGTGTCACGGTGGGGCTGAATTCGGATCTCGCCGGGGTGACGCAAGACCTCAATGCGCGCAGCTTCCGAACCTTTGAATTCTTCGCATTGGCGGCGGTGATCTACTACGTGATCGCCAAGACCGTGATGCTTGGCGCACGGCTGCTTGCAGCCCGCCTGTTTCGCTACTGAAGGAAGAGAATAGATGTTTGATACGGCTCTGACCTTCAACGACCTCATGTTCATGCTCAAAGGCGCAGGGGTGACGCTGTCGGTCACCGCCTTCGCGGTGGTGGGCGGCACGCTGCTGGGGGTGTTCTTCGGGGTGCTGCGCAGCCAGATCAGTCCATGGGCGGCGCTGCCGCTGACCTTCGTGCTGGATATCTTCCGCTCGGTCCCGCTGTTGATCCAACTGATCCTCGCCAACGCCTTTCAGGCCATCGCGGGCTGGGGGATTTCGCCCTTCGTGACCTCCTGCATCGTGCTGGCGCTTTATACCTCGGCCTATTGCACCGAAATCGTGCGCGGCGCGATCGAGGCGGTGCCTTCGGTCACCCGCCGTGCGGCGCGCTCGCTCGGCATGACGTGGGGGCAGGATCTTACGCAGATCGTCTTTCCCATGGCGCTGCGGGTTGGCCTGCCCAGTTGGATCGGCCTGACGCTTGGGGTGATGAAAGACAGCGCGCTGGTGATGTGGCTTGGCATCATCGAATTGCTGCGCGCCTCGCAAATTCTGGTGACACGCCTGCAAGAGCCGATGTTCATCCTGCTCGTGACCGGCGCGATCTACTTCGCGCTCAGTTTCCCCATTGCCCGGCTTGGCAGCCGCTTGGAAAAAAGGTGGCAAGAAAATGATTGAGATTGAAAACGTCCACAAATCCTTTGGTGCGCTTCAGGTGCTCAAGGGCATCGACCTGACCGTAGAAAAGGGCGAGGTCGTCTCGGTGATCGGCGGCTCGGGTTCGGGTAAATCGACGCTCTTGACCTGCATCAACGGGTTGGAGCCGATCGACAGTGGCCGCATCGTTGTCGACGGGACCGAGGTTCACGCCCGCGACACCGACCTGAACAAGCTGCGCCGCAAGATCGGCATCGTGTTCCAGCAGTTCAACGCCTTTCCGCATTTGACGGTGCTGGAGAATGTCACGCTGGCCCCGCGCAAGGTCAAAGGCATGGCCCGCAAGGCTGCCGAAGAGATCGCCGTGCAGCAGCTTTCGCATGTCGGTCTGGCCGACAAGCTCAATGTCTACCCCAGTCGCCTGTCGGGCGGGCAGCAGCAGCGGATGGCGATTGCGCGTGCATTGGCGATGTCGCCCGATTACATTCTCTTCGACGAGGTGACCTCGGCGCTCGACCCGCAACTGGTGGGCGAGGTGCTGGACACACTCAAACTGCTGGCAGATGAAGGGATGACGATGATCTGTGTCACTCATGAGATGAGTTTCGCACGCGATGTGTCGGACCGGGTGGCCTTCTTTCACAAGGGCGTCATGGCCGAGATCGGCGCGCCGGACCAGATCTTTGGTGATCCGCAGCAAGAAGAGACACGTCAATTCCTGTCGAGCGTGCGGTAATGAAGCAAACCCCGGTGACGGTCGTCGGCGCGGGCGTGGTGGGCCTTTCCATCGCGCTGGCGCTTCAGGCGCGCGGGCTGCCCGTGCGGGTGATCGACCGAGAAGGCCCGGCGGCGGGTGCCTCGGCGGGCAACGCCGGCGCCTTTGCCTTTACCGAGATCCTGCCGCTCGCCTCGCCCCGGATGATCCGGCAGGCGCCGAAATGGCTGCTTGATCCGCTGGGGCCGCTGTCGGTGCCGCCGCGCTATGCCGGGCGGATCGCCCCGTGGATGTGGCGGTTCTGGAAAGCAAGCTGGCCCGCGCAGCTGCGGGCCTCGACCGTGGCGCAGACGGCGCTGATGAAGCTTTCGCAAACCGCGCTCAACCCGCATCTGGAGCGGGCCGGTCTGGCTCATATGCTGCGGCACGACGGTCAGTTGCAGGTCTATGAAAGCGAGGCCGAGTTTCGCGCATCGCTCCTCGGATGGCAGGCCCGCCAAGAGGCGGGGATCGTCTTCACGCATCTCAAGGGCGATGAGATCGCAGCCTATCAACCCGGTCTCGCGCCGTCTTTCACTCACGCGACCTTCACGCCTGAATGGCAGTCGATCTCGGACCCGCGCGACTATGTTCTGGCGATGGCCGAGCGCTTCCGGGCAGGGGGCGGGGAGATCACCATCACCCGCGCCGAACGTCTCGTCGCAGGCGGGGTCGAGACCGCCGCTGGCAGGATGCCGGGCCGCGTGGTGCTGGCTGCGGGTGCGCATTCGCATCACCTCGCGCGGACCGCTGGCGCGAAAATCCCGCTGGAGACCGAGCGCGGCTATAACACGACCCTGCCCAGTGGTGCCTTCGACCTGAAGCGCCAGATCACTTTCGGCGGCCATGGCTTTGTCATCAGCAAGGTGGGCCATGGGCTGCGCGTCGGCGGGGCGGTGGAACTCGGCGGGCTCGACCTGCCGCCGAACTTTGCCCGCGCCGATGCGATGCTGAAAAAGGCCAACCGCTTTCTGCCGGGGCTCGATACCTCGGGCGGCACGCAGTGGATGGGTTTCCGCCCCTCGCTGCCCGACAGCCTGCCCGCCATCGGCGCGCTGCCGAACCGCCCGGATGTGTTCTGCGCCTTTGGCCACGGGCATCTGGGCCTTACCCAATCGGCGGGCACCGCCGCCATCATTGCGGACCTGATGACCGGTCAAGACCCCGGCATCGACCTGACCCCCTTCTCTCCCGCCCGTTTCTAGAGGCTGACATGACGCAACACACCTTTCCCTGTATCGACGGCCATACCTGCGGCAATCCGGTACGGCTCGTCACCGGCGGCGCGCCGCTGCTCAAGGGCGCGAACATGCTGGAAAAGCGCGCGCATTTTCTGGCCGATTACGACTGGATCCGCACCGGTCTGATGTTCGAGCCGCGCGGCCATGACCAGATGTCGGGCGCAATCCTTTATCCGCCGACGCGAAATGATTGCGACATCGCGGTGCTGTTCATTGAGACCTCGGGTTGCCTGCCGATGTGCGGCCACGGCACCATCGGCACCGTCACCATCGCGCTTGAAAATGGGCTGGTCACCCCCGCCACCCCCGGCCAATTGCGCCTTGAAACCCCTGCCGGGCGGGTCGATGTGACCTACCGGCAAGAGGGGCGTTTCGTCGAAGAGGTGCGGCTGACCAATGTCCCCGCCTTCCTCCACGCCGAAGGGCTGACGGCGGAGGTCGCGGGTTTGGGCGAAGTGGTGGTCGATGTGGCCTATGGCGGCAATTTCTACGCCATCGTCGAGCCGCAGAAGAACTTCCGCGATATGGCGGATTTCTCGGTTTCCGAACTGGTCGGCCTGAGCCCAAAGCTCCGTGCCGCGCTCAATGCGAAATATGAGTTCATCCACCCCGAACACCCCGCGATCAACGGGCTGAGCCATATCCTCTGGACCGGTGCCCCCCGCGCGGCGGAGGCGCACGCCCGCAACGCGGTTTTCTACGGTGACAAGGCGATCGACCGCTCGCCCTGCGGCACTGGCACCTCGGCGCGGATGGCGCAGCTGGCGGCCAAGGGAAAGCTGACCGTGGGCGATGATTTCGTGCATGAATCCATCATTGGCTCCATGTTCAAAGGCCGTGTCGAAGCGGCGGCAGAGGTGGCGGGCAGCCCCGCGATCATCCCCTCCATCGCCGGTTGGGCGCGGGTAACGGGCATTAACACCATCTTCATCGACGAGCGTGACCCCTTCGCGCACGGCTTTGTCGTCACCTGATTTAAGAGGCTCCCCATGGCGCAAATCATCGTTCCCGCCGCAGCCCAAGGGGCGGTGCTGGCTTCTTCCGAGGGGCTGAGTTTCTGGGGCGGTGTCGATCCGGCCACGGGCAAGGTCATCGACGCGCATCATCCGCTCTGCGGTCAGTCGCTGGCGGGGAAAATCCTGCTCATGCCCACCAGCCGCGGCTCCTGCACCGGCAGCGGCGTGCTGCTGGAACTGGCGTTGAACGGTCATGCCCCTGCGGCCCTCGTGTTTCGCGAGGCCGAAGATATCCTGACCCTGGGCGCGTTAATCGCGGGCAAGATGTTCGACAAGCCGCTCGCGGTGCTGCGCCTCGGGGCCGAGGATTACGACCTGCTCGCCAAATCCCGCAGCGCCCGGATCACGCCTGAGATGCTCAGCACCGATGACTGGGATCTGCCCCTGTCGGACAGGCCCGCCCGCGCCTTGCATCTCACTGCCGAGGATCAGGCGATGCTGGACGGGGCCGAGGGCAAGGCCGTGCAACTGGCGATGGAGATCACCTGCGCCATGGCGCGCGGGCAGGGGGCAGAGCGGCTGGTCGATGTGACGCGCGTGCATATCGACGGCTGCATCTACGCCAGCCCCGCCAACCTTCTCTTTGCCCAGACCATGGCCGATATGGGGTCACAGGTGCGCGTGCCGACCACGATGAACGCGATCTCGGTCGATCACGGCAATTGGCGCGATCAAGGCGTGCCGCCGGATTTCGGTCTGCCCGCCAGCCGTTTGGCCGATGCCTATGTCACCATGGGTGCCCGGCCCAGTTTCACCTGCGCGCCCTACCAACTCCCCGCCCCGCCCGAACGCGGCGAGTTCATCGCCTGGTCGGAGTCCAACGCGGTGATCTATGCCAATAGCGTGCTTGGCGCGCGGACGGTGAAACATCCCGATTTCCTCGACCTGTGCATCGCGCTTACCGCGCGCGCGCCGCTCTCCGGGGTCTATCTGCAGGAACATCGCGCCCCGCGCCGGGTGATCGACGTAGCGCTTCCCGCGCAATATGACGAGGCGATCTGGCCGATGCTGGGCTGGCTCGCAGGGCAGGCCGCCCCGGACCGGATCCCGCTTTTGCGCGGGCTGGAGGGGGCCGCCCCGAATGAGGACGATCTCAAAGCGCTCTGCGCGGCCTTTGGCACCACCTCCGCAGCGCCGATGCTGCATGTGGCGGGGATCACACCCGAGGCCGATTTGCCCCCTGTCGCGGGGGCCGATACGGTTCGCCTCACAGCCGATGACCTGCGCCGCGTTTGGCGGCAGTTCAACACCGGGGCCGCGAAGATCGACCTCGTGGCTTTTGGCAGCCCGCATTTCTCCCACGCCGAATGCCGCGCGCTCGACACCGCCCTCGCCGGGCGCAAGCGCCATGCCGACACGGCGGTCATCGTGACGCTGGGCCAAGACACGCTGCAAGCGGCGCAGGCAGACGGCACCGTGGCGCGGCTGGAGGCGGCGGGGGTGCAGGTGGTGCCCGACATTTGCTGGTGCTCCATTTCCGAGCCGGTCTTCCCGCCCTCGGCGAAGGTGCTGATGACCAACTCGGGCAAATACGCCCATTACGCCCCCGGCCTGTCGGGGAGGGCCGTGCGCTTTGGCAGTATCGCCGATTGTGTGGAGGCCGCCGTGACGGGGCAGGCGGGGGAAGCCTTACCGAGATGGCTGACCGAGGAGGAGACGAGGGATGCGTAGCAGCAAAACGGTTCATGTGATCTCGGCCCATGCCGAGGGGGAGGTGGGCGATGTGATCGTGGGCGGTGTCGCCCCGCCGCCGGGGGAGACGCTGTGGGAGCAGAGCCGCTGGATCGCGCGGGATGAGACCCTGCGCAACTTCGTGTTGAACGAGCCACGCGGCGGGGTGTTTCGTCATGTGAACCTGCTGGTCCCGCCGAAAGACC
The DNA here is from genome assembly GCF_043557345.1 of Sulfitobacter sp. 1A12157. Lineage (NCBI taxonomy): Bacteria > Pseudomonadati > Pseudomonadota > Alphaproteobacteria > Rhodobacterales > Roseobacteraceae > Sulfitobacter > Sulfitobacter sp. 1A12157. The sequence continues at coordinate 177,138 of NZ_JBIFFV010000009.1, forward strand.
CCCGCGCCGATGCGGCTTTTATCATCATGGAGCCGGAAGACACGCCGCCGATGTCCGGCTCCAACTCGATTTGCGTCTCGACCGTGCTGCTCGACGGGGGCATCTTGCCGATGACGGAACCTGTGACGGATCTAACCCTCGAAGCGCCGGGCGGGCTGGTGAAGGTCCGCGCCGAATGTCGCAATGGCAAGGCCGAGCGTATTTTCGTGCAGAACCTGCCAAGCTTCGCAGCCCGGTTGAATGTGCCGCTTGAGGTCGAAGGGCTGGGCACGCTCACCGTCGATACCGCTTATGGTGGCGACAGTTTCGTCGTCGTCGATGCCGCCGCCATGGGGTTTTCGCTAGAGGCGCATGAGGCCCATGACATCGCGCGGCTTGGCGTGCGGATCACCGATGCGGCCAATGCGGCGATGCGGTTTGACCACCCTGAGAACCCTGATTGGCAGCATTTCTCTTTCTGCCTGTTCGCCGGTCCGGTGACCCGCGATGAGACCGGCCTGCGCGCCGGGGCGGCGGTGGCGATCCAGCCCGGCAAGGTGGACCGCTCCCCCACTGGCACAGCGCTTTGCGCGCGGATGGCCCTGCTGCACGCGCGGGGGGAAATGGGGCTGGAGGACAGTCTGACCACCGTATCGCTGATCGGGTCGACCTTCACAGGGCGTATCTTGGGCGAGACGCGGGTGGGCGAACATGCGGCAATCCTGCCGGAACTGTCAGGCCGGGGCTGGGTCACGGGCATCCATCAACATATGCTTGACCCCGATGACCCTTGGCCGGGCGGTTACCGCCTGTCCGACACTTGGGGCGCGCGCGGCTAGGCGCGCTCAACGCAGGGTCGAACCCCGCCGCCCGGGGCAGACCGGGGGCGGGGGGGCACTCTTCACAACCTCGCGCCGCCTCGGCGCGAAGCCGCCGTCATTGGCTGCCGCGAGGCAACATCTTGCATGTGCTCTTCGTTTTCGATTGCCGCGTGATGCCGCCCCTGGCCCCCTTCGGCGGTGCCCGCGCCCGCGCCTGCCACCGTCCCATCGCGGAGCTCACCGCATGAGCCCGCTGCTTTCCGTCCGCGACCTGCACGTCAAATTCCCGATCACCCGCGCGGGCGACATGCCTTGGACCAAGCCACGCATCCTGCATGCGGTCAACGGGGTCAGCTTCGATCTCGAGCCCGGCAAGACCCTCGGCGTGGTCGGCGAATCCGGCTGCGGCAAGTTTACCCTTGCGCGCGGGCTGATCCAGATGGTGCCGGCCGAGGGGCAGGTCATATGGCAGGGCGAGACCGATCTTCTGTCGCTCTCCCCGCGCCGGATGAAACCCTACCGCTCCGAAATTAAGATGGTGTTTCAAGATCCGCTCGCCTCGCTCAACCCGCGTATGACGCTGGGGCAAATCATCGCCGAGCCGCTGAAGACCCACCGCCCCGACGTCCCCGCCCGCGAGCGCCGCGCCCGGGTGGTGCAGATAATGGAACGCGTGGGCCTGCTGCCGCAGATGATCAACCGCTACCCGCATGAGTTCTCCGGCGGCCAGTGCCAGCGCATCGGCATCGCGCGGGCGCTGATCGTGGAGCCGAAGCTGCTGATCTGCGACGAGCCGGTCTCGGCGCTCGATGTCTCGATTCAGGCGCAGGTGATCGAACTTCTGAAAGAGTTGCAGCGCGATTTGGGGCTGGCGATGATCTTCATCGCCCATGACCTCAGCGTGGTGAAGAACATCTCGGACGAGGTCATGGTGCTCTATCTGGGCCGGGTGATGGAAAAGGCACCGAAGGCGCTTCTCTACGACGATCCGCAGCATCCCTATACGCAGGCACTGCTTTCCGCCGTGCCGATCCCCGATCCCGTGGCCGAGCGCGCCAAGCGGATCCTGCCGATGTCGGGCGACATGCCCTCGCCGATAAACCCGCCCTCAGGCTGTGTCTTCCGCGGCCGCTGCCCGCGGGCGCAGGCGGATTGCGCACAGATCGTGCCTCAGCCGGGCCAGTCGCTGCATCAGGTCGCTTGCATTCACCCCGGCCCATTGCACGCCAGCGAGATGGCAGCCACGCGGTAAGTCACGTGGACAGACCGGCTTAAAAACATAAGTTTATCAGTTGGTTGGCTGCGGATGGTGTCCCCCGCTTGCCTGTGCCATAGCCTATAAATGATATACGTCTATCAAAAATGATTGACGTATATCAAAATATCCCCCTAGATAGGCCCGAGATGCGCAGGCTGGGAGGGCCAGCGCGTGGGGGAGGGGCCATGACAAGTCCGACGTTGAGCGATGTCGCACGCGCGGCTGGGGTGAGCTATGCCACCGCGGACCGGGTGATCAACAACCGCGGCAACGTGGCGGAAAAGTCCATTGCCAAGGTGCGCGAAGCGGTCGCGGCGCTTGGCTATGTGCGCAATGTCGCGGCGGCGAACCTGTCACGCGGGCGGATCTATCGGCTCGCTTTCCTGATCCCCCGTGGCTCCAACGCCTTTTTCAACCGCATCCGTGAACACATCGAACATACCGCCGCCCATCAGGCCACCGAACGCGTCACCGCCGAGGTGATCGAGGTCGCGGCCTTTGCGGTCGAAGGGCTGCAAGACAGCATCTCGGACCTGCTGGAACGGGATTTCGACGGTGTCGCCATCGTCGGCCTGCAAAGCGCGGCGCTTGAGGCACCCTTGGCCGCCCTGCGGGACAAGGGGGTGGCCGTGGTGGGCCTCGTCTCCGACCTGCCGCAGGTCGCCCGCGCCGCCTATATCGGGATCGACAACATCGCCGCCGGGCGCACGGCGGGGCGTATGGTAGGGCTTGCCCATGGCGGGCAGGGCGGGTGTGTGCAGACCTTTGCAGGCTCGCTGGATGCGCGCGACCACGCAGAGCGTCTGACCGGCTTTCGCGACGTGTTGCAGGCCGATTTTCCGCAGGTTGAATTGCTGGATCCGATCATGACGAAGGACGACGCAGAGGTGCTGAACGCGCAGACGCGTCAGGCGCTCGGTCTGAAAGAGCTGACCGCGCTTTACAATGTGGGCGCGGGCAACAGCGGGTTGATCGCCGCGCTGCAAGAGGGGCAGGGAGAGCGGCCCTTCTGCGTGGTGCATGAACTGGTGGCGCATTCACGTCAGGCGCTGCTTGATCGGCATATCGATCTGGTGATTGACCAGCGCCCGGATGTCGAGATCAACCGCGCCTTCACCGTCTTGCGCGCTTTGATCGACCAAAAGGATTTGCCGCCGATGCCGGACCTCGTGCCGACGATTTATGTGCGGGACAATCTGCCCGCCGACACATTGACCGACAGGATGAAGGCCGAAGATAGATGACTGATTTCTTTAAAGATATTAAGCCCCTGACCTATGATCCCGAGGGGGCCGATCTGGCCTTTCGCCACTACAACCCCGACGAGGTCGTCATGGGCAAGCGGATGGAGGATCACCTGCGTTTCGCCGTGGCCTATTGGCATTCCTTCGCATGGCCGGGCGGCGATCCCTTTGGCGGGCAGACATTCGAGCGCCCGTGGTTCGGTGACACGATGGACCTGGCAAAGCTCAAGGCCGATGTGGCCTTCGAGATGTTCGATCTGCTGAACGCGCCCTTCTTCTGCTGGCACGATGCCGACATCCGCCCCGAGGGGGACACATTTGCCGAAAGCCTGCGCAATTTCGAAGAGATCATCGATTATCTCGGCACCAAGATGGAAGGCTCCAAAACCAGGCTGCTTTGGGGCACGGCGAACCTTTTTGGCCACCGGCGCTTCATGTCGGGCGCGGCCACCAACCCCGACCCTGAGATCTTTGCTTGGTCCGCCGCCACGGTCAAAGCCTGCATGGATGCGACCCATAAGCTGGGCGGTCAGAACTACGTTCTCTGGGGCGGGCGCGAAGGCTATGAGACCCTGCTCAACACCGACCTGAAACGCGAACGCCAGCAGGCCGGGCGCTTCTTGCAGATGGCGGTGGAATACAAACACAAGATCGGCTTCGAGGGCGCCATTCTGGTGGAGCCCAAGCCGCAGGAGCCGACCAAACATCAGTATGATTTCGACGTGGCCACGGTCTATGGTTTCCTCAAGGAATTCGGGCTGGAGAACGACGTTCAGATGAACATCGAACAGGGCCATGCGATCCTTGCGGGCCATTCGTTCGAACATGAACTGGCGCTGGCCGCGTCCTTGGGGATTTTTGGCTCGATTGACATGAACCGCAACGACTATCAATCGGGCTGGGACACGGATCAATTTCCCAACAACGTGCCCGAAGTGGCGCTGGCCTATTACGAGGTGCTCAAAGCAGGTGGTTTCACCACCGGCGGCACCAATTTCGACGCCAAGCTGCGGCGGCAATCGCTTGACCCCATCGATCTCGTTGCGGCCCATGCGGGTGCGATGGATGTCTGCGCGCGGGGCTTCAAAGCCGCCGCCGCCATGCTTGAGGATGGCACGATCGAGGCCATGCGCGCCGAGCGCTACGCGGGGTGGGAGACGCCCAAGGCCAAGGCGATGCTGGAGGGGGATCTGGCCTCAATCGCCGCGCAGGTCGTCCATGACGGTATCAACCCGCAGCCCCGCTCGGGCCGGCAGGAAATTCTGGAGAACATCGTGAACCGGTTCGTTTGAGCCGGGGAAAGGGAGGAACATCATGAAGACGATCAAGGGACCGGCACTGTTTCTGGCGCAATTCGCGGGCGATGACGCGCCTTTCAACTCTTGGGACAGCATCACCAAATGGGCCGCCGATTGTGGCTACAAAGGCGTGCAAGTGCCCAGTTGGGACGCGCGGCTGATCGACTTGGCCAAGGCCGCGTCGAGCAAGGATTACTGCGACGTGTTCAAGGGCAAGGCGGTCGAAAACGGCGTGGAGGTGACCGAGCTTTCGACCCATCTCCAAGGCCAGTTGGTCGCCGTGCATCCGGCCTATGACACGGCCTTTGACGGCTTCGCCGTCGAAGAAGTGCGCGGCAATCCCAAGGCGCGGCAGGAATGGGCGGTCGAGCAGGTGAAACTCGCGCTTTCGGCGTCGAAAAACATGGGGATCGGGGCGCATGCGACCTTCTCGGGCGCTCTGGCTTGGCCCTATGTCTACCCCTGGCCGCAGCGCCCGGCGGGGCTGATCGAGACGGCCTTTGACGAACTCGCCGCGCGTTGGCTGCCGATCTTGAACCACGCCGAAGACTGCGGTGTCGATGTCTGCTATGAGATCCACCCCGGCGAAGACCTGCATGACGGCATCACCTATGAGATGTTTTTGGAGCGCACGGGCAATCACGCGCGGGCCAACATGCTCTATGATCCCAGTCACTACGTCCTGCAATGCCTTGATTACCTTGATAACATCGACATCTACAAAGACCGGATCAAGATGTTCCACGTCAAGGATGCCGAGTTCAACCCGACGGGCCGTCAGGGGGTCTATTCAGGCTATCAAAGCTGGACAGACCGCGCCGGGCGGTTCCGGTCGCTGGGCGACGGGCAGGTTGATTTCGGCGCTGTCTTTTCCAAAATGGCGGCGAATGATTTCGATGGCTGGGCCGTGGTGGAATGGGAATGCTGCCTCAAGCACCCCGAAGACGGCGCGCGCGAGGGGGCGCAATTCGTCTCCGATCACATCATTCGCGTGACCGACAAAGCCTTTGACGATTTCGCCGATGGCGGCACCGATGAGGCAGCAAACCGCAAGATGCTGGGGATCGACTGATGGCACGTATTCGACTTGGCATGGTGGGCGGCGGCAATGACGCCTTTATCGGCGGGGTGCACCGCATCGCCTCGCGCATCGACGACCGGTTTGATCTGGTGGCAGGCGCGCTCTCTTCGACCCCCGAGAAATCCGCCGCCAGTGCAGAGGCTTTGGGCATCCCGCGCTCCTACGGCAGTTTCGAAGAGATGGCCGAGGCCGAAGCTGCCCGCGAAGACGGGATCGAGGCGGTCTCGATCGTCACGCCCAACCACGTTCATGCCGCTGCCGCGAAGGCCTTCTTGGCCAAGGGCATCCATGTGATCTGCGACAAGCCCCTGACCTCCACGCTGGAGGATGCGGAGGCGTTGGCGGCCAGCGTCGCTGAGGCCGAGGCACTCTTCATCCTCACCCATAATTACACCGGCTATCCGATGATCCGCCAAGCGCGGGCCATGGTGGCGGCAGGTGATCTGGGCGAGATCCGCATCGTTCAGGCGGAATATCCGCAGGACTGGCTAACTGCCCCGGCGGAGAACGAAGGCGTCAAACAGGCCGAGTGGCGCACCGATCCCGCACGCTCGGGCGCGGGCGGCTCGGTGGGTGATATCGGCACCCATGCCCATAACCTCGCCTGTTTTGTCAGCGGTCTGGAGGTCGAAAGCCTTGCCGCCGATCTGCAATGCTGGGGCGCGGGGCGCAAGCTGGATGACAACGCCCATATGATGCTGCGGTTCGCCGGTGGCGCGCGCGGCATGCTGTGGTCAAGCCAAGTGGCCCCGGGCAATGAGAACGCGCTGAAGCTGCGTATCTATGGCGACAAGGGCGGCTTGGAATGGTCGCAAGAGGATCCCAACTACCTGTGGTTCACCCCCTTGGGAGAGCCGAAGCGCCTGATCACACGCAACGGGGCAGGGGCGTCTGAGGCGTCGCAAGCGGTAAGCCGCATTCCCGGCGGCCACCCCGAAGGGTACCTCGAAGGGTTCGCCACGATCTATAACGAGGCCGCCGATGCGATCCGCGCCGTGCAGGGCGGGGCGCGCCGCGAAAGCGCCATGGGCGTGCTGCCGGACATCACGGCGGGCATGGCGGGGATGCGTTTCATCACCGCCTGTGTCACGTCCTCGGCCAATGATGCGGCGTGGACCAAGCTATGAGTGCCACCCCCGTTCTTGCCCTGCGCGACGTGAGCAAAAGCTTCGGCTCGATCGAAGTGCTGCACGGCGTGACCCTCGCGCTGGAGCCGGGGACCGTGCATGCGCTGATCGGTGAGAACGGGGCGGGCAAATCGACGACGATGAAGATCATGGCGGGCTATCAACTGCCCACGAAAGGCGCCGTCGAACTCGACGGTGCGACCACCCGTTTCGACAGTTTGCACGAGGGCGAGATGGCCGGGATCGTGATGATCCACCAAGAATTCAACTTGGCCGAACAGCTCACCGTTGAGCAGAACATCTTTCTGGGCCGCGAGTTGAAACGCGGGCCGCTGCTCGACAAGGCCGAGATGCGGCGGCGCACGCGCGACTATCTTGACCGGGTGGCCTGCAATGTCTCTCCGGATGCGCTGGTCTCGCGCCTGTCGAACTCCGACAAGCAGATGGTCGAGATCGCCAAGGCCCTGTCGCGCGATGCGCGGGTGTTGATCATGGACGAGCCGACCGCGGTACTGACAAAACGGGAGACCGATGTGCTGTTCAAACAGGTCGCGGCCCTGCGCGCGGCGGGAACGGCGGTCTTGTTCACCTCGCATAAATTGGACGAGGTGGCCAAGATCTCGGACCATGTCACCATCATGCGCGATGGCGCGGTGGTGCAATCCAGCCCGACCTCTGAGATCACCGAAGACGAAATGGCCACCGCCATGGTGGGCCGCGATGTCTCCGACCTCTACCCCGCCAAACCCGGCGTGGACCGCAGCGCGCCAGAGGTGCTCTGGGTCGAAAACCTCAGCGTGCCGGGCTTTGCCAGCGATGTGTCTTTTTCGCTGCGACAGGGGGAGATCCTCGGGCTCGGCGGGCTCATCGGCTCTGGCCGGACCGAGGTGATGGAGGGTCTGGCCGCGCTGCGCCCGGCAAACGCCGAGCGTGTCACGCTTTTTGGCGAGCCGGTGCAGTTCAAGAAGCCGAGCGATGCGCAACAGGCCGGGCTGTGCTATCTGACCGAAGACCGCAAGCTGCGCGGGTTGCTGCTGGACCGCGGCATGCGTGAGAACCTGACCCTGCAAAACCTGCATAAATTCGGCGGTTTCCTGATCGACCGCAGCGCAGAGGAAAACGCTCTGACGGAAGCCATTAGCGCGTTCGACATTCGCGCAGGCAGCCGTGACGTGCGCGTCGGCAATATGTCGGGCGGCAACCAGCAAAAACTGTTGCTGGCCAAGATCATGCTCTCTGAGCCGCGCATCCTGATCGTCGATGAACCCACTCGCGGCATCGACATCGGCACCAAGCAGCAAATCTATGCCTTCCTGCGCAAATTGGCCGATCAAGGCCACGCCATTATCGTGATCACCTCCGAGATGCCCGAACTCATCGGGCTTGCCGACCGCGTGATGGTCATGCGTTTGGGCGAGGTCAGCGGCACGCTGAACGCGGGCGAGATCACAGAAGACGCGATTGTCCGCCTCTCCATGGGGCTGAGCGCCGAACAAATGCCGATGACGGGTTAAGGAAACCGAAGATGACAGATGTAACCACAGCTCACACCAAAAGCTTCCGCCTGCCGTCGATGTCTGTCCTCGGGCCGATCATCGCGCTGATCGTTCTGGTGGTGATCGGCACGGCGCTGAATTCCAACTTCCTGAGTGCTGCGAATATCACCAACGTGCTCGCCCGTTCGGCCTTTATCGGGATCATCGCGGTGGGCATGACCTTTGTCATCACCGCCGGGGGGCTTGACCTGTCGGTGGGGTCGATGGCGGCCTTCATCGCGGGGCTGATGATCTTGGTGATGAACGCCGCTTTGCCGAGCCTTGGTGTCGGCGTGCCGATCATCCTGTTGGGCATGTTCACGGCCATCGTGGCGGGGCTGCTGGCGGGGCTGTTGAACGGCTTTTTGATCACCGCGCTTGGTATTGAGGCCTTCATCGTCACGCTTGGCTCCATGGGCATTTACCGCTCGCTGGTGACGTGGCTGGCGGATGGCGGCACCCTGTCGCTCGATTTCGGTCTGCGCAGTTTTTACCGGCCCGTCTATTTCGACGGCATCCTCGGGATCAGCTGGCCGATCATCGTTTTCGCGCTGGTGGTCATCATTGGTGAGATCATCATGTCGCGCAGCGTCTATGGCCGCCACTGCGCCGCCACCGGGTCGAACGAACATGTGGCGCATTATTCCAATGTGAACGTCAATCGCACCCGTCTGATCTCCTATGCCGCCTTGGGTATTTTGGTGGGCATCGCGACGATCATGTATGTACCGCGCCTCGGCTCGGCCTCGGCCTCGACCGGGGTGCTCTGGGAGTTGGAGGCGATTGCCGCCGTCATCATCGGCGGCACCGTGCTGAAGGGTGGTTTCGGTCGGGTCTGGGGCACCGTCATCGGCGTGCTGATCCTCAGCCTGATCGGCAATATCCTGAACCTCACCGATTTCGTGTCGCCCTATCTGGGGTCGTTTGCGGGAGGGGGCGGAATCCTACGCTAAGGCTTTGGCCAACGATATTCACCGGTGAGATTGATGTGCT